>CAZYJL010000004.1:0-225382 GCA_964647825.1 uncultured Coxiellaceae bacterium | reverse complement strand
AAACTGGATACCGCGCATAAAGCGCGGTATGACAGCTTCTTTTTGTAAAAAATAGCTCAGAAAAAGATCATTTTATATGAGGTGGTCTTGTTCTCACAGCCTATTTTTTAGATAACTATATGATTTTATTTATAAAAACGAGTATTTTTTAATCTATTGATTATATTGATATTTCTGTTTAGTCAAATATAAATATCAATATAATCAATTATTTATTAATAAGATTTCGCAAAAATCACGCGCTGCGCACTTTTTTCTCCGCTAAAAGGGCAATTCCCTGGTTCGATCCTTTCCATAGAAGGGATACAACGAATCGTGACATTTAGCTCTTTCTTGATTTTTGCCTCAATGGCTGGATCACCATTCCAATGAGTTAATGCAAAACCACCGTGATGATTTTTTTCATTGAAGAAATCATAGAAATCGGACTCTGTGTTAATTTCAACGGTATTATTTTCTTGAAATGTTTTTGCACGCGTGAAAATTGTTTTTTGTATGTCGTGCAATGTGTCACTGATTTCTGCAAGACATTGTGTCAATGGCATTGTTGTTTTTTCTCGATATGGACGATCGCGGCGAGATAAACAAACAGTTTGTGCGTCACATTCGCGTCCGCCAATATCTAAACGAATGGGGACGCCTTTTTTGACCCAGCTCCATGCTTTTTCGCCACCACTCAATTCACGTGTATCAATTTCCACGGAAATCGTTTGCGCAGGGTGGGTTGACCAAAGCGTTTGACGTAAGTGAGCTGCAATTTTTTCACAATACGTTAAAATCGCTTCGCGCTGATTTTCCTTATGAATCACAGGTAAAATCACAACATGAACCGGTGCAAGTTTGGGTGGCAGAATGAGGCCATCGTCATCGCTATGCGTCATGATTAAACCACCAATTAAGCGCGTACTGACACCCCAAGACGTTGTATAAGCAAATTCTTCTATGCCTTGCGCGTTAAGAAATTTAATTTGAAATGCCTGCGAAAAATTTTGACCTAAATAATGCGATGTGCCTGCTTGCAACGCTTTTTTATCTTGCATCATGGCTTCAATGCAATAGGTGTGATCGGCACCTGGAAAACGTTCGCTCGCTGTTTTTTCGCCGCGAAAAACAGGCATGGCCATGATATCTTCAGCAAAGCGCGCATAAAGATTTAATATTGTGAGGGTTTCATTTTTTGCTTCGTCTGCAGTCGCGTGCGCTGTGTGTCCTTCTTGCCATAAAAATTCAGAGGTACGCAAAAACATGCGGGTACGCATTTCCCAGCGCATGATATTTGCCCATTGATTCAAGCGTAGCGGCAGATCACGATACGATTGAATCCAGCGCGCGCAGGCTTCACCAATAATTGTTTCTGACGTTGGGCGAATAATATAAGGATCTTCTAGCGGGCTAGCAGGGATGAGTTTGCCTTCCGTATTTCGCACAAGTCGCGTATGTGTCACGACGGCGCATTCTTTTGCAAAACCATCAATGTGTTCTGCCTCTTTTTCCAGAAAACTGGCTGGAATTAATAGGGGAAAATACACATTTTTATGGCCTAATGCTTTTAATTGCTGATTAAGAATACTTTGAATCGTTTCCCAGATGGCATAACCAAATGGTTTGATCGTCATGCAGCCGCGAACCGGTGAGACTTCTGCCAAGTCAGCCGCACGAATGACTTGTTGGTACCATTCAGGATAGTTTTCGAGGCGAGTGGGCGAAATAGCAGATTTCATTAGACAGATGCTCCTGATGAAAGAGAGGCAAGGATAGCTTCAATGTGTCCAGCGACTTTGACTTTGCGCCAGATATGCGAGATGACGCCATTCTCATCAATTAAAAAAGTGGATCGTTCAATGCCGAGAAATGTATTACCAAATAGGCTCTTTTTGTTGATGACACCATATGCTGCACAAACATCGCCTGTTTCATCGGAGAGCAACGTAAAAGGGAGCTGATATTTTTCGCGAAATTTTTGGTGTTTTGCGGGTTTATCCTTGGAAATTCCGAGAATGACTGTGTTTGCAGTAGCAAAGTGTGAAAGTTGATCACGGAAGTCACAGGCTTCGCGCGTGCAACCAGGCGTATCATCTTTTGGATAAAAATAAAGAATCACTTTTTTACCACGAAAAGCATGTAATGAAATTGGCGTGTTATCTTGTGAAGGCAGTGAGAAATCGGGAGCGATATCGCCCTGTTGCAGCGTTGTCATATTGTGATGTCCATAGATAACCAAAATTGCGGGAAAGTATATAGGGGAAGGTAGATGAAATGTAGCAATATGATGCGCTTGTTTTTTGCGAGAATGAATAAGTGAAACAAGGGGTGATGCGTTCACCCCTTGTTAAGATTTGCTATTTAGGTAATAAATCAGCGGGTGTGTTTTTTTTTGCTTAACTGCATATCAGTCGTCCATCGGCTGTTGCAAGTGATCAAAGCCATGCCCTTTCTGATAACATGAAGCGTACTTTTATCAGTAAAATGCATTTTGCTGTTTGGCAATTGCGATCAGTTAAGCAAAAAAACACACCCCCACTGATCTATTACCTATTTAGCAAGTTGATTGCCGATAATGCCACCACCTACTGCACCAATCGCCGTCCCTGCGGTGCTGCCGCCTGTCAGAAGATTGCCAGCTACGCCACCTGCCACAGCCCCTACTGCTGTGCCGGTGTCGCGCTTATCCCAAGAGCAGCCGCTAATGAGTAACGTCGTTAACAAAAGAATCAAGCCTGTTTTTGTTGCGCGAATCATAGTTGGTCTCCTTCCCTGATCATCCAATGACAGCTTTATTCTGACATAAGTAATCGCTCAGTGGGGGCATAAAAAAAATCCCGCAAACGCGGGATGTGTAAAAACAATAAGTTAGATTTGTTAATCCAACATGTGATGCCATGTTTTTTTCAGTTTATTCCAACATGCCATACAATTTGAGCTTTTTGCGTAATGTGCCGCGGCTTAAGCCAAGTAAAATAGCAGCACGGGACTGGTTTTCACGCGTATATTCCATCACCGCTTCGAGTAAAGGGACTTCTACTTCTGCGAGCACAAGATCATATAGATTATCAGGAGATTGCCCTTTGAGCTTTGAGAAGTAACTTTCAAGCGCCTGTCTGACGCTGTCGTGTAGCGGCTGGTTACGGTGTGCCACGTTAAAGGCGGATTCAGGGGTGCTTTGAGTTGACATGCTTTTTCTCTCACTTATCATAATTTAATTTAGATATATTAGATACTGATCGTAGATGAATGTACCATGTTAGATCAAATTTTGCCACAAGCTCCAACTTATTTAAAGGTTTAACCATTTTTCTAAATAATGGATGGTGACCGCGCCATTTCTGAACGAATTCCCTCGCAGGATGTCATAATGTAATGGCAAGTTTGTTTTAATCCCGTCAATCACGGTTTCGTCGAGGGCGTTTCGCATTCTTGCGAGTGCAATTTCCCTTGTTTCGCCATGGGCTATCACTTTGGCGATCAAGGAGTCATAGTAAGGCGGTACACGGTAACCGTTGTAAATATGTGAATCCAGTCGAATGCCTGGGCCGCCGGGCGCATGAAAATGGGAAATGGTGCCCGGGCAAGGCATGAAGTTACGAGGATCTTCTGCGTTAATGCGGCATTCAATGGCGTGTCCACGTAAGACAATATCCGCTTGCGTGTAAGCCAGTGGCTCGCCAGCGGCTATTTTTAATTGTTCGCGGACAATATCGATGCCTGTGACTAATTCCGTCACGGGGTGTTCTACTTGTACTCGGGTGTTCATTTCGATGAAGTAGAATTCATTGTTTTCATAGAGGAACTCAAATGTACCTGCACCCCGGTAGCGAATGTCACGGCAGGCTTGTGCACAGCGTTCACCAATCATGGCGCGTTGCTCAGCGCTAATGCCAGGCGCTGGCGCTTCTTCAATAATTTTTTGGTGGCGACGCTGAATCGAGCAGTCGCGTTCGCCAAGATGGATCGCATTGCCTTTGCCATCACCCAGTACTTGGACTTCAATGTGACGCGGTGTTTCGAGGTATTTTTCCATGTAAACGCGATCGTTATTGAATGCCGCGAGTGCTTCTGTGCGTGTCATGGCGACTGCGTTGAGAAGATGGGATTCTGTGTGAACAACGCGCATACCGCGTCCGCCGCCACCGCCTGCTGCTTTAATAATTACCGGGTAGCCAATTTCTCGGGCCATTTTAATGGTGGCTGTCTCATCATCATTGAGTGAGTCGCCGGAGCCTGGCACGCAGGGGATGCCAAGTTGACGCATGGCGGCAATGGCTGAGACTTTATCGCCCATTTGACGAATACTCTCGGGGTGCGGGCCAACAAATACAAAACCACTTTTCTCAACCTGTTCAGCGAAATCTGCATTTTCTGCAAGAAAGCCATAGCCCGGGTGAATGGCATCCGCATCTGTGATTTCCGCTGCACTGATGATTGCAGGAATACTGAGATAACTTTGTGCAGCAGCGGGTGGTCCAATGCAAACAGATTCATCGGCGAGGCGAACATGCATTAAATCGCGATCTGCTGTAGAGTGCACGGCAACTGTGCCAATGCCTAATTCTCGGCATGCACGCAGGATCCGTAGTGCAATTTCACCTCGATTCGCAATCACAACTTTTTTTAGCATGCGCGTTAAATCCTATGTTATCTATTTTATTCTACGTGTTGTCTTTTGTTTGAGATTTTTCTGAAAATTGCTTATTTTTTTATCATGTTAACATCAAATAGCTTCTCCCTGATTGGATTTGATTCGCGAAAACTGCCTGTTTTCTCGTAACACAATTAAAAGTAAGTAATCGTCAGCAGGCCCTCGTTTGGTTTTTTGTTATTCAATCACAAACAGCGGTTGATTGAATTCCACTGGGACGCCATTGTCGACCAAAATGGCTGTTAAAGTGCCGGCTTTTTCTGCTTCGATTTGGTTAAACATTTTCATGGCTTCAATGAGGCAAAGCGTGTCGCCTGGCTTAACTGCTTGGCCAACGGTGACAAATTCCTTAGCGCCAGGAGAGGGTGATAGGTAGACTGTGCCGACCATTGGGGCTTTGACGCTATGATGGTGCTCCTTGTTTGGGGTCGCTGCGGTAGGTGCGGGATCTGTGTGTGTGACGGGCGCGGGCGTTTGTGCGGCTTGAGGCATCACGTGTTGAATCGGGGTTTGCATCAATTGCGGTGCAATCCGAGTTGTTTCCCGGCTAATACGAACGGATTCTTCCCCTTCATGGATTTCTATTTCTGCAATACCGGTTTCTTGAATGAGTTCTATGAGTTTGCGAATTTTTCGCATGTCCATCGCCATTGGATCGGTACCTCTCTCGCCAAATTAGTTTTGTTTTTGAGTGAAAAATAATTCGGCATTCTGACCGAGTTTTTCGGTTTTGTCCAGATTTTGCAAGATAGCTGAAATTAATCGCTTTTTAGCGGGAGTTCGCTGTAGAAATCCGCATGATGGTTTGACGTAAAAAGCCGATCAGCGGCGGCAAGAGTGAAATGCCGATAATCGCAAGAATGACTAAGGAAAAATGTTCTTTAACGGGCGGAATATTACCAAAAAGGTAGCTACCGTACAGTAGGGTCCCCATCCAGAGGGCAACACCGGCTAAATTGGCGGTAAAAAAGCGCCAAGGGGTCATGTAGCCTACGCCTGCAACAAACGGGACAAACGTGCGAACAATAGGAATAAAAAGACCAATGATAATGGCTCTGCTGCCATGCCGCTCACAAAATGCATGGGCGCGTGTTAAGTGCTTACGATTGAGAAAACGTGAATTGTCTTGAAAAACTTTCGGGCCAGCCCAGCGGCCAATAAAGTAGTTTGCAGTGTTACCTAAAACAGCGGCTGTTGATAGCAGGGTAAGCAACAGATAAATATTTAAACTATCCGGTGATAGGGCAGCTAATGCGCCAGTTGCAAAAAGAAGTGAGTCACCCGGCAAGAGTGCCGCAAAGATAATGGCTGTTTGGCAGAAGATAATCGTAAATAACGCGAGATACGCCCAGTTCCCCCAAAGATGCATAAAAATAGCAATGTGCTGATCTAAATGAAGAATATAGTTAATGAGGGTATGAAGCAGGGAAAGCATGCGTTAATCATCCGGCTAAACATAGGAGGTAAACATCAAAACGGCTGCTTTTGCCAATTATTTTAAAATCTGGGGTTTTTCCAGCAAGGTTGGCAGCAAGCCGAGGCCTTTTTACCACAACCCGTTTGGTCGCACAAGCAAGTGCTGGTGGCAGAAGCTTGTCTGCATCGGCGTCGTCGCCAACCCATTGTTGTAAGCTTTGCATAGTTTTTTGCGATAAAGCCGATTTTTTGCGTGTCTCCGGAAACATGGGATCAAGATAAATGATATCTGGTTGTCGTTGGTGCGCGGCAGGTGAGGCAAGCCATTGAATAGCGTCGGCATGGATTAATGCCATGCGAGCAAGAATGGAGGCAATCGCAGGATGATTTTTGCCATTTGACATAGCCTGTTGAAGTTTTTGATTAAGCAGCTCAGAGCGTTCTAGTAAGATGACCTCACAACCTAATGCGGCAAGGATGAAGCTATCTTGACCCATGCCTGCGGTGGCATCGACGATACGTGTCGGTACACCCGTTTTTAAACCCATGGCGCGAGCGATGGCTTCGCGTTTGACGGTCGCGTGTTCACGCCGATAAGTGAGGCGTGCATCGAGAAAATTAATCTCTGGCAAAACGAGCGTCTCTGTTGTGTGGTGTGATTTACCTGTTGCCATGATGCGTGCATGCTCTTTGTGTTTTGTATTATTCGGCTATTTTAAATGATTTACTTCCGCGGCATGGTTATTTTTTCTTCTGTCACGGTATAACCAGCAAGAATTCCACTTAATTGATCTGAAATAGTTTTTTCTTTCTCACCAAGTGCATGGGCGATATATTTTTGGACTGAGGGCCGATTAAGTAATTTGATAGGGTCTGCCGTGCCGCAATAGGCTTTTACATCTGCCATCAGTCCTTCAATACAATTAGTCAGACGGCTCATTTTGTCTTCTTTCGAGACTGCTAAACGAACAGGAAAATTAATTGTTAGCCAGCCAGCAAATTGACGTGGTACGTCTAGATGCAGAGCAAGGGCGGTGCTTTCTTTAAGATGTAATGTTTTATCTAAAGCGCTTGTTAAGAAGTCTGTGTCATTGATTAAGTTAAATGTTGTTTCACCAATCAGGGATTCAACGGTTTCTCTTGAAGTTGTTTTTTTGGAAGCACTAAATAGTCCTGATAGTTTGCTTGTATGTTCTGCTAAAATTTCAAGTGGATTTTTTTTATTTTCATGCAAATAGTTTGCTGCCCATTCAGCAACAAGTGTTTTCACTGAAATACAATAGGGTGCTTTTTCTGTCCCCGGTAGTTCGTTGTAAGGTTCGCCCAGGCGATGAACATTTGTTGTTAAGTATTCAAAGAGTTCAGTTAAAAGTTTATTTTTTTCTTCACTGCTTTTGTTAGCCTGTTGTGTCTTGTGAAGTTGAGTGATTTTTTGAACGAGTAAATCAACTTTAGTTTGTTCGGGTAATGGGTCCAAGGGATAATCTTTTAATTGCTGATGGATATCTTTGAGAAAATTGTTCGCTTGCCATGACGGAGAAGCAAGCAAGATATGTTGATTTTCGTTGACCCAGTTCGCTATTGTTTTCATTTTCTTATTTATATCGAGGTCACTTGTTTCATCATTAAGCAGCGTTTGTAAGGTTTGTGTAAACCAAATTTCTGACTTGAGCGGTTCGCCAAATAATTTGCCCATTGTTTCAAGTGACACGTCTTTTTCTATTTTTTCTTCGCTACCCATACAAGTTTTTTGTAGGTGAGTCAGGTGTTCTTGGGTTAATTTCTTGAGTTTATTGATTTGTTTTTCTTGTTTTTCTTGTTTTTCTCGCAAAGAAATACCTGAGGTAAATGTGCTGAGCGTATGTTTTTTTGCAAAATCTGCTTCTGCATCGGTATATTTGCCAAAGTTGGTATCGAGTGCACTGGCTTTTTTGTATGGTGTCGTTGCTTGAAATTCGAGGTAGTCGACATAAATGCTGGCATAAGCAAGAAACTGGTTAAGTTCGCTGCTATCTGTGACAAAAGCTTCTTTTGCAGCAATTTTTTCAGGTGTGTTGATAAGCACAGATTGAAGCTGTTCTCCTCTGTCATTCGATAGTTGAGTCATGATTTTATGAAAATCTGAAATAAAATCTTTGCCTGCATAGTAGTCAGCAAGACCGGATTTTTTTATGCTATTTTCTAATGCTACTTTGCTTTCTGGGGTAAAACCTGATTTCATTATTGTCTGACTCATTAAAGCAATTGTTTCTGCCAATTTATGATATTCAGGTTTAATTTTTTCTTTATGAGATGTGAGATAAAGATAAATATGGCTAAAGTAATCTTTTATTTTGTAGGGCATGACGTCTTTTTTAATTTCACCGACATGACCGTAGCAGGGGATAATCGGTAAAAGCGTTTTGCTTGAGCTCGCACCAACTGTTGCAAGTTTTTTTTCAGGTAATCCGGTTAAGCGCCATAATTTTTCAGCGGCAACAATGGCGTCATGCTCAGACCATGCTGGCGAAGCCTCTGCCAAGTTACTTCTATTTTCACATAAATAAAAAAGTGGATGCGTTTTTCTAATATCAGTATTTTTCTTTTCGAGTTCATTAATTTCTTTGTAAAATGTTTCGCGTTTGGCATCATTCGTAATAAATTTGATAAAAGCGTGATTGACTTGGTTGAGCGTGTCTTGTAATTCTCGAATGTTAGCTGCTTTGAAAGGGACTTCAAGATAATTTGCCGCATGTGCAACAGCTTCAAGGCCTACTGGCGCATGAGTAAAGTAACCAAATATTTTGTCAGCATTTTCTTCTAAGGAAAATAGTTGCATCTTGCTGAGCCATGCTTCGTATAAATCTGCTCGAATTTTTTCAAACTCTTCTTTATGTTCAAGTAACTCTGTTTTTGATGTAGAGTCGATGTCCTTGATATTGCCTTTGAGTGTGGGTTTTTTACCTGTTAAAAAACCATCATATGCTGTGATTAGTAAATCAGCGTCGTGATTGGCAAAATGAATACTATAGGGCAAGCCGCCACGTAATAATTTTTGTAAAATAGCGAGTGTCAGTTTATCGGAAGCACCACGATCAGCAAGTACATCACCAATTAAGCGTAATGCAGGCGCGTCTTCTGCAATAGCGAGTTGATCAAGTGCGGCTAAAAATTGTTTTTCACCTGCAGCAATGATGGCTAATTCGCTTGAATCGGATTTAGCTTCGTTTAATTTTCTTTTTAGGCTGCTTATGTCATTAGTTAATTTGTTTAGTTCTTTAGAGAGCGCAGTTTTTTCTTCATCTGTTGTGGCAATTTTAATTTTTTCATCAATTGCATTTTGCTGTTTTTTTAATGGACTAAGTTCGTTATCAATGCGTAATCTGCGCGCTAGCATGGCTTGATAGCCGGCGAGTAATTCTGCATACACGGATTCTAACGTTTGACCATCTTTTTTTGCCTTGTCACTTACTTCGAAGACACCTTGTTGAATGAGTTCGTACACTAAACGTAATGCATTGCCATGCATGTCGCCTAGGGTGACCGTTTGGCCTTTGGTGGGATGTGTTTTAAGAAGTTTAGGTGTGTCCGTTAAGGCAAAAAGCGTTGCGCTACTTGGAGAAAATTCTTCTTTAGATTCATATAAATCACGTGAATCAATCATTTGCTTTCTCCTTTATGTTTTATTTTTTATTAAAATCTGATTATAGCAAGTTTTATTGAGTTAAAAGATGTAATTCTCTAAATATTTTTTTGTTTTTTCAGCAACCACTTCGCCACTTCTTTGGCATAATGTGTAATCATAAAATCTGCGCCGACGTGTTTGATGGCTGTTAACACTTTGATGACAGCGGTTTTTTCATTTAACTATTTTTTTCAACCTTTAATAAATTAAGGTCACCATTAGTCTGGTGCTCGCTAAGTAACAAAGTTAAAAAATAAGCCAAAAAACTAATTTATTTTGCAAGTAAAGTAAGATTAATCTTCATAACAATATAAATAATCTAAGAAAATTTGTCTGCTATTTTTAGGGTAAATCAAATAAATAATTTATATAAAGCAATCAAATATATTTTTTTATAGTCAGAAATAGATTGATTCATGCCCTTGCTATGAGTTCAAGCAACAAGTTGAAAAGTGGAAATAAAATTTAGTACAAAGAAGGTGTTAGTTAAAGTGTATCTTGAGCTTATGTTACAATCATTTATAAATTTTAATAATCTAATGAATATTGTTTATAGGAAGTATAAAAGCTTATAAGGAGGCATTATGTCTGCTAAGCTTTTCTCCATTAATGACCCAGTTCATGGTTTGATGCAGTTTCGTAACAGCGAAGCTGCTCTTGTAAAAAAAATAGTAAGTACGAACGAGTTTCAGAGATTAAGATATATTAAGCAATTGGGAATGGCTTTTTTTGTATATCCAGGAGCAAATCATACCCGATTTAGTCATTCATTAGGTGCTGCTTATTTAGCAAAGAGGTTGATTGAGAAAATATCAGCAGATTCTTCTGAAGATGGTGAGGAAATAAAATCTGGGAAAGAGTTGGCTATTGTTTCTGGACTTTTGCATGATATTGGTCATGGGCCTTACTCACACATGTTTGAGAAAGTAAAATATGGTGATCTTACTTTCAATCATGAAGAAATGACTGGATTAATTGTAGATCGTATCTCCCATGCAAATAACATGACTGAGTATTGTGATTTGTTAAAAGAAGTTTTGAGAATTATTCGATTTGAGGATAAAGACAATAATGGTGGGAAATTACAAATAGTAAATTCACTTATTTCTTCTCAGCTTGATGTAGATAGAATGGATTATTTGTTACGTGATAGCCATTTCTGTGGTGTTGATTACGGTAATTATGATAAAAAATGGTTGATGCATGGTATTGAGTGTTGCAAAAAAGGTGGCAGGTATATTATTGGTATTAATAGAAAAGCTATTGGAGTTATTGAGCATTATTTAATGGCAAGAAGATTAATGACTAACTGTGTCTATAGGCATCCAAAGATAGTTGCATCTGAGCATATGTTGGCTTCTTTTATTGAATCATTGTATGAAGATGAAAATTTAAATGATTTCATAAAAAATGATTTATATAATAGACTGCCATTGATAAATTATTTAAAAAAAATTAAAGAAAAAAATAGTTTCTCGAATGCTCTTGATGAATATCTGAAAATTTCTGATGTAGATGTAGAAATGTTAATTAAACTTATTGCTGTCAATGATGCAAATAGTGATAAAGATTTTAAGATGATAGCAAATAGAATTTTTAGTAGAGTATTCCCTCGAATATACGAGATTGATTATTCTAGAGGGGATGAAGCTAGCTTTATAATTGATATGTTTAAAAAAGATAGCCCTGATATAAGGAAATGGCAGATTAGTTTTAACCTTCGCGAATTTAAAACATACAAAGATAATAGCAAGAAAATTTATGTTATTGATAATTACAAAAAAATTAAATCAATTGATCATTTGTCTATCCCTGTTTTTTCAATGACAAATAAAAATGAAGTAAATCCAATCTTAATAATTGACAATGCAGTAGATAATCAGCCATCTGTAAATAAATTAAAAAAGAAGCTACTAGAGGAATGTTGCTTTGTGAATTGTAGCGCGCTTTAAATTTAATATTTAAATATAATAAAGATATAACATAAAAAAATCCTTATTTTAACAACCACTTCGCTACTTCTTTGGCATAATATGTAATGATAAAATCTGCGCCGGCGCGTTTGATGGCTGTTAACACTTCAATCACAGCGGTTTTTTCATCTAACCATTTTTTTTCTGCAGCTGCTTTTAATAAAGCAAATTCGCCACTTGTATGATACGCACCAAGTGGTAACGTAGGATAGTTTTCTTTGATTTTATAGAGTATATCGAGATAGGTGTGTGCTGGCTTGACCATCAGCATATCGGCGCCTTCTTCGATATCTAAGGCGCATTCGTGTAAGGCTTCGTGTTTGCGCGCTGGATCCATTTGATAGGTTTTACGATCACCAAATTGCGGCGCGCCTTCCGCTGCATCACGAAATGGGCCATAAAAAGCAGAGGCGTATTTCACCGCGTAACTTAAGATTGGAATATGCGTAAAATTCGCGTTGTCTAGTGCGGCACGAATTGCTTGCACCATGCCATCCAGCATGCCGCTCGGCGCGATGACATCGGCGCCGGCTTGTGCATGTGAGACCGCTTGTTTGCCAAGCAAGTCAAGGGTTTGATCATTGTCGACATCATGATTTTTGGTTAACACGCCACAATGTCCATGATCAGTATATTCGCAAAAACAGACATCCGAAAAAATACATAATTCAGGCGCTAATTGACGAATTTTTTTGATGGCGGATTGAATAATGCCATGATCAGACAACGCATCTTGACCGATAGGATCTTTTTTTTCTGGCACACCAAATAAAATCACGTGTTGAATCCCTGCAGTACGCAAGGCGTGAACCTCTTCTTCAATACGATCCAGACTCCATTGGAAATGGCCTGGCATTGAAAGGATCGGATTTTTTATATTGTTGCCATGTCGAATAAATAAAGGCAAAACAAAATCAGTTGGTTGTAAATGAATATCGCGTACAAATTCACGTAAAACAGGGGATTGTCGTAAACGACGTAAACGTGTTTGTGGAAATTGACCTATTCGATTTTTTTGGATCTTGCTCATGCGAGAATCTCCAATGTATCAACTTGTTGATACGCACGCGGTAATTTATGCCCACGACGGCCACGTTCACCCACATAATGCTGCCAATCGGTGGGTTTCAGTTTTAATTGTCGATTGCCGGCTTGAATCACTAATGTATTTTCTTTAGAGAATACAATGATAGCTTGTAAATATTCATCGCGCGTTTCACCACGTGCTGTCGGTAAACTTAAAATTTTATTGCCTTTTCCTTTTGTTAATCGAGGTAATTCACTTAAAGGAAAAATTAATAAATAACCTTGATTCGTGACGGCAGCAATGAAATCTGTTGCTTGATTCGTGATGAGGCACGGTGCAAGTGCTGCAGCACCTTTTGGCACAGACAGTGTGGCTTTACCACTTTTATTTTTGCCAAATAATTCTTCCATACTGACAATAAAACCATAGCCTGCATTGGAAGCGAGTAAACATAACTGTTCAGGTTCACCGGATATCACCGCTAAGAATGTTGCGCCTGGTGGTGGCGTTAAGCGTCCGGTAAGTGGTTCACCCTGTCCACGCGCAGAAGGCAACGTGTGTGCTGGTAAAGAATAGGCACGACCCGTGGAATCTAAAAAGATGACGGGTTGGTTGCTACGACAAAGTGTGGCGGATAAGAAATCATCGCCAGCTTTATAGCTGAGTGTATTGGGATCGAGATCATGTCCTTTTGCAGCACGAATCCAACCCATGCGTGATAAGACAACGGTCAACGGTTCTGTCGGTAAAATCTCATTTTCTTGAATCGCTTTCGCTTCTGTTCGTTCGACGATGGGGGCGCGTCGCACATCACCAAACTTTTTACTGTCTTCTTCTAATTCTTTACGAATTAATTTCTTTAGACGCGCATTGGAGCCTAATATTTTTTCAGTTTCTTGTTCTTCTGCAGATAATTCTTTTTGTTCTTTCTTAATTTCAATTTCTTCAAGACGGGCTAGATGCCTTAGTTTAATTTCTAAAATCGCATCTGCCTGAATTTCAGTTAATTTAAATTTTTTGATTAATTCTAATTTTGGTTGATCATGTGTGCGAATAATATGAATCACTTCATCGATATTTAAATACGCAATACGTAATGCTTCTAAAATATGTAAACGTTTTTTGACATTATCTAAGCGAAATTGTAAACGCTTTTTGACGGTGGCGAGTCGATACACTAACCATTCGTTTAAAATTTCTAACAGATTTTTAACTTGCGGTCGACCATTTAAGCCGATCATATTGAGATTGACGCGATAACTTCTTTCGAGATCGGTCGTTGCAAATAAATGCGCCATAAGCATATCCACATCTACACGATTAGAGCGTGGGACAATTACTAATCGCGTGGGATTTTCATGATCCGATTCATCACGTAAATCCGCCACAAACGGTAATTTTTTATTTTGCATTTGTGTGGCAATTTGCTCGATGACTTTGGCCCCTGAAACTTGAAAAGGTAAAGCCGTAATCACAATTTCTTCTTTTTCCATCGTGTAAACTGCACGTGCGCGTAACGTCCCATTACCTGTTTTATAGAGCGTGCGTAACTCACTGCGCGGGGTAATAATTTCAGCGGCTGTCGGAAAATCAGGCGCAGGAATCAATTTGCAAACATCACTTAATGTGGCATTGGGTTCATCTAATAAATGAATTAATGCAGTGACGACTTCACGTAAATTGTGAGGTGGAATGTCGGTGGCCATGCCGACTGCAATACCGGTTGTGCCATTTAATAATATATTTGGTAATCTGGCCGGCAAAAGCGCGGGCTCTTCGAGAGAGCCATCAAAATTGGGCGTCCATTCAACAGTGCCTTGATCCGTTTCCGTTAATAACGTTGCAGCATAGGGCGATAAACGTGATTCCGTATAACGCATTGCGGCAAATGATTTTGGATCATCAGGGGAACCCCAATTGCCTTGTCCTTCAATCAAAGGATAACGGTAAGAAAAAGGTTGTGCCATGAGGACCATGGCTTCGTAACACGCCATATCACCATGCGGATGAAATTTACCAAGAACGTCGCCGACAGTACGGGCGGATTTCTTAAATTTTGCGGTGGCGGCAAGGCCCAATTCAGACATCGCATAAATAATGCGGCGTTGCACGGGTTTTAAGCCATCACCAATGTGCGGTAATGCGCGATCGAGAATGACGTACATCGAATAATCTAAATACGCTTTCTCCGTGAAATCTTTTAATGGAATACGTTCAACAGTTTGGTTCATAAAGTTAGTTAATCCTGTTAGTGAATAACGAATGTTTCTTTGTGCCGGACATTTTTTTAATACTGTAAACTTTTAACTCACTGACCGTAAAAAACAGTCTTCCATGCACTGGTTTTTACTCTTGCGGACATCCTGTCCGCATGCCAGCGATTTAAAAGTCTACAGTATTAAAAAAATGTCCGGTACTGAGCAATTTTTTAAACTTCAGCTAAATTTCCTTTGTTTTCTAACCACATTTTACGATCTGCAGCCCGTTTTTTTGCAAGTAACATATCAAGCATCTTGTCGGTATGATCGTCTGGTGTAATGGTTAATTGTACGAGGCGACGCGTATTCGGATCCATGGTGGTTTCGCGTAATTGGATAGGATTCATTTCGCCGAGGCCTTTAAAGCGTAGGACATGCGTTTTGCCTTTGCGTTTTTCGGCAGTAATGCGCTCTAAAATACCTTGTTTTTCTGCATCATCGAGCGCGTAAAAAACATCTTTCCCATGATCAATACGATAAAGCGGTGGCATCGCCACGTAGACGTGGCCGGCAGCAACCAGTGGGCGAAAATGTTTTAAAAATAAAGCGCAAAGTAAGGTGGCGATGTGTGCGCCGTCAGAATCCGCATCTGCCAAAATACAAATTTTTCCATAACGTAAACCGCCTAATTGTGCGCTGCCAGGCTCCACACCAATTGCCACTGTAATATCGTGTACTTCTTTCGATGCGAGTACTTCGTTTGATTCGACTTCCCATGTATTTAAGATTTTGCCGCGTAACGGCATAATCGCTTGAAAATCACGATTACGTGCTTGTTTAGCAGAACCACCGGCCGAGTCACCTTCCACTAAAAATAATTCGGTTTCTTTCACATTTTGCGAAACGCAGTCTGTTAATTTGCCGGGTAGTGCAGGGCCACTGGTGATTTTTTTTCTCACAACAGTTTGCGCGGCTTTCAATCTTTTTTGCGCGCGGGCAATGGCGAGTTGAGCTAATTGTTCACCGATCGCAACGTGTTGATTGAGCCATAAACTAAATGCATCTTTGACGACGCCTGCAACAAAACTTGCGCATTCGCGGGAGGAAAGTCTTTCTTTCGTTTGGCCGGAAAATTGCGGATCTTGCATTTTGACAGAAATAATATGCGCGCAACGATCCCAAATATCTTCTGCAGAGAGTCGAATGCCGCGTGGTAATAAATTTCTGAATTCACAAAAATCGCGTAACGCATCGAGCAAGCCTTGACGGAAACCATTGACGTGTGTGCCGCCTTGTGGTGTGGGGACAAGATTGACGTAACTTTCAGCGAGCACTTCACCGTCGTCAGGTAACCAGAGTGCAGCCCAATCGACGGTTTCGGTTTTGCCGGCAAACGAGCCAACAAAGGGTGTTTCAGGAAGATGCGAAGTGGTACCAATGGCTTCTGTTAAATAATTCGGTAAACCATTTTCATAATGCCATTCAATGGTTTCTTGTGTGTTTTCATCAATAAACGTGACATGTAAGCCTGCACATAATACGGCTTTGGCGCGTAACGTATGTTTTAAACGATTTACTGCAAATCGTGGTGAATCAAAATATTTTGGATCGGCTAAGAAGCGTACGCTCGTGCCTGTTTCACGTTTTGCAATCGTGCCGGTGACGTTTAATTTCGAGGATTTTTCCCCATTTTTAAAACCAATTTCATGAATTTTGCCATCGCGTTTAATCACGACATCGAGTTTTTTCGATAACGCATTTACCACCGAAATCCCGACACCATGTAAGCCTCCTGCAAAACGATATTGTTTATTTGAAAATTTTGCGCCACTGTGTAAGCGTGTCAAAATTAATTCGACGCCAGAAATTTTTTCTTCTGGATGAATATCGACAGGCATGCCGCGACCATTATCAATGACTTCGAGTGAGCCATCTTTATGTAAAATGACGCGCAATGTGGTGGCATAACCTGCCATGGCTTCATCCACGCTATTGTCAATGACTTCACGTGCAAGATGGTTAGGATTAACAGTATCAGTATACATGCCAGGACGGCGTCGTACCGGATCAAGTCCGCTTAATACTTCGATCGATTCTGCATTGTATTGATTGCTGCGCATGCAATTTTTTCCTATATGAAATTGATGTATTTATTTATCAAATAATTTATTTGGGATTTTTTATGAATGGATAATTTTAATTATTTTAACATCAAATACATTCTTCCTGATTGAATTTGATTCTCGACAACTTCCTGTTTTCTCGTAAAATAATTAAAATTATCCATTCATAATCGTTCCTATTAATTTGCTATTTATTTTTCGATGATTTTTTTTCTTCTTTATTCTTTTCTGAATGTCTCTGTGTATTTTTCTCAAGTTCGTAGGCTTGAATGATTTTTTCGAGCGCGGCGAGTTGTTCGCGTGCACGTGCGAGTACGCGTGTTTGCGTATCGAATTCTTCACGTGTGACTAAATCGAGTCTTGCAAAGACATTTTCAAGACAGGCGCGAAAATTTTTTTCAAGATCTGTTTTTAAAATAGAAAGATTCGCAGGCAGCATATCCGCTAATTTTTTAGCGAGATCACGGGCAAAGTCAGTCGGTTTCATGGAGTACCTCAAGGCGTTCACGATTTAACAGGCCATGCATAAATTCCGGTAAGGCAAAGGCGGCACGATGTAGGTCAATATTATAATAGTGCGTGGTAAAGGATTTATTAAAAATCGCTTTCTCACGTGGTCTTTTTAATAAACCATTCCGGCTCGCAATGAATGCAGCATACAAAGGAAGTTGGATCACTTCGACATGATGAAATCCAGCTTGATAGAGTTTTTTTTGTTTTGCGGCAAGTGCATTGAGTGCATAACGGTCACCCGCCGGTTGCAATAGAATGCCGTTTCCACGTAAGCACTGGAAACAGATGTCAGCCGTGAGTGTCGTATCTTGTTGGGCGATAATCAAACTATCGAGCGATTCTTTCGGTAAGTCATTAGGTGATGTGGTTGCGAGCTGCCAACGCGGATCGGTGATCTCTGTTGCGGCAATGGGCGTGTCTGGAAAATGCAATAAACGGATAAGGGTTTCGTGTTTCAATAGTTCGCGCGCTTGCTGCGCATCACCACCCAATAAAGCGACCTGTTCGGGTTGTCGGTGCGTAAATAAGGGTAGATGCGCTAGCATTTCCTGTTGCTGTAGCCTGTTGTGAGCAGACATCGGTGCGATTTCCTTCCTAGTCAATGAAACGAATGACGGAAGGGTATCATATCTTGTTTATCTCGCCAGCGGGGGGGTGGGTAGGATTAGCGTTTTCTACTTTCGTGGATGAACTGTAGGATGTCTTTTGATGATATATCGGTATCGACACTTTCTACATCAAGGGCGGAGGTGTTTTTTGCTGCAGGCATGAGGATATACAGTTGATCATCTTTTTTAATGGTTACTTTCCCATCAGTAAATGCTTTTTTGAGCACAAGATCAAAACTTTTTTTTGCTTTTTCATAGCTATATGTTGCTGTCATGGTTGGATCTCCCGTGTTTTCACACCCAAATTTTTCGCTGCTGTAATGAGCCCATTATCCAGAGAAATCAGTTCACAGTGATATTTTATTGCACATGAGATGATATATGCATCATAGGCATAAATTTGTAATTTATCGACAATGAGTAAAGCGTCTTCTAGTGCGATATCAACAAATTGAATGGGGATAGCATCGTAAATTTGTATTGCTTTCATTGCATTGGGAATTGTGATTCTTTTTCTTTTTAACATGGCTGAAAATGCATTACCAATTTCCTAATGGACTGATAGCGGTGCGATCAGTTCAACGCCTTTGGTAAGTTTAACGAGCTTCTTTTTTATCGGTTCATTGATTAAGACAGCGATGATTACAGATGTATCAATAATTAATTTCATTAGTCGTCATTGTCCTTGTGTCGTATGAGTCCAGTTTGATTTTTCTGCATTTTGTTATGGCGTTAAAAGCGTATCATATCTTGTTTATCTCGCCAGCGGGGGGTGGGTAGTAGACCGCGTCATGGGTCCCTTTATAATTTATATTTACGTAGTCGCACTACTCTGTAGCACTCACCAATAGGATGATTTTTAACTTATTGATTAAATTGAAAAAAATTTCTCATAGAACAAAAAAATGAATAGAATCAACATATAACAAGCATTCTTGTTTTATTAATATAATCAATAATTTAACCTAAAAAACACCCGTGAGAAGCCTGTGGTGTTTCATTCTATTCGCTCAAGTATTGAGAAATTTCGCAGAAACACTGCACTCTTTCTGCCGATCAGGTTAATATATGCCGGCATGAAATCCTCTCTTATTATTGCGACACGCGAAAGCCCGCTTGCTCTTCGTCAAGCAGAGCAAGTGAAATCGATGCTTGAAGCATCGCATCCTGACTTATCTGTGAGTTTATTGGGATTGACGACATCTGGTGATCGTTTATTAGATACCACGTTGGTGGATGTTGGCGGTAAAGCTTTATTTGTTAAAGAACTCGAAGAAGCGTTATTAGACGGCCGCGCGGATTTGGCGGTGCATTCTGCTAAAGATTTGCCGATGCACTTACCCGCAGGGTTAACGATTGCGGCGTTTTGTCAGCGCGAGAATCCCTATGATGTGTTGGTATCAGAGCATTATGACTCGCTCTTGGTGTTACCGCGTCGCGGGCGTGTTGGGACAGCGAGTTTGCGTCGACAGAGTCAGTTGCGACAATTGCGTCCGGATTTACAGGTCAGCATGTTGCGAGGCAATATTCAAACACGGTTGGCAAAGCTTGAGCAAAATGCGTTTGATGCGATTGTCTTAGCTGCAGCGGGGTTGATACGCATGCAATTGACAGCGCGTATTCAGCAAATTTTTTCTGTGGATGAAATGATGCCAGCCGCGGGTCAAGGTATTTTAGCGCTTGAATGTCGTGAAGAGGATATGGCTACGCGTGCCTTGCTTGCGCCATTGGCAGATCAGCAGGCAACGTGGTGTATTGCTGCTGAGCGTGCATTATCTGAACGTTTAGGCGGTAGTTGTCATGCCCCTATTGGTGCCTATGCTGAGTATCGCCAAGGCGATATTATTTTACAGGGCTTTGTGGGTAGCTTGGATGGTAAACAGAGTTTGCGCGCAGATGGCCGCGCGCCTGCAGCACAGTCAGTTGAATTGGGGTATGCTGTCGCAGAGCAGTTGTTGCAACAAGGGGCTGCGACGATTCTTGCTGCAATTGGAAAATAAAACCCATGACAATGTTGACGAATTTACAGGTACTAGTAACGCGTCCGCTGCCTGAAAATGAAGGACTTTGTCAGCGCATTCGTGACATAGGTGGCTTGGCCATTTCTTTTCCTTTGCTGAGTTTTTTTCCGGTGACGCAATCGGTTGTCTTGCAACAGCAATTGTTGCAATTGGATCGCGTGCATTGGTTAATTTTTGTTTCACCACGTGCTGTAGAATTTGCTTTGCCCATGTTGCAAGCGTTGTGTCCGATATTGCCAGCGCATTTACAGTATGCTGCCATTGGTCGGGCGACAGCAAAAGCATTAGAACGTTCGGGAATAGAGACAGTTCTTTTGCCGCAGTCGATAGATTCCTCTGAAGGATTATTGGCTTTGCCCGAATTACAAGCGAGCGCGATCACAGGGCAACGTATTGCATTGATTAAGGGCGTCGGCGGTCGTCAAACGTTGGCAACCACGTTGGCGGCACGCGGTGCCGATATCCAAGAATGGTCTGTCTATCGTCGGCAATGTATGTTGCCAAGTGACACCACGCGTAGAATTTTTCATTTGTTTCAAAGTAAAAAAGTCAATGTGGTAATTTGTACTTCTGGTGAGATACTTCATGCTTTTTATCAATTATGTGTGCATGCGGGTGAAATATGTTTGGCATATTTTCTCAAGGAAGTCGCGTGTGTTGTCGTGAGTGAGCGTTTAGTGAGTGTCGCAAAACGTCTTGGGTTTCAACGTATTGTTTTAGCGCAAGGTGCGGGAAACGAAGCGATTATGCAAAGTTTAAGAGAGAGTGAATTTTAATTATATTTTTTATTTTTATGATGTTTTTTATTTTTTTATTAAAATTTTAAATATGAGTTGCTTTGTATGAGAATTATTTTTGCTGGCACACCCACCTTTGCAGTGTCGAGTTTGTTAGCGTTGATCAACGCGGGGCATACGATTGCTGCAGTGTATACACAACCCGATCGACCAGCGGGACGTGGGCGACAATTAACAGCGAGTGCAGTCAAAGTAGCAGCATTAGCGCATGCAATACCTGTGATGCAGCCGACAACTTTACGTGATGAAACGGTGCAGCAAGCTTTACGGGCTTGGCAAGCAGATTTAATGGTTGTTGTGGCTTATGGATTGTTGTTGCCTTTACCTGTGTTACACATTCCGCGTTTAGGTTGTATCAATGTGCATGCCTCATTGTTGCCACGTTTTCGTGGTGCTGCGCCGATTCAGCGTGCGCTATTAGCGGGTGATACTGAGACGGGCGTGACATTAATGCAAATGGACGAAGGGTTAGATACCGGTGCGATGCTGTCACATGTTCGATGTCCTATTTTGCCAAACGATACAGCTGGCACATTGCATGATCGTTTAGCGAGTTTAGGTGCCGATGCCTTGGTTGCATTATTGCAGCAACCTGCTAATGCATGGGTAGCGTGTCCGCAAGATGCGACGCAAGCATCTTATGCGCAAAAAATTTCACGCGCAGAAGCACGTATTGATTGGTGTTGTGACGCAGTCACGATAGAGCGACAAGTCAGGGCATTTCAACCAACGCCTGTGACGTTTACCTCTCTTGCAGGGAATACAGTGCGCATTTGGCAAGCAAACGTGCTTGAGACATCTGGTATTCACGGTCAACCAGGTGAAATTATCCAAGTCAATGCAGCAGGATTCGCCGTAGCGACGGGCTGTGGTGTGTTACAAATTCAGATGATGCAATTACCAGGTGGAAAAGTATTACCGGTGTCAGCTATTTTGCATGCACGTCGACAAACTTTTTTTGTTGGCGCGGTGTTCGATCAATGAAACAGCATCCAACGAAATTATTACCTCGCGCTGTGGCTATGCGAATTGTTTTAGGCGTGCTGCATGGTCGTTCGTTAACAGAACTTTTACAGGAAAAAACAAGTCATTTTACCGATGCGCGTGATGTCGCTTTAATAAAAATGCTTTGTTATGGCATGTGTCGTTGGTATTTTCAATTAGAGAGCATTGCGAATAAATTATTAGCGCATCCGCTGAAAGAAAAAGATGAAGATATCAAAATCGTTATTTTATTGGGGATTTTTCAATTACGGCATACTACCATGCCGCCACACGCAGTCGTCTCTGAAACGGTTGCTTTATGTGAAAAAGCATGTAAAAAAAAGTGGGCAAAAGGTTTAGTGAATGCAGTATTGCGAAATTATTTACGACGCATTGCTGAAATAGATCATGTCGTTGCAAATCAAGCCATTGCACATTTTTCCCATCCTGCGTGGATGATTGAAAAAATGGAAGCGCAATATGGTGCGCGTGCATCGTCTATTTTAAATAGGAATAATCAGCACCCGCCGATGGCATTGCGCGTGAATTGTTTGAAAACAACAAGAGATGCGTATCTTGCCGAGCTAAAAGCAGCGGGATTAGATGCGGTTCCCCTATCAGATATACCGTGTGGTATTTTATTATCGACGCCAGTAAACGTCACGGCATTACCGGGATTTGCGACGGGTAGTGTGTCTGTGCAAGGTGAAGCAGCGCAACGTGCAGCATTATTATTAGCGCCGTTGCCCGGCGAACGTGTGTTAGATGCGTGTGCAGCGCCCGGTGGAAAAACGGCGCATTTATTAGAGCTACAACCGCAGATGGCATACTGTCTTGCTTTAGATAAAGAGCCGTTACGTTTGGCACGTATTAAAGAAAATTTAGCACGTGCGGCGTTGCAGTGTGATGTGAAGTTAGCAGATGCTGAAAAAATTACAGAATGGTGGGATGGCCAATACTTTGATGCAATTTTATTGGATGCGCCGTGTTCTGCCAGTGGTGTGATGTGTCGTCATCCAGATAGTAAATTATTACGCCGGGCAACAGATATTCCTATGTTGGCCGAGACACAGTTTGGTTTATTAAGTGCACTTTGGCAGGTGCTAAAACCTGGCGGCCGTTTGTTGTATGCTACGTGTTCTATTTTTAAAGAAGAAAATGGCGATGTAGTGCAACGTTTTATGGCTGAGCGTACAGATGTGATTTTACAAATGGAGCAGCCGATTTTGCCGAGCGAGACATCTGCGGAAGGGTTTTATTATGCATTGTTAGTTAAAAAATAATGTCAATCAAATCGAATCAACAGGAAGAAGAGGAAACCGTCTCATGCGTATTGAGTATGATATTAAGCTAGATTTTTCTGATGTATTGATTCGTCCGAAACGCAGTGTTTTAAAATCACGTGCAGAAGTGAAACTTGAGCGCGAGTTTCGTTTTCGTAATTCGAAGATAACTTGGCGTGGTTTGCCAGTGATCGCAGCGAACATGGATCATACGGGGACGTTTGCAATGGCCTCGGCGTTATCGGAGCATGGTTTATTGACGGCACTTGATAAATTTCGTACGCCCGCTGAATGGCAGAAATTTGCGGAAGCGTTTCCCTTGGCGTTACAACATACTTTTGTATCGATTGGTGTTTCAACAACGGATTTTGAAAATTTACAACGTGTTATGGAAGCTGTGCCAGTTTCGATGATTTGTTTAGATGTTGCCAATGGTTATACCGAACATTTTGTTTCATTTCTCGAGAAATTACGCGCACAGTATCCTGATAAAGTGATTATGGCGGGTAATGTGGTGACCGGTGAAATGGTCGAAGAATTATTATTATCGGGCGCGGATATTGTGAAAATTGGCATTGGCCCGGGGTCTGTATGTTCCACACGAGAGAAGACCGGTGTTGGTTATCCGCAATTATCAGCCATTATTGAATGTGCAGATGCCGCGCATGGTTTATCCGGACATGTGTGTGCAGATGGCGGTTGTACATCGCCTGGTGATGTGGCAAAAGCATTTGCCGCAGGGGCTGATTTTGTCATGTTAGGTGGGATGCTGGCAGGACATAATGAATGCTCAGGGGATGTCATTGTGCAAGATGGCAAAAAATATAAACGATTTTATGGGATGAGTTCTGCTGAAGCGATGGAAAAACATCATGGTGCTGTTGCAGAATACCGTGCAAGTGAAGGCCGTTCAGTGAATGTGCCTTTTCGTGGTCCAGTCAAAGAGACGGTAAAAGATATTTTGGGTGGCATTCGCTCTGCTTGTACGTACGTTGGGGCAAGTCGTTTGAAAGAGTTATCAAAGCGTACGACGTTTATTCGCGTCAATCGACAATTGAATGAAATTTTTACGCCATATGTCGCAACCGATGAAATAAAATAAAATTTCATGAGAGGCTGTTTGCAATTGGCTATTTTTAATCATGTTAACATCAAATACATTCATCCTGATTGGATTTGATTCTCGAAAACTGCCTGTTTTCTCGTAAAATGATTAAAAATAGCTAATTGTAAACAGCCTCTTGTTAATTTTTTAATTTTTTTGTTAATAAAAAAAGAAGGAAAAATAAGTATGTTATTAAAAAAAATAGTTAATACACTGTGTGCGGTTGGTGTGGTGGCAAGTGTGTCGATGCCCGTGTTCGCAGAGCCCTCAAACGGGCTGTATTTAGGTGCAGGCCTCGGTGTGACGATTAATACGAGTAATGCCAATAGTGGCAGTAATTATCGTGGATTACCATTGAATGTCATGGCAGGGTATGGCGTGATGGCAGATCAGAATTTGTATCTTGCGGGCGAGTTATCCGGCACTTTAGGCACGGCTGTGATCAATAATCCCAGTAATTTAAAAAGCACGTGGGGGTATGGTTTAAGTTTTATTCCTGGGCTTTTGTTGAGTCAGCATACGATGGGATTTGTGCGTCTTGGTGCAGTGCGTACAGAGTTTACAGGCTTGAATGATGAAAAAACAGGAATGGTAGTCGGTCTTGGTTTGCAAACGAGTGTGCTGCGGGCGTGGGATTTGCGTGCTGAATACGATTATACGCGTTATAGTCATTCCATTCGGACCGATCAAGTAGGTTTAGCAATGATTTATAAATTTATTTAGCGTTTTTGAATAACAAGGGATAGTTAACAATCTCTAATTTAAATAGCTTATTTCAGGGAGGAAAGTGACGATGGTCTATTTATCTCAATTAAAAAAAAGTAAACGTAGCAAAGTGTTAGTGGCGGCATTATTACCTTTGCTATGTTTGCCGACGCTTGCGATGGCGCGTTTTTTCCCATACGTCGGTGTCGATGCAGGCGGCAGCCAAGGGCAATGGCCTTTAAGAGACGATACGGGGACACGAACCAGTTTTAGTGCTCCTGGCCCCGTCGGTGGAGTGGTTGCTGGCTTTGGCGCATTTTTTGGTAATTCATTTTGGATCGCAGGCGAAGCCTCGGGGTATTACACTGGAGAACATACCAGTACAAAACAAATCAATACGGTAGCAGGTGCTGCCTCAACGAATACTAATTTACGTTATAACTACAGTGTGAGTGTGTTGCCAGGATTTCGATTCGGTAGCCGCATGATGGCGTATGCACGTTTTGGTGTCGTGCGCGGACGTTTTAAAACATGGGAAGAATTATTATCAACGGGTGAAACGGCTGTTGAGCAAGTGTGGTCGACAGGTTATGAAGGCGGGATCGGAGTAGAGGGGATTTTAGGAAATAATTGGAGTGCGCGCGGCGAAATAGATCGTATTTATTATAATACGTTTACTGCACTCGATAATCGAATTTCGCCGATTGATAATCAGTATCGATTAGGTTTGATTTATACGTTTGTGTGATTTGTTTTATTTTTTTATTTTTTTTGCCTAATTTTTTTGGGAGAAAACATGATGAAAGCAGCCAGCAAATGGCTTTGTACAGTTGCCGCCGCAGCGTTTGCAACGTGTTCGTGGGCAGATATTCCGTTGCCAAATGGCTGGTATTTGGAAGGTAATGTGGGTGTGTCACCTTCTGGCAACGGGGATTATGGCCCAGGGATTAAGACGAGTGGTAGCGGCGCGGGCTTTAATGCCAATGGGGGTTTTCGTTTTATGCCCTATTTTGCATTAGAAGTAGGTTACACAAAATATGCAGGTTCAGAAGGAAAATACAACGGCACGCAGGTCGTTGCCGATACGCGTTATTCCTATGATGTCGCAGGGAAAGGCATTTTGCCGTTGAATGATACGGGCGTCGAATTATTTGCAAAGTTGGGTGTTGCGCGCATGAGTTCTAAAGTCACAGAAAGAAATAATGCGTTTGTAACAGCAAATAATGTGTCTGTGGATACAGGCACACATACCGATACCGGCTATTATTTTGGTTTGGGTGGTGACTATAATTTTACCCCAAATCTTGCAGCAAATTTGCAATGGCAACGTGCAAAAGGCGATAGCCGGATTGGTAATTTAGATTTGTATTCGTTAGGTATGACTTATACGTTTAGTTGATCGATCATCCACTGTCGGATATCACGCATTTCTTCCGCACACACTGTGTGCGGAATGTCATAAGGGTGCCAGCTCACTGGATAACCTGCTTGTTTTAAGACAGTTGCAACAGTCTCACCTAATTGGCACGGCACAATCGTATCTGCGGTGCCATGGCCAATAAAAATCGCTGTTTGTTGATTGGCGACGCTCGCAGTGCGTGTGGCTTCTTGAGGGTTGGGGAGATAGCCAGAAAGCGCTAAGAGCCCGGCAAGTTTTTTAGGATAATGTAAACCTGCAGCCAGTGTCACCACAGCACCTTGCGAAAAGCCTGCTAAAATAATGCGATGTGTAGGTATGCCTTTTTGTTCTTCTTGTGCAATCAGTGTATGGACACGTTCTATTGCATTTTGAATGCCTTTTTCATCCGCGTGTTGATCAATATGCATAGACACAATATCGTACCAAGCGCGCATCACATAACCGTTATTAATCGTGACAGGTTGAAAAGGCGCATGCGGAAAAATGAATCGCAGTGGCAATTGAGGTGGTAGATTGAGTTCTTGGGCAACGGGGACAAAATCTTGACCGTCAGCACCTAATCCATGTAGCCAAATCACTGTGCCAACAGGTGTTGCGCTTGAATTGATTTCAATATAATCATCGTAATTATTTTTGATCATTTATTGTTTATCCTCGGTGGGTGTAATTCTTGTTTGTCAGAAATGCTCATAGTAATCTGTACACACCTCCATGCAAGTATTGGGTCATTTTTTTAATTAATTAAGGATGAGTAAATCATGAAAAAATCATTTCGATCAGCTGCCGGTGTAACATTGTTAGAAATTATGTTAGTGCTTGCCGTGGCTGCGATGGTCATTGTGATGTCGATTCGATATTACAAAAATGCGAGTGAGTCGCAGAATGTGAATTCTTTAATGCAAACATTACAAGGTATCATGGCAGCGGCAGATTCTTATGCAGCAACAAGTGGCCAAGGTTATACAGGATTAACGACAAGTACCATTACCGGGTTTGCTGGCACATCAGCAATGAGTAATCCATTTGGAGCTGCATTGACAATGGGGACAGCTACCGCGACAACTTATATTGTCAATTTATCAAATATCCCCTCAACTGCATGTCAAGTGTTGATTGCAAGAATGGCCACGAATTCGAAGATTGTTGTTAATTCTGGTTGTACAACGATGACGTATACATCAACTAACTAAGTATTGTTGCGTTTTAAATTAAAAAAAGAGCCTTTAAGGCTCTTTTTTTGTAACTGCTCTGGTAGTCAGGTTTTTTCACTTGACTGCATAACACAGGTCCCGCAGAGACAGTACTTTATCTACGCAGTGCCCCTTTATGATTCATGAAGCGCATTTCCATTGATAAAATACAATCTGCTGTTCAGCGACTGCGGTCAGTCAAGTAAGAAACCTGACTACCAGAGTAGTTACCTTTTTTTATTTAATTTTATTGGAGAAAACACGGATGTGGCGTAATACACGAGAAAGTTTTGGCTCAGTCAGTAAATTTTTACATTGGGTAATCGCTTTCTTGGTGATTATCATGTTGTTTGCAGGCTATTTCATGGGGGATATCCCAAATCAGCAAATAAAATTTGCGATTTATAATTTACATAAATTATGTGGTATTACTATTTTATTTTTGATGATCTTGCGAGTTGTTTGGGCGTTGACAAATCCAAAGCCTGTTTCGCCGCCGGGAACATCTCGTTTTGAGCATTTCTTAGAATGGTCAGGCCATGTATTTTTGTATGTGTTGATTTTAGCGATGCCATTGGTAGGTTGGATGGGTTCCGTGGCGGCGGGGTATTTGCCATATATTGGAACATTGCAGTTAGGTTTGCCAATTGCAAAAAATCCTGATTTGAGCAAATTGTTATTTGAGATTCACGATATATTAGCAGTGGTGATTATTGTCATGGTATCGCTGCATGTGCTGGCAGCACTTTATCATCATTACATCCGTAAAGATAATGTATTAAAGCGCATGATGCCGTCGCGGTAAAAAGATTTTATTTGTAGCAGCCCTAGGCTGCTACTTTTATTTTTGATTATCCAAAGACGTGTTCTTCTGCAGGTTCACAGACCATCACTTCGCCGGTTTCGTCAAGACGTATGCGTAACTGTTTCGTGGCGATTTTTTTTTCTGCGTAAGCAAGTAATTGCTGCGATAGACACGTATTTAATAAGAACTCTGGAGAATTAACGTGTTGCGTATGCGCTGTTTCATGTTTTAGTGTGGCGTGTGTCATGAAACGATACACTTCTGGCATCACCATAATTTGGATCGCCATATGGTCTTCGATAGCGTGTATGAGTGTTTTGATTTTTTCGCGTGTTTTCTTTTCAATTGAGTGGTAATCGAGAGGGACAAAAGGCACGAGCCATAGTTGATTGAGTAACCATGCGGGTAATGCTGCTGCTAGTGTTGGGAAAATATGTTGACGTAATGTTTCTATAGACGGTCGCGTCGTTGTTTGTGTGACAGGATGATTGCTCTGTGCTTCCATCACCAACTGCATCAAGCTAAAAGTTTTTTTCTGTTCTGAGATAGAAGGTGTTGCTAATTGTTGTAACGTTTCTGTGCCGAGGGTGGTGGTCATAATCATGAGTGGTCGATAAATAGTATTGTGCTGTTTCTGAAAAAGATACGTTAATACTTCGGCAGAAATATGTTCAATATTTTCGATATATAAAATGGGATATAGTTTTTCATTAAATTTATTTTTTATTTTCTTAATCGTATCAGTAGGATAAATTTGTAAAATCGTGTTAAATTTTTCACCAGCAAGATAGTACGAGAGCTGTTTTACGAGAGAGTTTTTGCCGCAGCCGGTTGGTCCTGCTAGTAAAAGTGCTTGGTTTCGCATAGATGAAATGGATGCAGGTAAAAAAGCTTTATTTTGTAAGAAAATAGCAATTTCGCGAATTGCTTCGTCTTGGCCATGAATATGTTGACGTAATGCATTTGCTACTTTGCTCGCATGAAATGGTGTGGAATTCTCTAAACATGATGCTGGAATACCCGTCCAGTCAGCAAAAAGTTGTGTGAGTATCGCAGGTGTCACGGATTTTATTTGCTCATCATGGCGTGTGCGTGCTGCTGCGCTGTCGATTAAAGTATATGCTTGTGTTAAGAGGGAAATATTACCTTGTGGAAAACGTTTCACGAGGTGATGTGCTGTAATGAAAATACCATCAGGCAGAATAACTTTGTGGAAGGTCTCGAGTGTGCTGCGATGTGTTTTTAGTAGATGAATTTGTTGTGTTTCATTGAGAGAATCAAGTTTTATTTCTTTAAATTTATAAAAAAAATTATTTTTTAATGAATGTAATCTAATAAATTTTTTTATTCTATTTTTTGAAAAAATAATGAATCGATTTGTAGGGTCTGCTGTTTTTTCTTGAATAAATTGATTGATGATAACAGGATCAGATTCGAGATCATTGTCTTGAATAATAAAAATTGTTAAATGATTATTGGCAGTTTTTTGTTTTTTCATTTTATTAAAAAAGTAAAAATCAGCATTTTTCAAAATCACCGGACATTGTCCAGCTGCACATAGTTGCTGCAGACTCTCTGTCAAAGCAGAGTGCATTAAATCACCTTCTTGTGTTGTCAGCCAAAGATGATGATGCTGATAGCATGCTAAGCTATCAAGGATAAATAGTATTTGTGGATAGTCATCCAACGCAGTGATAGGAGTTACTTGCGAGTCTGGCATGACATGTCTCCAGTGTGTGTTGTCAATCAGCTAAATCAAGAGTAGTTTCATCATTAATTTTATTTCATTTGTGCGTGTTTATATTTACCTAATTGTAAATTTTAATTCACTTGAAAAATGCATTAAATTTTTACTTAATACCGATAATTCTCAGGTTTGTAAGGCCCTTTTAGTGAGACATTTAAATACTCTGCTTGTTCTGGTGTAAGTTGTGTGAGTGTTGCGCCAAGTTTTTCAAGATGTAAACGTGCGACTTGTTCATCGAGTTGTCGTGGTAAAACATGCACGCCAACTGGATAATTTTCAGGGTGACACCATAATTCCAATTGCGCAAACACTTGATTGGTAAAAGACGTTGACATCACAAAACTCGAATGTCCGGTCGCACAGCCTAAATTCACTAAACGGCCTTCGGCTAATAAAATTAAACGATGACCATTCGGTAAAATAATATGATCGACTTGCGGTTTGATATTTTCCCATGGATATTGCTTTAATGACGCGACATCAATTTCTGAGTCAAAATGACCAATATTGCAAACAATGGCTTGGTTTTTCATTTGTAATAAATGCGCGTGCGTAATGACATGATAATTGCCCGTCGCCGTCACAAAAATATCTGCCTGTGGCGCGGCTTGTTCAAGGGTCACAACACGGTAGCCTTCCATCGCCGCTTGCAATGCACAAATAGGATCGATTTCTGTGATCCAGACGGTGGCGCCAAATGCACGTAACGATTGTGCACACCCTTTGCCAACATCGCCGTAGCCGCAGACCACAGCGATTTTGCCGGCAATCATCACATCAGTGGCACGTTTGATACCATCAATTAATGATTCACGGCAACCATATAAATTATCAAATTTGGATTTTGTGACGGCATCATTGACATTGATAGCTGGTATTTTTAATTGGTTTGTTTTATGCATCTCATAAAGACGATGTACGCCAGTGGTCGTTTCTTCCGATAAGCCGCGAATATTCTTCAATAATTCAGGATATTTTTGGTGGATAATCAGTGTGAGATCGCCGCCATCGTCTAAAATTAAATTGGGTTGCCAACCATCCGGTCCATTGAGTGTTTGTTCAATGCACCATTCGTATTCTTCTTCTGTTTCTCCTTTCCATGCAAAGACAGGAATGCCCGCTGCAGCCATCGCTGCCGCGGCATGATCTTGCGTCGAAAAAATATTACAAGAAGACCAACGTACGGTGGCGCCAAGTGCAGTGAGTGTTTCGATGAGAACGGCTGTTTGAATTGTCATATGTAAACAACCGCAAATGCGCGCACCTTTTAAGGGTTGTTTGGGCCCGAGTTCTTTGCGTAGTGCCATGAGGCCGGGCATTTCCGTTTCAGCAATTTGAATTTCGCGACGACCAAATGCAGCGAGAGTGATGTCTGCCACGCGAAAGTCGGTGTGCGTGTTGTGAGATGTGGCGTTGAGTGATTGGTCAGTTGCGTGTGTAGACATAGGTGACTCCCTTGTTTGCTCGTTTTTGCTTAAAAACTTAACCAAATTTCTAAAAGACCTGTGTTGCTATCTTTTTTCTCTTCATGACAATCTTTTCATGCTGTTAACTTTTTGCTCTCTGACCGTAAAAAACAGTCTTCCATGTGCTGGTTTTTACGCTTGCGGACTTCCTGTCCGCGCGTCAGAGAGTAAAAAGTTAACAGCATGAAAAAATTGTCGTGTACAGAGTAATTTTTTATACTCCTGCTGCTTTTCTTAAGCTGTCGACGCGATCCGTTTTTTCCCAGCTGACATCTAATTCTTCGCGGCCAAAGTGTCCGTAGGTGGCTGTTTGCCGGTAAATAGGTTGAATTAAATTCAGCATGCGAATCAGCCCATTGGGTCGTAAGTCAAAATGATCGCGAATCAGTGTAATAATTTTTTCATCCGGTAAGATGCCGGTGCCAAAGGTTTCAATAGAAATTGAGACAGGGTCAGCAATGCCAATGGCATAGGCAATTTGGATTTCGCAACGTTCGGCAACCCCAGCGGCAACCAGATTTTTTGCTACATAGCGCGCAGCGTAGGCAGCAGAGCGATCCACTTTAGACGGGTCCTTACCAGAAAAACAGCCGCCGCCATGTCGGGCCATGCCACCATAAGTATCGACAATGATTTTGCGCCCAGTGAGGCCGGTATCGCCCAATGGTCCGCCAATCACAAAGCGCCCCGTGGGATTGATAAAGTATTTGGTTGCAGGGGTGAGCCATTTTGCGGGTAGCACTGGTCGGATGATTTCTTCCCGTACAGCTTCGATAAGCGTTTTTTCGTTGATGTCGGGTGCGTGTTGTGTAGAAAGTACAACGGCGGCAATAGCAATTGGTTGACCATTTTGGTATTGAAAAGTCACTTGGCTTTTGGCATCTGGCCGTAACCAAGGAAGGGTCCCATTTTTTCGTAACAGTGCTTGGCGTTTCATGAGTTCATGTGCATAAAAAATCGGTGCTGGCATCAAGACAGGCGTTTCATTGGATGCATAACCGAACATTAATCCTTGATCCCCCGCGCCTTGGTCTGCTGCATTGGCCCGATCGACACCCATCGCAATATCGGTTGATTGTTTCCCAATCGAGGATAGGACGGCGCAGGATTTCCAGTCAAAGCCCATTTCGGAGCTTGTATAGCCAATATCTTGTACAACTTGACGGACAGTTTGTTCAATATCAACCCAAGCGGAGGTGGTGAGCTCCCCACCCACGAGCGCCATGCCTGTTTTCACAAACGTTTCAAGAGCGACGCGTGCATGGGGATCTTGTGCTAAAACAGCATCTAAAACTGCGTCCGAAATTTGATCAGCGATTTTATCAGGGTGACCTTCGGAGACAGATTCTGAAGTAAATAACATGTTTTTTTGTGAAGGCTGCATAAAAAAAGAGTATTCTCTATTGATGATAAGATGATAAGTAAGTAGTAAACAGAATGAATTAGTCTACTCGTTACGTTGATAATGAAATAATAGCTTTTTTCTCTGTACTGAACAATTGTTCTTGAATAATGAGGTACTTTTTGGGGGGGCGAATGGGTATGCGATTTTTGATTATTATTTTTTTAGGCGTTATTTTTTATAGTTTAGGAAGTGCGCTGTTTTATCTCGTGCGCGAAAAAGATGCTGCGGATGCAAAGCGAGTAGCAAAAGCGTTAACGTGGCGGATTGGGTTATCGTTAACACTCTTTTTCTTTTTGTTACTTGCATTTGCGTTGGGTTGGGTGACGCCGCATGCAATTTAAATTGACGTATCGTATGCGTCGGGCCTATAGGAAGGTGTGCGATAGTCTTGATCGGCTGCAATCTGCTTTTTTTGCCTGTTATTTAATGGGTTACGCGGGTGCAAGCCGCCTGTCGGTAGAGGCGCAAATTGAAGCAGCACAGCAGCGTTTGTTTGCAGCAATACGTTCTTTGCGGAACACGTCACCACCGGCTGCTTTCTTGTCTCAGGTCGAGCGATTGTATGAAACGGTTTTTAGTTTTGGTCATTTACGGTTGCGTGTCAGTGATCCTGCCGTATTTACATTATGTCAGCGAGAATTGTCTGATATGACGCGTCTCTTAAGCGACGTATTACTGAGTTTGCCAGCCTCCTCAAAGCGGTTTAGTCGGCAAACATCGGATAAATTAGCTGCATTTGCAGCAGTCATGACTGCATTTGAAGATGTTTATCAAGGGGCATTAAGGATAACAGCACCCGAGCCTTTGGTTTTTTTATTTTTTTTATCAGACATGACCGCCTTTCGCCAAGAAGTAGAGGCGTTGCTAGAGGGAGTGAAGGGGAGTGAGTGATCGTGTGCGACGTCAAGGAATACGTTTTTTCATTATTTTGGTCGTTGCCTTAGCAGTTGCATGGTTCTCGCAGTGGATTGCTGGTCTGTTAGTTTTTTTCGTGGCAACTTGGATGATGACAGCGCCTGTTGGACGATTATTTTATTCCATGATGTTACGTCTTTTCTTTTTATTATTGCCGTTAGTGATATTGGTTTTTTTTATAGGAAATTTACACTATTTTCAATTGAGTGCCTTAAGTATTTTATTGGGCACGTTAACAGGTTTTTTGGTAAAAAAAGTGGTCATGCCAGAAGCTGCCAGCTTACCTTTTCAAAACAGTGTGGCAAGTATATTAAAAATTTATCAAGCTTATTTCTCACAGACTATAAATTGTATTCTAGGGTTGGCAGAGATTTCTATACATGATAATTATTCTATGGAAATGTGTTGGCTCGCATGGCCAACTTGGCTAAAACAACGCGGATTTGATTTGCGTTTGCAAGTGGGTTGTCAGTATTTTGTTGAAAAAATAATGCAAATGGGGGAAGTTCTTTTTTCGCTCCATTATCTTGCGCGAGATAGTTTTACGCCGGCACTACGTGAATTTTTAATGGAAGATATGCTAGCGTATAGAAATGCTGTTGATCGTGTGTTTACTGCAATAATTGAAGGATTGCAAGTTGGCGGAGTTGTTATTGAAATGGCAGCTCTCGCTAACATATTAGAAAAAATTGAAAAAGAATTTCGCGAAATAGTACCTGTTGCATTTGCTGGATTAGATCTGCAGCACGAAACAATTAAAGTAGCAAATGTACTTTGTGCTTTGGAAGATTTACAATGGTTACTGATGAAATTAACTCAAGCATTGCGTTAATACTTGTTTATGTTGAGCCATACTAATTATTTCTTATTTAAAAAATCCTGACTACCTGAGTAGTGACTAAAAAGTTATGATTGATGTGTTTTAAAAAAAGTAATTAATTCATCTGCGGGTAAGGGTTTTGAAAATAAAAACCCTTGTATTTGATCACAGTGATGCATTTTTAGAAAGTGATATTGGAATTCTGTTTCGACACCTTCTGCAATCACCACCATATTCATGCTGTGTGCCATTTCAATAATGGAGAGAATGATAGCATTATCTGTTTTTTCAGGTGTGATGCTGCGAACAAAAGAATAATCAATTTTGAGACTATGGCAATGAAGATTTTTTAGGTAATTTAATGAAGAATATCCAGTACCAAAGTCATCAATAGCTATATGAATCCCTCTTTTTTTAAAATAATCAAGTGCACTTTGTGTTCTTTTGACATCGTGCATTAATGTACTTTCTGTAATTTCAAATTCAATCAGGGTTGGATCAATCTCATATTCTTTTAGGATATGATAGATTTCTTTTTCAAAATTTTCTTCTCGAAAGTGACGTAAGGAAAGATTAATTGCGACAGCAAACCTAGGTAATCCAGCTTGTTGCCAAATGAGAATCTGATGACAGACTAGGTGAATCACTTGATGAGTGATGGGGACAATTAAGCCTGACGCTTCTGCAAGTGGAATAAATGTCGCAGGCGTAATATTCCCTTTTTGTGGATGGTGCCAGCGTAATAAAGCTTCAACGCCTGTGATTTTACCATCAAGCAAAGACACTTTTGGTTGATAATGCAGGAAAAGTTCATTGTTTAACATGGCTTCACGTAATTCAATTTCTAGATAGGTTTTTTCATTTGCTTCAATTGTTAATGCCCGCGTACAAAATTGATAACGGTTGCCGCCATTTCTTTTTGCCATATACATCGCAATGTCTGCATTTTTTAACAATGAAACACTATTCGTTCCACCATAAGGAGATAAACTAATTCCAATACTGGCCGTGATGTAAAATTTTGCATGATGCAAGGCGAAAGGAATATTAATTTGATTAAGAATTTCTTGTGCAAGAATAGCGGCATCGTCACGTGATTTGACATGATTTCTAAGAAATATGACAAATTCATCGCCACCAATGCGCGCTAAAATAGCACGCTTTGGTGTATATTTTTTTAAACGTTTTGCGAGCTCTTTTAATAATAAGTCACCGGTATGATGCCCAAATGTGTCGTTGATTTTTTTGAAATCATCAATATCTGCTAAAATTACTGTAAAATTTGATGGTCTTTTCCTGTGCGGTAAGATAGATTTTTCAAGCTCTTCTTCGAGTTTTGTGCGATTGTATAAGCCTGTTAGTTGATCATGATAAGCTAGGTAAGAGATTTTTCTTTCATTTCGAACGCGTTCTGAAATATCGTTAATAATGATCTGTGCTGCAATCTTGTTATCATGTACAAATGGTGTAATCAATATTTCGGTTGGAATAAGTTTTTTATGAAGAGTAATTAATTTTTCTTGAAAGAATGGTGTGCTAACGAGATCATTTTGTGCCGATTGAATTTTTTCAAGTACAAAAGGTTGTTTGTCGTTGGGGATATAATTTGTCAAGCAGGTATCAATTAATTCATTTACTTGTTTAGCCTGTAAAATTTTACAGGCAGTTTTGTTTGCAAAAAGAATTTTTTTTCTGTAATAAATTAAAATTCCATATGGCGAGAGTTCAATAAGTTGATGGAATTTTTCTTCGCTATTTTTTAGTGCGTATTCTATTTTTTTTCTTTCACTAATATCTTCGATTGTGCCAGTAAAAAAAGCATCTTGCCCATTTTTTTGCTGGCTATAGATGACGTTGCCACGTAGATGGAGGAGGTTACCGTCTGGTCGTAAATAAGTGGTTTCATACTCGATGATGTTATTGTTTTCTTTCGCTTTTTGTAATTGCATGGTCCAATCTTTTTCAGGGGTAAAACCTAAATTGGCAAAATGCATATTGATAATCTGTGTGAGTGAATGAAATCCAAGGATGTGCAAAAATGCTGGATTTGCCTGTATGATCATGCATGTTTCCGACATGCGATAAATGCCAATATGAATGGTGTCATAAATTAAACGAAATTGTGACTCTGTTTGTTCTCGTAAACGTAAAAGCGTATGTAAACGAGAGATAAGTTCACTTTTGTTGATTGGGAAATGAAAAGTTTCATCAAAACCTTGTGAGAGCGAATAAGCACTATCTGATTTGGCGGGTAAACAAATAATTAGCGGTAAAAATGCTGGATTTGCATGTTGTTTAATCGTGTTAAATTCATTTTTAAATTTTTTTGCGTAATTTTCATCTGTGATAATGGCACTTATGGTTTGCGATTCATCTTTCTTTAAGAACAGACTATCATCGACGATATAGCCTAAATCGCGCAAGAAATTAGCCAACAGTTGACGGTCTGTGGTGTTGGAGAGAAATAATCGTAGTAGCTGCTCATTCGCTTTCACGTGTGCAGCATCCTTTTATTATTTAATGATTGTTGGGTTGCCGCTTAAAATACCCTGTAAAAATTCAAGCTTTTCACTAATTTTGATTCCTTTGTTAGAGAGACTAATTTGGCGTAATTCCGGCTGGAAATTGCTTAATCTTTTTTTCAAACAGGCAATGACTTTAATCACTTGGCTGGCATATTCCGCGTATCGGATCAGAATAACATTGTCTGCTAGATGGCTGACACCAAGCTCTGTCACTGAAAGATCGCCGGTAATATTTTGTGTCTCATTGATTAAAATTGTGTTTATCTTTTTTCGATGCAAATATGTAACTAAATTATGTACGTGTGAAATTAAACCTTCATGTGCTTGCATAGACAGCATATAACTCCGCAAGCTATCGATCACGACCATTTCAAAATGATGAGTATGAATTTCATGGCGAACTATATCTAAAAATTGATCCGGATAAATTGCCAGCGGGTTGATGCGAATTATTTTTAATAGTTTTTTTTCTAACATTTCATCAATAGGCATGCCTAAATTTCTTGAGCGAATACAAATTGAATCGATGGATTCTTCAAACGCAAACAACAGCCCTTTTTTGCCAGATTGGCAAAATGTTATTAAAAATTGCATACTAAGGACACTTTTGCCGACACCACTTGGGCCGGAAATGAGGGTGGTGGTGCCTGAATCAATACCACCAAATAGCAATTCATCTAGTTTTTTTACGCCAGAAGGAATCAGATGGGAGCCAGGGGTTGGTGAGCCAACGGGTTCAATGATATGTGGATAAAGATGGATGCCTTTGTCGCCAATGCGTAGCATATGAATGCCAGATAAGAAATTTGATCCGCGGAATTTTTCAACTTGAAATGTACGTATTGTGATTAAGCTGAGTGTAGACAGTTGTAAATTAATTCGTAGAATACCATCAACCGCCAAGCCAATAGAGGTTTCGCGTGCAAGTTCTGTAGGTTCAAAAAGAAGTAATGTTGTGACTTTTTCGACATTTAAAAATGTTACTAGACTAAGAATATGTTTGCGATATTGATACTCATCTGTTGCAAGATAACGTAATTGTGTGGCGGAATCGATAACTAAACGTTGTGGTTTGTATTGCTTGACGATTTGATAAATTTCCTCCCATGTTGTGATGGTTTCGACTTCTTCAGGGGAGAAAATATGATATTCCTGTGCTTGGTGTTCAACGGCTTTTTTACTTGGACTTAAATCAATAATTTTAATTTTTGAGAGATCCCACTGAAAATTGACTGTGTCACGTTCTATCTCTTCATGACGTTCGGCAAGCGTAATATAGACGCAGGATTCTTTTTGTTTAATGCCTTCGAGTAACCATTGTAGGGAAAATAATGTTTTGCCAGAACCTGCGGGTCCCACAAGTAAATAAGATCGATCAGTAAGCAAGCCGCCATTGAGGATGACATCAAGCCCCGGAATGCCACTTGTTCTTCTAGCGAGCGTGATTGGAGCATTTTGGGGTTGCTTGGCGTCCTTGCGCATAGCTGCCTCCTGTGTGCCACTTGGTGTCTCGCGTTATGTGTACTTACTTCAATAGCTTAGCATTATTTATAAGATGGCGTTGTGCAGAGTCAGAAAAAAGCTAATTTCGTGAGACATCCCTAGTCTCATGGCCTGTTTTTAGGTTAACTTATTGATTTTATTTTAAAAAAATTTTTTTATCTTATTGATTTTACTATGAATTTGTCTGGGCGAATCAATTTTTATAATAAAATCATATATTTAAGTGTAAAATAGGAAACGACTGCCCTATTCAGATGTGCAGGGCAGTATTTTCAGTTGCTATTAAACAAGAATACAATTCGTCACAGGGCGCTCCGATAAGCTTTCTTCTCCGGGAAAACACGACATAGCCCCCCATTCTGACCAAGAGCCATCGTATAACGCATGGGTAGGATGATGCAGTTGATCAAGGAAAAAGTTTAAGACACAGGCTGTGACACCGGAACCGCAGGTGCTGATAATAGGTGACGCAAGATCAACCCCAATTTCTCTTAATTGTTTGCTGATTTTATCAATGGGTAAGAACGTACCATCTTCTGCAAAAAAACAAGTAAAGGGAAAGCAAAAACTGCCAGGGATATGTCCTGCGCGTAAACCTGGACGTGATTCTGGTCCACCAGTAAAACGGACAGCATGACGTGTATCAATGATTTGCGTTTTTGGATCTTTAATGGCTTGTTTCATTTGATTCAACGTGCGTAATAGTTTGGGTTTAAAGATTGCTTCGTAGGTGGTGGGAATCACGACAGTTGGTGTACAAACTGTTTTGCCGCCGATTTTTTCGTAAGCTCGCAAACCGCCGTCAAGGATAAATAATTTTTCCGCGGGATGACCAAAGACACGCAGAATCCAATACGCACGAAAAGCAGAGGGGACGGGGCTGCTATCGTAAAGAATCACCGGTTGGTCATTCGCTAATCCCAAGGCGCTGAGATAGTCTTCTGCGGTTTTTAAGTTAGGTAATAAAGTGTTCGGTAAAGGCGATCGTGGATCATAGAAAGTAGTGACATCAAAATATTGCGCGGAAGGGAGGTGTTTTGCTGCAAAAATGGCGCGCGGGTCCGTGTTGGGTAAGGATCCATTAGCGGCAAAAACAAGTGGCGCATCAGATTGCTTGCACCATGCAATGCAATCAGCAGGCTGTATTAGCGGCATGAGACGTATCCATTTATTGTGTTTTTGGAAAGAAGGGAGGTTGAGCGAACGATAGTATAATCTTCTCTCTCCCGGTATGATAGTTTTCTTTATGACTATTGCAGGATAACGAAAACAATGCCTCAAGATTCAACACATCAGCCTTCTGTGAATGAAATTTTACTTCGTGAATTAATCCGAGAAAAAAAATCAGAGCGTCGTTGGAAAATTTTTCGTTTTTTTGTCATGGTGTTATTGATTGTGTTATTGATCATAAGTATTGCAACACAATCTGCGGGTCTATTGACGGGCGATGCGAGTAAAGGGTATGTCGCACTGATTCGTTTAAACGGCATGATTGGTCCAGGAGAGGGATTTTCTGCACAAACCGTGTTGCCATTATTAGATCAAGCGTTTACCGATAAAAAAGCAAAAGGGGTGGTGTTAGTGATTAATTCCGGTGGCGGTACGCCGGTGCAAGCTGCCATCATGCATGATGCAATTATTGATCTAAAGAAGAAGTATCATAAAAAAGTGGTTGTTGTTGGTGAAGATACCATGGCATCCGGTGCTTATTATGTTGCAGTGGCTGCGGATCGGATTTATGTCAATCCGAGTTCGCTCACCGGCTCAATTGGCGTTATTATGAAAGATTTTGGCTTCCCAGAGCTCATTAAAAAGGTCGGCATAGAGCGACGCGTATATACATCGGGCGCAAATAAAGATCGTCTTGATCCCTTTCTTCCGCAGAATGCCGAAGATGTGAAAAAAATTCATTCTGTCATCAATGAAATTTATGAAAATTTCCGTGAGGTGGTATTGCAAGGACGTGCAGGCAAATTGCATGGCTCACCCGATGCATTATTTTCCGGTGATTTTTGGGCGGGGCCGACTGCCTTAAAATTAGGATTAGTCGATAATTTGGGGAATTTGTCTGATGCACTGACGCGAGAATTTCATGTCGCCGCGTATCGTGATTACAGTGAAACGCCATCTGTCTTGAAAAATTTAGTCGGTCAATTTGGTATGAGCTTGGGCTCGGTACTAAATAATCATGACGTGCGCGTGGAGGCGAAGATATAGAAATAACTGATGCTGGACAGGGTTTTTTTTTTAGTCGAACGTGAAAAAAATTAAAAACGCGAATCTCAGATAATTACTACGCCAGATCCTGTCATACCGCGCTTTATGCGCGGTATCTAGTCTAGGATGCGCTATGTTTTGTCTATTTTTTTAAAACATACAAATACCCCGGCACCGGCTTGTTTTGCTGTTGCCGGCTGGTGATCGTTGCGTGATAGGCAATTTGAAAATGGTATTTTTTGGCGAGTGAATCGAGATACTTTTTTGCATGACTAAAACGTCCTGATTGTTGCATACGAAAATCAGTCGTAGTGGTTGTGATTTCTGTATTAAAAATTAGTAAACCTTGATGACGTAATGCTTGCCAAATGGCTTTAAAAATACTGTCTAGATCACCTAAATAAACAAAGACATCGCCGGCAAGGATTAAGTCATAATTTTCTTTTTTATTGATCAGAAAAGAAAGTAAATCAGATTTTTCGAGTAAGTCGTAGCAATTTTTTTGTGCCGCTTGCGCAAGCATTTTTTCTGACAGATCAACGCCAGTGAGTGTGCGCACATAGGGTTTGAGCAGTGCGCCACATAAGCCAGTGCCACAACCTAAATCTAAACTATCCCACTGTATTTTGTGTGGTTGTAATGCAGTCACATGTGCAAGTGCTTTTAAAAAAATGGTGGGAATTTGATAGTCGAGGGCATGCAATAAATGGGGTTCATAGTGATCAGCATACGCATCAAATAATGTTGCAATATACTCTGTGGGTGCTTTTAGGTATTTTCTTTTTTGCATTAACATGGTGACAATATAATCAATTGCGTGATTGCTTGGTTGCAGTTCGAGAGCTTTTTGAAAATGTTCGAGTGCAAGTGTCGGTTGTTGTTTTGTTAGAAATGCTACACCCAAATTATTGTGTGCAGCAAAATGTTGCGGATCCAATTGTGTGACGTGTTGATAATATTGAATGGCTTGATCAATATCGCCAAGTTGTGCAGTGGTGACGCCTAAATTAAATAAAATCCAAGGGTCATTGGGTGTTAATGTATTAGCAAATAAATAATGTTTTTTTGCAGCAGCGAGATCGTTTAGTTGTAAATAACAACCAGCAAGATTGGCGTGTGTTTCTGCATGATTTGGTTGTTTTTCTAATATATTTAAAAAAATAGAAATAGCTTCTTGGAATTTTTTTTGTGCCATGGTGACACAACCCAGATGAAAACGGGCAGCAAGATGATCCGGCGCAAGAGCGATGAGTGTTGTAAAAGCGGATGTTGCATTGGCAAATTGATCGATTTTTTTAAAAGCCAATCCAAGGTTGTACCACGCATCAATATAATCAGGTTGATCAGCCACTAATTGTTGTAACAATTTAATGGCTGCAAGATAGTCATTTTTTTGTATCAGTATTGCAGCTAAATTATTTCTAGCAGAGAGATGCTGTGGTGCTTCAGCTAAAATAGCACGCAATTGTTTTTCTCTTTTCTGCAGTTCAGCAGAAGATGTATTTTTGTCAGAGAATTGCGGCAAAAGAAAACTCCATTGTATTTTATAAAATTAAAGTGACTACCTGAGTCGTTACAAATTGATATATAATTATCCGGTTGAAAAAAAAATAACAAGGCATTTTTCATGCAATATCGTGTTCACCGGGCGCATCAACCTTGTCGTGGGCGTGTGGAGATTCCGGGTTCTGAGAGTATGACAAATCGCGCGTTATTGATCGCCGCGCTTGCCGAGGGCGTTTCGCAACTTTCGGGTATTTTAATCAGTGATGATACGTTAGCGTTAATTACCGCGTTGCATTCGTTGGGTCTTGCAATTCACCCGGATATGACGAAAAAAACCTGTATTGTGGGTGGTTGCGGCGGTATTTTTCCTATTCGTCAAGCCACGATTTGGTGTGCCGATGCAGCGCCGATGGCACATTTTTTACTGGCTGCGTGTGCAGCGAATACTGGCGTGTATCATTTTGATGGTTCCTTGCATTTACAAGGCCGTTCACTGCGTAATTTATTGGAAGCGCTTTGTATGCAAGGGGCCGTCGTGGTGCCGCATATGACAGATCGTTTTCCATTGTCGATTCGTGGCGCAGACCGTTTTCAAGGTGGCACGATTTCAGTAGATGGTTCAACAAGTAGTTTAGCTGTGTCGGCTTTGTTGATGGCAGCGCCGTTTGCGCGCTCACAATTGATTATCAATACACATGATCTTATTTCTCGCCCTTTTGTGCGCATGACGTGTGCAATGATGGCCGAATCCGGTGTGTTGGTGCATCGTCTGCATTTTGAACGGTTTTCAATTCCTGTGCCGCAACGGTATTTAGCGCGAGATAGTGTCATTGAACCCGATTTGGGGACAGCCGCTTTTTTCTTTGCAGCCGCTGCAGTGACGGGTGGTGAAGTGACGATTCAATCAATTTGTGTGGCAGAGTCAAAACAAGGTGATGCAAAATTTTTGAAAATTTTGCAAAAAATGGGTTGTGAAGTGAGGGAAGAGACAACCGGTTTAACCGTGCGTGCGCCGCAAGCATTAGTCGGTGTCAGTGTGGATATGCGTGATTGTGAAGACAGTGTGCTCGCACTTGCTGTGATCGCACCGTTTGCCACGACACCGACAACGATTACGAATATTGGACATATGCGTTTACAAGAATCTGATCGTATCCGTTCAGTGCGTACAGGCTTAGAAGCAGTCGGTGTGACAGTAGAAGAAGGCGGCGATTGGTTGCGAATTCATCCGAGTCAACCAATTGCAGGGGTGGTGCATGCGGGCAACGATCATCGTTTAGTGATGGCATTTGCGGTGATTGGCTTGCGTGTAGATGTGACGATTGAAGATGCCCAATGTGTTTCGCGCATTTGCCCCGATTTTTTTAAATTGTGGGAAAGTTTGTATGTGGGTTAGGTGTTATATGTCTGAAATAGCTCAGTTAAACATCCGTGACCGATGGAATATCGCGTAAGCGATTTTGGATTTCAATGGTGGCATTCGTAAATACCAAACTGCGTGGATTACTATCGGGGTTAAATGCTTGTTCTGCAATAAATGAAATAAAACGCGCATTGTTCATGATAAATGTGCTGGTTTTATCTGTACGAATTTGTTGTGGATCGACAATCCGTAAAAGCGTACCTTCTTTGCTACCATCGCTGAAACGTAAATCACCCACTAAATCAAACCAAGGTGTTGTGTTGGCAATGAGCATAGCAGTGCCGCCCGGTAGAATGTCGTTAGTTGTCAGGGTAAAGGTGTTTCCGGGGTTCATCTTATGAATACCGGTATAGTGAAGTGTTTTATCGGAATGGTTGATGATGGTTAGCACTAGCTGTGTGACAGGGCGTGGTTCAATAGCGTGCGCGACAATAGCGCACACTGAACTCACCAAAAAAAGTAAACAGCAAATGATTTTGTGTCGATACGTGCGGTTATTCATTGTTCGGGTTCCTCGGCTTGCGTGGACGCGCATAGTGGCGCGGGCGCCGCTTCTTACCCTTGGGGCTCGTTGTGCGTTTTGTCGCACTAGCGGCTTCTCGTATGAGCGTTTCGCGCAGAATTTTATCACCAGAAGCAAAATTTGTCCACCAATTGGCCAGATCGCTGATGGGTTCACCGGCCGCAGCGCGCAGGACAAGCAGATCGCAGGCTGCACGAAAACGGGGATGCTCTAAGGAGCGCCATGGCCGACTGCCGCGCCGTTGGTTGAGATGGTATTGCAGCACAATAATTTCACGCACAGAGGAGGTTAGTTTGCGAGGAATGGCTAATTGTTTCGTTTGTGCACTTAGGACATGGCTAATGGCTTTTTCAAGTGCCAAATAGGGCGGGGTGTCTTCTTCAGCGTTTTTTGCATGTTGATGAATAGGGCGCCATAACAGGACAGCAAACAAAAACGCTGGAGAAACTGTTTTGCCCGTCGCAATACGCTGATCGGTGTCTGTGAGGGTTAAATCAAGGAGTTTGCGCGTTTCAGGTTCATGGAGATGGGTTGCCGTTTCATAGAATAATGTTTCAAATAAGCAATATTTTTCAAGAAGTTGAAACGTTTTTGCAAGAGCGCCTTCTTGAAATAATTTTAAGACTTCTTGGTATAAGCGTGCAGGGGAGACTTGGCGCAACAAGTGACTTAAACGGCTTAATGGTATTTCAGTTTCTTTGCTGATCGATAAATTGAGCTTCCCCATAAAGCGAACAGCGCGTAATAAGCGCACAGGGTCTTCGGTGAAGCGTTTTTCTGGATCACCGATGATATGCAGTCGCTTGGCACGAATGTCCTGAATACCACCTGCAAAATCAATAATCGATTCGTCAGCAATGTTGTAATACAGTGCGTTAATGCTGAAATCACGGCGCCATATGTCATCTTCAATGGAGCCGTAGACATTATCGCGAATAATCATCCCGTTGCGCGATCGAGCATGTTCTTCCGTGGCATTTTCATGGTGTGTGCGAAAAGTGGCAACTTCAATGATTTCTGCGCCAAATAGAATATGTGCAAGACGAAAGCGTCGGCCGATGAGACGGCAATTGCGGAAAAGGCGCCTGACTTCTTCGGGTCGAGCATTCGTTGCAATGTCAAAATCTTTTGGGTGCCGATTGAGTAAGAGATCGCGTACGCAGCCACCAACGAGGCACGCTGTGTAACCCGCTTGATGTAATTTCTCCAGCACTTTGATGGCATTGGGGTTGATAGCGTGTCTTTGAAGAGCGTGCTTCTTTGCAGGAATACGTGTCGCTTTAGACTGAACTGCATTGCCCGAAGAAGTAGAAGGTTTCTTCCGAAAAAACCGTTTTAACAGCTTGATAATGTTGATGATCCTCGCCATGTTTTGCGTATAATAGCACACCTTCTTTTTGGTGGAAGGTGCTGTTCACTGAAGCGCTTTTTACATGCTTTCGCTCCCTTCGTCTAGTGGCCTAGGACGTCGCCCTCTCACGGCGGTAACACGGGTTCGAGTCCCGTAGGGAGCGCATTTTATTGTTAGCTTATTAGGTTAAAATAGTGAATAAGCAAATAACCAGCTAATAAAACTAAACAGAGAAAAGTAGCAGCCATGCCAATTTGGCGGAATTTTAAAAAAGGTTTTTCATTAGTTTGCCAATGTTCTGCATAAAGTAAGCTGTAGGCATGTAGAATGCGGCCGCTAAAAAAAAATAAACCAAAAAAATGTATTGCATGATGGGAAAGTCCCGCATGTTCAGCGCTACCAAGCGCAATTAAAAAAAGGGGTGCATACTCGGAAAAATTGCCGTGCGCGCGAATGGAGCGTAGTAATTGCATGTTGCCTATGTCACCAATGATCGCGCCGCAACGTCGTCTCGCAATAATGACAGCAATACTCAAGTAAATATAAAAGAAGATACATAGAGCAACATAAAAATAAAATGGCATGATACTTTTTCCTTGCTTTTGCCTATGCCGCTTATATCACCACTCTAATTTTTGCCCCATGAAATTAAAAAATTGACCGCTATCAGCAGGCGTTAATTTTTCAATAAAAGCGCGCATTTTGCTGACACTTTCAGTAGTTGGAATTTCTGCACCTTTGCCACCCATGTCTGTTTGCACCCAGCCAGGATGTATAGAAACAACGATCATTTGACGAAGTTTGAGTTCAAGTGCGAAATTACGTGTGATGGCATTGAGCGCTGCTTTGCTTGCGCGATACGCAACCATGCCGCCTTCTTTGTTTGCCGATATACTACCAAGTGTGCTGCTGATGTTGACGATAATTTTCTTTTCACCATGTAGGAGTGCGGGTAGCAACACTTGTGTGACAAGCGTGGGTGCGACAGAGTTAATTAAAAATGTGTCGAGTAAAATAGATTGGGTAAGTTCGGCTGTTTTCATAAAACCGCCATTCGGTTTTTTTTCAAGAAACACGCCAGCATTATTGATTAAGATATCCAATGAAGCATGAGAGATATGGTTTGGTAAATCCGCAATTTGTTGTGCATTGGTGACATCAAGCGGGATCAGTGTAAGTGTGTTGCGAAATTGTTGTTGCAAAGTTTGTAACGCGTCTGCTTTTTCAGGAGAGCGGCAGCAGGCAAAAACATGCCAACCTGCATCAAGATATTCTTTTGTGAATTCAAGTCCAATGCCACGATTTGCACCGGTGATAAGTATGCTGCTCATTTTTTCTCCCTTCTAACTATTTTTTAAGTCCCTAAAAAGATTGAATTATATTTTTAATATAGTTCATTGATAAATGATACTCGAAATTTGAAAAATTATCAGCATCTATTCTGTGGTAATCATTTTTCAAGTTTGACTCAGCAGTGTGAATATGTTTAATTAAAAAAAATCAATGGTGAATTTAGAAATATTTTTTCTCTTAATAAAGCCTTAAGCTAGAATATGGTAATATTTTTTTATTATTTTTTTTCAAAAATTGCTAATCAAATTTTAAAAAAATCATTTTATTTGTTCTGTTTATTTATGAAAAAAATTTTTTTTATGCATTATTTATATAAATTTAATTTGTATTATGTAAAAAAATAAATCGGAGGATATAATGACTTATTTTTTTAAAAAACTTGAGCATTTTGAAGAGGGAAGACAAATAACAAGCGAAAAAAAAGGTAAAAATCCATTAGCTATTACGAAAAAAATTCGCTTAATCAATATTTCCACATGCCAAGAAAAAAAATATTATGCAAATTGGTATTTGAAAAAGCTCACATCGCTGAAAGCTGTGTTACATGAAACCATTGCGCAAGAGTTGTTGCGATTGTTTGACCCTTATGTGGGTATTATGTCGGATGAATTATTACAGCCCAAAACGCGCGTGTGTTTAGGCGCAAAACATGAAAATTTTTATATTGTTTCAAAAAAAATTAATGATTTTCGTTTGCTAAGTGAGATTCCTGCAAAAGAATTTGTGTTAGATTATCTCGATAAAAAAAATATTTATGGATTTGCCTATGTGAGTGTGATGGGATTATTTCTTAATATGATGGATATGCGACTTGCAAATTTAGGGATGGTAGAGAAATATATTGACGGTAAAATAATAAAAAGAATGATTAAATTAGATGGTGAGTTTAGTTTTGGGAACTTATGGCGTGATCAGTACCCTGTTTTTAGCTCAGCGAGATATAAAATAACAAAAAAAATGGTAGACATGTTGCCACAACCAGTTGGTTATGCAGCTTATAATTGGCTTGACTATATTGTAGGAAATGTATGTCGGTCTGCAAATTATGCGAGTGACAAGATTGTGATTGATGGGAGGTATAATCAAGAAAAACGTGAAGCGATGGCAAGAATTATTTTTTTTCCAGATGCACAATTTGCAAAATTTGTTGCTGCTTATACTGCAATTCCCCGTTTCTCCCATGACGCAGAAAAAATTGGTCGTGCGATCGTGCATGAATTGCATCTACATAAAAAACAAATGGTGTTGATTGCTTTGCAGGATCAAGCGTTTGTGGAATGGGTGAAAAGTCCAGCAGGCGAAGACTATGTTACAAAACTACATGAGCAGCTTAATTTATTCTTTTTGCCAAAAAAACAAAAACTAGACGTGGCAAAAGAAGCGTTATTGCGTGAATTAGCCTATATCAGAACATTGTTGCCAGAAAAGAAAGGTAGATTTACGATTAGTACCGTGATAGAAGAGCCCCCTGAAGCTTTGTCATTTTTACCTAATAATACGCAGGTAAAAATAGGACGTTTTGAAATCAGTGATGTAACGGGTTCTGTCACTGTAGCTAAAAAATTGGATAATCCAAAGTTGGTTTTTTTTATGCGCGGCACGGATGCGCCGGTTGCAAAGCTAAGAGCGCATGATAGTTCAGCACCTGATGAAACTAGACGGTTAAGCAGGTTAAAGCATTAATTTGCGTAACAAATTTTTTCTTAAGACGGAATGAAATGATTTCAATGAATAATAGACTATAATCATCCGTATCAGCATGTGAAAAATAGTGTGAATAGTGTGCAAACTTTTGTAAAGTGTGCGTTATTTTTATGGAGTTCTGCACTATGAAGAAGCGCGTTGATATAGCCAAAGAAGAAAAAGAGATAGCAAGCAAGAGAGTAAGCGAGACGAAGGGCTCTCACGATTCAAGGAAATCATTAGGCGATCATTGGGTCTTTGCCCCCTTTCCTAAAGATGAGATTCGTGGTAGACAACACATACAACTTGGGTATAAACAAAAAGATCCGTTGTCTCTTAAAGATCCACTAACAGATGATAAATATACGCATCCTTGGTATGTCAAAAAATCGTATTTAACGGAAAAAGAAGAATCGGTAACAGAAAAAAGTGAGAGTGAAAAATTAGAATTGCATGTCGCAAATCTATGTTCTGCTCTTTTAGAAGTCGTTGCACAAGAATTCTTTCGTTTAATTTTACCATCCACTCAACCTAAAACCCGCATTGGTGTGGACGAATCGGGTCGGTATGCAGTGTTGTCAAAAGGGGTTGCGGGGTTTACCCCATTAGTTTTTTTTGAGAGAGAAGACTTCATTTCTGAAGTAGAGAATAGAAGTATTACAGGTTTAGGAAAAGTTGCTTTATTGAGTCTTTTCTTCGAAGAAATAGATTTAAATACAAAGAATTTAGGCATAAATGATAAAAAAATCTGTGTCAAAATTGACGGGGATTGTTGTTTTGCATCTTTTCGAAATTTTGAAAAATTTACATTTTCTTATCCTGCAATAACACAAAAAGAGCTGGCAATGTTACCATTCATTGCGAGTTACCCCGCCTATCACTGGTTAGGTTGTGTGGAAAAAACGTTGAAAAAGGTGAATCAAGGTTTTGTAACAGCAGAAATGGCAGCCAATCCTTCCATTCGAAATGAAATTAATCAAGCCACGGCAATGCTTTTATTTCTGCCGAGTACCACTGTGAATAAATTCATACAGCATTATACTAATTTTTCAGACCCCATGGCAGCGGATGTTGCACGTGAGACAGGAAGAAAATTATTTAATTGGTTTTTAATAAGCAAAGAAATTTTATTGAAAGCCGCATGTAAAGAGAAGAGTTTTTGTCAGTGGATGCGGGTTCATGCTACGCCAAAATTTATAAATACATTTTATCGACAATTAGAAAAATTTAAATTAACCGAAAAAAAATTTCTTCCTATTACTCGTGAAGAATTTGATGCACAAGTAAATTTTATTAAAGCAACTATTGCTAAGCATGATCCTTTATCATCTCCTGATTTAGATGAGCGACTTTTTTCATTATCAGATAATGTAACAACAGCATTAAATACGTTGCATGATTCTTTTACAATGATGATGAAAATGATGGGGGAAGCTCAGCGTGCTTTTCTGACAGCAGAAAATGATCCATTAAATAAGCCGGATAGCCCAGATAATAAAAGGACGCCACATGCCGGGCTCTGATTCTTTATTTGGTAGATTACTGTTTGGGCAAAACCCATCAGTCAAAGAAAAATTAAAAAATAAAATGTTGCGTTTTGAAAATGCAATGAATATTTATCTCTCAGTATATAATCAATTGTTTGATACGTGCAGTGAAATTGAAGTGGAGATGGCTTATCGTAGCCATCCCACAGACGAAGATCGTCAATTATCGCCGTTCTATGAAAAATTTTTAGGCTTAACTTCAGTTGATCTACAAGAAGAATTAAATCGACTTTTGCCTGTGCTGCGTCAGCATGAAAAGGCCATAGCTGACGCGAGGCAAACATTAGAATCAGAGCGCGCTGTCTTAGGCTTGCCACCTTTGTTAGATGCGCATCCTGTTTTTTTGTCGTAGCTTAGGCATAACTTCCTGAAGTTACTATTGCTACGCTGCGTGCTTGGCAAATTGATCCGTATACTCTAATGAGACATGACGCATTTCAGGTAGTAAAGTGGTAAGTGCTGCGCCACCCAAAGCAATAAACGCCGTTAATTGCATCGTGAACGACATGCCATAGGCATGTAGAACCATCGGGAGAAAATAAGCGCCCACAAATGCGCCAAGTTTACCCACTGCCGCGGATAATCCGTGTGCTTGCGCGCGAATGGTCGTTGGAAAAATTTCGGAGGGTATTAAAAATGTCGTGGCATTTGGTCCAAAATTTACAAAGAAAAAACTGAGGCCAAAAAGCGCTAGAAAAAGATTCGGATGTAATGAAATGGTTGGGATACACGCTAAGCCCGCATAACACGCTGCCATAATGATAAACCCAGCTGATTGTAAGCGTTTCCGACCAATTACATCAACAAATAAAGCAGAAAAAATATAACCCGGTGCTGCAAAGCATAAAAATATCCCGGCAGAAAATAGCGTGTGAATTAATAAAGAAGCATGCGGTTTTAAGTGATTCATAATGAGCATTGAAGAAATGCCATTACCATAAAATGCGACGTCTAATAAAAACCATGCGCCGGCCGTGCCGAGAAAGTATTTAAACCATCTTTTTGAAAAGACGTGTTGTTTGCTGAGTTGTGTGGATGAAATCGGTGTTTCATTTGTTAATCCCGTCAAATCACTGACAACACGACTGACTTCGTTATGCAGTTTTTTCCGGTACTTTTGTATTTCCAAGAAGCGTGGTGTTTCCGTGATGCGTCTTCGTAAATAAAATACTGAAGCGGCCGGAATGGCGCCAAGGCCGAGTAACAAACGCCAGACTAATGTATTCGGTAAATGGAGAGAGATAAATAGCGATGCAATTAATGGTCCCATGATAAGTCCGAGTGCTTGCATAGCAAAGACTAATAAGACGAGGAAACCCCGATTTTTTCGGTTGGAATATTCACTTGCAACCACAGCACTGGTTGGATAATCTCCGCCGATACCAAAGCCAACAAAAATTCTCGCAAGTAATAAGCAGAAAAAAAAAGGCGCTAATGCTGAGGCAATTGCACCAATAAATAAAATCATCATTTCGACGCCGTACATTTTTTTTCGGCCTAATTTATCAGCTAACACACCAAAAAAAATTGCGCCGCAAGCAGCGGAAATTAAAGAAGCACCATTTAAAATTGCAAGTTGAGATGTGGTGAGGTGCCAAATAGGCGTTAAGATGGTCGTGACAATGCCAATAATAAATAAATCATACGCATCCGTAAAAAATCCCATGCCGGCTGTAAAGACCATGCGCCAATGGAATCGATTAATTTTTTGTTCATCTAATGTTTTGAGTGATGTAGACGTCATTGACTGGTTCATCATCAGCGTACCGTTCTCTTTGTTATTCAACGAGCGAGTACCTTAACAGGTCTTTATGACAATCAGATGACAACGGTAATCTCAGGTATCACCTCAGCGGGGAGATTGTTTCACGACTTAACTGCATATCAGTTGCCCATCAGCTGTTGCAAGGGATCAAAGCCATGCCCTTTCTGATTACATGAAGCATACTATTATCAGTAAAATGCAGTTTGCTGTTTGGTAGTTGCGGTCAGTTAAGTCGTGAAACAATCTCCCCGCTGAGGTGTTACAATCTCAGGAGGGAAAAGGCAAGTAAAAGTGCTGCCTTGTTGCGGCGTGCTTTCAATCTGTAAGTGACCGTGATGTTTGACAAGGACATGTTTGGCGATGGCAAGCCCTAGACCTGTGCCACCGCTTTCACGGGAACGACTTTTGTCGACTCGATAGAAACGCTCGGTAATGCGCGGGATATCGTCAGCAGCAATACCGATACCGTTATCTTTTACACAAAAAATGCCATTTCCTTGTTCATCAGCATACCAAGAAATATCAATTTGACCTTTGTCTGGCGTATATTTAATGGCATTAATAATTAAATTAGAAAAAAGACTTTTTAATTCATCATCGGAGCCTTCTAAAAAAACACGACTATCTGCATGCAGGTGAATTTTTTGTTTTTTCTTACGACAAATCATCTTAAAATCCAGATGTAGTGCATGCAACATGGCAGAAATATCAATGCGACTGCAGCTATGATGTGGTTCATCTTCATTTTCTAATCTGGCTAATAATAAAAGATCATCAATAATCGTTTCCATGCGAATACTATGTTGATACATTTGCGTAAATATTTTTTGATGTAGAGGCGTTGTATGATTATTTTCTTTCAGCAACGTTTCTAAATAGCCATGAATCACCGTTAAAGGCGTGCGTAATTCATGCGAAACATTGGCAATAAAATCACGTCGTACGCGTTCTAAATGTTCGATATGCGTCTTGACTGAAAGAGGTAAATCGTTAAGTAAAGATTTAATTTCTTTTTTCATGTGCTATGATTTTCTGAGGTATTTGTTCATAGTTTTTTTAAAAAACAATATCCACTGCCGTGGATGGTTTTAATATGCTTATCTTGTGCATAAGGCTTTAGTTTTTCTCGTAAGCGTTTTATTTGTACATCAATTGTGCGATCACTGATCTCAGTATTTTGCTCATAAATATGATGAATTAATTGTTCACGCGTCCATGTTTTATCTGGATGCTTCATGAAAAAATAAAGTAATCGATAATCTGCTGGAAATAAGTCAAGTGGTTGTTGGTTGATGGTGATTTCTTGTTTTTCTATATGAAGTTGTATAAGACCTGCTTGAATAATATTTTCAGGGGAAATTATTAAGCCACGACGTAGAACTGTGCGAATTCTAGCGATGAGTTCGTTTGGAGAAAAAGGCTTAGTAATATAATCATCTGCACCACTCATTAAGCCACGCACTTTACTATCTTCTTCTGCTTTTGCTGTTAACATAATAATGGGTAGGTGACTGAGAGTTTTTTCTTTGCGTAACCATTTCATGAATGCAATACCGCTTTGGTCAGGTAACATCCAATCGAGAATAATGACGTTCGGAATACTTTCTGCAAGAATTTTTTTTGCTTCTGCCACATTTTCTGCTGTTGATATACGGAAATTTTCTCGTTGCAAAGAAAATTGCAACATATCACGTATGGCTTCTTCATCTTCTACAATGAGTAAATGAATGCTTTTCATTGGGCTATCTGTTTCATATTATTCTGCATTTTTTATCAGCTAGAGAGTGTTTTTTTGTGCTTTTTCACCAAAGAAGTTAATTTATTATTTTTTTTATGTTTTGTGGTGTGAGCTATTTTTGTGTGTTTAGTCGCAAAGGCAGTGTCGCCAGCCGTCTTTTCTTGAATTAATGTATTTTCTTCTACGCCGTATAATCCATTATTTGCAGAGAGCCATTCATTAATGGCACGTAAATCGTTAATGCCAAGTGTGCCAGCAGCTTGTTTTAACGATAATAAATTATTAACGTAGGCATAGCGATCATTTGCATACTGTACTTCCGCTAAAAACACATTGCGTTGTTGATTAAGCACATCAATTAATGTTTGTGTGCCAACGCGATAACCTTCTTCGAGACCTTTTAGTGAGCTAATACTGGATTTTATAGCTTGTCGATCGGCTTTAATTTTACTAATGCCAGCGACGATATTCATATAGCTTTGTCGTGTTTGTGTGAGGACGCTACGTAGTTGTTGCTCTAAATTTTGCAAGGCCGCTTGATAATCATATTGCGCACGATGTGTTTGCGCAATGACAAAACCACCTTGTACTAAAGGAATTGTTAAATTCAACGTGCCGGTGGTTGTTTCCGTTCTGGCAGAACCAATTTGCTCTGTCAGGTCGCGACTCGATGTACGAGAGAATTGGTCATCCCAACTCCCAGCAAACGATAATGAAGGGAGATGTCCTGCAAATTGTTTTTTGATGAGACTACGTTTGGAGGCAGCATTTTCTTGCGCGGATTTAATTGACCAATTTTGTTTGCCGGCTTGTGTCACCCAATCATCGATATTTGCTGGGCGCGGCGTAATCAGTGGGAAGTCATCTTGTAGCCTAGCAAGCAAGGGATAATAATTTCCCGTGATGGCGCGTAAATTCTCGCGATCAGAAGCAAGGGTCGCATCCGCGCCAATATAATCAGCAACAGCAGCTTCGTAAGAGGCGCGAGCAGTATACACATCTGTAATGGTTTTTAGTCCCACACGGTATTGCTCAGTGACTTGATCTAATTGACGTTCATAGGCAGTACGTGTTGAGCCAATGTAAGCAAGATTATCAATATCTTGTAAAACGCGGAAATACGCTTTTGCTGTTCGAATGATGAGGTCTTGTGTTGCAGCATTGAGTGTGGCATCAGCGGCTTTGGATAATGATTGTTGGCTGGCAAATTCGGATAATTGGCCAACATCAAAAATAGTTTGTGAGAGATTGACGGAAAAGTCATACCCTTTCACTGTCCCCGTACTGTTAATCGTGGCAGGGCCTGAACTGAGGAAACGAGAAATCGTTGGTGCAGCTAATGCAGATAGCTGTGGCAATAAAGCGGAAAAACTAATAGGAACGCCTTCTTTATCGGCTAATTTTTGATAGATAGCTTGTTGATAAAGTGGGTCGCTGGCAAGGGCTGCTGCAAATACCTCAACAAGATCCGCAGGTTGGGTGGCAAAGACGGTCGTAGACCATACAAGGGAAAGTAGACTGCAGTATAACCAAGTTATTTTTTTCATTCGGTTGTCTTACCTTTATTTCCTCATTTGCTATTGTGCCGTTACCAGTCGAATCGCCAAGCGAATCGCTTCGAGTAGACTGCTTGGATTGGCTTGGCGTGTGCCAGCACGGTCAAGCGCAACGCCATGATCAACAGAGGTACGAACAAATGGCAGACCTAAGGTCAGATTCACTGCATGTCCGTAGCCCATGTGTTTGACGACTGGCAATGCTTGATCATGATACATGCCGAGCACGGCGTCTACTAGCGCTAAACGATCGGGGGTAAAGGCGGTATCTGCTGCAATTGGTCCTATTAAATGGAGTCCTTTAGCGCGCAGTTTTTCTAGGCAGGGCGTGATGATTTCAATTTCTTCGCGCCCAAGATGGCCTGCTTCGCCAGCGTGTGGATTTAAGCCGCAGACAGCAATGCGTGGTTGTGGTAAGTGAAATTTACTCTGTAATTCTGCATGTAGCGTATTTAAACAGTTCTCGAGATGTGTTGTTGTAATAGCAGCAGGCACATCAGCGAGTGGCAGATGCGTTGTTGCAAGCGCAATGCGCGTTTCTTGGTGAGGGTGTTGTTCGGGGATCACAAATAACATCAAAGGGTGTTGACTGTGACTGTGCTCGGCAAAAAATTCCGTGTGGCCCGTGAAAGCAATGCCTGCGTCATTGAGAATGCCTTTGTGAACCGGTGCAGTGACAAGCGCCTGTACAACCTGATGACGGCAGAGTGTTGTCGCTTGTTCAAGGCATTGGATAACGTGCGTTGCTTGTGCGGAATTGAGAGATCCTGCTGTGCATGGCGCGCTGAGTTTGATAGGAATGCTGCCTAGGGTATTCGGAGGGTGACAAACAGGAGTTTTTTCTGGATGAAATGGCACAAGTTTCAAGGGAGTGCCAAGTTGTTTTGCGCGTGAAGTCAAAAAATCAGGATCACCAATGACAATTAGCTCGGCTGGCCATTTTTTACGGGCTGCCATGATGACAATATCAGGACCAATCCCTGCCGGTTCACCTATTGTTAGGAGTATTCTGGGCAGAGAAGACTGTGTCATTAAATCACGCTCCTGTATGCAGGGTAATCGTTGCTTGGCTACGAAGTAAACTTATCCATTTTTCTAAGGCTTTTTCAAATTTATGATTCCAAATGTCGCGTTTTTCTGCATCACTTTTTTTCATTTCATCCGCGGTTAGGGTAACTGTATTGCCAACTGCTTGTTGTTCGACTTTTTGCAGGGTGATTTCATTGCGTAATTCTTTACGGTATTCTTTACGCGTCATCCCTTGTGCGGTGACTTGACGATAAAGCTCATCGACAGAAAATTTATTTTGTTTCGCAATCATCTGTAATGCATTGTCTATTTCTTTTTCTGTTACCGTGATGCCAGCAGTTTTTGCTGCTTGAAGTTGTAGCTGATTGTTTATTAATTGATCGAGTACTTGTTTGCGCAGGGTGGCGGCATCGGGTGGCGTCTCGCTGGTGCCACGTAAAGAGAGTTTAATGTTAGCTAAAGCTTTATCTAGCTGGCTTTGTGTGATGACGCTATTGTTCACGGTGGCAATGATGCGGTCAAGCGGTTCTTCTCGTGTGGCGGCGTTTGCCTGTTCACATAAGGTGAGGAGGAGTAGTCCGCTGAGAATGAAACAAAAAAGTCCTCTTATTCGCTGCATAGTCATGAAAGTTGTCCAAAGTTCGATTGATAACCGGCAATATTCGTACTGAGAAGCTGTGTTGGGTCACTGTTACCAAAGTTACCTAGCCCTTTTAGTGCAAACTGGAGGGCAAATCCAGAGTCGTATTGGAAAGTATTGGTGACAGGACTGAGGCCGGTGAAGTTTTTTATCGCAACAAATCGCACAGCCCAGCAACAGGCATCGTATTGTAGTCCATATAGCAGATTCTGGAAATGATGGCTTTCCCAATTTTGTGTCCAGCGACCGACCGCGCTCCATTGCGGCAGAATTGGCCAGCCGAATGAGAGGTCTGTTTGAGATAAATTGGTTCCATTAATATCGCCATTGCGGACAAAACCATAGCCTAAATTAATGACTTTATCAGCCGCTGGATGAAAAGAAAGCGTGAGATTTTGGTTTTGGAATTGGCTATTTTGTACGCTCCAAATACTGTTGCCAGAGAGTGTCCATGCCGGATTGATTTGCCAAGAAAGAATGCCGGCAATGGGCGATCGGTTATAAGTGTCTTCTGGTGTTTGAGGTCCAATCGTGACGCTGCGTTTTTTGAAATAATAAATTTGCCCGGCACCGGCACGTAATTTTTCGAGCCCAGAGCTGCTATCAATGAGTCGCGTCGTGATGCCGTAACTGATCTGATTTGCATCGCCAATACGATCATAGCCACTAAAACGGTTGTAACTAAAGAGCTGGTCATAATTCAGCGTGTTAGTGAGTGTGTCAAATATCGGCAAATTGTTTTGATTTTTGTAAGGCACGTACGTGTAATAAATTTCAGGTTCGAGGGTTTGTCGAAAGTAATTGCTAGAGAATGAAAAATCACGGTCGAAATAGAGTCCTGAGTGAATATCAAAAATGGGTAAGGAAAGTGAAGGGCTTGTGCTTGGTAAGGTGGTGACGTGTGCAAGTTGGTATTTTGTGAGAGCGAATTGCAGACGTGGCGTAATGTAATAAGCGCTATCCGCAAACGTGCGTGAAATGCCCGGTTGCAAATGGAGTCGATCACCGATAGGCGGTATGGTTGTGCTGCCGGGGTTTGGTGTGATGGTAAAATGCGTGAGCTCACCGAGCAGAAAGGGGTTGAGCGCAAGTGGTGCATTAGGGATCGCGCCATTGAATGCGAATTGCGGTAGACGGGAATATTGATTTGGGACAGCTGTTTGATCAATCGGATGGAGTGTTTGATAGTTTTGTAAACGACCTGTTAATTGCCATGCAGTGGTTTCATAGCTGGCAGTTGCTTCTTGCAAAAGTTGGTTTTGTGTGGCTTCGTCAATTGTGTTGCTGAAATCCTGTAAATAATAATCATCACTCACGCGATTGTAATGAATAGTGGTGGTTAAGTGTTCATTTAAACGAGCGTAATTATGGAATATAAGGGCTTTTCGTGTGTCACTGGCGCGCGAGAGAATATTGGCTTCTGATTGGATGGTCGGGTCTGTTGAATTGCCATATTTTTCGAGCATAGCGCGCTGAAATTGACTGAATGCACGATCATTCGGTAAGACGGTCGCGGTTAAATCACCCGAGTAGTTTGGTTGCAAGTAGCGAAATAGCCCCGTCATTTGTATGCCACGTTTTGACATGAGGACAGGGGTGAGTGTGGCATCATAATTGGGTGCAATATTCCAATAAAAAGGCGCGCGAAAAATCGCACCAGAGCTATTTGATGTGCCAATCGAAGGAAATAAGAAACCAGTTTTTCTGCGAGAATCAATGGGAAAGTTAAACCAAGGTGTATAAAACACGGGGATATTTTTGATATAAAGTTTTGTGTGTCGTGCAGTGCCGCGGCCGGTATTTTTATCTAAATTGAGATGGCTTGCCTTGATATACCATGAAGATGCTTCGGGTGGGCACGTGCTATAAGAGGCATCGTTAAGATCATAAATACCCGGTGCTGTTTTTGCGAATCGCGTTGTGTGTCCCCATGCCCCTTGATGAGAAATTCGCCGTGCTTTTAATAGCGATGGCTTAGGCGGCGCGTTTACTGTGAGCTGTGCATCGGTATTGTAAAGTGTCGTACGGTAAAAAACATCGTGTAATGTTTCTTGGCGTGTACGCAGATCAAGTTGTCCATTGGCAGCGAGCACAAGATTATCTGGTTCTCGCAAAGTGACATTATTTTCTAATTCAATGCGAATGAGTTTGCCTGTTTTGGGATCACGAAAAAGGTACGCTTTATCAGCGGAAATGAGCTGACCTGTGCGCGTGATCGTTACTTTGCCTCTGCCGATAGAGGTGCCATGCTGAGCAAATAACATTTGATTGCCGGTAATTTCAATGTTTTTATCTGTTCTAAGAATGCTTGCCGGGAATGCGGCATCTAAATAATAGCCGCCGCATACGGTGTCGGCAGGGACCCAGCCTAACGCTTTTGCGACAGCAGCTTCTGTCATGAAGGAGGGTTGTGTTATTGTTGAATTTTTTGACAGGGCGCTGCTAATAAAAATACTGAATAATAAAGTGATGCCAATGAAACGAAAATTGAAAATAAAAAATAATTTTCTTTGGCACAATTTTTTTAGATAGTGTCGCATGGGATGAGTAAGTCCCTTTTGTCTGTCTGGCAGGTAAGGCGGCAAGTGTATATGATTTTTTGCCAGAAAACAGGGGAATATGTTGATGGATGGTCGATTAAAAATGCATTAACAGGAGTGTGTGCATGTCAGCTTCGAAGGCGTTTGCTTTATGGCTTAAGCAAACCGGTTTATGTGCAGCGAGTGAAATCATTGCGCTGCCCGGTGATGCCAGTGCAAGACGGTATTATCGTATTCAGCATGCGAGTGGTTCTTTCATTGCGTTGGATGCTTCTGCAGAAAAAGCATCTTGCGCACCGTTTGTAGCGGTTGCTGACATGTTGACGGCGGCAGGTTTGTCTGTGCCTCAAGTTTATGCAATGGATGATGCTGCAGGTTTTTTGTTGTTAACAGATTTTGGTGATCAACGTTATTTGGAAATATTGTCGAGTAGTCAAGTCGCGCAGGCAGAAAAATTATATGGGCGCGCTTTGGATGCCTTGATTATTTTACAACGTTGTCAACCAGTAAAACACGCACTCCCTTTTTTTGATGAAGCATTTATTTTGCGTGAGATGCATCTTTTTGTAGCGTGGTTTCTCGAAAACTATTTGCATTTATCGCTTTCACGCATCATACAATTAGAATTCAAAAAATTATTTCAATTTTTTGTTGATGTGTTGTTATCACAACCGCAAGTAGTGATGCATCGTGATTATCATTCTGCAAATCTAATGTTGTTAGCAGAAGAGAAAGTGGGTATTTTAGATTTTCAAGATGCCGTGTGGGGGCCACCTGTGTATGATCTTGTCTCGCTTTTACGAGACTGTTATATTGCATGGCCTGAAGCGCAAGTGGAAAAATGGGCGCTTCATTTTGCAGATCAATCTGGTTGGTTACAACATACTTCAGCAGAAAATTTTTTATATTGGTTCGATATTGTCGGTATTCAGCGTCATTTAAAAGCCTTGATGATTTTTGCGCGTAAATGGTGTCGTGATCAAAATGCGAATTATTTAAAACATATTCCTCGTACTTTACAGTATTTGCGATGTATTACCGCAAAATACCCAGAATGTTATGCGTTGAATCAATTTTTGCAGCATGAGGTTACTGAAAAATGCGAGGCATGATTTTAGCCGCTGGATTAGGCCAGCGAATGGGTGAGTATGTTCATTCTACACCAAAACCGTTGTTACGATTAGGTGACGCGTATTTGATTGAATATAGTATTCGTGCGCTGGCACGTGCGGGTATTCGTGAAATAGTGATTAATACGTTTTATCTTGCAGATCAAATAGAAAAAGAATTGGGAGATGGTCAACAGTATGGTGTAAAAATTTATTGGTCACGAGAATCTGAATTACTTGAAACAGGTGGTGGCATTGTGAATGCGCTACCTTTTTTAGGAGATGAACCGTTTGTGGTTGTCAGCGCGGATGTCGTCACAGATTATCCTTTTGCACGTTTAATTCAGAAACATGTGAAGATGGCGCATCTTGTTTTCGTTGATAATCCTGTTTTTCATCCGGCCGGTGATTTTTCTTTATTGCATGGGCAAGTGGTTGCGGCAGCAAACGAGACAAAAACGTATGCAAATATTGGCGTTTTTCATCCTGCGTGTTTTGCGGGGTATGCACCACACAAATTTAGATTAGCGGATATTTTGAAAAAATTCATTGCCGCCGGGCAGGTGACTGGCGAAGTGTATCAAGGCAAATGGCATAATATTGGGACGCCAGAGGCGTTATGGCATGCGGAGAGTGATGCTGCTGTGATTTGGCGCGCCCGAGAGGATTCGAACCTCTGACCTTCGGCTTCGGAAACCGACACTCTATCCAACTGAGCTACGGGCGCAGATACTGTTCATCGGGCGCAAAGCCTACAGAAACATTCTTTGACTCGCAAGTTTTCCCTTCGCTCACCCATTAATTTTTATTTGTTTGTCACTACTCAGGTGGTCAGGTTTTTTTACTTGACTGACCGCAGTCGCTGAACAGCAGATTGCATTTTACCAATGGAAATGCGCTTCATGAATTAGGAAAGGGCGCTGCGTCGATAACGTACTGTTTCTGCGGGCCCCGTGTTATGCAGTCAAGTAAAAAAACCTGACTACCTGAGTAATTTATTTATTTTTGAATTCATTCACATTAGGAAAAGATTATGAGACTTGCTGTTGTGTATAGCCGTGCGGGGGTGGCGATGGAGGCGCCTTTGGTGACTGTGGAGGTGCATATTCAACGGGGTGCGCCGCGAATGAATATTGTTGGGTTGCCGGAAACAGCGGTGCGTGAAAGCCGAGATCGTGTACGGAGTGCTTTATTAAATTCCGCATTTGAGTTTCCACGAGGGCGCGTCACGATTAATTTGGCGCCAGCGGATTTACCAAAAGAAGGCGGGCGTTTTGATTTGCCGATTGCGTTAGGGATTTTGGCGGCGTCAGGTCAAATTCCACGAAAAAGATTGGGTGAGTATGAATTTGTGGGTGAGTTGGCATTGTCGGGAGAATTGCGCAGCGTGCAAGCCATGTTGCCTGTCGTATTGGGCGCGTATGCAGCGAAACGTCAATTGATTGTGCCGGTAGCAAATGCGTCAGAAGCGGCATTGGTTAATGAGGCTGAAGTCTATGCTGCACGTCATTTATTAGAAGTGTGTGCTTTTTTGCGGGGAGACTCGCTATTAGAACGCTGTGTTTTGTCGGCAGAGATGTTGGCAGCATCGCCGCTTTTGCCTGATTTGGTTGACGTGAAAGGGCAGCCGAGTGCGCGGCGTGCATTAGAAATTGCGGCAGCAGGACGGCATAGCGTATTGTTTATTGGTCCGCCGGGGACAGGGAAAACAATGTTGGCAAGTCGTTTGCCTGGCATTTTGCCGCCGCTAACGGATCAGCAAGCATTGGAAGCGGCGTCGATTGCTTCTATTGCCACTAGTGGATTTGATCCTGCGCGGTGGCGGCAGTTGCCTTTTCGTGCACCGCATCATGGTAGTTCTGGGCCCGCATTGGTTGGCGGTGGTCGCCCGCCTCGGCCCGGGGAAATTTCATTAGCACATCATGGTGTTTTGTTTCTCGATGAATTGCCTGAGTTTGACCGTAAGGTATTAGAGTCACTGCGTGAGCCATTAGAATCAGGCTCGATTACGATCTCGCGTGCGGCGTGTCAGGCTGTTTTTCCTGCACGGTTTCAGTTGGTCGCTGCGATGAATCCCTGTCCTTGTGGTTTTTTGGGCAGTGTGCGAGGAGCTTGTCAATGTAGCACGATACAAGTGCAGCGTTATTTAGGGCGGTTATCGGGCCCCTTATTGGATCGCATTGATATGCAGGTCGAGGTGCCTTCTTTGCCAGCCGAAACATTATTGACAGTGGGACCAGAAGAGTCTAGTGACGTAGTGCGGCAACGTGTGTTGGCAGTGCGGCAGCGACAGGTAGCGCGCCAAGGGGTATGTAATCATGATTTGTCCGTCCGCGATTTGCCGCGTTATTGTCAGCGAGATGCGTCTGCCGATACCTTGCTTCACTCGGCAATCACACGATTTTCACTGTCTGCGCGTGTGTGTCATCGGTTGTTACGTGTGGCGCGGACGATTGCAGATATGTCAGGTGAAACGGTGTTGTCTGCGGCCCACGTTGGTGAGGCATTAGCCTATCGTTACCTAGACCGGCCAGGTCGAATGTCTTAAAAATAACCATTTATCACGTGATAACTCGAGGTATACTAGGTTCTAGGTGTTTGTTGAATTCAGCATGGCGTGTTTATTAAAAGTTCGGACCAAGGATGAAATTATGGCAGTGATTTTTTATCCGCATGAAGATGAGCTTGAGTCAGGTTCGCTTGACCAAAAATTGGATGTATTGCTTGAGTCAGCGCAACGCTATAAAGCTGTCGTATTAGATACTTCCGGGCAATATAAGCAATCGATTACAGGCACGTCGGAGGCACGTCGTTTTGCCCCAAAAGATATTGAATATGCATGGAACTGGGAAGGCCTTGCGAAAGTGTTGCGTGAAGTGCGTGAGTTACCTGAATCTTCCTCTTCTGCCAAGCTCGCCAAAGGGATGAAAATGCATAAATTGGCAGAAGTTTATGAGGTGCTGCGTGGGGCGAGAATGCCAAAATTAGAGGCCGTCAGAATTGCTTTGGCGAGTGAGGCGCGTCAATTAGGTGCGAGTGTGCCATCGTCATAGAAATTGGAAGAATTTGGATTGGATGAATTTTTAATAAGGAGAGCAGTGATGAAACGCTACACATTATTAGGGATTATCTTGGTTGCATTATTTGCGGTTTCATTTTCTGCTTTCAGTAGTAATTTGGGTTTTTTACGCGATGCGACAACCACGCAATTTGATAGTAATGATTGGAAAATGATGGATAATACAATTGCTGCAGCGCTCGAAGCGCCGGATGGGAAAAAAATAAATTGGAAAAATACAGCAACTGGAAATACAGGATTTGCGCAGCCATTGAGTACGACAGTGGGTAAAAATAATTTGCGTTGTCGCAGTGTGCGTATTTTTAATCGTGTGCAAACTGAAACGGATCAGTATGTTTTTACTTATTGTAAATACCCTGATGGATGGAAAATTACGAGTTAATTTTGTTTGATTTTGTATTTGAAGATAAGTGAGCCCGATGTCTCACGGCTATGTGAGTAGACCCGCCAGATTACTCTGGCGGGTCTACTCATATGATAGAATTGACCGTTATGTCCACGCTAAACGCTGATTAACAAGCCCCTTCTTTTCATCATGTTGATTAGTTTGCTTGTAAGGCAGCTTTTAATTTCTGCATTGCATTTTTCTCAAGCTGTCGGATGCGTTCTGCGGAAACTTGATACTTATCGGCTAAATCTTGCAAGGTCGCTTTATTATCATTAAGCCAGCGTGCATGTAGGATCGCTTGGCTGCGCTCATCAAGTTGTACTAAAGCATTTTGTAACGCAGTTTTTGATTGTTCGCGTGTCGTGTCATTTTCTAATAATCTTGCTGGATTATAACGATGGTCTTCTAAATAATTAGCAGGTGCGAGATGTTGCGCGTCATCTTCATTGTCGCCTGAAAAACTTTCAAAAGGCGTGTCTTGTGAACTAAGGCGTGACTCCATTTCACGGACAGTTGCCGGTGCTACTTTCAAATCGCGTGCGACTTCTTCGACTTCTTCTTGGGTCAGCCAACTTAATTTTTTCTTCATTTGACGGAGATTAAAAAAGAGTTTGCGTTGTGCTTTGGTCGTAGCAACTTTCACGATGCGCCAGTTACGTAGGACAAACTCATGGATCTCTGCTTTGATCCAGTGCATAGCAAATGTCACCAGTCGAACGCCCATTTCTGGATTGAAGCGTCGAACTGCTTTCATTAGGCCAATATTCCCTTCTTGAATTAGGTCGTTGAGTGGTAAGCCGTATCCCATATAGCCGCGCGCAACGCGGACCACATAACGTAAGTGTGACATCACCATTTGCTTGGCTGCATCTAAATCGTTATCACGCTGCAAACGTACGGCCAAGGAGTGTTCTTCAGGTTGGGTGAGCAAAGGAATTCGATTGACTTGGCTAATATAAGCTTCGATGCTGCCGATTGGCAGTTGGGCATCGATCATTGGGAGGGTGGTGGTAGTTGTCATAATACCGTGTCCTCGTGTTAATTTTTTAGTTAATTCATAATGTTATATATAATTTAAGTCCAGTCCTGCGTTATTTTATTTTATTGATTACTTCTTTTTTTCCGCGGCGCTATTATAGCATTAGTTTTTTGAGGCCGCCATGTCGTCAGTCTCACCAAATAATGCGTCCACAAAAGCATCTGCAGTAAAGGGTTTTAAATCGTCTATCCCTTCGCCGACGCCAATAAAACGAACTGGCAGTTTGAGCGTTTCAGCGATAGCAAAGAGAATGCCGCCTTTCGCGGTACCATCGAGTTTTGTCAGAACGAGACCTGTGACGCCAATGGCTTCGTGAAACTGTTTGGCTTGGTTGAGTGCATTTTGGCCATTCCCTGCATCCAGAACAAGTAAGACTTCATGTGGCGCTTCAGGATCGAGACGCGCGAGGACACGTTTTACTTTTTTGAGTTCATCCATTAAGTGGTGTTGCGTATGGAGGCGGCCGGCTGTGTCGGCAAGCAAGACATCAAGCTGACGCGCTTTGGCGGCAGACATGGCATCGTGAATGACAGCAGCCGTATCTGCGCCTTGTTGTTGGGCAATGACGGGAATTGCGTTACGCTCACCCCACGCTTGCAATTGTTCAATGGCTGCAGCGCGAAATGTGTCGCCAGCAGCAAGTATGACTTTTTTGCCCATTGTTTGCAGATGGTGAGCCAGTTTGCCAATGGTGGTGGTTTTGCCAGCGCCATTGATCCCAACCATCAGAATCACAAAGGGTTTGCTTATTTCAGGAAGAATGAGGGGTGCTTCGCAGGGGCTGAGTAAGGTTTTCATTTCTTGTTTGAGTGTATTGAGTGCAGCCTCTGCATTGTCGAGCTCTTTGCGCGCTAGTTTTTGCGTCAGATGATCAATTAATTTTGCCGTTGCGCTGGCGCCAACATCTGCCGTCAAAAGACAGGTTTCAATTTGCTCAATCAGATCGGCATCAAGGGTTTTTTTCCCAAGAAGTAAGCGTGCAATACCATTGTTAAAGTGCGAACGTGTTTTTGCGAGGCCCGCGCGAATACGCGCAAATACACCCTTTTTTTCTGGTGAGGGGGTTTCTTCCGCAGTTGCTTGACGTTTTTTAAGTAAGTTAAACATGAATCATCCATTCCAGCGCGTGATAAGACGGCGCAAATGGTAACATACCCAGCAAAGTCTGCAGAGTGAGTGAAAAAAAATATGCCAAGAGGTGTGGTTCGGATTATTGGTGGCGCATGGCGTGGTCGTAAATTAAGCGTGCCGGATGTAGCTGGCTTGCGACCCACACCAGATCGTGTCCGTGAAACCGTCTTCAATTGGTTGCAATCGTATTTGCCCGGGGCACGTTGTTTAGATTTATTTGCGGGGACTGGCGCATTAGGATTTGAGTCGGTGTCACGAGGGGCGAGTTATGTGCAATTAGTCGATGCGTCGCCAGTTGCATGTGCACAGTTAACGCAGCAAGCTGCTGTGTTTCGCGCCGAAGAGAAGGTGGTTATTCAGCAAACTGCTGTACCAGCCGGGTTATCCGTACCCAGTCAACCTTTTGATATTGTGTTTATTGACCCGCCATATGCAGCGAATTTAGCGGTCACCCTATGTTTTTATTTGGAAGAAAATGGTTTTTTGGCAGATTCGGCTTATGTCTATCTGGAGGCGGAACGTTCTTTAGTAAGTGAGCGCTTGCCAGTGGGCTGGGAAATAATCAAGCATGCTCGCGCGGGCGATGTATATTACCATTTGGCAAAACGTAATAAACAAGATAAATAGTTCTGATGAATGCAAGAGATAACCAAGGAGATGTCGTGAAACAGCAAGAAAAACCGCGTTTATTGACAGGTGATACACCCACAGGTCGGTTGCATCTTGGTCATTTGGTGGGGTCGTTAGAGAATCGTTTAGCGTTGCAAGAGTCATATGATTGTTATTTTATCATCGCCAATATGCATTCTTTTACGACACGTGCGGATCAACCGGCGGCGATTCGGCAAAGTGTGATAGATGTTGTGACGGATTGGTTAGCTGTTGGGTTGGATCCTGAGCGCAGTACGTTATTTTTGCAGTCAGAAGTTCCGGCCATTTCAATGTTAACATTTTATTTTAGTATGCTAGTGCCGTATCCACGGTTAATGCGTGTTCCAACATTGAAAGATGAAATTCGCGATAAAGGATTGGGAGAAAATTATTCGTTCGGTTTCCTCCTTTATCCAATTGGTCAAATTGCTGATATTTTGGCATTTCGTCCGGCGGTGGTGCCAGTGGGTGAAGATCAAGTGCCATTGATCGAAATGGCGCGAGAAGTCGCGCGGCGTTTTAATCAGTTATACTGTGGCGTTGATTCACACGCAAAAGACAGTGAAGCATTAACTTTAGGTGGCCTATTTCCTATTGTGGATGTGAAGCAAGGTCGTGGGCCACGGTTGCCCGGCATTGGTGCTCCCGGCCCAAGTGGGGCATTGTTGAAAATGTCGAAGTCGCTCGATAATGCTATTTTATTAAGCGATGATGCCGACACGATTCAACGTAAAGTGATGTCAATGTATACGGATCCAAAAAGATTAAAAGCAACGGACCCGGGAACCGTTGAAAATAATCCTTTGTGGATTTTTCATGAGACGTTTAATCCAGATACTGCATGGGTTGCGGAGGCAAAAGCGCGTTATCGTGCAGGAACAATTGGCGATGTCGAGTGTAAGAAGCGTTTGATTGACGTCTTAGTGAATTTGATCGGCCCCATTGCTGAGCGTCGTCGTGTGTTTGCACAGGACCCAGCACACGTGTTAGATGTTTTGCGCAAAGGGACGGAAAAAGCGAATGTGGTAGCGGAGAAAACGCTGCAAATGACAAAGGAAAAAATGCAGCAAGATTTTTTTAAAGTGAAGTGATTTATTAATTTTGTCACGACCTGAGTAGTGATATTTTTTATAATTGTAACGAGGAGAATCGTATGCCAACGTATCGTAAAGAAAAGTTAAGAGATGTGTATTATTTGGGGATGCCATTGCTGGCTTTGATGGCGTTAACTGGCACGTCTGCATTGCTGGTGGTTGCTGTTTTGAAATGGGTATTGCATCTTGTTTAAAGTCTTTTTTTGTAATAAATAGAGAGGAGTGTGATTATAAGAAAAAACGAGGAGAGAAGATGACAAAAAAAAGTAAAAGCAGTGAAATAAAAGCAACCGAATTGACATCTTTTGCTAAGACACCATTTGGCCCGTATGATGACATTGTGCCAAAATTAGAAAAATATTTGGATCTACCAATAGCTTCCCCATTTTCTTTTTTTCAAAATAAAGAAAATAGAGCATCCAAGAAAATTATTATTCAAAATTTTATCGGAGAGTTTGAGCGTTTAGATAAAAACGAAAAATCTGTGCAAGACGCATTATTTAACTTGTGCGAAGAGTTAGATAATATTGCTTCAAATGGCAAAGCGCTTGAGATCGTTTTTGATATTATTCAGCAGAAATTTGGCTCTGTTGCATTGTGTACAATAAAAGATATATTGGCAGATAGAAATCGTGTTGATCCTTCGCACGTTATGGCTTGGTGTGATCCTCATATTGGCGGGGGCAGGATGATTTATTAATATCACTGCTTACGAGGGATAGAGAACATCTCATTTAAAGTGATGAGATTCTTGTGTTAGCTGTTATTCTTGATAAAAAATGAGTTAAAAAAAATTTGCCATCCCGCGGCTTCGTCCGCGGGATCTAGAAAATGGCTAAAATAACTGGATACCGCGCATAAAGCGCGGTATGACAGAAAAGCTAAAGCGGCGGTATGACAGCGTTAAAAAACTTGTCATCCCGCAGCTTCGTCCGCGGGATCCAGAATACGAACAAAAAATGCTTTTTTGCGCGGTTATCTTGCATGAATTTGACCATCACTGTGTGTAGAAAGTGTGTTTCTTCTTAAGTAAAGGCGTTTCTGTTGACGGTAATTTTTTTGAAAAATGAAAAAAACGATTCGGTGAGTTTGGTAAAAAAATCATTGAATTTTCCTTTTTATTTGCACTGTCTTTTTCTTCATCATCTTTTTCTGTTTCAATATTGTCAGTCTGGATACTATTTATTTTTTGTTTTAGGTTTTCAATAGATAAATCAGCATCTGCTGTGTGATGAAAATTCAAATCATTTGGTTGTTGGTTATCAAGAGAGTTGTGCCAAGCATGGGCATAATCATGACATGCTTGCTGAAAATGGGGCGCACAAGTAGCAAGTGCTTTAGTAAGTGAGGTATGGCTAAGATCAATCAACCAATCAATCGCATTATGAATTTGTGCGGTATATAACGGAATATCGCTGGTGAGAAGGACATAAATTGCAATGATACTGCGAGCGAAGGCGAATGTGTTACTTTCGATCAATGTCTTATAATTGCTACCATTAATGGCTTGATTGAGTAAAGCGAAGCGCGTGGCCATACCAATAGCTAAAAAAAATGTGAGAGAATTTTTTAGTGTCCATTGACTGGTGCGCAACCTATCTAATTTTTCACCAAGAAATTCTGAATTAAAAATATATTCTGCACTACCTGAGACAATAGACATACAGGCTGCAATCACGCTTAGTTCTGGGCGAAGCGGTGCGTTGGGTGAAAAAATATTTTTGAAGGCAACATAATCAAGTAATATTTTACTGACTGTGCCGCCAAAAGTAAGACAGCGAGCAAGTTGTAAAGCATGCTTGCTTGCACGATGTTTTTTTATGGGTGTGCGTTGAGAATGATTCATAAGAGGTGTGTTGATAGTGATAGCGTCTTCGAGAGTGACATCATTACCTATTAATACATTGGTAAAATCGTTTTCATTCGTTTCATTATTTTCTTGTCCGCGCATCAATGCTTCTAAATAGATAAACATTTCATGGCCTTCAGAAAGACAAATATTGACTGAAGTGGGCAGGATAACCAGTAATGTGAGCCATAATTGCCAATGTAATATTTTTGCATCGTAAAAAGTCAAAATATCTTCGGTAGCAATGTTGAGAAGTGTAATTAATGTGGTGAAAGAGAGAGCAATGAATTGTGTTTTATTAAGAGAAAAAAGTGATGGCGCAGCAGATATTGAATATAAATTTTGTTTAATCCCAAAGTATGTTCTGCCAATTTCTGCCGCAGCAACAATTGATCCATCTAGATAATGTTCCCAGCCGGAAATTTTTTTATCTGTAATTAATAAATTCATTGCGCTATTGACGCCTGAGCCAGTCGCAGAAATAAAGCTAATGAATGCAAATAATGAAAAGAATGAATGGGTCTTTTTAGCAGTCGTAGCTGGAAAGATTGAAGGTGTTGCTATTTTTTCTTCTTGCACCGACTCGCTATTTTTTTCTTGCGCAATTTCATCCTGAATAAAAAGAGTAGATCTCATGTGGTAGAACCTATATTTTCTGAATCATGGCTGTGGCAATAGATTGGATAAGTGGGACAACAACACTGTTACCAAATTGGCGATACGCTTGTGTGTCTGAGACTGGTATTTGAAACGTATCAGGGAATCCCATCAGACGAGCACATTCGCGAGGGGTTAACCGTCGTGGCGGTAATGCTATTTTTGTTGGGGCACTCTTTTTTTGAGGGATTAGAATTTCCGAGCCGTCTTTATAATATCGTGCAGATAAGGTGCGTGCGATGCTGTCAGCACTTGCTAACCCAAAACCAAATCCATTGCCTGCTGCACGATGCTTTTTGGCATAGGCTTGTAAATACGCCCAAAGGTTTGGTGAGAGTGTGTATTTTTCGTTGACCCGTGCTTTTTTTCCTAGTGTATAGGGTGCTTCTGGTGATTCTGTCCCATCTTCTGGATGTAAAATCGAAGAAAGTGTCGGGCCAATTTTAGGTAAAAAAATATCGCTCCAAGAAAAATTTGTTTTATTACGGAAACCAATAATATAAATACGCTGACGATGTTGTGGTACAAAGTGTGCGCCATTCAAAATATGATAATAGATATCGTAATCGAGCTCCTGTTGCAGGGTTTCTAGAATAATTTTAAATGTGTTGCCGTTATCATGAGAAAGTAAATTTTTGACATTTTCTAATAAAAAAGCACGTGGTTTTTTTTCTGCCAGAATACGTGCGACATCAAAAAAAAGTGTGCCTTGTGTTTTACACGCAAAACCATGTGGCCGACCGAGTGCATTTTTTTTTGAAACTCCAGCAATACTAAAAGGTTGGCACGGAAATCCAGCAAGTAAAATATCATGGTCAGGAATTTTTTTAATTGGAAAATGCGTGATATCACCAATCAGCGGGTGTTCTTCTGAATAAAGATAATTTGCGCGCAACGTTTTTTGCGCAAAAGTATTCCATTCGCTAGTAAAAACACATTTACCACCCTTGGCAGCAAAAGCAAGATGCATGCCGCCAATGCCAGCAAAAAGATCAATAAACGTAAAGCGTGCTTGTTTCATGGGCGTCATTCTGGACTGAAATAGTCTTGAGGAAAAGGGGTACCCGTGACTCAGATGAAGCGTTATACTTACAAACTCTTTTTTTAAAGCGACTGGATTTCGCTGCATGGGCCAACATACCCCTCTTTATTCTTCTCATCTCAAAGCTGGCGGCCGGCTGGTGGATTTTGCTGGTTGGGACATGCCATTACATTACGGTTCGCAATTGCGTGAACATCATGCAGTGCGTACGCAGGCGGGTGTTTTTGATGTGTCACATATGGCGGTAGTGGATTTTTCTGGCAAAGATGCAGCTGTTTTTCTCCGATATTTATTAGCGAATTCGATTGATCGTTTAGTTATCGGTAAAGGGTTGTATTCATGTTTACTGAATGAACACGGCGGTATTCTAGATGATTTAATTGTATATAAAATTCGCGATGATTTTTTTCGAGTCGTCGTCAATGCAGGGACACGCCAAAAAGATCTTGCGTGGTTTCATTTGCAATTAAATACACATGCGGATTTGCAGGTTGAGATTCATGAGCGTACGGATTTGGCAATGTTGGCAGTGCAAGGCCCCGTGGTGCGAGAAAAAATCACGCAAATTTTTCCTAAGACTTTACAGGGCGTGATAGCAAGCTTGCTGCCGTTTCACGCTGTTTATGAACAAGTAGACAATCAAGAGTGGTTTGTCGCGCGCACTGGGTATACCGGCGAAGATGGTTTTGAAATCGTCGTGCCGGCAACGATTGCGGTCACTTGTTGGGAAAAAGTATTAGCAGCGGGTGTGTTGCCGTGTGGTTTAGGCGCGCGGGATACCTTGCGTTTAGAAGCGGGATTAAATTTATATGGCGCAGACATGGATGAGACAGTCACGCCTTTTGAAGCAGGGCTCGCATGGACGGTTGCATTGGAGCCTGTTGCGCGCGAGTTTATTGGCCGTGCCGCATTGGAAAATCAAAAACAGCAAGGTGTGAAATATAAATTAGTTGGCTTGGTAGCAGAAGGCCGTGTGGTATTGCGTAGTCATCAAAAAATTTCAGCGATAGCGAAAGACACATTCTCTGATGTTTGTGGTGAAGTGACTAGCGGCGGTTTTTCGCCCACATTAGAAACCAGCATTGCATTGGCGCGTGTTCCTATCACAATGGAAGCAGAATGTATGGTAGAAGTACGTGGAAAAACGATTCCTGTACGGATTGTGAAACCACCCTTTGTCAAAAAAGGCAAAAAGAATTTTTGAATGGAGTAATACAATGAGCAGTGTGCCAACGACATTGAAATATTCAAAAACCCATGAATGGGTGCGTGAAGACGAGGATGTCATTACTGTCGGGATTACAGATCATGCGCAATATATGTTGGGTGATTTAGTGTATGTTGAATTACCTGATGTCGATGCAGGCATCGAAGAGGGAGAAGAGTGTGCAGTGATTGAGTCTGTGAAGGCCGCTGCCGATGTTTACTGTCCCGTATCGGGTGAAGTGGTTGAAGTGAATACTTTGTTATTAGAGCATCCGCAATTAGTGAACGAAGATCCTTATGGGCGTGGCTGGTTATTTCGTTTGCGTCCGTTTGAGAATGCGCGTCCGGGATTATTAACCTCGGAAGAATATAATAAACAGGTTGCATCTGAGGCGCACTGATTATGCCATTTATTCCGCATACGCCTGATGATGTGCAAGCCATGTTGGCGGTGGCTGGTGTTAAAAAAATAGATGATTTATTTGATGAGATTCCAGCGTCACTGCAATTACAAGCGCCACCTGATGTTTTGCCCGCATTAGATGAAATGCAATTGACGCGTCTAGCTGCCACGCGTGCGGCGCAAGATGCGGGAAAATTATGTTTTATCGGGGCGGGTGCGTATGAACATCATATCCCGGCAGCGGTGTGGGAAGTGGCAACACGTGGCGAGTTTATGACTGCGTATACGCCGTATCAAGCGGAAGCCAGTCAAGGTACGCTACAAGTGCTTTATGAATATCAAACCATGATGGCGCGATTGTTAGCGCTCGATGTTTCAAATGCTTCGATGTATGACGGTGCGTCTGCATTAGCAGAAGCAATTTTGATGGCAGCGCGTTTAGATAATAAGAAAAAGAAAACGAATCGATGTCGCGTGTTGGTACCGGAAACATTGCATCCACATTATCGCGAGACATTAAAAACTATTGTTAGTCAGCAAGACATTGAATTAATTTTTTTGGCGTTTGACGAGCAGACAGGTAGGACGTCTTTCGCTGCATTGGAAAAAGCGGCAGCTGAGGCGATTACCGCGGTGGTGATTCCACAGCCAAATTTTTTTGGTGTGTTAGAAGAAGTGGATACGCTGACAGATTGGGCGCATGCACAGGGTGCATTGGCAATTGGTGTGGTGAATCCATTAGCGATGGCATTATTAAAACCGCCAGGTGAGTGGGGTATGGCGGGTGTCGATATCGCCTGTGGTGAAGGGCAACCATTAGGTGTGCCGTTAGCCAGTGGCGGGCCTTATTATGGTTTTTTATGTTGCCGACAAGCTTATTTACGTCAGTTACCTGGCCGCATTGTAGGTCGGACAGTGGATCGCGAGGGCCGTGCTGGATTCGTTTTGACCTTGCAGGCACGTGAGCAGCATATTCGCCGCGCGCGTGCGACATCGAATATTTGCACCAATCAAGGTTTGCTTGTGACAGCTAGTACGATTTATATGAGTTTATTGGGTCCAGAAGGGTTGCGTCGAACCGCACTTTTCTCGCATCAACAAACCGCGATGTTGCAAGAAAAATTAAGCAAAATAAAAGGGGTGACGGTGGCATTTGCAACCCCATTTTTTCATGAATGTGTGCTACGTTTTGATCGATCAGTCGAAAGTGTGCTTGCACAGTTGGCACAAAAAAATATTCAAGCGGGTCTGGCTTTAAAAAACTATTATCCCAGCTTAGGTGAGTGTTTGTTGGTGTGTGTGACGGAAACGAAAACAATGGAAGATATCATGCTATTTGTCGCGGCGATGCAAGAGGTGATGCATGCCTGAATTAATTTTTGATTTGTCACGCAAGGGGCGCGGTGCACATGCGCAGTGGCCAGTTGCCGCGAAAATAACAGAATCGAATCTCGCAGCAATTCCGGCGGCATTTTTACGAACCACGCCACCTGCTTTACCTGAAGTGTCTGAGTTGCAAGTTGTGCGTCATTACACACGATTATCCCGTTTGAATTTTTCAATTGATACGCATTTTTATCCATTGGGTTCGTGCACCATGAAATACAATCCGCGTGGCGTGCATAAACAAGCCATGCGTGAAGGATTTTTACAGCGTCATCCATTGGCACCTTTAGAACACAGTCAGGGTTTTTTGGCGTGTGCGTTTGAATTACAAGAAATCTTAAAAAAAGTGACAGGTATGCACGCGGTCTCTTTGACGCCGATGGCGGGCGCGCAAGGTGAATTTACCGGTGTCTCAATGATTCGTGCGTATCATCATGCACGTGGTGATTTTGCGCGGACGGAAATGCTCGTGCCGGATGCCGCGCATGGCACCAATCCTGCCACGGCTGCGCAGTGCGGGTATGACGTGCGAGAAATCCCGACAGATGCAACGGGGAATGTGGATCTGGCGGCATTGCAAGCGGCCGTCGGGCCAAAAACCGCGGGGATTATGCTCACGAATCCGTCGACACTTGGCGTGTTTGAACAAAAAATTCAAGAGATTGCTGCGTGTGTGCATGGTGCGGGTGGCTTGTTGTATTACGATGGCGCAAATTTAAATGCCATTTTAGGAAAAGTGCGGCCGGGTGATATGGGGTTTGATGTGATGCATATGAACTTGCATAAAACCTTTGCAACACCGCATGGCGGCGGCGGGCCGGGCGCGGGACCGGTTGCGGCGAATGCACGTTTGGCGCCTTTTTTGCCGGTGCCGATAGTGGCGAAGAGAAACTATACACAACAAAAAATGCAGCAAGAGAAAGACAGGCCGTTGTATTATTGGTTGACGGCGGAGGATTGTCCGCAAACGATTGGTCGATTATCTGCATTTATGGGCAATGCGGGGATTATTTTGCGGGCGTATTTTTATGCACGTTTATTGGGCCCGATTGGCATGCAACGTGTCGGTGAATATGCAACGTTAAATGCCAATTATTTATTAGCACGTTTGGCAAAAGCAGGCTTTACGTTAGCGTATCCAACGCGTCGAGCCAGTCATGAATTTATTATTACATTTAAAAATGAAGCAAAAGCATACTCTGTGACGGCGCTCGATGTTGCAAAAAGATTGTTGGATAATGGCGTGCATGCGCCAACGATGTATTTTCCGTTATTAGTGCCAGAATGTTTGTTGATTGAGCCGACAGAAACGGAAACACGTGAAGTGTTAGATGCGTTCGTTGATACATTGGTGCGGATTCGCGAAGAAGCAAAAAATACGCCAGAATTAGTGAAAACCGCTCCTCATACCTTGTCTGTTTCGCGACTCGATGAAGTACGTGCTGCACGTGAGCCGGATTTGGTTGCGAGTGAAAAGACACCGGTGGCTGTTTCTTGAATAGTACACCTGTAAAGTTGTGACAAACTTGCTGCATGAATAAGCTCTTTTGTTTCACCTGCAAGAATTTTTTGATTTTTTGTGGGTAACATGACATGTGTGCAATGTTCATGTAATAAATTGATATTATGTAATGTCATGACAACACAAATTTTTTTTATTTTTATTAATTCGTGTAAATAATCTAATAGTGCGATTTGATAAAATGGATCAAGATGGTTAAATGGTTCATCTAATAAATACAATTGTGGTTGTTGTGTGATGACGGTTGCTATGGATAGCCGGCGTAATTCGCCACCGGAAAGTGTTTGAATTGTCTGTGTTGCTTTCTTTTCCAAGCCCATTAAAGTCAGTGCGTGCCAAATGATCGCTTCATTTTCTTTTGCAGTGGATGAGTGAGGATATCTTCCACCTGCGCAAAAATCATACACAGTTTGAGGAAAGTAGGCAGGTGAGTTCTGTAATAAAATGGCACGCATTTTAGCGATGTCACGCATAGACAGTGTTGCGATAGCTTTCCCATAGAGAAAGAGGTTGCCAGCAGAAGGTGGCCTTAATCCAGCGAGGGTATGTAATAAAGTTGTTTTGCCACAACCATTTGGGCCAATTAACCCCCATAGCTCGCCTGCTTGTAAAGTGACAGAAATATCAGTAAAAAGCGGCTTGTGTGCGAGTGATAAAGTGATAGCATCAGCATGGAGTAGCGGAGTAGGTGAGGTGGGCAATATTGACATATTATTAAATTGTGACTTGCAAATAAAAGCCAATATAGTTCATCTTATAATGAAATTAAATAGTAAATGATTTTTGGAGGGAAGAATATGCCTAAATCAGTATTAAAAGAAAAAGATAAAGAAAAAAAGGAGAGTGAGTTAACTGAAGAGCTAGATAGATTGGTAAAAGAGTTGGAAGATGTTAAAAACAATAAAATGACGTCAGAAGATCAACTTGAAAAAATTGATAAAATTATTACTGAAGAAAAAGATTTAATTCAAGCTCATTTTTTTTCTCTTGTACATTCTGCGTATCTTGCACGCTGTGCAATAGAATCTCTGAATTCTGTTGGGTTGAGTCTTTTTTCTGCTATGCACAATGACTTAGATTTAGATTATAAAGTGAATGAGATTTTTAAGTGGACAAATAAACTAGCAAGACAATTTTTTTATATAGAAAATAAAAAAGAAAGTGAATATAGTGCAGTTTATGATGTATTACGTGCGCGGCTTTCAGATGGTGATTTAAAAAATATTTTGAATAATTTCAATAATATTTTGATGTGGGTTGAAAAAAATAAAAAAAATTTACCATATCTAAGTGTCTTTCAAAAAGTGAAAAACCAGCTTGAATTATGTAATAAATCGATAAATTTTATTACCGAAGAGTCCGAAAAATTAAAAAAATTAGAAATAGATAAAACGCTTTTAGAAAAAAACAAAAATGATTATTTAGATTTACAAAAAGAAATTTCTATTCAAATAGAAGAAAATAAGCAGTGGCTCGATGAAATACAAGTGTTGAAAGACGATTTTGTCTATATAGAAAAAAAGGTGATCGAAAAAAAAGAGGCAGTCGTAAATGAAGTAAAAATTGACGAAGATTTTATTATGGTTGAAAGTAAAGTAAAGAAAACAAATTACTCTCTGAATTTTTTTTCTGCGAAAGAGTGGGTGCGCACTCGTCAATCCGTAGAGTTATCAAATGAAATAGCAAAAAGTGATCCTTCTCCTTTTTCACTCCGACACTAAAAAATTGGTCACTTTTTACAAGGATTCACTTTTTATTGAAGGCTTTGACAGCGAGGCTTGTTGAATTGCGATGGCGTTTTTTTCACGAAACCGCATACTGCGACGTGTGCGATCTTGTACATCGCCTGCTAATTGTCCGCAAGCCGCATCGATATTGTCGCCACGTGTTTTGCGTACAATCGTATTGATTTTTCCTGCTATGAGGATTCGTTGAAAGCGTGCAATGGTGTCAGGGTCAGAGCGCTGATAACCTGCGCCAGGGAAAGGGTTAAATGGAATTAAATTGACTTTAGCACGACAATTTTTTAATAACTGAATTAATTCTTTTGCGTGTGCTGGTGTGTCATTGACGCCGGCAAGCATGACATACTCCATCGTGACATAACGTCTTTTGTCATCGCGGAAATACGCTTCGCACGCCTGCATTAATTCTTTGAGTGGATATTTTTTATTAAGCGGCACTAATTGGTTACGCAGTGTGTCATTCGGTGCATGTAATGAGACGGCAAGCGCAACATCGCTGACTTCGCGTAGTTTATACATGGCTGGGACCACACCTGCAGTGCTTAAGGTGACACGGCGTTTTGATAAACCATAGGCATGATCGTTTAACATAATGGACATCGCCGCAACGACATTGTCAAAGTTCAGCAATGGCTCGCCCATTCCCATCATCACGACATTGGTAATCGCATGATCATGTAAACCAGCGGTTTGGGAAAGAGAACGTGCGGCAATCCATACTTGGCCGATAATTTCTGCCGTAGTGAGGTTGCGACTAAATCCTTGTTTGCCAGTGGAGCAAAAATCGCAATTTAATGTACAACCTGCTTGTGACGACACGCATAACGTACCGCGTGTTTTTTCAGGAATAAAAACGGTTTCAATGGCATTGCCATCGGCAAGTCGCAAAATCCATTTGTGCGTGCCATCAGTTGCTGTGCTTTCGTAAGCAATGTCGGGTGGGGTGATTTCTGCTAACAAAGCCAATTTTTCGCGTAGTGGTTTAGAGAAATTGGTCATCTCAGCAAAGTCACGTACACCCTGAAAATGTATCCATTTCATTAATTGCGCGGCGCGCCACGGCTTTTCACCAATGGTCGCAAAAAAACGGGTTAGGGCAGGCAGATCCAGCCCTAACAAATTGATTTTGGTTCCAGTGTGTGACGCAGCGGCATTATCGAACATAGGTCACAATATCTTCAGGCTTAAAGAAAAATGCGATTTCTTCGCGTGCCGTTTCTGGCGCATCTGAGCCATGCACGGCATTGTGATCAATCGATTCTGCAAAATCTGCACGAATGGTGCCTGCTGCTGCTTCTTTCGGATTGGTTGCACCCATGATTTCACGGTTACGCGCAATGGCATTTTCGCCTTCAAGGACTTGTACTAAGACGGGGCCGGAACTCATGAAGCTCACGAGGTTATTAAAAAAGGGACGTTCACGATGGATTGCATAGAATTGTTCTGCCTGTTCGCGGCTTAAATGCAGCATACGCGCCGCCACAATCCGTAAGCCAGCTTTTTCAAAGCGGCTATTGATTTGACCGATGACGTGTTTCGCAACAGCATCCGGTTTGATAATAGAAAGTGTTCTTTCGTGTTTATGATCAGACATGTTAGCCTCCAGAGGAGTTTGGCATTATTAGGCATGTTATTTGGGAGGCGTATTATAACGAATTGGTCAGGGTATGCACTGCCAAAATGCGTTATATTATTATTGGTGTGATTCTATCGTTTTAGCGTGTTTCATCGGGACATAAGGATGTGCCACTGATGAAAATCATGAAATTTGGTGGAAGTTCCCTCGCGGATGCGGATTGTTTACGGCGCGTTGCCCAGCAGATTTTGGCAGCTGCCGCAGAAGAATCGGTTGTCGTGGTCGTGTCAGCATGTCTTGGTATCACGAATCAGTTGTTGGCGTGTGCAGGTTTTGCAGCCTTGGGCAAGAAAAAATTCCGTCAGCAATTAGCCTCGATTATTGTTTTTCATCAAGCACTTAAGCAAGCATTATGGGGCGAATCTGCTATACCAACGGCATTGGAAACAACATGCCTAGCGTTAGAGCAAGAATTGACGAGTTTATTGGAAGGTGTCTGGTTACTACGTGAAGCGGCACCGTCTGTATTGGATCATGTGGCGAGTTTGGGGGAACGTTTTTCTTCGGTACTATTGGCCGCATTTTTGCACCAGCATCACCCAGCCGTCGCTGTGGATACGCGTTCTTTCATTGTGACGAATGATCATTTTACAGCTGCCGGCGTCAAGTTTACTGAAACAAATCGTTATTTGCGTCGTTGGTATGCCCGTGCTTTACAAGCGGAACCGGCTGTCATTCCTATCATGACAGGGTTTATTGCTAGTACAAAAGATGGGCGTACTACCACGCTTGGGCGCAATGGGTCGGATTATTCGGCAGCGATTATTGGTGCCGCATTATCGGCGCGCATCGTGGAGATTTGGACAGATGTGGATGGTGTTTATAGTGCCGATCCGAATATTGTGGCTGATGCATTTGTGATTCCAGAACTTTCCTATGAAGAAGCGATGGAGTTATCGCATTTTGGTGCAAAAGTATTGCATCCAGCAACCTTGGCACCTATCCGCGAGCAAATGATTCCGTTGCATGTGCGCAATACATTTTCACCAGCGCATCCTGGGACAAAAGTATTAGCTAAAAAAACGTTAAACATTGACAGCGTGTTATCGTCGCCCGCAACAGGTATTACTGCAATAGATGGGATTACGTTATTAAGTTGGGCAGGTCGGCGTCGCGCTAATATTTCGACAACTGTTGAGCAATTATTTCATGCGTTAGCATCGGCTGATATTAATATTTTCTTTGTTTCACAAGCTTCATCGCAACATACGTTGACGTTGGCGATTCTTTCGAAGGATGCAGAAAAAGCGCGCACAGTGTTGCGAACGACTTTTCAATTGGCGTTACGACAGCGACAAATTCGTTTAGAAGAAAAATCTGGCCAAATGATTATTGCTATTGTGGGTGATCAGATGAAAGGGGTGCCAGGTATTGCGGGTAAAATGTTTCATTCGTTAGGTCAACAAGGCATTAGTATTCGTGCAATTGCGCAAGGTGCGTCAGAACATAATATTTCATTAGTGATTGATGCAGCACAACAAGGTCGTGCATTAAATTTAGTGCATGATGCATTCTTTTCAAAAGAAAAAAAGTTAGGTTTGGTTTTAGTGGGTGTCGGCAATGTAGGTAAAACAGTATTAACTTTATTAGCGCAACAATTAAAACAATGTCGTCTGCGTGGCTTTCATGTGCGACTTTGTGCCATTGCCAATAGTCGGCATATGTGTGTCGTGCCAGAGGGGATCGCGCCAGAAAATGCTATGGCGTTATTAGATGCTTCGCGTGAAGCATATACATTAGATGGCTTACTTGCCGCGTTAAAATACTGTGAATTTCTACCTTTAGCCTTTGTGGATTGCACTGCCAGCACGGAATTAGTTTATCGCTATGCAGATTTAGTGCGCGCAGGTTTGCATATTGTCACACCAAATAAAAAAGCTAATGTTTTACCGTATTCTATTTGGCAGGAATTAATTGCAACATTTCGTTTATATGAACGACATTTTTTATATCAAACGAATGTGGGTGCTGGCTTGCCGGTGTTGTCAACGTTAAGAGATTTATTAGCGGGTGGCGATGCAGTGATAAAAATTGAAGGTATCTTGTCAGGTACTTTGGGTTATTTATTTAATCATTATGATGGGACACAGCCTTTTGCTGAAGTATTGCAGCAAGCGCAAATGGCTGGGTTGACAGAACCGGATCCACGTGAAGATTTATCAGGTAATGATGTTGCGCGAAAATTGGTGATTATGGCGAGAGAAATTGGCTTGCCAATGGAATTGGAAGATGTGATGGTTGAAAATTTAGTACCCGAAGAATTACAACGTGGTGCATTTTCAGCAAATTTTTATAAAAAATTTATCGCCTATGAAAAAAAATTTCAAAGTAAATTACACGCATCGCAAAAGCAAGAAGGGGTATTACGTTATGTTGGCACGTTATCTGCTGGTAAAGCGCATGCTGGGTTACAAAGTGTGCCGAAAGATCATCCATTAGCATTAACACGTGCGAGTGATAATGTGATTGTGATGACAACTGAGCGCTATCAAGTGACGCCACTTGTGATTCAAGGGTTGGGTGCGGGGGCGGAAGTCACAGCGATGGGTGTGTTTTCTGATATTTTACGTTTATTACATTATTTGCCTTATTGAGAAAGGTAATCAATTAAACTGGAAAAAGTAACCATGGATAAAGTCAAAGTCAGTGCCCCCGCAACGCTGTCAAATATTGGCCCTGGATTTGATTTATTAGGTTTAGCACTGGATACGCCGAGTGATGTTATTGTTGCTGAAAAAATAAAAGAAAAAAAAATTGAATTTATTTTATCTTCCCCGTTTGCAACGATTCCAGCGGATCATCGTAATGTGGCGTATCATGTAGCAACGCAATTGCATCACACATTACAACCAGCGTGGGGCGTGCGTTTAATACTCGAGAAACAGATTGCACCGGGTTCAGGTCTAGGTGGGTCTGCGGCGAGTAGTGTGGCTGCTGCGGTCGCAGTCAATGCGTTAGCAGATAATCCGCTGAGTCAAAAAGAATTATTACCCTTTATTTTAGCAGGCGAAAAATTAGCAGCAGGTAGTGCGCATGCAGATAATGCAGCGCCTTCATTGTTGGGTGGTGTCTGTCTTTGTTTGAATGGTGATGTCATGCAATTACCAGTGAAAAATCATTTTTATTGGATCGCGGTGCATCCTCATTTTATTTTAGAAACACGTGCGATGCGGGCAATTTTGCCAAGTGATATCTCTCTCGCAGCACATACTGCACAATCGGGTGTCTTGAGTTTATTGATTGCGGGATTGTTAACTGGTAATGCCGAATGGGTGGCGTATGGGTTACATGATGCGATTGTCGAACCGTTGCGTGCAAGGCATATTCCAGGATTTTCTGTGGTGCGAGCAGCGGCACTCGCAGCAGGTGCGTTGGGGTGTTCTGTGTCAGGTTCAGGCCCATCCTTGTTTGCCGTCGCGGATACTAAATTACGTGCAAATAAAGTTTTATTGGCAATGCAAGATGCATTTTTCACAACAGTCAATTTAAAAAGTGACGGGTATATTTCGAAGATTAATAAGAAAGGCGCACAAATTATTTGATAAAAAAGGGTAATATGAATTATAGCAGTACACGCGATGGTCATCTAAAAGATAATTTTCTGACAGCTGTGTTGCATGGCTTAGCAGCAGATGGCGGTTTATATGTGCCAGCTTTTTTTCCTGAGATGATAGATGCAGAAAAAAAATTATTTTTTCAAGCCAATTCCTGTGCAGAAGTCGGTAGCATATTATTAAAAAATTTTTTAGAGGATTTACCAGAAAAAATATTAAAAAAAATTTTAGATGAGAGTCTCAATTTTCCTATGCCATTAGTGCAGTTAGATAAAAATATTTATTTGCTAGAAGTATTTCATGGTCCAACGCTTGCTTTTAAAGATGTCGGTGCGCGTTGTATGGCGAGATTATTAGCATTTTATTTAGATAATCAGCAACAAAAATTAGCAATTTTAGTTGCCACATCGGGTGATACGGGTAGTGCTGTTGCACATGGGTTTTATGGATTACCGAGACTACGCGTTTTTGTATTGTATCCCAAAGGGCGAATTAGTTTGCAACAAGAACAACAAATCACTACCTTGGGCGGGAATATATTTCCTTTAGAAATAGAAGGTAGTTTTGATGATTGTCAACGTTTAGTGAAAGAAGTGTTACAAGCGCAATTACTTTCACAAAAATCTCAACAGCCATTTTTATTTTCGACAGCGAATTCGATTAATATTGCAAGATTATTACCACAGATGTTGCATCATGCGTGGGGTGTGGTGCAATTAAAGAAAAAATTTTTTCAAGAAAACCCTATTTTATGTGTGCCCAGCGGAAATTTTGGCAATCTTGTGTCAGCAATTTATGCACAAAAATGTGGTGTACCGATTTCACATTTTATTGCGGCAACGAACAGTCATACAGTATTTTCAAATTATTTGGCGACAGGGCAGTATCTTCCGCAGCCCTCTCATCAAACTGTATCTAACGCGATGGATGTGGGGGCACCGAGTAATTTGGAAAGATTATTTGCTTTTTATCACCATGATCATGCATTGATACAACAAAATATCACGAGCTTTGCCATCAGTGATGCTGCCACTTTGCAAACCATTCGTGATGTCTATCAACAGTACGGTTATTTAGCTGATCCACATACCGCTGTGGGCATTCGAGCAGCGTTTGACTATGTAACGCAGCAAAAAGATCATCAAACGCCGATTATTGTGACAGCAACTGCGCATCCAGCAAAATTTCCTGCAGTCATACAGCAGGCGTTAGGGGAGGATTTTCCGCTGCCTATGCCAGAGCAATTACAGCGTGCACTCAGTGCAAAAAAAATGAGCCAAATTTTGCCAGCTGATTATGCTGCTTTATGCGCTGTGTTAAAAAAAACGTGATTTAATCGCTAACATTGATTATAAAATCAACAATGTTGCGTTAATTGGTTATATTCATGTACATTGCATTGATAATAGAATATTTAAATATAGGTTGATGCAATGATCCGAGCAATAAAATTCCCTAAAACGCGTTTTTCTTTGGGAGCACAAAAAAATCTATTCACATCTCGTGGGGTTTTTTTTAATCGTACGCCCACTGTATTAAAAAGATCGATTGTGCATGTTGCGGAATTAGCAGGGTCATATCAATCATTAAAAGAAAAAGAATTACATTTTTCGCCAATACATGGTGCAGCTTTTGAGTTTACTGGCGAGTTAGAGAAATTATATAACCGAGCAGAAAAGGAACCGGATTTAGCGACCCATCAATTAGTACGCGCACTTTTTTTTAGACAGCAATTTAGTATTCGGCAAACGGTCAGTTTGTCCATGCCGGCAGTAGCACTCACCCCAGATTTGCTAGCGAAAATTTTATTTCATTTAGATAATTCAACGCTTGCATCAGAGCTAATACGTGAAAAAATTGTCAATGAGTGGCGTGAAAAATTTAAACACATAACAAAATCGAGAATTTCACATCGTAAAATTAATGAATTAATAGAAATGATATTATTAAGTAAAAAAGAAAATAGCGCCAATAAAAACCACATTCGTTTAACTGAAGTGGTGTTGCTATGTTTTTTATATCATAAAGTGACTGGGCGTGATGATATTATTTTATTTTTAAAAACACTGCATGACTTAGGTGATGTGTTACAGCAAGATGAATTATTTGCATTACGTCATAAAGATGAAAGTATAACTTCACGATGTAATTTATATCCTTTTACATTTAAAAATTCAAAAAAAAATGAATTAGTTAATTATGAAGAAAAATTATTAGCATGGATGAGCAGTGATTTGTCGCGTGTGGCTGTGGCTTCGTATTCCTATCAAGATCAACCCGCTGTCCCAAATTGTGTGGAAGCAAGCTACCATAATTTGTTTAATCTATTGCTTTATAATGCGGAAACGCGATTATTTGATTTTAAACTATTACCCAATACGTTAAAACCACACCCTAGGTTAATTCAGTTTTATGAAGAACAAAATTTTTCGTGTCGTCATGTTAACTCACGTAAAGTGGGTTCTGCATTTATGAAGATGTTATCCGGCCATGATTGCTTGTCATATCATAAAAATGACTATGAATTAAATGCGACGACAAAAAATTTCTTGCCTATCATGAATTTATTTTTTGGATGTAAGGCAAAATCGCTATTTGAATTATCCGAAATTTTTTCCGATAAATATAGGCAGGTAAATTTTAATTTAAGCATAGGCGAATGTAGTGAATCCATTTCTATTACGCTACGAATGCCAAATAAAGATCCGATGTTTTTTTCAATATTATTTACAGGTATGCATTGTGAGCTTCTTTATGATGGATTTTTGCGAAAAAAACAAGAAAGTTATAAAGAATGGATTGTGTTACTCGATAATTCTTTAAAAACACACAATATGCTGTTTTACTCAGATAAATATGAAGAATGGTTGCAGCAAGCCATTTACGCTGGAGAAACTGAGGCGTTACAGACACTATTAGAGATAGGGGCGAATCCAAATGTGCTATTTCCTAATGGGTATACACCGCTTTGGCTTGCTGTTAAATATATTAACTCGAGTGCCAAAGTATTGCAGCTCTTAATTGATTATGGCGCAGATATGCATGCAAAGAATTCGATAGGCGATACTTTGTTACATTTTGTTTGCCGAATAAGAAAATTTGATTATATCAGTAAATTAATCGAGTTAGGGGCAGATTGTTCAATACTAAGTCGGCGTGGGTTAACGCCTTATGCTGTACTGAAGCAAACAGGCGAAGTGCCTAAAGAGATTGAGCAAATATTTGAGCAGGCTGAGAGACAAATGCATATAAAAAATAGAAGATAGTTAGTGGATAAAAAAGAAAGTAGGGTTGTTATTTTTTTTTGATAGGCTTTTAAGAAACAATAAAAATTTTATCATTAATTAACTATTTAAAAAAATTAGGTGAGGAAAGTATGAAAGATTTAATTGGGCAAGAAGAAAAAATAGTCACCTTATTAGACTTAAGATTAGATTTTAAAAAGAACAAAAATTCGCAAAGTGTGAATGAAAGAATTTTACAACGAAAAAAAGATAATTTATTGCCAAAGGGCCGTGCTACAAAAGTGCAGTTGAAAAAAATGTTTCCTGATATCGCAGATGAAATTAAACATAGTATTACTTTTGATGGCGAAAATATTTATGAAATTGGTCAGGGTAAAAAAAGTAAAAAAGCGCTAGGCGAGGGTCGACATGGCGTTGTCAAATTGGGGCAGGAAATAGAATCGGAACGTTTTGTCGCGATTAAAGTGCTTAATAAACTCTCTCTAAAAGATGATCGAAATAAAGAAATTTACTCTTCATTTAAAGAGCAAGCCTCTGTTGAAGTTAATGCATACCGTGAATTAGGTTATTCTTCTCCCACACCTGTTTATATTGAAAGAAAACGTAGTGAGTCTACTTCCGAGGAGATAAAAGAATGTTTAATGTCTAGTGGTGAATTAATTATGCCACTGATGGAAGGGATGGATATGTATGATTATGTCATGACAAAGTCCTTGACCCTAAACGAAAAAATGGATTGTGCGTTAGCAACGCTGCGCGCAGTAAAAGTTTTGCATGATAAAGGTTTCGTGCATGGTGATATTAAGCCCGAAAATATAATTTATGATGAGAATTTAAAGAAAGCACATATGGTGGATTTTACTTTTTTGCTAAAAGAAAATGAAAAAGTAAAGAGGGAGCAATATTGTCAAGGAACGCTCTGCTATTATAATTTTCTAGCACAGCCTGATGCAGCCGGTTTCTTTAAAGTTAACAAAACCAGAGACTTGTATGCTCTTGCTGTCACAATTGCTTTTATTTTCAATCCTTCTGTGATTGCAATAAGAATTACTGACCATGATCAATCAATCATGGAAAAAATTATAAATAATATTACCGTTTATTTTCGTGACAATACTGATCTACGTAGAGCAATTTTTAGCTTAATGGGTGGCGAAGAGATCCTTTGCAAAAGATTTGACTGTAAAGCGGCAGTGGGTGTTGAAAGATGTATGTCAGTGGATGATGCAATTAACAAATTTGATAAAATTAGAAAAAAGATTTCTTTTGATAAAACTCTATTCGATTTCCTTGGTGGCGAGAAAAAAATAATTAAGCAAGATGAAGAAAAGGATAAAAATAATCACGCTGCTTTGCAGGGTGAAATTGAAAAGTTGCTGAATGATGAAAAAAATAGAATGCAAAATAAAATTGAAAATTGTTTCATTTCTTCTACAAAACATATTTATAAAAAAAAGATCAAGTTAATTGATGAATTTTTGCAATCTGCAAAAGATACTTGGAATATAGGGGCTTTGGAAAAACTGCAAGCGCAAATGACGCATACAGATATTTTTAAACGAAATATGCCGTGTTTTTTTAAACCGCAAGCTACGCGTGCTGGGAAAGCGATTCAGGGTTTATGTGATAAGTTGCTTAAAGATAAAGATAAAGATAAAGATAAAGATTCTTTTATTCTAAAAAAATAACTAGAAAAATCTTGTCATCCTGCGGCTTCGTCCGCGGGATCCAGAAAATGGTAGATCAAAAGACTGGATGCCGCGCATAAAGCGCGGTATGACAGCGTTAATAATCTTGTCATCCCGCGGTTTATCCGCGGGATCCAGAATACGAACAAAAAATGCATTTCGGGTTGATTTTAAAGACGGTAGATACCGCGCATAAAGCGCGGTATGACAGGTTTATTTTGATTAAATTTTTTTCATAAAAAAACTAATTTATACGAGGCGGCGCTATGGTCTTACAGCCTGTTTTTAGCCTAGTATATTGATTTTATTCATAAAATCGTATTTTTGTATCTTATTGATTATATTAAAAATTTTTTATTAAAAAATAAAATATTAATATAATCAATAAGATAGCTTGTATTTTTGCAGAAATAAGTATGTTATTCACTCGCGACGCCGCAAAGTATGAAACATTCATCTTTTTCAAATCTTCACAGTACATGATTGAGATCATTTCTTATCTTTGAGCTCGGAAGCGTTGCGCGTTACTTGTGAGTGAGCCGCCAAAGCCGATGGCGTTGTTGAAAGAAGGGTTCGCAGGTGGATCTGACATTTGTTGATTATAATTTGCAATCGCTTGTTTTTGTTGATCGGGCGTTAATAAATTATATTCCGTTGCCGGCATGCCGTACATGTAATGTTGGCAGCCGCTAAGTAAGCTTGTGAACATGATCAATTTTATAGCATTCAATAGTAAAAATTTCGTTTGTTTTTTCATGGGAATAGCTCCTTAGGTACAGAAAGATAACTTAATTCCTTTATTTAATAAGCCTAACAAAATTCAAGACTAGATTCATTAGGCTGATTTGCATGTCTATTTTTAAAGATGATTAAAATATAACAGATAATCCAAGTGTCATTGAATTTTCTTGCGCATCTTCACCATTTTTCTGGATTAACTTGCGGGTATTTCCTTGATAAGTTTGATATTGATATTCTGCAAAAATTGCCCAGCCGGGTGCGAAACGGTAAAAGGGTCTGAGCGTAAATTCAAATTCATTCATGCCGCTGCCTATTTCATCTTTTAAAACTGTATGCGTAGCAACAATCTCGCGGATTTCTGTTTTGAAAAATAAATTATTTAATAATTGGGTATCGCGCCCTAAAATTAAATCGAATTTTGTGCTATTGGCGCGTTGATAAATTCGCATATTGGTTTCAATAAAATAAGGCATTAAGCCTTCGATGCCGATGCCAGGTTGCCAGTAGGGTTGATCTGCAGGACGGACAAAATAATTTAAACCGCCTTTAATGGCCCAAAATTCATCAAGTAAATGCCAATAAAAAATATCAATATCTGCATTCTCAGCAGTGCCTTTTTTAAGTGTGGCATCTTCGATATGCAATTGTAATTTATTAAAATCAGGACCAAATAATGAATTCAAAGTCATTTGATAAAGTTGATCAAATGGATTGATACCAAGGTCTAAATGGGTGGCAGCATACCATTTGGCAGGATGTGCCGTAAAAGCAGTGGGATGATCAGGCGATGACATGTGTGTTGGCATGAGCGTATTGGGAATATGCGTGCCGCGATAGTTGACTAGTCTTGCCATACCCGATTTCATATGAAAAAGATTATGACAATGGAAATACCAAAAACCACTTTGTGCATCGGCATCAAAGTCTGCGGTTAACGTTTCATTGGGTCCAACGTCAATCGTATGTAATTTTGGATCGTATGCACCATGACCGTTGCGTAAAATTAACCAATGACCATGTAAATGCATAGGATGGTGCATCATCGTATTATTATGGAAAATAAAACGATAACGTTTGCCAGGAATAATTAAAATGGGTTTAGCAGCATATTCCGGTTTATCATTTAAAAACCAATCATAACGTCCCATCCAGCCAGAAAGTTTCATGTGAATGACTGTCACGGGTTTATTCGGATCGTTTGTTTTATAAGGCGAAACAAGCGTTGCATATTTCGATGGTGCCATCTGCATGGTTGGCATTGTCATGTTTGACATGGTGTGTGCGTGCATCGAGTGCATGGTAGAGGGCATAGACATCGACGTATCGTGCATCATCATGACGGGTTGTGGCATAGGAAAGGGGTCAATCGTGAGATTGTTGATTGCTTGCTTGGGTTGTGTTAGCAACGCCCCAATGACTTTACCAAGTTTGTCACTGGATTCTGCATAAATAATTGTAGGTTGATTTTTTTTAATTTTTATTAAGACATCCCACGTTTCTCCAGGTGTTAAATACAATTGATCTGTCCAGAATGGTTTGACATTATTTCCTTGCACATGCACCACTTGCATGCGCGATCCTAGAATTTTCAAATGAAATTGTGTGCTGCCGCCACCATCAATAAAACGTAAACGCACCGTGTCACCAACATGCACCTGTGCTGTCCATGGTTGATGATGGGTTTTGCCATTTAATAAAAATGTATCGTAAGCCACATCACTAAAATCATACGGGCTCATGCGCATGGATTGCATCATCGAATAAGCATTAGTTAATTGTTGTCGTTCAGATGCTGAAGCATGTTGATAAGTACGCAGATAATTTGCGAGGGAGGGTTGGATGGGGAATCTTGGAGAATAATAATCACCGTCTTTTTTTAAATTTTTATAAACTTGATCAGCTGGCGTGTTAATCCAGTCAGATAAAAAAATGACGAAATCTTTATTATATTTGTAAGGTTCTGGTGCGCGCGGTGTGATAATCAGTGCGCCATAAGCACCTTCTTGTTCTTGTAAATCAGCGTGCGCGTGATACCAATAAGTGCCTGATTGATGCAGCGTAAAATGATAGTGAAAAACACCGCCTTGTGGAATCGGTGCTTGTGTGACATGCGCCACACCATCCATTTGCCAAGGCAGTAAAATGCCGTGCCAGTGAATTGCTGTGCCATCTGCAATATGATTATAAACGTTAATAGTGACATGATCGCCTTCGTGGAAGTGTAGCGTCGGGCCTGGAATTTGATCGTTCAATGCTAATGCACGCACAGATTTACCAGCAAAATGAACGGTTTTATAATTTAGATGTAAATCGACGGTCACATTTTTTGCATAAATAGCTGTTGCAAAAAAATAGAAAAATAAAATAAGCATTCTCATGTGTCTCATCAATTTCATCCTGTTTACAAGTAACAGATCAGTGGGGGTATTGTTTGACGACTTGACTGCATATCAGTTGCCCATCAGCTGTTGCAAGTGATCAAAGCCATGCCCTTTCTGATGACATGAAGCGTACTTCATCAGTAAAATGCAGCTTGCTGTTTGGCTGTTGCGGTCAGTCAAATCGTCAAACAATACCCCCACTGATCTGTTACGTTTATAAAAATTCTTATGGTGTGTTTAAAGTCTGTTGAGAATAGATCATTTTAATTTTATGACACTTTAATTTTTTCTTGCCAGATTTTTGCACGGTTCATTAAATCGTTTTCATCTAAGGTAGTCAGCTTACGATTTTTCATTAATTGTTTTCCTGCTACCCAGACATCGGTGACTTGATGGCGTCCTGCTGCGTAAACAATTTGTGAAATAGGATGGTAAAGTGGCAGCGTTTCAATTTCATCTAATTGTATGGTGATGCAATCTGCCGCTTTGCCGACACATAAAGACCCCGTTATTTTTTCAATACCCAAGGCTTTTGCGCTATTGAAAGTTGCCAGTTGCAACGCGGTTTCTGCTGACAGTGCTTCAGGGTTACGTGTGGTGAGTTTTGCCAATAATGCAGCCGAGCGCATTTCGGATAACATATCTAAATCGTTATTACTGGCCGCGCCATCTGTGCCTAATGCAACACATAAATGCTTTGCTAGTAGTTGTGAAACGGGGCAGGCGCCACTCGCGAGTTTCATGTTGGATTCTGGGCAGTGCACAATCGCTGGACGTGTATCTGTTAAAATTTCGATATCTTCAGGATTTAATGCAGTCATGTGAATTGCAATTAATTTTTCAGATAGCAAGCCAAGTTTATGCATGCGTGCAATGGGACGCATGCCATGTGTTTCAATAGACTGATCAACTTCCTGTTGTGTTTCGTGTAAATGTAAATTAATGCGTAAATCAAATTCATTCGCAATTTCTTTTATTTTTAAAAAAGATGCATCAGAGACAGTATACGGTGCGTGTGGCGCAAACGTGGTTTGAATGCGTGGATGATCGCGATATTCTTTGAAAAATTCGAGACCACGAATGAAATACTCATCGGCAGAAGCAGCCCAAGCAGTTGGGAATTCTAATACAGTCATCCCAATGTGTGCGCGTAAACCGGCAATATCTGCCGCTTCTGCGGTTGCTTGTAGGAAAAAATACATATCATTAAAACATGTGGTGCCGGTCCGAATCATTTCTGCCATGGCAAATAAGGATGCATCACGCACAAATTCATGGCTCACCCATTTTTTTTCTGCAGGCCAGATATGATGGTTTAGCCAATCCATTAAAGGTAAATCATCTGCTAGGCCGCGAAAATAATTCATCGCTAAATGCGTGTGTGCATTAATAAAACCTGGCAAAAGCGCATGTGTTGTGTAGTGATTTTCGATAGGTGCTTGGTAGGCGGTAGCCACTTCTTTAGAGGGTAGGATGGCGGTAATCAAGCCATTTTTGATGATCAGTGCATGATTTTCTAAGACAGTAGCGGCAGGCTCGCCGGTGAGCAGCCAGCGGGCGTGAAGAATTTGGTCAGCATTTTGCATAGTTTGGGGTCCATCTAAAAATCAACGAGTTAAATAAAACCAAGATCAGATAAGACGTAATGATATAGTGATCTTGCTGTTGCTAAAAGTCTTTTATTTTCCTTATGTTATGGCTATTTACGTCGGTTTTTTTTAATGCAGTCTGAGAGATAGCGTATAATATGACAAAGGATCAGATAATCCCGCATGTTAGGCGAGGGTGCAGCGATGGTGTCATCTGCAGCAGTGTTTGCAAGGGATGGTGACGATGCGCTTTTTGACGCGTTGTACGTGAATCTTATGCAGAAACCTTGGTACTCGCCAGAGATGGATTCCGCGGAAAAATGGCAATTAAAGTGCGGTGCATTGATGCAGTCACTTTTATCCGGTGGCATAGAGAAGCCGGCACTATTGCGTGAAAACATTGTCACTGTGTTGCAGCAGCTTACTCGCTATGAAGCGGTTTATTTAGATAGTCAAAGCTTTAATATGCTCATTGTTGTTTCGATGCTTGCTGGACGAGAGGAGTGGGCGCATAAATTACAGTCGATGGCTGCAGAAAAAAATCAATTACTTCAACTGGCTCGTTTTGCTGGAAAATCAATGGTTTCTGTTGATATAGTTTTTTTGGCAATGTTGTCTGAAAATTTATTTCATTCTGCTAGCTTTTCTGTGAGTGTAGAAAAAAAATCACCGGAATTGACTGGAAAAATATTGCAAAAAATGGCCGCAACGGCACAATTGTTTTTTTCACAAAAAAAGATACCTGATATAACGCCTAGTATCGTAGAAGAAAATGCTAATAAAAAAGGAAAGTATTCGCTATAATTCATTTTTTTATAATTTTTAAAATGCTATTGTTTTTATTTTTTTCAATGTTTTTCTGGGTTTTATGTATTGACTGTATTTTTTATGGGAGAGCAATATGGGGTTCAGTACAACAGATATAATAATAAAAATGCAAGAAAATAAGGGTGAAGCAAATAGTGGTACTCAAGATATTGATCTTTTTGAGATGGTGGTTGAAAAAAGTAAAGAAGATCCTTCTGAAGAGGTGATTTGCAAAAAAGACTTTCCCAAACCAGTTTCTTGTAAAGAAAATCCTTCTGTTGAAATGGATTTTGAGATGATCAAGAAATTTGGAGGAGAGGTAGACAGCAGCCCGCCTTATTTTCCATATGATATAGATCATATTTTGGCACGTCGTATTGAGAAAGCTGTGGCAGAAAAGAAAGTAGAAGTAATTAATGAAGAGCAATATTTTACTTCATTTATCATAAAAAGTGATAAGACAGCTGCAAGGCAGGTTGCGTTATTTAAAGTCGTTTATCGGCATGATCCTGTTTATGGAAGATTAGACTTAAAAGAGATAATGCAAAATTATATTACTCGTATGTCAGGTAATATTTTCGTCATTCCCATTGCAGATCTTTCTCGTCGACATTTTAGGTTATTGGTTGTGGATGGAATCAAGCAAACAATGACATATTATGATTCAAAATCAATGGCTTCTAGTTTTGGCGCAGAGGTGGGTGCAGCATGGGTGAGATCATTTTTTTCTGAAGAGATGAAATCATGGAGGGACTGTTTTTTTGATATTCCTAAGTTATGTAAGGAATTTTTACCAGCATATAATTACTCTTCTGTATCGCTCGGTCATCAATCGTTATTGGATAATATGCGTTGTGGCGTGTATGTCGCTGAGTACGCTTGGTATATTGCAATGGGCGAGCCTCTTCCCTCTTCATTTTTCAATATTGATTTTGAAACGTGGGCGCAAATGGAGATTGTGCAGGAATCCTCGAGCGCGTCACTAAGTTGCCGTCCGTAACTAAGTGTAGATGTTGAGTAGCTATGAAATATGTCTATTTGAAAATGCGATAAACAATTTGGCGGAGAGGGTGGGATTCGAACCCACGTGGGGACTTGCATCCCCCATCCGATTTCGAGTCGGCGCCGTTATGACCGCTTCGGTACCTCTCCAGTCACTCTTTTTTTATTATTCTTATTCTTTTTTTTCCCTAGTAGACCAATTCATTTATTTTGTCATGCCGCGTTTTATGCTCGGTATCTACCGTCTTTAAAGTCAACCCGAAATGCGTTTTTTGTTCGCATTCTGGATCCCGCGGATGAACCGCGGGATGACAAAGCAGATAGTATGAATAGAACACTGCACTCGTTTCATTTTATGTTTTATCTGCATTTAGTTCCGGTGGTGTTAAATCCACTTGCATGGTTTTGTTTTTATTTTGTGGTGATGCCGGTGGAATAGGGTATTTTTCTTTAAAAGGTTCCGTGACGGTTTTTGGTGGAATTTTTAGCGGTGCAATGCTTCTTGCTTTTAAATAATCCGTTTCTCGGTGTTGGATGAGTTGATTTGCATTATACCACTTAGAACAGCTGGCGAGTCCTAGTATAAGGCTAATACTCAGTAGTCGGATCAGTTGGTTAAGCAATTGCATGCACCCTTTTCTCCACTTATAGAACACCGGCCGCTTGCATGGCTGATATTAGCTCAGCATGGAACCGTTGATCGAAGGGCGTTAATGGTAACCGGATTCCTGACGGAATCAAGCCCATTTGCGCTAAAGCCCATTTTGTTGGAATGGGATTCGATTCTAAAAAAAGTGCATGGTGAAGTGGCATTAAGGTTTTTTGGAGCTGTCGTGCCTTTTCTGTTTGCTTCGCATGTGCCGCGGCGCAAAGGGCATGCATTTGCTCAGGCGCAACATTTGCCGTGACAGAAATAACACCATTTGCGCCGGCAAGCATCGCATCGAGTGCTGTCGCATCGTCACCACTGTAAATACCAAATTCGTTGGGTGTGCATTGACGTAGTGTCAGGAGGCGCTCTTGATCCGCCACCGCTTCTTTGAGGCCAATAATCTGTTTGATAGTAGATAGCTTGGCAACCGTGTCGGGAAGTAAGTCGCAACCTGTTCTGCCGGGAACATTATATAAAATAAATGGAAAATCTATTTTTTCAGCAATGGTTTGATAATACTGCTGTAAGCCATGTTGTGTTGGTTTGACGTAATAGGGCGTGACAATGAGAGCCGCCTGCGCACCAGCTTTCTTTGCTTGTCGGGTTAATTCAAGTGTGCGAGCGAGGTTTTGCGTGCCAGTACCTGCGATGACCGGTATGCGTCCAGCAACTTGTTCAACTACGTCGGCAATTAATTCATAGTGTTCTGCATCGGTTAGTGCGGCAGCTTCACCTGTCGTGCCCGCTACCACAATGCCATCCGTGTTGGCGGCAAGATGCCAGTCGAGGAGACGGCGCAACGAAGCCATGTCCAAAGCACCATTGGGTTGCATGGGGGTCACAAGGGCAACGAGGCTGCCAGACAGTGTCTGATTTTGCATGTAATCCTTTCCTTACTTCTAAAAAGGTTGGTGAGGTTATTTTACAACGACTGATTTTTGTTGCGCGTGTATCTGCTTCAAGGGGCAGTCGTTGACATTATTTTTTGATGATACTCACTTCGCCTGAGGCGTAAGTGTGTAATTGTTTATCTTTCGTTTCAAGGCATAAATTCCCATTTTTTGTGATCCCGCGAACGATGCCGTGGATGCGTTTTTTACCTTGTGCGAGTGTGATTTTCTGATTTGCCAAACTATCCGCAGCTTGCCATTCTGTCATAAATGGTACCAAGCCTGCTTGCAAGAAAATTTCAAGGTAAGTCAATAAATGCTGTATTAATGCAGCGCATACTCTATTGCGGTCAATCATATGCCCCGTTTCTTTTTGTAAGGATGTCCAAGCTGCTGTCAGTGTGGTGGATGGGTTATTAATCATATTGACATTGATTCCGATGCCGATAATGACGTAATTATCGGCTGTGCCATGAAAAATTTCGGTCAAAATGCCGGCAATTTTTTTGTGTTGAATGAGTAAATCATTCGGCCATTTTACTTGAATGGGGAGATGGGGGGTGATGCTCGTGAGCGCACGTTTTACTGCCAAGCTTACAGCTAAACTGAGACCAGCTAAGTCTGCCAAGGTTTTATCATGCAATGGGTAGCGGCAGGAAAAATAAATATTTTCTCCAAAGGGCGAATGCCAAGGACGGTTGAATTGCCCGCGGCCACTATCTTGTGCCTCAGCAAGGCAAATATGCACGAGATTGTCTGTTGGTATTTTTTTTAGATAATCATTCGTGGAATTGGTGCGTTGTAAAATCGTCAAATAGTTAGGTGGTAGAGAATCGGCTTGTTGCAAATAAGAGAGAATTTTTTCAGCCGACAAGGGTATGAAGGTGGGTTGCAATGGTGGGTGCATAATTAGCCTGTTTTTTTATCGCATCTTATTATTTTTAGAAGAAGTGTGCGATCTTTTCTTTTTAATACTGAGTGGGCGAATGTCTGTGATTTTTGTCACGGCAAGGTGTAATTTCTTCCGCATGTTTTCTTGTTTTTTTTGCAAAGCTAAAAATTCTCGTCGTAACTTTTTTAATGCGTCAGCTTTCACCGTCCTCATGAAATTCCCTTTTCGTGATTGACGTATGATAAAAATAGAAAATCTATATAAACAGCTTGCTAATACATATCAGGAAGACGGTAGAAATGCAATTGGCTGTTGTGGCTCTTTGATCCCGAATCGTGCCGTGATGCCGGGTTCAGGCGTCACAATCCGATAGTCTTTGAAAAGAGGCTGTAATTTCTCTAGATACTGTTGGCGAGTGATATAAATGGTATCGTGTTGTTGTGAGACATTTTTTAAAAATGGCCAAGCAGCGAGTAAGTCAGCTGTTTGCAAATTAGGATTATCTCGTAGGTTGTAATTCAGTGAGTGATTATGTGTATTGGAAGGTAAGCCAAGATAAAAGCTGACTTTGCTTTCAGAGTCGAGCAAGACAAATTTCCATGTTGACCAAGGTCGAATCGATTCGGCGGTTTGACGCAATATAGCAGCAAAATTTTCTGCACCTCCTTTGGCATAGTATATTGGTTGCAAAATAGCAACTTGGCTGAATAATGCAATAAACATCATGAGCGTGCATTGACCTGCACGACGTAAACGTTGTTGACTTTCAAGTAACCATTCTGCTGTAAATAATAAAGCAAATGGTACGACAGGCAAAATATAATAATTACGACGTGAGCCGCTCAGTGTAAAGAAAAGAAATAAAACAGCAGTGGTCCATGCTAACCATTTGGTATTCATTGATAGATGGCGCCATCGATGTTTGAGTTGCCAAATAGCCGGAATAAAAAATAGCGTCCAAGGGAGTAAATAAATCGGTAAAAAAATTAAATAGGTATAAATCGGACCTTTGTGATCGAAAGGATGAAAATATCGTACGACATTTTCGCGCCAAACAAGGGATAAACCATTTTCTTGATAGGTGCCATTATTAAAATGCGCTGATGCCCAAAAGGGTAAAATATACAAAGCTAGCGCAGGCAGTGCGGCTAATATCACAGATAAGCGCAAATGGGATGTCAGGGAGCGCTGTAATATACAATCCGTCAATACTGCGAGGACGGCAACCACAGGACCCACTAATCCTTTACATAACGCAGTGATGGCGAGGATGAGAAAAAAGATCAAATAATTAAAGAAATTTGGGGAAGATTTTTTAGCAACATACCACGCAACGGCAAAGAGCGTGCCGGCGAGGTTTAACATATCAGCACTACTCGTACGTGCCCAAAAGAGAAAATAAAACGTGGTGAGAAGCATCCAGCCGGCTAATAAACCCAAGGTGCGATCTTTTAAGCGTGAGCCAAGCCAGTAAATGGAAAAAATGGCGAGTAAACCAGACAGTGCGGAAGGTAAACGTAAGATAGCCGTGGTGAGCGTGCCGGTCAGTTTTGCAAACCCTGCGATGAGCCAATAGGACAGTAAAGGCTTATCGTAATAATTTTGCTCACCTAAAAAAGGGTGTAAAAAATCGTGTTGTGCAAACATGAGGCTGACGGTGTCGGCCCAGCGGTGCTCTTGGGTCCAGAGTTCGCGCTGGCCGAGGCATAAAAAGAGTAAAAGCACGGCGGCAAAAAAGAGTGTGCTGACGCGCGCGTGTTTCCCCCACAAATAATCGGCAAGCGTATTTGGCATGATAGAGCGATTCCTTGGGCACAATAAAACTCGCCGCAGATTGTACGGTTTCCAGAAGACGTTTGTCACGGAGTTAAGCGTGGGTTCATCTTTATTAGATAATTCGTTGTCTATTTTCTGACTAATACGATTTAAATCAATGGGTTATTTTTTGCCATTCATTTGTTCTTTTAAGATTATTTTAAGCATTGTGTGTTATTTTGTTCAAAATTTTTATTATTACGGGCAAGGCCAGCAGGGTAAGTCCGGAGAGTGAATGGGGGGGGCATGAAGAGTACAAGATTTATTACGAAAAAAGTGTTGAGGAATAAGAAGCAAAAGCAAGAAACAGAAAAAAAAGTTGCTATGATTAATTTAGTTGATTTAGCAAAGCAGTATTTTGAAATAAATAGCGAAGACCAGCTAACGTCTGATTTAATTGATCGTGCTGTAAGTAATCTTTCGTTGAAAATTACAAGTATTACCGATGTTGATGAGATAGATACACATATAACAATTATGAAAATTCATGAATCAATTTTACGTAAAGAATTGTCTCGTCTTCAAAAGGAAATAGTAAATGAAGTGTGTGATCTTCATCGTATTGAGGGACAGAAATTTGTAGAGTGTGATAATGAAGGGTATGATCTTGTTCGCGGTGGGAAAAAGAAATTTGTAGAACGTAATATGGCTTCTTGTGATTTTTCTAAAGCTAGCCATTTAATTATTAAAAATGCTGATTTTGTTAAATGTGATTTGAGCAGTAGTAAGTTTGATAAAATTTCTTTTGAAAACTGTGTTTTTACCTCATGCGACTTTAAAAATTCAAATTTTCCGAGTGTCAAATTCGAAAATGTCAAGTTCATCAAAACTGACCTTTCAGAAGTTGATTTTGAAATTCAGTATGCTGAAGATCTTGAATTCAACATGGATTTAGCTGTTTACGAGAAAGATGCTAAGCTGCAATTTAGCGAAACTTTTTTCATCGATTATGTTAAATTTTCTTCTGAAGAAAATCTAAAAAATTTAGTGAATGCAATTTTTAGCGTTGATATTGAAAAAGTTGATAAAAACATTTTTACATGGATTGAAGAAATACAAGATAAAAAGAAAATGGAAATTTTTAAGGGTGCTGTGAAAAATAAATTTAATAATATAGGATTACTTAAATTCAATAAAATAAAGGATGTATTTTTTCCTAAAGAAGAACAAAAAGTGACGTGGGTAGTTGATTGTTTTGTCGCCCGACAGAAGGAGTTGCAGCAGGAACAGGGGAAAGCTCAGGCTATATTCTTAGAACAAGAATATGTTAAACAATTTAAAAAAATCTACAAAGCGCTCTATGCTAGCCAAACAGGTTGGAAATCAAAAGAAAAAGATCTCAGTAATATAAAAACGATGGAGAAAATTCATCAAGAGATAGAAAAAGCTGGCAAGCATTCTAGGATGCAAAAGGCTTTAGAGTTAACGGAAGGTTTTTTTAAAAATCATTCTGATATTAAATCAAGAAATGATAATTTAGTTAAAGAAATTTATCGCTATGGCATTAAACATTCGCATTGTGGATTTTTTGCGCGGTCTCGGGCAACAGGCAAGACATTGTATACGAGTGCTGCTGTAGAAAATGCATTAAAAAATAATGGCGAAGTTAGTGATCTTGAAGGGAACACGCGTTCTGGGAAGATCTTTAATGCGCTGGGGTTGAGCAAAAAGTCGTAATTAATTCGTCAAATTGTAGGATAAATTATATTTTTTCTTAAGATTACGTTAAGTATCGTGTGGTATTTTTAATGTAACTAAATTGGTGAATGGCGAGAGTGTTGTAATGAGTAAGCTAAAAATTAAAATAAAATTTCTGCCAAAAAAAAACAAAATGATAGAAAGTTCAGAAAAAATTTTTTCATTAGACGATTTACTTTTTTATAGCAGGCGAAGTGATTTTTTTGATATTTCTAAAAAGCGTAAAATTTATAAACATAATTTTTCTAATGCAGATTTTTCAAAAAATTTACTAGCTAATTTAAAATTTAAAAACTGTTCGTTTAAATCAGCTAATTTTTCTTATTCTGTTATAAAAAATGTTGATATCTGTAATGATGTTTGTTTGGATGGAGCTAACTTTTCCCGTGCCTTTTTAAAAGGAGTGGTTTTTTTTGGTACTGATCTCAGGGACGCTAATTTTGGCGGAAAATTTCCTTACTACGAAATCGATGCGACAAGTGCTGCTTTCAATGATGTGTATTATAAGATTGATGAAATAAAGTACAAAAAAAACTACAGATTAAAGATGAGTGAGAGCTTTTTTTTAAATTATATTCACGCTTCAACGGACGAAGTAGTAAAAGAATTTGCTGAGACTGTTTTTTCTATTGGTGAAGAAAATGTTTCAGAGAATATTCTTGATTGGATAAAAAAGCTCTACCCCAAAAAAAGATTAATTTTCTCTCGTGCTATGCAAAAACAAGAGGATGATCGCCATACAGACAAAAATTTTGTTAAAAAATTTAAAGCTATTTATAACGCATTATATGATGGTCAATCCGGATTAAAATCTAGAAGAAAAAATTTGGAAGGTATAATAACAGGGGAAAATATTGAGGCATTTGTTAAAGAAAGGAATGACTCTTCAAGAAGAAAGTTAGCTTATGATTTGACAATAGAGTATTTTGACAAGAAGCTTTATGACGGACGAGATATTCGGCTGAAAAAAGAAATATATAAGCATGCCTTTAAACGTTCACATTGCGGTTTTTTCGCGCGGTCTAAGGTATTTGGCAAGACATTGTATACGAACGATGCGGTTGAAAGTGAAATCAGAGCTGTTAGCGAGCTAAAAAATAGTGGTGAAAACACGCGTTCTTGGAAAATTCATAACGCGCTGGGAGGCTAAGAGACTATTTTCATAACGATAAAGATTGTTGTATAGCTGCTAAATCATTTCTTCTGTACGTAAAATAAATTGTTCACGCATCTCTCGCGCATGTGCCAAGGTTTTCTCAGTTAATTCTACGCCGCCTAACATGCGTGCAATTTCCATGATGCTTTCTTCTGCTGATAACAGCTTGATTCGTGTGAGTGTTTCTTCTGTCTCTTGTCTTTTTTCAATACGTAAATGATGATGACCTTGCGAGGCAACTTGCGGCGCATGTGTGACGCAGATCACTTGGTAGTGCGCAGCAATTGCTGGTTGATTGTCACCACGTTGTTCGCCCAGTTGGCGTAATAATCGTCCAACCATTTCTGCCGTTCCACCACCAATGCCCGCATCCACTTCATCAAAAATCAGTGTAGGGACCGTGCGCCGAATTCCCGTTGCGGCACAAAGTGCCAAGCTGAGACGCGAGAGTTCGCCGCCGGATAAGGCTGTCTGAATCGGTTGTAGCGGTTGATTTTTGTTGGTTTTCATCAGGAAAACAGCTTTCTCTGCGCCGTCTGTTGCAAAGGGTGTTTGCCGCGGGATCAGTTGGCAGGCGAATTCGGCATGCGGGAGTGCTAATTGGTGTAATGTCTCCGTAATGCATGCAGATAATTTTTCTGCCGCGTGTTGCCGGCTGACAGACAGTGCGTGTGCCGCTTGTGTATAGTTTTCTTGTACGATCGTCATTTTTTCTGTTAAAGCAGCTATTTCGCTATCACTATTTTTTTCTTGTTGCAGTTGTGCGGTCAGATTTTCTTGAAAAGAAAATAAATCTTCTGGTGCAATTTTATATTTACGTGCAAGCGAAAATAATGCACTGAGGCGGGCTTCAACTTCTGCCAAACGCGTCGGGTTCTCTTCAATTTTCTCAGCATAATGGTGTAATTCTGTCACGATATCATCTAAATCAATTAAATTATTTTTTAGACGCTGGGTGAGTGAAGCGATGCTCGGATCGGTTTGTTGTAAGGTGTCTAATTGATGGCATGCATGGCTTACTAAGCTTCGTGCACTGGGTTCGTGTTCCGTCAGCGTTGCTTGAATATGTGCGATTTGTTGAATGAGTGTGTTGGCATGAGCTAATTGTCGATGCTCTGTGTCGAGTTGTATCAATTCATCGGGTTGAAGATGTAATTGTTCACATTCGTTTAATTGAAATTGTAGCCATGCATGTTGCGCAGCATTTTTTTCGCGTAATGTTTGTTTCGTTGTGATGTCACGTTGTAATTGATGCAATGTTTCTGCGTGGTGCCGCACATTTTTTTGTAATTCAGGATGACCTGCAAATTCGTCTAATAAACTTAATGGCGTGTCAGCTTGTAATAAGGCTTGTTGCGCATGTTGACCATGTAATTGAATAAAGTGTTCACCGAGCGCGCGTAAATCGCTAAGTGGCACGGGTGTGCCATTGATATAACAACGGGAACGACCTTGGCGCGCAATCACACGGCGTAAAATACATTCGTTGGTGGTGAGGTCTCGAGCTTGTAACCATGCTTTTGCAGAAGGGAATGCATGAATATCAAACGTTAAACTGATATCCGCGCGTTCAGCGCCCTGGCGAATAAAATGATCGGCGCCACGTGCACCGAGTGCTAATTCAATGGCGGTTAACAAAATAGATTTGCCGGTGCCTGTTTCACCGGTGATGACTGTTGTCCCGGGGGTAAAATCAAGTTGCACAGTATCGAGTGTCACAAAATCCCGAATATTAACGTGTTGTAACATGCGGTGGCTCCTTGCGTGCCAACTGTTTACCCCAATGAAGTTTGCTACGTAATGCCTCGTAATAATCGTAATCCGATGGATGAATTAATTGTAGTGCTGCTTGTTTTTTTTGAATATGCACTTCGGCGCCCGCGTGTAAATCAATACAGGTACGACCGTCACAACTGAGTCGTGGGATAGTGCGGCTATTTTTATCGAGCACAATGCGCAGTTGGCTATTGCCTGTAATGACAATGGGACGACTCGTCAGGCTATGTGGAAACATCGGGATGAGCGCAATTGCATCCAGTTCAGGATGTAAAATCGGGCCACCACCAGACAGTGCATAGGCAGTTGAGCCTGTCGGTGTCGCGATAATTAATCCATCGGCACTCATGCTGCAAACAAATTGCTCGTTGACGTAAATTTCAAATTCACTCATGTGTGGAAACGCATCGGGAATAATGGCAACTTCATTCAGTGCGTTATCGTGAGCTGTGTGTTTTATGTCAGTAGTCTGCACTGTCGCATCTAATAAAAAGCGTTTTTCTTGACGATACTGCCCAGCCAAAATAGGCAAAATACGAGATAAATTATCCGGTAAAATATCCGTCAAAAAGCCTAAATTGCCGCGATTGATACCGAGGACGGGGAGTTGTTGTTCGACAGCAATATGTGCCGCATGTAATAAGCTGCCATCGCCACCCACGACAATTAAAAGATCACAGTGCTCGTTTAAATAGTCTTTAGAGATGGTTGGGTGTGCGGTTTGCTGTGATAACCGTGTTGCCGTTTCTGCTTCAATGCAAAAAGGGATGGTATTTTTTTGTAACAGCTGAATCAGTGCGTCTAAGGTTTCTTGCACGCCTATCGTATTGACGCGACCAAAAATACCAGGTTTTTGAAAAGGGGTCATGTTTTACGGATTCCCTGTTTTATTTACATAATTGGGGATAAGGGTACGGTTCATAGTTGATTACTAGGAGTCTATTTTAAATTTTTATTGTCTGCTATAGGCCAAAGTGAAAGAAGTGAGGAATGCTTTGCGGCTCTTGAATTCAGTGGTCGGTGGCCTTATATCCAAAGTTCAGTGATTTTTGTAACTACTTAGGTAGCTAGGTTTTTTTACTTGACTGACCGCAGTCGCTGAACAGCAGATTGCATTTTACCAATGGAAATCGCTTCATGAATCATGAAAGGGCGCAGCAATGGTAAAGTTCTGTCTCTGCGGGACCGGTGTTATGCAGTCAAGTGAAAAACACCTGGCTACCTAAGTAGTTATTAATTTTTTAGATTTTGATGAGGAGAGCCTGCGTGTCCAAAAAAGCAAGAGAAACAGGGCCGGAAGGTACAACAGCCGCCTTGCACCAAAAGTTGAAAGGGGACGCAACCCCTTCTTCTGAGGACGTGTCTGATGTGTTGCCGCCGGAAGCGCTATCCCCTGATGTGATGCGGGAACGTTTGATAGAAGCAGAAGAAAAAGCAGCATCATTTTACGATCGGCTTTTGCGTCTGCAAGCGGATATGGGCAACATGCAGCGTCGTGTTGAGCGTGATGTGATGAATGCGCATAAGTTTGCCTTAGAAAAATTTGTGCTCGAGTTGTTGCCAGTCATTGATAGTTTAGAGCGGGCATTGGCAGCGCATGCAGAAGATGCTTCGGGTGCCGGGACGTTGTTAGATGGTGTGAATCTGACATTAAAAATGTTTTTGGCGGCATTTGAAAAATTCGGTGTTCAACAAGTCGATCCAGTGGGTGCGGCTTTTAATCCAGATCATCATGAAGCGGTTTCGATGCAGGTCGATCCCTCTGTGCCGGCGGGGACCGTCTTGTCTGTCTTACAAAAAGGCTATCTTTTGAATGATCGTTTAGTACGGCCAGCGTTAGTGATTGTGGCTAAAGGGTCATAGTGGTACAGATTTTGTCAGTTGAAAGTGAACAAGGTTGCCCTTATATGGTCATTAACAGCCTTTTAACGCTGGCAACCTAATATTTATCGGGAGAAGAACATGGCAAGCGCGTCAAATAAAATTATTGGTATTGACTTAGGGACCACGAATTCGTGTGTTGCTGTCATGGAAGGGGATAAAGTACGTGTGATTGAAAACGCAGAAGGGGATCGTACAACACCTTCTATTGTTGCCTATTTAGATAACGATATATTGGCAGGCATGGCGGCAAAACGGCAAGCTGTCACCAATCCAGAAAATACAATTTATGCAGCAAAGCGATTGATTGGCCGCCGTTTTGATGAGGATGTCGTCACACGGGATCGTGAAATTGTCCCTTATAAAATTATTAAAGCGGATAATGGTGATGCGTGGATTGAAGTCTCTGGCTCGCGTAAATTGGCACCACAGCAGGTGTCTGCACAAATTCTCATGAAAATGAAGAAAACCGCAGAAGATTATCTTGGTCATCCAGTGACAGAAGCCGTGATTACGGTGCCTGCTTATTTCAATGATTCACAGCGTCAGGCAACTAAAGATGCAGGACGTATTGCAGGTCTTGAAGTGAAACGGATTATCAACGAACCCACTGCGGCAGCGCTTGCCTTTGGTATGGATAAAAAACCAGGGGATCGAAAAATTGCTGTCTATGATTTGGGTGGCGGTACCTTTGACGTTTCGATTATTGAAATCGCAGAAGTCGATAAAGAACATCAATTTGAAGTGCTTTCAACCAATGGGGATACTTTCCTTGGTGGGGAAGATTTTGATGTGCGTTTAATTAATTATTTAGTCGATGAGTTTAATAAATCATCCGGCATTAATTTACGTAACGATCCTTTGGCACTGCAACGTCTGAAAGAAGCGGCAGAAAAAGCAAAAATTGAACTCTCTTCTGCACAGCAAACAGAGGTGAATCTGCCTTATATTACGGCGGATGCGTCAGGTCCAAAGCACTTAAATATTCGGATTACGCGTGCCAAATTAGAATCATTAGTTGAAGATTTGGTGCAGAAAACCATTGAACCATGTCGTATTGCTATCAAAGACGCTGGTGTGAGTGTCGATGACATTGCTGATGTGATTTTAGTGGGTGGTCAGACCCGTATGCCGTTGGTGCAAGAAACGGTCAAGAAATTCTTTGGTAAAGAGCCACGTCGCGATGTGAATCCGGATGAAGCGGTAGCGATTGGTGCAGCCATTCAAGGTGCTGTGTTATCAGGCGATGTCAAAGATGTTTTATTGTTAGATGTCACGCCATTGTCTCTAGGCATTGAAACATTAGGCGGCGTGATGACGCGCTTGATTGAAAAAAATACGACGATTCCAACCAAGGCAAATCAAGTGTTTTCGACTGCGGGTGATAATCAAACCGCTGTGACCGTGCATGTATTGCAGGGTGAACGTGAAATGGCTTCAGCTAATAAATCATTAGGCCGTTTTGATTTAACGGATATTCCACCGGCGCCACGTGGAATGCCGCAGATTGAAGTGACCTTTGATATTGATGCGAATGGTATTTTGCATGTGTCGGCAAAAGATAAAGCCACTGGTAAAGCACAATCCATCACGATTAAAGCATCGAGCGGTTTATCGGAAGACGAAGTGAAAAATATGATTCGTGATGCAGAAGCACATGCGGCGGAAGATCGTAAATTCCATGAGTTAGTCAATGTGCGGAATCAAGCAGATAATATTATTCATAGCGTCAATAAAACATTGCAGGAAGCTGGCGAAAAAGTACCTGCTGGTGAACGTGGTGCGATTGAGCAAGCTGTCAAAGATTTGCAAGAGGCAGTGAAAGGCGATGATAAAGCGCGGATTGAAGCAAAGCTGAAAATTGTCACGGATTTATCAGGGAAGTTAATGGAACATGCGCAAGGTGCCGCTGGTCCGCAAGGTGGTGGTGAAGCAGGCGCTGCTCATGCAGAAAGCCAGCAACAACCAAGCGGAGAAGGGGTTGTCGATGCCGAGTTTGAAGAAGTAAAAGGCGATCAAAATAAATCTTAATTTTTAATTAGGATGATGTATTGTCGTCAGCCTACTTATCATAGAAAGAATAGTTCGCTGTCCCAGATAACTGCGTTTTTCTCAGGAATTTTTTTGAGAAATGGCGCAGTTAGTCTGGCAATTTTTTTTGAATTTGTGTTTTTAGTAGCCAAAAATTATGTCCAAACGTGATTATTATGAGGTGCTCGGCGTCGAGCGTAGTTCTACTGAAGAAGTCATCAAGACGTCTTTCCGTCGTCTTGCGATGAAATTCCATCCAGATCGCAATCCTGGCGATAAAGCGGCAGAAGAGCAGTTTAAAGAAGCACGCGAAGCATACGAAGTGCTTTCTGATCGGCAAAAGCGTGCTGCATATGACCAATTCGGCCATGCGGGTGTGCAAGGCGGTGCCGGTGGGATGGGCGGCATGGGCGGGATGAATTTTGGCGATATTTTTGGCGATATTTTTGGTGATATTTTTGGTGGGGGGCGAGGTGGCCCGCAACGTGGCGCAGATTTGCGAACGAATCTTGAGATTACCTTAGAACAGGCCATGCATGGTGCAACAGTCGAATTAAAAGTCCCTACATTGGTGGCTTGCGCGGGGTGTGATGGTAGCGGTGCGCGTCGTGGGACATCGCCGGTGACTTGCGAAGATTGTGCAGGTTATGGCCAAGTAAGAATGCAGCAAGGATTTTTTACAGTACAGCAAACGTGTCCCACTTGTCGCGGTGCAGGACGTCGAATTGCTGACCCATGTTCAGAATGTCGTGGCCAAGGGCGTTACCGTGATACCAAAAAGCTTTCTGTGAAAATACCTAAAGGCGTGGATACCGGGGATCGAATTCGTTTACAAGGCGAAGGTGAAGCGGGCGATGCTGGCGGGCTGTCAGGTGATCTGTATGTTGAGGTCACACTAAAGCAGCATGCTATTTTTAGTCGGGAAGGAATGAATCTACACTGTGAAGTGCCTGTTAGTTTCGCAACAGTCGTGTTGGGTGGTGACATTGAGGTGCCTGCGCCGTCCGGACAAGTAAAATTGAAAGTGCCAGCTGAAACACAATCAGGAAAGGTGTTTCGTTTGAAGGGGATGGGTGTCCCATCTGTGAGAGGTCATGGTAAGGGCGATCTTTTGTGTCGTGTGGTTGTTGAAACGCCTGTTAATTTAACGCATAAACAAAAAGAATTATTAGGACAGTTTGATAAAACACTATCAGTAGATAATAAACATAATCCTCGTAGTGCTTCTTGGTTTGATCGGGTAAAGAAGTTTTTTGATGGGATTGCATAAAGCAAAAAAAATAGAAATAAATTGATGTATTAAGTAAGTAAATTATTTTGAGCAATTAAGCAACAATAGGAGAGACAGGATGACAGGTAGAGTGCCAATGACTGTACATGGTGAGTCAATGTTGCGTGAAGAATTAGCGAGGCTAAAAACCGTTGAGCGCCCTCGTATTATTAATGCGATTGCAGAAGCTAGGGCTCACGGTGATTTAAAGGAGAATGCCGAATATCATGCAGCGCGCGAGCAACAAGGCTTTATCGAGGGGCGTATTTTAGAAATTGAAGGGAAGCTTGCGAGTGCACAAGTCATTGACGTGACACGCGTTGAAAAAACAGGTCGAGTGGTATTTGGTACGACAGTGACGTTGCAACGCGATAGTGATGAGGAACAAGTAACTTATCGCATTGTTGGTGAAGATGAAGCAAATATCGCAGAAAATCGTATTTCTGTAACGTCACCAATTGCGCGTGCAATGATTGGTAAATATGAAGGCGATAGTGTTGTGGTGCAAGCGCCGGAGGGTGTGGTGACTTATGAAATTATTGAAGTGTCTTATATTTAATGCCGTCCAGTAAAAGCTCACGTCGCTGGTTAAGCGAGCACTTTTCAGATCCTTATGTGAAAAAAGCACAGCTTGAGGGGTACCGTTCACGCGCAGTGTACAAATTAATTGAGCTGCAAAAAAAAGATAAATTGTTTCGTCCCGGGAGTGTCGTCGTTGAGCTTGGTGCGGCGCCAGGCGGCTGGTCACAGTATATTGCACGGGAGGTTGGGAAGAAAGGGCGCGTGATTGCGCTGGATATTTTACCCATGGAGCCTATCTCTGGGGTGGATTTTATTTTGGGGGATTTTACCCAAGATGATATTTTTGGTGTGCTGATGGAAAAAACAAATCATCTTAGGCCAAATTGTGTTTTATCTGATATGGCGCCAGAAATGAGTGGCATTGAAGGTGCAGATCAAGCTCGATCTGTTGAGTTGGCAGAATTGGCGCTCGATTTTGCTTGTCAAACATTAGATGCACAGGGTGTTTTTGTTGTTAAGATTTTTCAAGGAGATGGCTTTGAAGCCTTTTTACGGGAGTTGCGGCGGCGTTTTTCAAGTGTCATGATTCGTAAACCAGAGGCATCAAGAAGTCGTTCTCGGGAAGTTTATTTAGTCGCAAAAAATTTGTTGAATAAAACATCCTCGGGTATGATGGCCGGATCGTTACTCTAATATCTAGATATTACAAGGGGCCTACAAGGTGAATGATACGATCAAGACAATTTTTTTGTGGATGGTCGCCGCTGTAATCCTTGTTTCTGTATTCAATATTTTTGGCCCACGGACCGATTCCGGTAGGGAAATCAATTATTCTTCTTTTATTGATAATGTAAAACAGGGGAATGTGACTTCTGTTACTATCTCTGATCAAGATTTATCAGGTGTTATGCAAAATAATAAACCTTTTAGTACCTACTTACCGATGGCAGGTGATGCCGAACTAGTTAAATTTTTAGTTGAGAAGGGTGTCAATGTGAAAGGCAAGCCGCCTGAACAGCCTGGTTTGTTGATGCATCTTTTGAATTTACTTCCTTGGATTATTCTCTTTGCTTTTTGGATTTATTTGCTTCGTCAGCAAGCGGGTGCTGGTCGTGGAGGCGCATTTTCATTTGGTCGGTCACGTGCGCGTTTATTAGGCGAGGATCAAATCAAAGTGACATTTGCTGATGTAGCAGGTGTTGATGAGGCAAAGGAAGAAGTAAAAGAATTAGTCGAGTTTTTGCGTGACCCGGGCAAGTTTCAGAAATTGGGTGGAAAAATTCCACAAGGCGTTTTACTCGTCGGACCACCAGGTACCGGTAAAACATTGCTCGCGCGTGCGGTAGCAGGTGAAGCGGGCGTTCCTTTCTTTACGATATCCGGCTCAGATTTTGTTGAAATGTTTGTTGGGGTAGGTGCTTCGCGTGTTCGTGATATGTTTGAGCAGGCCAAGAAGCAAGCGCCCTGTATTATTTTTATTGATGAAATTGATGCAGTAGGGCGTCACCGTGGCGCAGGGTTAGGCGGCGGTCATGATGAGCGTGAGCAAACCTTAAATCAGCTGCTTGTTGAGATGGATGGGTTTCAAGGAAATGAAGGGGTGATTGTGATTGCAGCAACCAATCGCCCGGATGTGTTGGACAATGCACTGCTTCGTCCAGGTCGTTTCGATCGTCAAGTCGTTGTCGCGTTGCCTGATGTGCGTGGCAGAGAACAGATTTTGCGGATTCATATGAGAAAGTTGCCATTAGGGACAGATGTGAATCCTGCTGTGATTGCTCGTGGAACCCCCGGCTTTTCTGGCGCAGATCTTGCGAATATCGTCAATGAAGCAGCTTTATTTGCAGCGCGTGCCAATAAAAAAACAGTCGGGATGCTCGAGTTTGAAAAAGCGAAAGATAAAGTCATCATGGGCGCAGAGCGGCGTTCTATGGTGATGAGCGACTCTGAAAAGAAATTGACAGCTTATCATGAGGCGGGTCATGCGATTGTTGGGTTACTTGTTCCGGAGCATGATCCTGTTCATAAAGTAACAATTATTCCACGTGGTCGTGCTTTAGGTGTGACGATGTTTTTACCCGAGGCAGATCGATATAGTCATACGCGAGAGCATTTAGAAAGTAGAATTTCGAGTCTTTTTGGTGGAAGAATTGCGGAAGAAATCATTTTCGGGCCAGAAAAAGTCACAACGGGTGCGTCAAACGATATTCAGAAAGCAACGGAGCTTGCGAGAAATATGGTGACCCGTTGGGGGCTTTCTGAAAAACTTGGCCCCTTGACGTTTGGCGATGATGAGAAAGAAGTTTTCCTCGGCCATTCTGTGGCGCGTCATAAAGAAATCTCTGAAACAACATCTGGGATTATTGATCAAGAAATTCATGACATTATTGAGAGAAATTATCAGCGAGCAGAAAAGATTCTTAGAGAAAATTTAGATAAATTACACGTCATGGCGCAAGCATTAATTAAGTATGAAACGATTAATCAGGCACAAATTCAAGATGCTATGATGGGGCGGACAGTGAGGGAGCCGGAAGAGTATTCTGATGTGGTTTCTTCTGATGTATCTTCCGTTGCTGATAAAGATTCCGCGCCACTGCTGCAGGGGAAGCCAACCGAAAGTCAGGAATTAGGGAAAAATGATTAATAGGATGATGTCTCACATGGCAGTGTCTGGGGAACGCAAGTATTTTGGAACGGATGGTATTCGTGGCAAGGTAGGAGAATGGCCTGTTACGCCTGATTTTGTGCTTAAATTAGGGTGGGCTGTTGGTAAAGTGCTTGGGCGTCAAGGGGTTGCCGGTAAGGTGCTTATTGGTAAAGACACCCGAATTTCTGGTTATATGTTTGAATCTGCCCTCGAAGCAGGGCTTTCTGCTGCAGGGATGGATATTCATTTGTTGGGTCCAATGCCAACGCCGGCTGTTGCTTATTTGACAAGAACCTTGCGTGCTGCAGCAGGTATCGTCATTAGCGCATCACATAATCCATTTTATGATAATGGCATTAAATTTTTTTCTGCACAGGGTGCAAAGTTACCTGATGCAGTAGAAATTGCTATCGAAGAACAAATTGGGAAACGGATGACAACTGTTGATGCTGCTTTTCTTGGAAAAGCGGTTCGTATTGTTGATGCGCCGGGCCGTTATATTGAATTTTGTAAAAGCATGATTTCTTCAGAAGTGACGCTCAACGGCCTGAAAATTGTTGTTGATTGTGCAAATGGTGCTGCTTATCACATTGCGCCGAGTGTATTTGCAGAACTTGGTGCGGATGTTGTTGCTGTCGGTGTGGAACCAGATGGGCTCAATATTAACGAAGCGTGTGGTGCAACGCATATCCGCCATTTGCAGCAGCGTGTTTTACAAGAAAAGGCAGATTTAGGTGTTGCGCTTGATGGCGATGCAGACCGTGTCATTCTTGTCGATCATCAAGGAAAAGTGATTGATGGAGATTGTATTCTCTACATCATGGCAAAGCATAGAAAAACAAAAGGGCAATTGAAAGGCGGTGTTGTTGGTACAGTCATGTCCAATATTGGCTTAGAGCATGCTGTTCATAGCCTTGGAATTGATTTTGTGCGCGTGCCTGTTGGCGATCGTCATATTATGGCGGAGCTCGCAAAGCGAGGCTGGCAAATGGGCGGAGAGCCGTCAGGGCATATTATTTGCTCTGATGCGGTGACAACAGGCGATGGGATTATTACTGCGCTGCAAGTGCTCTCAGTTATCAGTCAAGAAAAAACATCATTGGCGCAATTAAGTGCTGGCTTGCATTGTTACCCTCAAGTTCTTCTAAATATAGAAGTGAGTGAAGGGTATGATCCTGCTTCTTCCGTCACAATCGGTGCGATGTTGCGAGATATTGAAACTAAGCTCGGTACGACTGGCAGAGTGTTACTTCGTCGATCTGGGACAGAGCCATTAGTGCGTATTATGGTTGAGGGAGAGGACAAGCAAAGCATTCAAACCTATGCTGAACAGCTTGCTGCAAGTGTAAGAAAAGAGGCGGCCAAGCAGGTTGTCATATAAATTTTGTAACAGCTAGGGTAGTCCGTGTTTTTTAGCTTGACTGCATCACTCGGGTCCCGCAGAGGCATTGTTTCATCGAAGCAACGCCCTTTCATGATGTATGAAGTGCATCTCCATTAGCAAAATGTCGTCTGCTGTTGGGCGATTGCGGTCAGTCAAGCTAAAAAACACGGACTACCTGCGCTGTTACTAGATAATGTGAATCATGAAAGAACGCTGTTTCGATGAAGTGATGTCGCTGCAGGATCTGTATTATAGGGGCAAGTGAAAAAATCCTGACCACTCGAGTTGTTGCAATATATTTTTTTTGTTCTTTATGTGAGGGGCGCCTTGCCAGTTGGCGCCACCTTTGTTTTTGTAGAGTGATATTATTTCATCTCGCTTGTTGTAAAACATTCTCCTATTGGGTTTTTGAGAGTTTTTCTATTTTGGTTGCTTACTCAGCCATTTCTTTAAGTTTTTTCAGTGCTCTGATTTTTACAACACGCCGCGCAGGTTTTGCTTTAAACATGATCTCTTCGCCAGTAAAGGGGTTTCTTCCTTTACGTGCAGGCGTTGCAGGTTTCTTAACAACCGTGATTTTTAGTAGTCCCGGCATAACAAACTTTCCAGGGCCTTTTGACCGAATATGTAAATCAATTAGAGATGACAGTGTTTCTAGTACACCATTGACATCACGACTTGCCAAATTTGTGACATCTGCGATGGTTCTGACAATACCACTTTTTGTTAAGGTGGTTTTGATCGTAGGAATTTTAGCAGATGCTTTTACAGATTCTTTTTTAGATAATTTTTTGGGCGCTTTTTTCTTGCTAACAGATTTTACAGGCTTTTTCTTCACTGGCTTCCTTGCTGAGCTGGCGTAACTTTTTCTTGCTGCCATGATTTTGTCCTCTCCCTTGGGTCGTTTCATAACAAATAACAGCATTACAATAGCATAATAGCAATTTTTTGCGAATATTTTTTGACCAAGCAATGCCGTTGTTTTTTAAAAATCCAATAGCCATTGCTTGCCTGTTCTGCTGTATTGCTATAGAATTCTGCGTCCTTTGACAAGGGTTAGTAGCAGACATGAAGACATATAACGCTAAAAATGAAACGGTCGTCCATAACTGGTGTATAGTCGACGCTTCCGGTCGGACACTTGGTCGGCTTGCCAGTGAAGTGGCAAAAAGACTGCGTGGTAAGCATAAGCCAGAATATACTCCACATGTTGATACAGGTGACTTCATCATCATTGTCAACGCGGAAAAAATTAAAGTAACAGGAAAGAAAGCCGGAGATAAGAAGTACTATAGCCATTCTGGGTACCCAGGTGGAATTAAGGAAATTACCTTCGAAAAGCTTCTTTTGAAAAATCCTAGCCGTGTGATAGAGCTTGCGGTGAAGGGTATGTTGCCTAAAAACCCTTTGGGTCGGGCAATGTGTCGGAAACTTAAGGTCTATGCTGGTGCAGAGCATCCTCATGCAGCACAGCAGCCTCATCAGTTAAATCTTGATACGGAATAACCTCATGTCTTCAAAAGTGCAAAATTCGCATTATGGTACGGGTCGTCGTAAAACATCGTCTGCTCGTGTTTATTTAAAGCCAGGTAAGGGAAGTATTGTTGTTAACTCTACCGCGCTAGATGAGTATTTTGGTCGCGAAACCTCCCGCATGATTGTACGTCAGCCATTGGAATTAACAGGTCTACTGAATAAATTTGATGTGACGGTTCGTGTTGCTGGCGGCGGTATTAGCGGTCAAGCAGGTGCTATTCGTCATGGTATTGCGCGTGCGTTGCTAAAGTATGAGGCTTCTAAGTTAAGCGATGTGCAATCAATTAATAAGTTAGGTAAAAAGACAGAAGCTGAAAGTGATGATAGTGGGGCAGGAACAGCCGTTGCAGGGGGCGAATCAGGTAGTTTGACTCTTCGCGCTCAGCTCAGACGTGCTGGGTACTTGACGCGTGACGCAAGAGAAGTTGAACGTAAGAAAGTAGGCCGTCATAAAGCGCGTAAAAGACCGCAGTATTCGAAGAGATAACGGGAATTTTCCTGTTATTTTTTTCTGCGTTGGGGGATCGTCTAGTGGTAGGACTACGGACTCTGACTCCGTCAACCTAGGTTCGAATCCTAGTCCCCCAGCCAATGCATTTTTTCCTGTTCTTTCTTTAAAACAGGCTTTACTATTCATTTGTTGAAGGATGAGGTGCTTGGTATGGCAGTGATAGCCAATAGACGATCAATTATGACTCTTTATTCGGGTGCCTTGGATATCTACAGTCATCGTGTTCGTATTGTTCTGGCAGAAAAAGGTGTTTCTGTCGACGTACTTAATGTAGAGCCCGGTGAAGCCCCTGAAGACTTGCATGAGCTGAACCCTTACGGCACAACACCAACGTTAGTTGATCGTGAGCTTGTGCTTTATGATGCTGGAATCATCATGGAGTATCTAGATGAGCGTTTCCCTCACCCGCCTTTAATGCCTGTTTATCCTGTTGCTCGTGCACGCACACGCATGATGATTCACAGAATTGATCGTGAATGGGGCGAATTAATTCGTAAAATTGAAACAGGTAAGCCCGCGGATGCACAGGCTGCTGCAAGAGAGCTTCGTAATTATCTAATAAAAATTGCGCCTGTTTTTAATAGTTCTTCGTTTTTCCTAAACGAAGAGTTTTCTCTTGGGGACTGCTGCATTGCGCCTGTGCTCTGGCGTTTGCCAGCTTTTGGTATTAGCTTGCCAGCAGAAGCAAAATCGATTCAAGATTATGCAGAGCGTATTTTTGCCCGTGATTCATTTCAGGCTAGCCTTACTGAGGCTGAACAGGATTTACGTCAAGCCTCTTTCATGGCAGCAGAGACTGCATAATTCCTTTTGGGATAAGAAAGTAGGTAGTAAATTGACCAGTGTCAAATGGAGGGAAACGATATAATGCTATCAACTCGACCTTATTTAATTCGTGCTTTTTATGATTGGATTGTGGATAGTGCTTGTACTCCTTACTTAATGATTGATGCGACTGTTCCGCGTTGCAAATTGCCGCAAGAATTTGTTGAGAATGGCCAGATTACGTTAAATGTTTCGCCGAAAGCAATTCGCGATCTTGAGATTTCACATGATACTCTTAAATTTCGCGCTTCTTTTTCAGGCGTTGTGCATATCCTTTCTGTTCCTGTACATGCAGTGCTTGCGGTATATGCTCAAGAGAATCAACAAGGGATGTTTTTTGATGCAGAGGAAGAGAATTATTTTTTCGAAGGGTCAGAGAGAGAAGAAAATAATGATTGGGCAGAGGATAGCCAACCTTCTTTGCAGATGTCTTCTTCTCAAAAAATTGAAATGAAGAATAAGAAAAGCGTGAATGGTGCGCATTCACACTTACGTCTTGTCGAAGTGGAACCGTCCGGGGCCTCTTCTTAACCCCGCGTTTTAAACTTTTATCTAAAAAAAGAGTTGGGCGCCTTATGCTGAAGAAACTTCGCGGTTATTTTTCAAGTGATCTTTCAATTGATCTTGGAACAGCTAATACCCTTATTTATGTTCGTGATAAGGGAATTGTTCTTAATGAGCCTTCTGTTGTTGCTATTCGACAAAGCCCGGGGGCAAGCAATGGCCAGAAGCATGTTGCGGCTGTTGGGAGTGAAGCGAAATTAATGCTTGGGCGTACACCGGGAAATATAACAGCGATCCGTCCAATGAAAGACGGTGTCATCGCAGATTTTTATGTGACAGAAAAAATGTTGCAGCACTTTATTCACAAAGTACATGAGAACCGTTTTTTACGACCATCACCACGTGTTCTTGTGTGTGTGCCATGTGGTTCAACTCAGGTAGAGCGTCGTGCAATTCGTGAATCTGCCATTAGTGCAGGTGCGCGTGAAGTTTATTTGCTTGAAGAGCCAATGGCCGCTGCAATGGGCGCTGGTATGCCGGTGGATGAAGCGCGTGGGTCAATGGTTGTGGATATTGGTGGTGGTACGACTGAGGTGGCGATTATTTCACTTAGCGGTATAGTGTATTCTGCATCTGTGAGAATTGGCGGTGATCGTTTTGATGAAGCGATTGTTAGTTACGTACGTCGTAATTACGGTATTTTAATTGGCGAGGCGACAGCTGAACGTATTAAACAAGAAATTGGTTCGGCCTATCCTGCAAATGAAGTAAGTGAGTTAGAGGTGCGTGGTCGTAATTTAGCTGAAGGTATTCCTCGTAGTTTCACTTTAAATAGCAATGAAATTCTCGAAGCGTTGCAAGAGCCGTTGTCAGGTATTTTGGGTGCAGTTCGTGCAGCATTGGAGCAGGCGCCACCTGAACTTGCCTCTGATATTGCTGAACGTGGTATGGTTTTAACGGGTGGCGGTGCTTTGTTACGGAATATTGATCGTCTTTTTATAGAAGAGACGGGTTTGCCTGTTATTATTGCGGATGAGCCTCTAACGTGCGTGGCACGCGGCGGTGGTAGAGCGTTAGAAGTTGTTGACACTATTGGAATGGATTTCCTTTCAAGAGAATAGACTAGTAAAGAGGAGCAAGCTATCAGGTTTCTGTTTACCAGAGAATCTCATCCGCTGGTACGCATGCTGGTACTGGCTACTCTTTCTATCGCGCTGATGCTGCTTGATAGACGTACTACTCTTTTAGCAAGTGCTAGATCTGTTTTGTCTGTACCTCTTTCTTCAATCCAATATTTAGTTAGCTCCCCGATATATTTTTTTGATGAAGTTCTGCGAGATGTCACGAATCGTGCGGTTCTCATTCAGGAAAATAAATCAATGGCTGCAAAAGAGCTTTTATTAGAGGCTCAGGTGCAGCGATTACAGGCAGTGGAGTCGGAAAATAGTCAACTGCGAGCGCTATTACATGCTTCTGTTCGTGTGCAGGGTAAAGTGCTTGTTGCACAACTGCTTGCTGTCGATTCTGATCCGTTTATGCGCCGACCATGGTTGGATCGTGGTCAGAATGATGGGCTTTTTATAGGTCAGCCTGTATTAGATGCATATGGGGTGATGGGACAGGTGATTCGAGTAACGCCTTTTATGAGTCAGATCTTATTAATTACTGATCCGCATAGCGGTGTTCCAATTGAGGTTGTACGTAGTGGTGTGCGAGCAATTGTTGTTGGTGATGCATTTACAGGAAAGCTTCGGTTGGTGAATGTGCCACAAACAGCTGATATAAAAGTAGATGATTTGTTAGTGACTTCTGGGATGGGGAAAAATTATCCTCATGGTTATCCTGTAGGAAAAATAGATTCTGTTGTGAAAGATCCGAGACAACAGTTTGCTATGATACAAGCAAGTCCACTCGCACGCTCAGATCGCAGCCGGCAGGTATTGTTAGTTTGGCCTGATCAGCCACAAAAGTTACCTAGGTGAGTGATGTTGAAAGTGAGATGGCGTGCTAGATTGTTAGGCGGAGAATGGCATGAGTGACTCCATGAGAGCGGGCCGCAAGATAAGTTGGTGGTTGATTATACTGACTTTTTTTTTGGCATTCCTCTTAACAATTCTACCTATGCCAACATGGACTATTTGGCTTCGACCGGCTTGGATCGTGATGGTATTGGTTTATTGGATACATGTGCAGCCTTTGCGGATTGGTGTAGGCGTTGCTTGGTTGATGGGTCTTTTTTTGGATGTGTTTTGTGGGACATTGTTAGGTGAGCATGCGCTTGCGATGACAATTGTTGCATTTATTGCGGTGAGTCAGCGCCATCGTTTTTTAATATTCCCTCTTTTTCAACAAAGTTTAGGGATTTTGTTAATAGTCTTTGCGTATCAATTTATTCTTTTTTGTACGCAGGGTTTTTTAGGCGAGTTACCTATTAATAGTCTCTACTGGTTGGCTCCTGTGACGAGTATGTTACTTTGGCCTTGGGTTTATGTCATTATTCAAGATAGTCAGCGCCGCTTTCGATTTTTGTGACTGGGGTAAATAAAGTGAAGAAATTTTGGCGTCACTTCACGGTAACTCTAGGTATTTTTTTCGCATGTTTGATTATTTTGGCGGCGCTGTTTATTAGTATTGTTCGTTTGTTTTTGCCTCTTATTAATCAACATTCTGTTGCATTTGAAAATTATATTAGTGAGTTATTGGGGCGCCCTGTCAGTGTGCGACATATTGATGTTGCATGGCCACAACTATCGCCTGTGTTGAATTTGAAGGATGTGGTTGTGAAGGACCCTGCGACAGGGAAACAGGTAATTTTGATCCCGCATGTTCGAATCAGTTTTTCACTTTGGGAAAGTTTGCGACACTGGCAAATTAGGACAAACACTATTCGTATTCAAGGCCTTCATCTTGTTATGAATTTACAGCAAGCCACTGCAGCGGGCACTTTCCCCAGTTGGATTTTTATGCAGCCGGGGTGGCGGTTTGAAGATTTAATGTTAGATATTGTAAGGCCTCAAAATATAGTTTGGCACGTTGGTATAAAGATGTTGCGTTTGTTTTATGTGCACCGAGATCAACACACGCTTTCTCTTCGTGTGGCATTGCAACAACCGCAGTTACAAATGCCTGATATTTTTCTGAATAGTTTAAACATGGATCGGTTAACAGGAGAGTTGCAATTTCAGCAAGCAGCGGATGGTTGGCATATAGAAGCGACGCAGTTATTTGCTGTGAATACAGATGGGCGTGTCACAGCCAATCTAAAATTATTTTTTCCAATCAAAGGCCCCCCTGTTATTGGCTTGACGGGACATTTTGTTTTAAAACAAGTAAAACATGTGAGTCATTATTTGCCATTAGCTATTTTTGCTGCGGATCTTTCTAAATGGCTGCAGCAAGCATTTCACGGCGGCATGATGACCAATGGCGTAGTGGAATTATCAGGTCCATTAGATGCGTTTCCATTTGATAAGCAGCAGGGTATTTTTCGTATTGCGGGCGATGCGCAAGATGTGTGGTTACATGAAAGTCCGGGGTGGCCTGATATTCATCATATCGATGGGCATTTAGTTTTTTTTGGTAGAGGAATGACAGCAGATGTGCGTGCTGCACAGATTGCCGGATTGCCTATTGATGAGGCAAAAGTGATTATTCCTAAAATGTTACCAAATAAAACGAAACTTGAGGTGCAAGGAAAATTACATACTGATTTATCACAAATCCTCCCTTTTTTGCAGCAAACACCATTGCAAAAAAAATTAGGAAATTATTTTACTGTTTTGGCACCTGTTGGTTTAATGCATTTGAAACTTGGTTTATCCATTCCATTGTCGACACCAGAGTCTACACGTGTCAATGGCACAGTCACGTTTAATAAAGCAAAAATACAGTTGGTTCGTTGGCATGTGTTGTTAAAATCTTTGACGGGCGTTGTTGCTTTTACGCAACAAGGTCTTTCAATGCTTGATATAAAAAGCCATGCGATTGAAAATCCAATGACGCTTAAATTAACGATGTCTAAGACATTACAAGAGCCGTCGTTTAGTCTTCAAGGGTTGTTGCATCTTCCTAATTTGATGTCTGATGTGATGCAATTGAAAGTGAGAAAGAGTGAAGATCGTCTAAATTTCCTTGTGAATAATGCCATTCTACAGGGTGAGATAGCGCTTCCTGATCCAGCTTCTGATGCAAAAACACCGGTGATGATTCGGTTGCAAGCATTGCATCTTTCCCCAGAAAATCAAATGAAACAAAAAATAGACCCTGCTGTGTTTCCTGAATTAAATTTTATGGCTGATACAGTTTGGTATGGAAAGATAGCATTAGGCAGTGTGCGTTTTATGTTACAACCAAAGTCGCAAGGTGTGCGTATTCAGAATTTTTCTATTCGCTCTCCTGTTTATGAAATCAATGCGTCAGGCTATTGGCAGAAGGGAAGAACAGATTTTTCTGGGATACTTAATACACCACGTACGGATAAATTTCTTGCGGCCATGGGTGGTAGCGTGACAAATCTTGAAGCTGGTGTGGGTAAAGTGAAATTTGATTTAGATTGGTTGAATAATCCATTTGCCGTGTCTTTGGCTAGTTTATCTGGGACATTATCATTAGAAATTGGCAAAGGTCGTGTGATTCATTTAGATAGTTCTACAAATGCTAAAATGGGCTTTGGTCGCATGTTAAATATTTTTAGTTTACAGAGTTTGCCGCGACGTTTAAGTTTGGATTTTAGTGATTTGTTTGAAAAAGGATATTCTTTTGATTCTGTGCGCGGAGATTTTAAATTACAAAATGGCAGTGCATTTACGCAAAATACGCATTTTTCGAGTGCTGTTGCACAAATCGATGTATCTGGTCGTATTGGGCTTGCAGCACGTGATTATGATCTTAGGTTAAATGTTGCGCCACAAGTGACATCTAGTATTCCAGTTGTCGCGACGATCGCAACGGCTAACCCTTTAGCAGGTATTGTTGCTTTTGCAATTAATAAAATAGTGAGTCCAGAAGTATCAAAAATGACGGTGTATCGTTATGCTGTGACGGGTTCGTGGGATAAGCCCGAGTGGCGTAGTTTGAAATAATTTTTTAACTGTCCAGATTTTTTTACAATTTATTTTTTTCTTTCACGCGTGCTAGTGCTTCTGAGATATATTTTTTTTTGTCATCAATGGCTGTTATTTTTCTTATCTTCGCATTATTTATTTTTTCTAGATTTTTTTGTATAGAGAGTCTTTTTTCACGAGCTAAAAAGCGTGCGCGAAAATGGGGCGCACGTGTCAAAGAAGGTGGTTCTGCTGACGCAATGAGATCGATACAGTCTGTTGGGCAAACGGGTACACATAATTCACAGCCGGTACATTCTTTTTGAATGATGCTATGCATATTTTTTGCGGAACCTAGAATAGCGTCAACAGGGCAAGCTTGAATGCATTTAGTGCAGCCAATACATTCTGCTTCTCGAATGACAGCGCGATAAGTTTGTTTTTTTTCTTTTTTTTGCATATCAGGAATAAAAGGCGTTGGATCACGTTTGAGCGCAGTTGCCAGACGTTTGAGCCCAGTCACACCGCCTGGTGGACAGAGATTGATTTCGGCAAGCCCCATTGCTAATGCATTTGCATAGGGTTGACAGCCTTTAAAACCACATAAACCACATTGTGTTTGTGGTAATAGGGCATCAATGTCTTGGGCAGTGATTGTTTTCTCTTTTTTTATCATGATAATTTTTTATTTTATAAATTTATGTTTTTGGCGTAATAGCGTTGAGCAGCGCTTCAATTTCATTTTTTTCAATACGTTTTGCTAACATTGGATAATCACTAATTTGATGATTCAGTAGGGGCTTGTGGCTGTCAGACCATAGTAATGCGCCACATTGTAGAAAATTTTCTGCTTGTGCCGCCATTTTTGGTAAAACAGGTTTTAAATAAATCATTAATTGACGAAAGAGATTGATGCCAGTAGTGCAAACTGTCTGTGCAAAATGAATTTGCTCTTGGTCGTTAGTTTTCATTAAAGCCCAAGGTTTTTCGGTGTCAATATATTGGTTGGCACGATCGGCCAGCGCCATAATATCACGCATGGCTTCTGCAATTTTTAGTGCATCCATTTTTTTGGCAATGTCGGTGCCTGTTGTTGCAAAGAGATGAAATAAGTCGGGTGCGCTTAGTGTGGCAGCAAGTTGGTTATTGAAATTCTTTTGCAAAATGCGTGCGCAGCGGCTAGCGATATTGACAAATTTTCCAACGAGATCTGAGTTGACACGCTGCATAAAATCATCAAATTGTAGATCAAGATCCTCTACATGTTGGCTGAGTCGCGTCGCTAAATAATAGCGTAGAAAATCAGAGGGGAAATACTCGGCAAATGTTTTTGCTAGAATAAAAGTACCACGTGATTTTGACATTTTTTGGCCGTTGATGGTGAGAAAGCCATGCGTAAAGATTGCTGTGGGTGTACGGAAGTCTGCGCCTTCTAAGATAGCTGGCCAAAATAATGCATGAAAATAAATAATATCTTTACCAATAAAATGATAGAGTTCAGCGGATGAATTTTTATCCCAGTAATCAGCGAGCTCAAATTCAGGATGGCGCGCACAAAAGTGACTGAAGCTGGCGATATAACCAACAGGTGCATCGAGCCAGCAGTAAAAATACTTATTTGTTTCGCCGGGAATAGTAAAGCCGAAATAAGGCGCATCACGTGAAATATCCCAATCTTTTAGGCCAGCAGCAAACCATTCGTCTAATTTATGCGTGACTTCTTCTTGTAGGTGGCCGGCACGTGTCCATTCGCGTAGAAATTTTTCGTAATGCGTCAGTCGAAAGAAATAATGTTCAGATGATTTTTCAATGGGTGTTGCGCCAGAGAGTGTGGAGCGTGGATTTTTTAATTCGGTTGGTGAGTAGGTCGCACCGCATGCTTCACAATTGTCGCCGTATTGGTCATGCGTGCCGCAACGAGGGCATTCTCCGCGTATTAAGCGATCTGGTAGAAACATGTTTTTTTCAGGGTCGTAGGCTTGTTGAATAGTTTTTTTGATGATATTGCCTTTGGCATCGTGTAACCGAAAAATTTGTTCGGATAATTCTCTGTTTTCTGGGGAGTGTGTGGTGTAGTAATTATCGACATCGATCGAAAATTCGTTGAGATCTGCTTGGTGTAATGCACGAATGTTTTCTGTGAGAGTGGCAGGATCGACGGCGGATTTTTCTGCTTGAATCATGATAGGCGTACCATGGCTATCGCAGCCGCAGACAAAGACACAGTTTAATGCCTGCATTTTTTGAAAGCGCACCCATATGTCTGTTTGAATCAGCCCTGTCATGTGCCCAAGGTGTAACGGGCCGTTAGCATAGGGTAGGGCATACGTGACGAGTAATTTACGTGGTTGTCCTGTCATGGGGTTCCTATTCAAAGCAGAGGGTCTATGGTCAAAATCGCAAGATTATAGCATGGTGCTTGTTTGTCGGTAGGTCTGTGATGGAGAGGTAGATTTGTGGCGGGGTTTCTTGACTCGTAGGGGATTGTCTGTTGTTATTTGCCAGCTTTAGATTTTAGGTATTTAGTATGTTTGTGCAACTATAAATGATCATATAAGTAAAAATGACAAGTATTTATTTGTATTGATGATGGATTTGAGCGGTTTGAGAGGGTGCATGCAGCAAAAAATTTCAGGGGTGCAACATATTATTGCCGTTGCATCAGGTAAAGGGGGGGTGGGGACGTCAACGGTTGCTGTCAACTTGGCGCTGACATTAGCAGCAATGGGTAAAAGTGTCGGGATATTGGATGCGGATATTTATGGTCCAAGTATCCCTGTCATGTTAGGTGCTCGTGGTGCCCCTGACGTGGTGGAGCAAAATGGTCAAAAGAAAATCCAGCCGTTGTTGCTACATGGTTTGCAAACGATGTCGGTTGGTTACTTGATTGAAGATACTGCGGCACTTGCTTGGCGCGGCCCGATGGCGACAGCAGCATTACAGCAACTTTTGCAAGATACATTGTGGGATCATGTTGAGTATTTGATTATTGATTTGCCGCCGGGGACGGGAGATATTTTGTTGTCTTTGACGCAAAAAGTGCCGTTGACAGGCGTGGTTATTGTGACAACGCCGCAAACGCTTGCCTTAGCAGATGCGCGTCGTGCGGCCGAAATGTTTCGTAAAGTAAAAGTGCCTTTATTGGGCGTGATTGAAAATATGAGCAAGCATACGTGTTCCGCATGCGGGCATGTCGATACTATTTTTGGCGAAGCAGGCGGTGGACGATTGGCGGCGGAGTATGCTATGCCATTGTTAGGTGAATTACCGATTGATAGTCGTTTACGTGCAGGGATGGATGTTGGTTTGCCAAGTGTTGTGACGGATCCGCAAGGAAATATAGCGTCTCATTATGCTGTCATAGCGCATGCGATACTCGCACAATTGACGGATTTAGCGCGTGATGCTGATTTTCCAGCTATTTTAGTTAAAAATGACTAGTAAAAATTTATAAAAGTAGATAGTGAAAAATAGCATGTAGGAGTGAAGTAATGGCCATTAAGTCAGATAAATGGATTCGCCGGATGGCGCAAGAACATCGGATGATTGAACCGTTTGAGCCGCAGCAAGTGAAAGGAACCAGTGCAGATCGTTTGGTTTCTTATGGGACATCAAGCTATGGTTATGACGTGCGATGCGCGCGCGAGTTCAAGATTTTTACCAATATTAATTCAGCTGTCGTTGACCCAAAAAATTTTTGTGAAACGAGTTTTGTAGATGTTGCATCGGATGTTTGTATCATTCCACCAAATTCGTTCGCATTGGCGCGTAGTGTTGAGTATCTGCGTGTGCCACGAAATGTATTGGTAGTATGTGTCGGTAAATCCACTTATGCGCGTTGCGGTATTATTGTCAATGTCACACCGCTTGAGCCTGAATGGGAAGGTCATATTACATTAGAGTTTTCTAATACAACGCCATTGCCAGCGAAGATTTACGCAGGTGAGGGTGTTGCGCAGTTATTGTTTTTTGAGTCGGATGAAGCCTGTGAGACATCTTATCGGGACCGTGGCGGGAAGTATCAGGGTCAGCGGGGCGTAACGCTACCTGTTACCTGAGCTGTTACAAATAAAAACCCATTTCTGCGGTGAAGTAGAAATGGGTTGGTTATCGTCAAAGATAAGTTTCTTATTCTTCATCTGCATCATGACCGTCATCCTGTACTAACGGGATGTGACGGCTTGCATTGACGCGTTCGCGTACTTCTTTTCCAGGTTTGAAATGTACAGCATATTTGGGCTGTGTAATCAGTTTTTCACCTGTTTTGGGATTATGCGCCCGACGTGGCGGTCTGTAGTGTAGGCAGAAACTGCCAAAACCACGAATCTCGATTCGACCACCATGGCTTAGCACGTCGCTCATTTGTTCAATGAGGGCGTTAACCGCTTGGGTAATCTCTTTCTCCGGCAACCAAGATAGTTCTTGGCTGAGCTTTGCAATCAACTGTGATTTGATCAGCATTCCGTTCAGCTAGTAGCTGCCTCCGTATGTCGGAAGAAAAGGGACGACTGTCTGAATAATCAATTTATTACATTCTCTAAGAAAAATCCAGTCACCTAGAGAATGTAATGATAGACAGTAATGATTTATTGCTTCTTAGCTTGGTAAAGTGGGTGCAGCCTAGGAAGCTTTTTGCCATTTTTCCCGGTTTTCGCGAAATGGGCGGTTAGCTTCTGGGTTTTTCCCACGAGGTTTTTTTGAGCCAAATTTCTTTGCGTGCTCTGATCGAGTGCGTGGTTCGCCGAAAGTTGCTTCATTTTTGTCGTTACCGCGATTTTTGAATCGCCCTGGCGTTTTTGTAGCAAATGGCCGGCTGTTATTGCTGCCACCGCCCGGCTTGCGTCTTTTAGCGCCTGCGCCTGCTTTATGACGTGGCGCAAAGCCATTGCCCTCAGGTTTGCGTGGTTCAAGCCCTGTAATTGTTTGGCGAGTCAGCTGCTGGTTCATTAAGCGTTCAATTTGGCGGACGTGACGGATATCTGTCGGTGTTGTGAAAGAGATGGCAATCCCTGTTCTCCCGGCGCGACCTGTTCGGCCAATCCGATGGACATAGTCTTCGGCAAAACGTGGCATATCGAAGTTGAAGACATGGGTGATATTTTGAATATCGATACCACGTGCGACGACGTCAGTGGCAACTAAGATTTGGATTTTTCCACGACGTAATTGCTCGACTGTACGATTACGTACGTTTTGTCGGAGATCGCCATGTAAGGCGGCGGCGCGGATATCTTGATTGCATAACAAGTCGGCTAGTTCATCTGTTTGTCTTTTAGTTGCACAAAAGACAATGGCGCTGAATACTTTTTCTTCTTTGAGGAAGTGCAGTAATAAGCGCGTTTTGTGTGCCGCATTATCGGCAAGGTATAACGTCTGAGTAATACTGGTAGGCGTAATTTTTTCTGGTGACAGATCAATACGTTCAGGCGTGTTCAAAAGCTCACGTATGATGCGAGTGAGTTTGCCATCAACGGTGGCACTAAATAGAAGTGTTTGGCGCTCTTTGGGCATGGTGCTAGCGATTTTTCTGACATCATCGATAAAACCCATATCAAGCATACGATCGGCCTCGTCGAGTACAAGCATATCAATACCTGATAAGTCGATCCGTTTGCTTGCCATATGGTCCATGAGGCGCCCAGGGGTTGCGACGATAATTTCCGTTTTTTCTGAACGTAATTGTTTGATTTGGAGTGGATAGGGCATCCCGCCGACGAGGCTGACAACGCCGGGCTGAAGAAATTTACCGTATTTACTGACAGCAGTTGTGATTTGCCCAGCTAGTTCACGTGTCGGCGTTAATATGAGGCAAACAGGTTTTTTGCGACCGAATTTTTGTGGCCCAGCAGCGACGCGTGCTTTTTGTTGCAAGCTAAGCTTGTGTAGGATGGGCAGGACAAAAGCGGCAGTTTTACCAGTCCCTGTTTGTGCGGAGGCAACTAAGTCTTTGCCTGCAAGAATGAGGGGGATGGAGCGTGCTTGGACGGGTGTTGGTTCAGTGTAGCCGCAGAGGCCAAGCGCTTTGACGATTTCTGGATTGAGATGCAGTTCATTAAATTTCACAAATGGATTCCCCATGTTGTTATGGTGTTGTTCAGACGAGGGTTTTGCAGGGCAACAAGCTGTCAGGGTGGTTAAATACCCTTCTTGTGTTATTACCTGTGAAATAAAAGCTGACAGGCTGGGGGACCCTGCCTGATGCTGAACAAATAATCTGGAAGGGAAGCCACGGGATATTATAAAAAGTGAACCGAATACAAGAACCCAGCGGAATTCTATGCTTTATCGGGAAAGAAAGCAATCAAATGACGTTTGCTGTGTCACGTTAGAGGGGGGTGTTTGATGACTTGGCTGCATATCAATTACCCATTAGTTGCTGTCAGCGATCTAAACATGTCCTTTCATATCCTATGGATAGTGTACTTTCATTCTTAAAATGCGCATTGCTGTTTGACGATGACGTTCAGCCAAATCGTTAATCAATGCTCCCATGAATGTGACTTTTCTGTGGTAGTTGGTTTGAATCAGCTTCTGTCCGGGATACAATGCAGAGTGAAAGCGGTGGTTTTATAATATTTTTTGCGGTAAATGCGTTTTATTTTAGGTTAATACATGCATACATGCTGCAAGTTAATAGTGAGTGTTGTGCTGCTGTTGCTCATGACAGCAGTGTCTGCTATGCGTATTTCATCGCTTTATGAAGCTTCTGTGCCAGTCGTGTCGCAACAACCTGATGTACGTCGTATTGCGCTTCAGACTGCTTTATGGCAGGTGTTATTGCGAGTGAGTGGTGAGCGTCAACTAGCAGAAAGGCCTTTGCTAAAGGCTGCAGCAAAGAATGCAGAAGCGTTTGTGGATGAATTTCGTTATGTCACTATGACGCCGGAGGGCGCCTCGCAACCTAGCTTATTTTTGCGTGCGAATTTTGATCCAAGCAGTATCAATGCATTGTTACGTCAAGCTGGTGCGCCAGTTTGGGGTGCGAATCGTCCTTTGATTTTAGTGTATTTGGCGGGTGCTTTACCGGCAGGTGGATTACATATTATGACGGCGGATCAGGGAGAAGTTGCGCCGCTGATATTGAAGAAAATTGCAGCACAGCGTGGCGTGCCTATTATTTTTCCATTGATGGATTTAGCTGAATTGAAGCAAGTTACCGCGACAGATGTGGTGCAAGAGAAATTTTCAGTTTTAGCGTTAGGTGCCGATCGTTATAAAAGCGAAGGCATTGTTGCTGGTGCAGTGATGCAAGATGCGACAGGCTGGCATATGGTAGGGAGTTTGCAGCTAGGGGTGACACGCACGCATTTTGACGTGACGGGGAAAGATGAATCAGCGGTGTTAACGGATTTTATGCACCAATTGGCAGATACGTTAGCAGCTCGTTATGCCGTTGTTGCCTCGCCAAGTCATGTGGCGCAGACCATGCGTTTGACAGTGACAGGGATTCATGGCGCAAATGATGTGACCGCTTTGACACAGTACTTAGAGGGATTGTCATCGGTGGCAGGGATTGAAATTGTGCAAGTATTAGATGATAGCGTGGTGTTGGCCGTGACGTTACGCGGCACATCGGATGCATTTGCCGCTGCAATATCGGTGGATCATCGCTTAGAACCTGTCTCCGAAGCGATTTATCAATGGAAGGGTTAAAGTCATGATGAGCCCATTTTATTTTACGGTACTGACAGCGGGTATTGCGGTAGTGCTGTATTTCATTTCACCTGTTTTGCCGCCTTTTTTAATTGGCGCGCTGATTGCATGGTTGTGTAATCCATTGGTGAAGTGGTTAATGCGACATGGATTGCCGCGTATTTTTGCTGTGATGTTGATTTTCTTTTTAATTATTTCAGCAATTTTTACTTTGTTGTTTTGGGTGGTGCCTTTGGTGATTGAGCAAATATCACACTTTGTTCGTTTCTTACCCACAGCAATGGCTTTTTTACAACAACGTCTGCATGCGTTGGGTAATTTCTCAGGGATTGAAATTCCTTCATTGAAAACAACATTGGCGGAAAATTGGACGAAAGCGGGCGGTGTCGCTGATTGGGTGGTGCGAACTGTGCTGCACTCGGGAATGCGTTTATTGGTCTTGTTTGGTAATTTATTATTAATTCCAGTCGTAGCGATTTATTTATTGTATGACTGGGAAGACGTGTTGCAAGCGATGAAACGTTTATTACCAGAGCGTATTGCGCCGGTGGTGATTGCATTAGTGCGGGAATGTGATGCTGTGCTGGCGGCATTTTTTCATGGGCAACTTCTCGTGATGTTGACGCTGGGTTGCATTTATGCGGTAGGTCTTTCTTTATTAGGGATGCAGGTTGGGGTTTTAATTGGGTTGGTGACCGGCGTCTTGTCTATTGTGCCTTATCTTGGCGTGGTTATAGGGCTTATTTCGGCGAGTTTGGTGGTGTTGGTGCAGACGGGTAATTGGCATGATGTATTACCTATCTTGATTTTATTTGGTGTAGTGCAAGTGCTTGATGGGATGTTTATCACGCCGCATTTAGTGGGGCATCGGATTGGCTTGCATCCTGTGGTAGTGATTTTCGCGGTCTTGACAGGGGGGGTCGTGGCGGGTTTTACCGGTGTATTGTTGGCATTACCGGTGGCTGCCTTGATCCGTGTCTTGGCAACGTTTTTTGTGGATCGTATGCATAAGCAAGATATTTCCTATGAAAGTTGATCAAATGCGGCAACTGGTTTTAGGCGTCGGGTTACGTGATGAAGCCGTCTTTGCGAGTTATTTTCCAGGTCGCAATGCCATGTTAGTGCAAGCATTACAGCGCTCTTCTATTGGGCAAGGCGAACGTATTTTGTATTTATATGGCCCGACTGGGAGTGGGCGTTCGCATTTGTTGCAAGCGTGTTGTCATGCCGCGCATCAAGTTGGTTTGAGCGCGTGTTATTTACCTTTATCGATGGGGCATTTTTCGCCAGCGATGTTGGAAGGATTAGCGTCACGTGATTTAGTTTGTTTGGACGATGTGCATGTGCTTGCGGGCCAATCGATTGCGGAAGAAGCGTTATTTCATGCATTTAATCAAATTCATGATGCAGGGGGCACGATGATTATTGCTTCTGCAGTGTTGCCGATGCATGTTGGATTTAGTTTGCCGGATTTGGTGTCGCGTTTGTATTGGGGAATTGTTTTTCAGTTGCATGCATTATCGGATGCAGAAAAATGTGAGATGTTAATTGTGCGTGCGGCGTATCGTGGGATGCAATTATCCGAAGAAGTCGGCCGTTTTATTTTACGACACTGTTCGCGAGATATGGCTGCGCTTTGTGAGGCGCTAGCTATTTTGGACCGTACATCATTGGCAGCACAGCGTCGTTTAACCATTCCATTTGTTAAAAGTGTGTTAGCAATTCCATAAAAAAAGGAGAAAGCATGTCGCAGATTCAACGAGTGAGAGGGTGGGAAATTTTAGATTCACGTGGGCAACCAACAGTTGAAGCAGAAGTTGTTTTAAAGTCCGGCAGTTTTGGTCGTGCGGCGGTACCTTCGGGTGCCTCGACAGGTTCTAAAGAGGCATTAGAGTTACGCGATGGGGAGGCGGCGCGTTACTTTGGCAAAGGTGTGCGCCGTGCGGTTGCGGCGATTAACGGCGATATTGCGCGTGCATTGGAATTTGTGGATGCGTCGGATCAAGAAAAATTGGATGCCTTATTATGTGAATTAGATGGCACGCCCAATCGTGCACGCTTGGGTGCAAATGCGATTCTTGCGGTGTCATTGGCGGCAGCCAAAGCTGCAGCGAGTGAACAAGGTATCCCATTATATCAATACATTGGTGGTGAGCAGACGATGCATTTGCCGGTGCCGATGATGAATGTGATTAATGGCGGCGCGCATGCAGATAATAATTTAGATATACAAGAATTTATGATTTTACCCATTGGCGCACCGACTTTTGCTGAAGCCTTGCGTTATGGTGCAGAAGTCTTTGGTCACTTGCGTCAATTATTACGTGAAAATGGTTTAGCGACGGGCGTGGGCGATGAAGGTGGCTTTGCACCTAATTTATCAGGGAATGCGAGTGCACTGGATTTTATTATGCAGGCCATTGAGCGTGCGGGTTATGTCGCTGGTGAAGATATTTTCTTAGGTTTAGATGTCGCCGCAAACGAATTGTATCGCGATGGTCATTATCACTTGGCTTCAGAAAAGAAAACATTTTCTGCTGAGGCATTTACCGCGTATTTTTCTGAGTTGGTGGATCGTTATCCGATTATAAGTATTGAAGATGGCATGGCGGAGAATGATTTAGCGGGTTGGAAATTATTAACAGCAAAACTCGGTCAGCGTATTCAATTGGTGGGTGACGATGTGTTTGTCACGAATACGACGTTATTACAAAAAGGGATTCAAGAAGCAATTGCGAATGCATTGTTGGTGAAACCTAATCAAATTGGTACCTTGACAGAAACGTTGGCAGCGATTCGTATGGCGCGTGCTGCGGGCTACAATACCATTTTGTCGCATCGTTCAGGCGAAACAGAAGATACGACGATTGCGGATTTAGCGGTGGGTACGAATGCATGTCAAATCAAAACGGGCTCATTGTGTCGTTCAGATCGTGTCGCGAAATATAATCGTTTATTACATATTGCTGCAGAACGCGCAGAGAAAAGTACGTATGCAGGCGCGTTAGCCTTCCGTCATTTTGCTTGTTTTGAACGAGTATCCAATTGATGCGATTATTTCTGGTGTTACTCGCGGGCTGTGCATTGGGATTTTTACAATATCATCTATGGATGGGGGCAACCGGCATTCCAGCGATGTTGCATTTAAAAAAACAATTAGCAGTTGAGCAGTTAACCAATGAAAAATTGAAAGCGCGTAATGCAGCGTTGCTTATGCAAGTGAAGCAATTGCAGCAAAATAAAGACGTTGTTGAGACGCATGCGAGAGAAGATTTTGGCATGGTTCGTTCAGGTGAAACTTTTTATCAGGCAGCACACTCATGAGAATTTTATTAAGTAATGACGATGGTTTTTTAGCTCCAGGGCTTGCGACGCTTGCAAAAGTATTAGGTGAGATAGCAGAGATTACGGTTGTCGCACCTGATCGTAATCGAAGTGGTGCGAGTAACTCGTTGACGTTAGATAATCCATTGCGATTAATGACAGCAGAGAATGGTTTTTTTGGTGTGAATGGGACGCCGACAGATTGTGTCCATTTAGCGGTAACAGGATTGTTAAAAGAATTACCGGATATGGTGGTGTCGGGTATCAATGAAGGATCGAACTTGAGTGATGATGTATTGTACTCTGGGACAGTGGCGGCAGCGACAGAGGGGCGGTTTCTTGGGCTGCCTTCGATTGCTGTCTCACTGGCAGGGCCGCGTTGTCAGCATTACCAAACGGCGGCTGAAGTGGCAAAAGCGTTAGTGTTAAATTTAGGTCGGGATCCTTTGCCACGCGATACAATTTTAAATGTCAATGTGCCGGATTTACCATTGAGTGAAATACGTGGTTATCAAGTCACGCGGTTGGGTACGCGGCACGTGGCGGAACCGACAGTGAAAGCAACGGATCCACGTGGTCGTAAGATTTATTGGGTCGGTCAGCCTGGCCCAGAAGAAGATGCGGGTCCTGGGACAGATTTTTATGCGGTTAACATGGGGTATGTGTCGATCACACCGCTTCACATGGATTTGACACATTACAAATCGTTCGAGCAATTAGCTGGTTGGGTAAAAACGATTGAACAACAAGATCAAGTGTAAGCTGCAGGCAGCTTGGATTGGGTTAATGGCTTGTGTGTTACTAAGTTGTAGTACGCCGCAAGCCTATGTGCCTGTTGTGGATGCCACGATTCAGCCGTTACCATCAAATGGTGTGTATCGGGTACGTCGTGGTGAGACACTGTATTCTATTGCGTGGCGCTATGGCATGGATTACCGTGTCTTAGCAGCACGTAATCACTTGACACCTCCATGGCATGTGCAAAAGGGACAAGTGTTGATCTTGCGTCAATCAAAACATGGATTGCCTCTGCATCGCGCTCCACATGCTATTTCTCGATCAGTCGCAGTATCGCCTTTGCCCCGTCCAGTGCATCAAAGGCAACGGCATGTTCCATCATCCATTGTGACGCATCGGGAGGCAGATCATTCGACTACGCGTCAGTCTGCGACCATGATTCAGCATTGGCGGTGGCCGGCACAAGGTGCTGTTGCGGCGGTCTATTCCTCTTTTAATCGGGGGATCAATATTGCCGGGAAAGAAGGCGAGCCCGTTTTAGCAAGTGCAGCAGGTGAAGTCGTGTACGCAGGTAATGGACTGCGAGGTTACGGTAATTTAATTATTATTCGTCATAATGCGTTGTGGTTAAGTGCTTATGCGTTTAATCAGCGTTTAAGGGTGCGACAAGGAGAGTGGGTGCGCGCAGGGCAGCCAATTGCATGGATGGGGCACTTGCCGGGAGGTGCACCGATGCTACATTTTGAGATCCGTCGAGCGGGTAAGCCGGTGGATCCATTGCAGTATTTGCGCCATCGCTAGTGTGATCAGCGTATAATAGAGATTAAAGGAAGCCGCTTGGGAGAGGGATGGATATGCGGAAAAAAGGGAAGCAAGGAGAAGGCCGCGGCCCAGTGAAGGGTTTGTTCGGTATCATTTCGACTCGATTGTCACGTAGTAAAAAAAATCATCCGAAAGCATTGCAGCGCATTTCACCCAACCCAGAAACAAAAAAGCTGCCTTCTTCTAAAAAACAAACGCTTTCAAAACAAGCTTCGCAGTATGTGGCAGCATTATTAAAAAAAATGTCAGGCAAAGTGACGTCAGCAAAAAAATCATTCAAAAATAAGATAGTGAAAAAAAAGCTTATTGCGAAAGAAAAAATAGATAAAAAATTAGCTGTAAAACAATCTGAATCTGTTGCAGGAAAAGAGTTATTAAATAAATTTTCTAATGTAGAAACAGAAGAGAGTTTTCAACCTTATCCAGAAAGTCAGGATGAAAATAATGTCGTAAATAAAAATAAAGAAGAAGCAGCAGCCATAGAAAATGATACATCTGCAAAAGATCCAACACGTTTGTATTTAGGAGAGATTGGTTTTTCACCCTTGTTGAGCGCAGAAGAAGAAATCCATTTTGGGCGTTTAGCGTTACAGGGCGATGCGAAAGCGCGCGATCGAATGATTCGTAGTAATTTGCGTTTAGTGGTGAAAATTGCACGGCAATATTATAACCGAGGATTAGAGTTTCTGGATTTAATTGAAGAAGGGAATTTAGGTTTATTGCGTGCGGTTGAAAAATTTGATCCGGAGCGGGGTTTTCGTTTTTCAACGTATGCAACGTGGTGGATTCGTCAAACCATTGAGCGTGCGATTATGAATCAAACCCGCACTGTGCGATTGCCTGTGCATGTGGTACGAGAATTAAATACTTATCTTGCGACAGCGCGACGCTTAATGAAAAGTAGTGATCATACGCCTACATCAAAAGAAATTGCGGATGCTTTGCATTGTTCAGTAGAAGATGTGGATGGCATGTTAAGTTTGAATGAGCATACGGTATCATTGGATACGTTGGTGCATAGTAGTGAATCATCGTCATCAAATAGTAGTCAGGGACGTGCTTTGTCGGAAACGATGGCGGACCACGCGCAAATGGATCCAGCAGATTTTTTAGCGGATCAGCGGATGACGGAAGCGCTGGAAATGTGTTTAGTACAATTGAATGAGCGGCAGCGTGAAGTATTGTGTCGGCGTTTTGGTTTGGCTGGGTACGAGCGACAGACATTGGAAGAGGTGGGTGCTGCGTTGGGGTTAACGCGTGAGCGTGTGCGGCAAATTCAAATGAATGCATTGCGTACGTTGCGAGAAATTATGATGAAGCGTGGTATTACGAGCGCGGAGTAGTGAGACAAGCATACAAAACATCTCATGTCTCACGGGCCGTTTTTGACTTAACTAATTGATTGTATTGACAAAGTTATAATAGCTCTTCTGCATTGATTCTATTGTATTTTTTGCCAAGCAAATAATTTTTAACAATAAAATCAATAAGTTATTTTACTTTGTAAGCATTGTCGTTGCAATGTAATCAATTCGCCGATGCCTTTTTGCGCGAGTTGTAGCATGCGTTGTAATGCTTCTGGTCCAAAGGTGCCGTTTTCTGCGGTACCTTGAATTTCGATGAATTCACCGTGTTCTGTCATCACGACATTCATATCGGTATCAGCAGTGGAGTCTTCTGCGTAATTTAAATCAAGAATGGGTTCGCCTTGATGCATGCCGACAGAAACAGATGCCACTAATTGGCGAAAGGGAGTTGAGGTAATTTTGCCTGCTTGTTGTAAGAAAGTAATGGCATCATGTAGTGCAATACAGGCGCCGGTGATGGCTGCCGTGCGTGTGCCGCCATCCGCTTGGATCACATCGCAGTCGAGTGTAATGGTGAATTCGCCTAATTTTTTTAAATCAACAGCGGCGCGCAGCGAACGACCAATTAAACGTTGAATTTCTTGTGTTCGTCCAGATTGTTTGCCACGCGCGGCTTCACGTTGCATTCGGTCATGGGTAGAGCGTGGCAGCATGCCATATTCAGCGGTAATCCAACCTTGTCCTTTATCTTTCAAAAAAGGCGGGACTCTTGCTTCGATGCTAGCAGTACAAATGACGCGTGTTTTGCCAAATTCGGCGAGCACAGAACCTTCTGCATGTTCAGTAAATTGACGAGTAAATTGAATGGAACGTAGTGCATCGTGTAAGCGATTTTCTCTTATTTTGACAGGTTTTGATGGCATTCGATTATCCTAGCGGGCAAGATGGTTGGCCATTATAGACAGACTTTTCTAGGAAAAATACAGATGATCCGAAGTATGACAGCATTTGCGCGTGTGCAACGTCAGGGGGAATGGGGCAATGCAGTGTGTGAGTTGCGCACAGTGAATCATCGTTATTTAGACATTGCATTACGCTTACCTGAACAGGTTGCTTTATTTGAAATGCCGATACGCGAAAAAATTCAGCAAACGATTCAGCGTGGTAAATTGGAATGCACGTTTCGTTATCAAGCGCCGCCTTTGTCAGAAAAGAGTTTGCAAGTGAATTTACCGTTAGCGTCATCGTTATGTCATGCAATAAAAGTCATTGAACAATTATTATCGCGAGCTGCGCCCGTATCACCTGCTGATATTTTGCGTTGGCCCGGGATGCTCGAAACGCCGGCTGTTGATACTGACAGGTTACAGCAGATTTTTATGCAATTAGTGGATGAATGTTTGCAGGCGTTAGTGGCGGCGAGGTCGCGTGAGGGTATGGCATTACAAAAAACTATTTTACAGCGTTTAACACAAGTTAATCATGAGATAACAGTCATAAAAAAATCGTTATCAGCGATTCAATTAAATCAGCGTACCCGTTTACAAACACGTTTTGCCGAAGCCAATATTCCCTGTGATACAGAACGTGTTGAACAAGAAATTGTTTTATGTTTGCAGAAAATGGATGTTACGGAAGAGTTGGATCGTTTGACAGCGCACGTTGCTGAAGTCAAGAGAATCATGACGACCAGTGATGGCATAAATGGTCGGCGCTTGGATTTTTTAATGCAAGAATTGCATCGTGAAGCGAATACCTTAGGCGCGAAATCGGTTAGTGTCGAAACGACGCGTGCGGCAGTGGAATTAAAGGTCTTGATCGAGCAGATGCGCGAGCAAGTACAAAATATTGAATAAAATAGCGTTTAATTTTTATGCTATAGTCTATTCATGGTTTAAATTAGGCTTTATAAGGTAGGTTTTATGTTTTCCAAATCACCTGCTAATTTGCCAAGTGTGATGCGTAACTTATTGGATGCAGTAGAAAAAAGAGAGAGTAAGTCCGTTTTTGATTTAGCGGCAGAGCTAATGTCTTTAGCTGAGAATGCACTAATCAAAAAAGGGAAAGGTGGTGCGATTGGTCAAGATCAAATAACAAACTACGTAGATGAAAGTTGCACAGCGCTGATAGTTGATAAATTATCGTTGTGGGATCTAGCACGTTTAGAGAAATTAAAAAAATCTATCTTGGATTGGGATCCTCCAGTGCTTCCTAAAAATGCGTCTGATGCGGATCGGGAAAAGTATGGGAATTACTGTCAGCGAATTGCAGCGACGCAAGGTTATTTGTTAGGAACAGTAATAAAAATGATGGAAATTTTACAAGAAAAAATAGATCAAGAGATGTTGTTACAACTGCGGGTGATTTGCCGAGAATTTAATGAAAAAATTTACGCGGAAGCAGAGGCAATTCAGGGAACAAAGCGAAGTGATTTAGAGAAATTGAGTGATTTTACGAATAAAGAAAAACTTTTTCACACTTTATTGGAAAAGATAAAAAAACAAGTTTTTCCGTCTACAGGTGATGTGGCTTTTGAAGAAAAATCAATTGAAAAAGAAAATACATCAGGAGAAAAAATTGAGAAATTTAAAGCGTTGTTTGCTGCTTATTTTAAAGAGCGTGAACCAGCAAGAGTGCCAGAAGAACACGCAAGTTTAGGTTTGAGAATTATTCGCACTGTAAAAAAAACGTTAGGCATCAAAAAAAATTATGGATTTTTTGATGCGCAGGGCCCAAAAGTAATGCCAACAAAGACAGATATTGCATTTAAAGAGGCAGTAGAGAAAGTTTTATCAAACCCACAAAAAATTGAAGAAGCAGTATTAAAAAAAGTAGATGTTGAGTTGAGAGAATTTAAGCGTTAGATAAAAGTCCAGCGCTGAAGCAAAAAAAGCCTGCAATTTTGGAGTGAATTGATAAAACACATTCTTATGAAGGTATTCGTCCTGTGGCTTTATCTAATAATGTACTCTCATTAAATTGGTTACCTAAGATTAATAATGTATTTGTCATTGCTTGTGCTGCAAGTTGCTGTTTTTGTGTTTTTAATAATTGACTTTGAATGACGAGACTTTGTGAAATATACATTAACGTTTCGCGTAAGATGTGTGCAATATTCGGATCACCCATGACATGTTTAAACCAATCCGAATTACTGGCTTGCTGAATTAATTTATTTTGTTCGGCAGAAAAACTGCCGCCATTTTCATAGTCCGCATACATTTCACTTAACACCCATGCGTTATAGGTTTGAATAGACGCAACAGTTTTATAAAATGCAATGTAATTCGTTAGCCCAATGTTTTCTGCGCCGCTTAATCCACTGCTATTACGCCATGTTGAGTTAGGAATAATATGTTTGATATTCACGCCGGCAATATTTTCAACATAATTGAGCGGTGCATTGGTTGTTTTAATGACGACGCCATCTTTTTTTTCATCGCGTGGATCTTCTGGAAAATAAGGAATGCCCATGAGTGTTTGAAACGTAATGTCGTTCGCCCATGGGACGCTTTCTTTTGTTACCGTTAAATTACCTTGCGCATCTTTGAAAAGTGCTTGGGTGATTTTTTGTTGTTGCTCATTTCTACTTTTTTCATTGATAAAATTAGCATTGGTATACGTGACAAATTTTTCTTGTGTTTCTGCAGCAATATCGGAGTCATCCGGTAATAGCCAGCTTGTTAAAATTTGTAAGCCAGCTAGGCTTTGTTGACCAATTTCATAAAGATCGTTGCTCATTTCCCAGCAAAGCGAGGCAATAAATTTTATGACGGCGGTGTTGCTTGCCGTTGCTAAAAACGTATTGACTTGTGCTTTATTGATCGTTCGTCGCGCAGCGTCGCTAGCCTGTAAGGGAGGCATGAGGCAGGTGACAGCGAGTAACAGTGCTAACGTCGCAGCGATGAGTTTGATTGGTTTGTTTAACATACGACGCTCTCCAAAGATGACTAGTATTTGATCCCTAGGCCGCCACTTGTACTACCAGAGGGTGAAGTGGTGTTGGTTTCAGGCGGCGCCTGGAATCCAGAATAATTTTGCGGGTTGGGAGCGGTTTCTGGAGAGGGTGCAATGGGTGGATTATTGATGGTAGCAGGCGCGGTCGCTGTGCCTGTATTAGCAGGTGGCGTGTTGATGGCTGCAGGGTCTTCCGTGACGCTGATAGGTGGATTGGTTTGACCTTTTTCTTTTTCAGGGATGCTTGGAAGACTGGGCGGTGAGCCTGCGGGTAACTGATCTAATTGTTGATTAACCAATGTTTGGGACTTTTTATTCATTGTTTTTAAACTTTCTTTGCTAAACGTGTCGACCTGATTTTTGAAGTCGCTGGCACTGGCAACCGGAGATGGAGGTGGCACATACATTAATTGTGATTTTGTTTGTTCTTTTTTTTGTTGCGGGGTTTGAAAAGAAAACATTTGTGCGTAGGCGGCGGTGGCAAGAGAATAAATTATCAGCAAGCTACAAATATGAGTGGAATTAATCATACGGTTGCTCCAAAGCGGATAAGACAATATGGAATCGTTCAGGGGCAAAAACGCGCGCTAATAATCGTAAGCGTTCAAAAATAATATTTCGTCGTAAAAAAAGCCCGGTCAAGCGGTTGCTTGGTGTATTGTGTTCTTCGGCATACATTAAGACTTTTGACGCAGAGCCAGGCTCTATTGTGTCGATGGCTTGTAAAATACGTAAGATGCGTGAGGTTTTTAAGTGTGCACAGAGGGTAATAAATTGTTCTTCTTTGCCAAGTTCGAATTTGGATACTTTTTCAAGGCTTTCACCAAGCGCACGAACGGCTGCTTCAATGTCAGGGTGACCATCTAATGTTTCATTTTCTACGGTTTCCATGAAGCTGATGACACGATAAATCATGGGGTCACTGTAATCTCTCCAAAACTCCTGTGCAGAGCGTAGATCAAGTTCAGGCATGCCGCGTATTTCCCTTTTTGATGAAACTTAGCCATGAGGAAGATGGTAAAGTGAGGGGGGCGGTTTGTCAAAAATCACGCAACTTGATTGTTTTTTGTAGTATCAAATGCTACGTTAGCATGAAGGCATAGTGAGGTATGTTGAGTGCCCATTCCAACTCCTGTCAAAGACGCTGTCAAAGTGTCACGCAAGACGTTTATCAATCCATCCGCATGGTTTGGCTATTCCCTTTTTCTTGCGCAGATTCAATCGACGTGGGAGATGGTCAAAGGGTTGTTTACCATCCCTGTGCCACAACGTGTGGAAACATTTGAAGAAGCCGTTGATCGTTTCGGTTTATCAGAGTCAGATTTAGTTAAGATTCATCGTCGTTATTTAATCTTTGCTTATTTATTTGGGTTGTTGGCAGTCATTTCTTTGATTGCTGCGGGGTATTTTTTATTTAAAAAGCATGCGTTTTTAGCCTTTGTGTTAGCCATCACTGTGGCGATGTTATTTCTAGTGAATGGGTTTCGTTATCACTTTTGGGCTTTCCAGATTCAATTTCGGCAATTAGGTTGCAGCTTCCGTGAGTGGTGGGCGGGTAAACCTTTTGAACACCGACAGGATGGTTCAGAGCAATGATGAATCTTTTCCAAATTGCACCGAATGATCAATCGCTTTACTACTTGTCGCAGATATTTGGTGTCGTGGGGACGCTGTTACCTGCAAAAGATCCAACCATGATACTCGGTGTGATGTTTCGTGTATTTAACACGGCCATGCTGACTGTGGGTGGTTTTATTGTGATTTACACGATTGTGGTAGGTTTATTAAAAACGGCGCAAGAAGGCGAATTTTTAGGGCGTAATTGGAATAGTTTATGGGTGCCGTTACGTACCGTTGGTGGGATTGTCTGTTTATTCCCAACCGATGCGGGTTATTCCATTATTCAAGTGATTTTCATGTGGATTGTGGTGCAAGGGATAGGTGCAGCAGATCAATTATGGACAACAGCCATCAAGTATACGTCGGTGGTCGGTGGAGTGAGTTCGAGTGTCACAACGCCTGACACGATCGCAACGCGTGGCAATATCAAGAAACTGTTTCAATCATTAGTTTGTCAAGCGAGCGCGAAAGCCACTTATGGCAGCTTGCAAAATTCTTCGATTCCCGACGGCAGTAGTCTGTTGAGATGGTACTGCGGTGATCCCGCAAACATCAATGCGAATTTTTGCCGCTTAAATAATCAAGCAATGTATCAAATCAGTCCTCGCAGTCAGAGTAATTATGAAATGGGGCCAGATATCACCGACACTGGGAAACGCGGGAGTTGCGGGGTGTTATCATTAGGCGGCGCGTGTAATCCCGGTTTATGTAAATCAAAGACAGCAAATGTCATCCCAAACAGTACCACGGATTGTTTGGAGTATCGCCTGTGTCAAGTACAACGTAAAAATTTACAAAATATCGTGAATGTTTTTGGTAAAATTGCAGAACAGTTTGTGATGTATGATTATCAGTTTGCGCAGTATTTTGATGCGAGCAAGATATTGTGTAGTTTTAATATTTGCCGGCCGCTTTTTAATCCCCCACAATGGGTAGAGTCGTATTGTTCAGACAGGCAATATACACGAAATTGTTGTGTCGCTGTTACTACCGGTACAACAAGCTGTGCGATGAAGCCATCCTCTGTCGGCAGTATTGTGGCAGGCACTGATACGTCCCCGAAAAACCCTGCCGAGCTTTCTGATCAAGCTGTCAAAAATATCATGAATGATTTTGCGATGAAGCGCTATTTGGGTGAGGATAACCTCGATTTTGTTGGGGCGGCAACGACAGAGTATGTCTCAGCTATGATGGCAGCAGTGACTAAATTTCAGGCAGATAAAATTGCGCTCACGCCCAAACAAAGTTTAGAGAGTTGGCAGCAAGTGGCGATGGATAGTGGTTGGATTCAAGCAGGCAGTTTTGTTTTTAAAATGGCGGAAGTAGAAAAAGGTGAGGCGAGTGTTCTTAGCAAATACATGGACGTTAATATTAAGACTTCATCTGATAATACGAGTCAGCTTTTATCCACTTATCGATCAAATTTTGATGCCGCCGGCAAGTTAATCGATGCAATTAAGACGCAGCAAGAGAGCAAAAACCCTAGCCCTTCGTATGGTGGCGTGGCGAATGTGCCGCAATTATCACCTATCATGGACGGACTAAGATCAGCAAGTGGCACCTTGCTGCACACATTTATGGCGAATTTAGCGGGTGAGTCTGGGAATTTAGGTGGCCCAGCGGATGTGAATCAGGCCGGCAAAGCGATGATGAGTGGGAAAAAGCATCCCTTAAAATCATTGGCTAGCTTTGGTTACTCGATGATGATGTTGGCGCAATCGTTGTTTGTGCTAACAATCGGCGTTGTGATTGCTATTGGGGTGACACTTAGTTTCTCTAGTTTTATGGTATGGGGTACTGGAGTTGCAGCAGGGTGGACATGGTTTATAGGGTTGGTAATGATTTTAGCGCCTTTCTTCCTTTTGTTAATTGGTTCACTGTATAGTTTGGGTGCATTGTTAGGCATTTATGTGCCGTTGATTCCCTATATTATTTTTGTGGTGGGTGGCTTAGGGTGGTTGCTCGCTGTGATTGAAGCGATTGTCGCAGCGCCAATTGTAGCGTTAGGTATTTTAATGCCCACTGGTCATCATGAAATTATGGGAAAAGCAGAAGCATCATTGATGCTGATTCTTAGTCTCTTTTTGCGGCCGTCATTAATGGTGATCGGGTTAATCATTGGGTTATTATTGGCAATCGTCGGGTTAAATCTACTGAATTCGGGCTTTTTATATATCGTGACAAGCATCATCTCAGCGCCGGGAATATTTGAGATTATTCTGTTTATTGCGGTGTATGTTTCGATTGTTGTGACCGTGATGAATAAAGTGTTCTCGCCAATTTATGCGTTACCAAACCAAGTACTGACATGGATCGGCGGACATGGCCAGCAGTTTGGCGATGCTGGTGAAGCGCTATCCGGTGCAAAAGGGGCAGCAGAGCAATCAGCGGGGCAATTGGGTAAAACCGGTCAAGCTACAGGTAGCGGCTTAATGGGCTTGAAAAATAAAGAAGAAACAGAAGCGGCGGGGCTTAAAATTAACCCGAAACTTCTTAATAATAAAGATGGCGGTGGTAGTGGCGGTGCAGCAGGCGGTGGCGGAGGATCACCCTAGTGAAACTCGACAGGGTAAGGAAGCGCTTAAAATGCTGCTGTAACGTCGGTGGTTTTAGTTTGCCGCGTCTTTTTCTTCCCCGCGATCGAGATCAGCAATGACGCGATATTGTCGTTCTGTAATTAAATTATTTTCCCATTTCTCACGCGCATCTTGCTCCATCGTTCGACCATGTTGACGTAATAATTGTCGTGTGACAGCGGTGACATCGGCAGGATCGGTGGCGAGTAATTGATCACGAATGGTTTCACTAAAGATGAGATATTCACGTAATGCTACGCGTTTACCATCAATCGTTGGGACGAGACGTTGTGAAATAATCAGTCGAACCGTTTCAATAATATCAATGGTGCGACCATGACGTTCTTCTGCGGGGAAAGAGGTGACAAGGCGCCGCAATGTTTCTGCCACGCCATTACTATGCAAAGTGGTATACACCGGATGGCCGGTCATGGCGGCTTCCATTACCGCACTAATCGTTTCTGCATCGCGTGCTTCACCAACTAAAATTAAACGTGGTTTACGTCGTAATGCATTGCGTACACCTGCGGCAAAGCTTGGTAAATGTCTTGGAATTTCAGATTGACTGATAATACTCGATGCACGCTTCAGTGAATCATAGACAAATTCAATTGGTGCTTCGTACGTTAATACTTTGCGATGGCTTTCCGTGTCTTCAGCAATCTCACGAATGATGGCTGCCAGTAAGGTGCTTTTACCGGAGCCGGTTGCGCCCGTAATATAGACCACACCTTGTTCCGGTGTGAGTGCAGCCAGCATATCAGCCGGTAATTGCATGCTGGCGAGTGTTGGTGGATCGCCTGGAATGGTTCGTGCGGTAATTTGCAGCCCGTCATGGCCTTCAACTTGGCAACCTGTGGCATTGATACGAAAACGGTAACGATCGGAGCGGTTAGGGCGAATTTCATAATGCGTATCAATATCTTTGCCCGATAAAATTTGTGCCATGCCATTGGCACCATACATAGCATTGATAATTTCACCTACTTCCGTATTGGATAGTTTGCGTCGTGTGACTTTGCGCAGTCGACCAAAAATTTCCGCAAAGATCGGTTCATTGGTTTGAAAAGTAATGTCCGATGCACCCTGTTTGACGCTGTGCACTAAAATATCGTTCGCTGCCTCGATTGACATGCGAATCGGCTCAGGTGAAAACAGTACTTCATGTCCCGTTGTGTCAGTCATCGACTTTCACCGCAATGGCTCGCCAGTTTTTGGTATCGGTTTGGAGTTGTGGATGGGCTGTAATACGTAATACTTGATCATTAACATGCATATTATTGCCGTCACCTGTCACGCCTAATTCAGCGCGTGAGACAAACGGTGCGCTGACCATATGCTGCTGTAGCAATTTTCGATAGAGAATCATGCCGTTGTAATCTCTTTTTAACCGCGCAAGATTTTGTTGAAAAATACTATAGGCTTGTTCAATGCCTTTTTCCCAGCCGGCTTGTACGGCAGCACGCCATGCTTTGCGTTCCTCGCTGTTGCGAGGCAGTAAGACTTTGTCGGGTAATTCGGGTTTGCTGTAATGTAACCAAATATAATTGCGCCAATTCGGTGGAACTGTGGCAAAGCGTGCTTGTTGAATAATTTGATAGGTCTTATCAGAAATGCGCAACGTATTTTCATCCGCTAAATTTAAATTATTACTACTTTCGGCAAGGATGGGTGGTAAGACACCGTGACTTAGCATCATGCCATTAAAATTATAAATCGTATCAAGATACCAACGATCTTTTTCAAGACGTTTATTGATTTCACCCGCAGCAAAAGCCAGTCCACCTTGTGCACCTAAACTCATTGCGGTGTCTTCTAATGCTTTGCTACGAATACGATTGATGCCGGCGGCATCGGGAACGACGGTTTCTGTCGCGGATAAATTTTGTAGTCCATTGAGTGTGTCAGGATGTAAATTTTGTGGTGTGTGCACACAGGCAGAGAATAATCCCATGCCAAATAATAAAAAAGCATAAAAGAAAAACTTAATTTTTTGCATAACGCAGCTCAATCACCCGTGTATCAGGATAGACAACAATGGTTGCGCGTTTCCCACATTGATAAGCGACATCTCGCAGAATATCAGCAATCATTCGATTTTTATCATAGACAGAAACCATCACAGGGATGGCAGGTGCGCTGCCGAGAATACGTAGACGATAGCCTGTCGCATGGGCAATTTCTCGTGCTAACGGTTCTACAGGTCCAGACCAGTCAACGGAGGTTTGACCACTCATGCCATACGAAGCCGGTGAAGGTGTATAGGCAGTGACTGGCAAAGGATGCGCTGCTTGGGCCGTTTCTGAGAGTGAGGAAATGGATCGACTGACATCATAAGAGGCTTCCGCAAGGGAAGATTCGAGTGTCGATGGTGGCGGTGCAGGCGGCGTGTGTGGCGCGCAAGCTGTTAATGCAATAAAAAAAGTTAGATTGAGCAGGAGAATGGCAGCAGGTTTCATCTGGTTCATTGAGGGCACGATCTCCCGGATTTTAAATTGCTTCCTGTCAAAAGATTGAATCAGGAATACACGGTTGGTGTCAAGGTGGATTGCCATTGCGCACTTTTTTCTGTCGTCTCTTGCTGGCATCTGTTTTTATTTGAGAGTAATCTTTTCACATCATCATGTGCTTTTAGCGGGAGATGAAAATGGCTTATTGGCGTGATTCAGCGCGTAATGTCAGATTATGGTTTATTGATTTTCGCGCGTGTTTCCCCTTGCTTTTTTTTCTTTTGCATATTCGTCTTTGGACGTTTTTATTAGCTTTGTTAACGACGCTTTTTTTTGCTGGGTTGGAGCGTTACGGCTTTTCTTTAGCTATTTTTGCGCGTTGGCTGCGCTCTTTTATTGCCGGCCCTCGAAAAATTGCGCAACCGTGGTGGAGACAGTAAATGGATATCGGTCGAGAGTTAACCAAAATTGCACGTGCGATGAAAATTAATTTTAGTTTGAGTGGTCGGCCACTGACTATGGAAGAAGTGTTTTCACCAACAGGCCTATTACCAGGCATTGCGAAGCGTGCCGATCAATTGGCATCGTTATGTTTAGGTTATGGCATTGGCGTGACATTTGAAGAAGAAGAAAAAGCTACATTAGGTAACAAAGTTTCTTTTGATGAAATGACGCCAAATGTGTTGCGATTATTATGTATGACGGATGTCTTGTTTGAACTTTCTGCTGGCACACCAAATGGGCAAATGACACCCATGGATCAATTAATGTATGACTAAGATCTGTTGATAATTGGGTATCTTTAATGATTTTAACATCAAATACACTTCTCTTGATTGGATTTGATTCTTGAAAACTTCTTGTTTTTCATAAAATGTTTAAAAATAACCAAGTAACAACAGACCCTAATTTTTTTATTTCGAAATGCTTATTTCACGAGATGATAGAATAATTTTTTAGTGAAAATGCAGTTGTATTACAAGATAGAACAGTAGCGGGTTCTTTCTGTCTTAGTTTCTTCCGGAGGAGGCGCAGGCTGTAACTTCCCTTGGGGGCGATTATCAAATATGCCCAATGTAATATGCACGACATTCTTATCTTTTAACTCGAATTTCTGTTTAGAGAAAAATCTGAAAAGATACATTTCTTTTTCTCTGAGCGCTCTCACAAGATTTTTTATATTTTCTTTAATCTTGTCACTAAAAAGGCTACTCAGTGCATGTTGTGGATGGATGGATGAACTCAGTACCTGTATGTCATTCTTATAATGCTGTTCTAACCAGTTAAAAACAATTTCTTGTCTTGAGTCTTCATGTAGCCATTGCATTGTTAGTTGATGAAGATGGCCATTATTTGAGTTTAGAAGAGGCCAGAAATAATCGATTAAGGGGGTTATATGTTCTTTTTCTAAAAGTGAGATACATCTTGATAAATTTTCTTCATGTTGTCTATTTAGCAACGCTGCACGGTTCACCCAAAACACTGCTTTTGGAATGTTAACGGTGCTAGCTTCTAGAAGCATCATAGCAAGATTATGCATCGCTGTGGCGTAACCAAGGTTGGCTGCTTTTTCACAAAGCGTCAATGCCCTTGTACGATCAGAGGCACCACCTTCACTGTGCCAAAGCATGTAAGCAAGGTTAGTTATAGCTGTTGGGTTCTTAAATCGAACAAGTTTTTCATACAGTGCCCGTGCACTTACAGGGTCGGGGGCGCCGCCTTTACCGTATTGAAGCATATGAGCAAGATTATGCATAGCTGCAACGTTATTAAGGGCAGCGGCTTTTTGATAAAGCATGCGTGCCGTTACAAGGTCTGAGGGGCCGCCTTTGCCATGCTGAAGCATAGAAGCAAGTTGAACTATAGCTGCAGTTTTACCATGTTTAGCGGCTATTTCAAAAAGTGCCCGTGCTCTTGTAGGATTGGCGTCGCCGCCTTCACCGTTCTCAAGCATAACAGCAAGATTATTCATCGCTGTGATTTTGCCACGTTTAGCAGCTTCTTCAAAAAGCGCTCGTGCCTTTGTAAGATCGGGAGCGCCATCTTCGCCATGATAAAGCATGCAAGCTAATTTAAATGTAGCTTCAGTGTCACCAAGGGCGGCGGCTTGTTCATAAAGCGCCCTTGTGCTTTCAGGATTAGAAGCGCCGTCTTTATTTTGCTGAAATGTATGATCAAGATGAATCATGGCTTACAGATCTCTAAGGCCGTGGCTTGAACGAGTAAAAAAACCACCCGTGAAAAGGTTTTTAGGTAATCTATCGCTCTCTCTTTGGTTCACGCGCTAATAAGCTTTGCATGGCATCCGCAGGGGTTGTGCGACCTTGCAGAATATCTTTGACTGCTTCAGAAATCGGCATTTCTATTTGATGTTGATGCGCAAGCTCGACAACTTGTGCAGCATTTCTGCGGCCTTCAATGACTTGCCCAATATTTTTTTCTGCTTGATCCGGTGGCAGACCTTTTCCGATGGCAAGACCAAAGCGTCGATTACGGGATTGATCATCCGTTGCAGTCAGAACCAGATCGCCTATCCCGGCAAGCCCTGTGAATGTTTCTGCGCGTCCACCGAGGGCAATGCCTAAACGAGTCATTTCAGCGAGGCCACGTGTGATGAGTGCGCTGCGTGCATTTGCACCTAATGCCATGCCATCGGCAATGCCCGTTGCAATCGCAAGCACATTTTTTACAACACCACCTGTTTCCACGCCAACCATGTCTGCGCTGGAATAAGTGCGAAAACGGTTGCTATTAAATTGACTGATAAGTTGTTTTAAAAAAGCGGGTTGATGGCTCGCAATCACAACGGCGGTAGGTAATCCTGCTGCCACTTCTTTTGCAAAAGAGGGACCAGACAGAATAGCTAATGGCCAATGCGCGCCAAAAAAATGAATTGCAACGTGATGCAGTAGTTGATCTGTTAATGGATCGAGTCCCTTGGTCGCCCAGAGAATGCCTATTGTGGGTGAAACAAGCGGCCGTAATTTTGCAGTGAGTTCGCGAAAGGCTGCAGAAGGAACAGCAATGAGAATCAGTGATACATTGGAAACGGCGTCAGCAAGGTTGGCTACAGGTTGCAGTGACGGTGGAAAGGGTGCGTCAAGATAACGCGCATTGTTGCGCGCCGCAGCCATGATAGCGACGTGTGCCGGGTCGTGTGCCCATAAGCGAACAGGAAACTGTTGGCGCGCAAGATACAGCGCAAGCGCTGTACCCCACGAACCAGCACCCAACACAGCAATCGTTGAAGTCGTTTCTCTATTGTTCATCACGTGTTATCTAATTAATGCACCTTGGCGCCGTCGCTGTCTTCGGCTTGTTTTTTCTGGTTATCTAAATGCTGCGCATACAGTGCATCAAAGTTAACCGGTGCTAGGATGAGCTGTGGGAAGCCGCCACGGACAACGAGATCGGAGATCACTTCGCGTGCATAAGGGAAAAGAATGCTAGGACAGAAACTACCTAACATTTGGCGTAATTGTTCGTCAGGTACGCCAGCAATATGAAAGACACCTGCATATTGCACTTCTACCACAAAAGCAGGTTTTTGGTTGGATTTAACGGTTGCAGTCACAGACAACACCACTTCATGAATCGCATCTTGAATACGATTACTTTTCGTTTCTAGATTTAATTCAACTTCTGGTTTCCAGTCTTCCATGAAAGTCTGCGGTGTATTTGGTGCTTCAAATGATAAGTCTTTGACGTATAGCCGTTGGATTTCAAAGACGGGTGTATTGCTATCAGGTTGATTGCTTTGTTGTGTTCTATCTTGCATCGTTATTTTCCTTGGTCTGAGTGGAGTAGAGAGTCTAGCTTGCCTGTTTTCTCGAGTGCTGAAAGATCGTCAAATCCGCCAATGGGTTGATTATTGATAAAAATTTGCGGCACAGTGCGGCGGCCACCGCTGCGTTGTAGCATTTCCATCAATTTTTCAGGCGCTTCATCAACCCGGATTTCTTGATACGTTACATGTTTCGCATCAAGTAATTTCTTTGCCCAGTCGCAATAAGGACAGACGGCTTTGCTATAAATAACAATCTCTGCCTGTTTCGTTTGTGTCATACGGGGCTCCTTGGTTAATTATCCTTTTGTGGCTAGCGGAAGTTGTGCTTCACGCCAAGCGCGCAACCCACCGGCAAGGATTAGCGTATCAAATCCGTGCTGCTTTAGCGTGTTCGCCATGCGAATTGCTTCTGTATCGGACGATGCAAGAATAATAATAGGATGTGCACGATGTTTGGTAATTTTTTTAATGAGTGTCGCTGGCGTGTTGAATTCTTCTGGGCGAATCGAGATAGCCTGTGGAATATGTCCTGTTCGAAATGCTTCTGAAGGGCGGATATCAAGCACAACGGCTTGCTCGCGATTCATTAAAATGACGGCATTGGCTGGCGTGATGCGTTGCGCTTGTTGTCGTATGCGTACATATTCAAGAATAATAGCAAGAATAATAATGACAACCAGCCCTAAACAAAGCATGGGATGATTCTGGATAAAGCTAAAAATAGATTGCATGAGGCTGTTTTTCCTGCGATGGAGGCGGTGGATTATACGCGAGCTAAACACCAGACATCAATTCTGTTTGCACCTTGATTTTGTAACATGCGGCAGAGTTCACCGACTGTACTGCCAGTTGTGATAACATCATCCAGTACCGCAAGGTAGCGCCCAGCGATAGATTCTCGAAGAATAAAAGCATTTTCGAGGTTTTGTTGTCGGGCAATGGCGGTTAGGGCGGTTTGTGGTGCAGTGGCTTTGCGGCGTTCGCAGGCGCGAATGAGCAAAGGCAGCTGGAATGCACGCGCAATGGGACGTGCGAGTTCAACGGCTTGATTGTAGCCTCTTGCGCGAAGACGTGCAGGATGGAGAGGGACAGGTAAAATCGCATCGGGTAAACGTTGCGAGGGATACCAGTCAGAACAAATTTTTGCCGCAAACAACTCACCCAGTAATTGTGCATGTAAGAGTTTGTGCTGAAATTTTAATTGAATGAGTAAGCGTGAAATGGGTGGCTGCCATGCGAAGAGTGTATGCGTTAGCCAGAAAGGCGGAGGTGTTGTTTGGCATGCGCCACATGCAACTGTCGGTAGTGCGCCGGGTAATGTGTTGGCGCAACGGTAACAACGTTCCTTAGCCCATGGCAGGACAGCCATGCAAGCGCTGCATAAATCATGTTTGCAGTCAGACGGTCCGCTGCACAAGATGCAACATCGAGGAAAAAGTAATGTGGAATATCGTTTAAAAAAACCAGGTATCAGCATGGTTGTTGTTTTCCTTATCAAATATATAAAAAAATGAAGTTAGTACTTAAAAATTTTTCGGTTATCTGCGTGTCTTTGAGAGGATGTTTGTCATGCAAAATGATTCAGCGATTGCTTTGTTGCATGATGCAGCGGATGAAATGTTATCCCGGTTAGCCTATATACGAATTGAGCCTCAGCAAGTCTATGTGGCTGGTTGTCGTCAAGGTGAGTTAACAAAAAAGTTAGCACGCTATTTTCCCAATGCCATTGTCACGCCTGTTAGCCAAGATAAAGTAATACGAATTGAAAGCGTAGCGGATTGTTTGATAGCGAATTGTGCGCTTTTTAGCGAGCCCGTTCTGTCTACTGCGTTGCAAGCATGGCACAGATTGATACGACAAGAAGGTTTATTGGCGCTGACCGTTTTAGGGCCTAGTTCGTTGCAAGAGTTGTTTGATTTGCCGGTGTGTTTAGCACACATGCATGAAATGCATACATTGGGCGATGAGCTGGTGCGAGCGGGTTTTGCTGATCCGGTGATGGATGTTGAGCTTCTGACAGTGACCTATCGTGATGCGGAAAAATTATTAAATGAAATGCAAGCGTGCGGCATGCTGACTGAAGTAGTCGATCGTGCGCATTGCCTGCGCATGTTGAATAGCAAAAAAAATCCGCAAGGTGTTTTCTCGCTGACACTCGAAGTAGTACATGCACATGCATGGCGTGGTGCTGCGGTTGTTTCCACCGAAGCAGACGGTGAAGTGCGGTTTCCATTGCGGCATTTGTTAAGGTCTACTCGCTTAAATCCGATCTAAAGTAACCTCAGGTAGCCTGTGTTTTTTAGCTTGACTGCATTACTCGGGTCCCGCAGAGACATTGTTTCATCGAAGCAACGCCCTTGCATGATGCATGAAACGTGCTTCCATTGGTAAAATGTCGTCTGCTGCTGGGCGATTGCGGCCAGTCAAGCTAAAAAACACGGACTACCTGAGCTGTGACGATCTAAAAGCCATGCTTGAAAAGCTGGAACAATTAGATCAGATTTGAGCGAATTATCGCTGGCATCCCTTTTCAGATGCGACCGATAGGATGGTTCGTGTCCAGATTAGTATGGTTGCTTGTTTTGACTGGCATCCGCACCACTCTCGGTTCCGAGTTGCTATCATCATTTTGTTTCACTGCTGCTGATATAGAGGGTAATTGGTTGTTGGGTTACCCATTTCAACCGCAAAGGCCAGAGCTAACTTAGTAAAATCTAGCATGTGTTTTATAGAAAGTTTTTCAATTGTATCTCCAGATGTGTGCACAAATAGATTTGTTTTGCCAAATTTCATTTCTGACTCAAAAGGAAAGACGACTGGAATATTATGTTCATACCATGAATAGTTATCACTTGCCGGTGCTTTTGAACGGGTGTATCCAACGGGTTGCCCGACATATTCATTAATGAGCGTTGCTAAATATGCTGTCATTTCGGAGTCCACGTAATTGGTTACTAACCAGATGGTAGGATCCTTTTGGGAAGCAAAGCCAGTTTGGTCCAGTTGCATGGCAGCAAAAATGGGAAGATTATTTTTTTGGAAGTAATTAACAACAGAACGTGATCCTACTAAGCCATCTTCTTCAGCTGCATACCAAGCAAGATAGATAGGTTGCTTAAAGTTCAAATTACTATTCACTAAAAGCCGTGCAAGCTCAAATATCGTTGCTGATCCTGATCCATCATCGTCGGCGCCTGGTTTGTTTGCTGTGAGGGTTTCGATACATTTCTTGTAAGAGCCTGAGATTGTTCTACAAAGTTCCTCGGCAGTTTTTTTATCGACGATAGGGTAAGTGTCAAAGTGGGCACCGATAATTACCCCTGGCTGCTGTGATTGACCTATTTTTAAAATAATGGATGGCTGCGAAAATTCTACTTGTTCATCATTTAAGTTTTTAGCATGGGTCTTAACGGTAAAGAGAGTGATATCTTTTCGATGACTCTTGCTGACCAATACACTTAGTTCGTTCTCAATCCAAGTTGCTGCTGCCAATCCATTTTTAGACTCTGCTGCGCGATCAGGAAAGCTAGTTAGTTTATTTAAAAATCTGATTAAATTTTGTTGATCAATTTGTCTGATTAACGCATCCACATAAAAATGGTGTTGAATTTTTTTTATTTTTGGCGTGGTTGCAAGTGCATCTGATACAAAAGATAGATTAAGTGTAAAAATGTTAATTAAAAGTATAAAAAAATACGTGAAGACTGATTTCATATTCTTTAGTCCATTTGAAGAGTTTGATTGTTGATGATTGAATTAAGTTTGCAAGATGCTAACTAGAGCCTTCGACAGTGTACACAGATCTTAGTAAAAAATCATACGATGAAAAAGTGCAAAGTCGATTTATTTTGTCTGTTATATTCGCTCATTAATAAACTGCTTTAGCTTCCCTTTCTTTTTTTGCCAAGTTTGTGACGCCCGACACGAATGACATGTTTATTTTTTCTAATATTTCGTAATACTTTTGCGAGATGTTGACGATTTCTTGCGGTTAGCGTGATTTGTGCAGAAAAATAGTGTGTGTCAAATTCTTCTGCATTGATTTGTTCGATGTTCGACTCAGATTCAGAAATAACTAGCGCGAGGCTCGCGAGACTGCCGCGTTTGTTAATGATATCGACGGTCAAATCGACAGGAAAATCACCATGAACTTTTTCTTCCCAGCGCAAAGGAATTAAGCGGTCAGGAATTTGGCGTGTGGCATCTAAAGTTGGACAGGATTCGATATGGACGACGAGGCCGTGGCCTGGGTCAATAAAGCCAGTGATGGGGTCTCCTGGAATCGGTCGGCAACAGCGTGCATAAGTGACCACAATGCCTTCTGTGCCGCGGATAGCTAATGGACGCGGATTTTTATGCTCTGATTCAGGCAGTGAGGCATGTTCGTTATATTTTGCAAGCTGTTTGGCGGCGATCAGGGCAGTGCGATTACCAAGTCCAACTTCTTCGTAGAGTCTTTGGACGGACTCTAAACCTGCTGCTTTTGTGACGTTTTCAAAGTGCTCTGTTGGGATATCGGCTAATTGCAAGCCAAATTCTTGCAGTGATTTTTCAATTAAGCGTTCGCCTAATTCAATGGATTCTTCGCGGTGTTGTTTTTTCAAAAAGTGACGAATATTGCTGCGTGCTTTACCGGTGACGACAAAATTCAACCAAGCGGGATTGGGTCGTGCTCCGGGCGCGGTAATAATTTCAATTTGCTGGCCGTTAGCTAATGCTGTACTGAGTGGCGACAGTTTGCGATCGAGTTTTGCTGCAATGCAAGTATTGCCAATATCGGAGTGAATGGCATAAGCAAAATCAACCGGCGTGGCGCCGGCAGGTAGCTCCATGATGTTCCCTTTTGGGGTGAAGACATAAACTTCATCTGGAAATAAATCAATTTTAACGTTTTCAATAAACTCAAGCGAATTGCGCGAGCTTTTATGCATTTCTAAGACGTTTTTTAGCCATTCTTGCGCACGCACTTCTGCTTCGCTAAAGGCGGGTTTTTCTGTTTTATAGAGCCAGTGTGCAGAAATGCCATATTCCGCTGTACGATGCATTTCTTCCGTACGAATTTGAACTTCAATCGGCACGCCATAAGGGCCAAATAAAACAGTATGTAGGGATTGATATCCATTGGCTTTGGGGATGGCGATATAATCTTTAAAGCGTTGGGTCAGCGGTTTGTAAAGATTATGTAAGACGCCAAGGACGCGGTAACACGTGTCGAGTTTGTCGACGATAATGCGAAACCCATACATATCCATGACTTCAGAAAACGGCAGATGTTTTTCTAACATTTTGCGATAAATGCTGTAGAGATGTTTTTCGCGCCCCATGAGAGACCGAATAGGAATATTGGTTTTTTTTAAGCGTGCTCGAATTTCTTCGTCAATGAGATCGATAATTTCTAATCGACTGCCTAACGATTTTGATACAGCAGATTTTAAAATGCGATAACGCATGGGGTAGAGTGCAGAAAATCCAAGGTCTTCGAATTCAATACGAAATGCATGCATGCCGAGTCGATTCGCGATTGGGGCAAAAATTTCTAAGGTTTCGCGTGCAATGCGTCGGCGTTTTTCTGGTGGTAGGTGATGCAAGGTACGCATGTTATGTAGACGGTCAGCAATTTTTACGAGGATAACGCGAATGTCACGCGCCATCGCCATCATCATTTTGCGAAAATTTTCTGCTTGTGCCATTGCCCGGCTTTCAAATTCGATTTGTGTCAGCTTGGTGACACCATCGACAAGATCCGCGACTTCTTTGCCAAAAGCGGCAGTGATATCTGCTTTTTCAACGGGTGTATCTTCGATGACATCATGCAGGATGGCCGCCATGATCGTTTGTGGATCCATGCGCATACCCGCTAGGATGAGGGCAACTGATAGTGGGTGCGTGATGTAAGGTTCGCCAGTGTGGCGCTTTTGGCCCGCATGCGCTTGGTCAGCAAGCTGGCAAGCTTTCTCAATCGTCTCGATTTCTGTGCTATCGAGATATTGTTTTAATTCGTGACGTAATGCTTCAAGTTCCTGCACAGGGTTACCTGTTGGTGGTGAATTGTCATTCCATTGTAACCGTATGTTCCCTAAGCAGGCTATGCGTGTGTGTTTGCTGATAGTTATTTATTCTTCAGCGCTGCTTTTATCTTAAGTCCTGTCATCCCGCGGGTTTATCCGCGGGATCCAGAATGCTGAAAAGGCTCCATATTGAGTTGACTTTAAAGCGCGGAATGACAGGGTTTTTAAATAAATATCACTTATTGGTCAGATGGTTTATCGGTTGTTGCTTCTGTTTCTGGTGGTAAAGCGGTGGGTGGGGTTGCGCTCGCTTCTTTTTCTATTGCTTCAATTGCAGATATCGCGGTAGAGAGAGAGGCGGGCGTGCGCGTCGGATGTGGTAAAGCGTGGCTCTCATGTTCATGTGCATCACTAAAATCCACATGGCCCGCTGCAATTTCACGCAAGGCAACAACGGTAGGTTTGTCATTTTCCCAAGGAACGGTGGGTTCGACGCTACCGCGCATCAATTGTCTTGCTCTTTTTGCGGCAAGTAACACCAGTTCAAAACGATTCTTTACAAATCCTAAACAGTCTTCAACGGTAACGCGTGCCATGCAGTAACCCCAGCTTATTGAGTGAATGATATTTCAGGGGATGCTATTTTACAGTATTTCCTTGATTCGTAAACTGCATAAGCAAATCGCCCAGTTTTTCGAGTTGTTGGCGCCGTGTTAGGCGGCCTGTGATGACAATCGCTTGTAAGTCATTAACAGCTTTGGTGAAGTCGTCATTTAGTACGATATAGTCATATTCTGGTAAGTGAAAAAACGTTTCACGAACGTCGGCTAAGCGTCGTTTGACTGTATTGGAATCATCTTGTTGTCGATCTTGTAAGCGTTTTGCAAGAATCTCGGGGGAGGGTGGAACAATAAAGATGCTAATACAATGTGGAAATAAGCGTCGGATTTCTTGGGCGCCTTGCCAGTCAATTTCAAGAATGACATCGGTGCCTTGGTTAAGGGTTTTTTGTACCCATTCGCGACAAGTACCATAAAGATTGCCGAAGATCGTCGCATATTCAAGGAATTTTCCCTGCGCAATCATTTTGTGGAAAGTCGGTTCATCAATGAAATGATAGTGTGTGCCATCCGTCTCTCCCTGTCGAGCAGCGCGGGTTGTGTGTGAGATTGAAACAGTGATATCGGTCAGTGATGACACAAGCGCATTTACTAAGCTTGTTTTGCCACCACCAGAAGGGGCAGAAATAATATAAAGGTTACCATGAGTTGGCATGCAAAAAGTTCCTGTTTCGACTTGTCATTTTTATTAGAGTTTGTTGACAGTTGGTTATTCCTAATCATTTTAACATCAAATACGGTCTCTTTTATTGGATTTGATTCTCGGACACTTCCTGTTTTCTCGTAAAATGATTAAAAATAACCAATTGTCAACAGACGCTAGTTTACGTATTCACTGGGTTGTCAGATTTCGCTAGATTGTTTTTTTACTCGATCAATAATCGATGTTGTCGAGAGATCTTTGATGCATCCAAGTACGCGAACATCGCCACCATACGCACGTACGATGCTAGAGCCGACAACTTGTTCTACAGTGTAGTCGCCGCCTTTTACCAAGATATCCGGTCGTAATTTTTTAAGTAAGTGCTCTGGCGTATCTTCTGAGAAAGAAGTGACCCAGTCGACCATGCCAAGACCGGCTAACACGGCCATGCGTTGCTCAATGGTGTTAATGGGGCGACCAGCGCCTTTTAACCGTCTGACAGAGTCATCATCATTGATAGCCACAATTAAACGATCGCCAAGTTGTCGTGCCTGTTGTAAATAGGTAACGTGACCGGCATGTAAAATATCAAAACAACCATTGGTGAAGACAATGCGCTCTCCTTGGGCGCGAGCTTGCCCAATGGCTAACGCGAGTTGTTCTTCGTTAACAATACCCCCCGCAAAACGAATGGTAGCGTTCAATGCGGCGCGCAATTCGGGCGCACTGACAGTTGCTGCGCCGAGTTTAGCCACCACTAATCCCGCAGCAAGGTTAGCGAGGCTCATGGCTTCAGGTAATGGGCTGCCTGCTGCCAAGGCGGTGCCAAGTACCGCAACAACCGTATCGCCTGCGCCGGTGACATCAAATACTTCGCGGGCATGGGCAGGGAAATGTAATTCTTCTGCATTATTTTGTTGGATCAGTGTCATGCCACGTTCGCCACGTGTGAGCAGTAAGGCGTCAATATGTTGTTCAGCAATCAGGGCTCGACCTTTTTCAATGATGTCTTGTTCGTTACGACAATGGCCGACAATGGCTTCAAATTCACGAATATTAGGGGTGATGAGGCTCGCACCGCGATAAAGGCTGAAGTCACGTCCCTTGGGGTCGACTAACACGGGGATGCGCGCATCTCTTGCGAGACGAATGAGCTCAGGTGCCGCACAAAGCGTGCCCTTGCCATAATCTGACAGGATCACGAGTTGGGCTTCAGCAAGTGCTCTTTTATAATAATCAGTGAGTCGAAGGGGTGCAGCAGGTGGGAAGGTTTGTTCAAAATCCATGCGGATTAGCTGTTGATGTCGGCTAATGACGCGTAGCTTGGTAATCGTTGGGACACCTTGCAGGTAATGAATATCATGACTGACGCCTGCTGCTGCAAGTTGTTCTGTCAGAATGTGTCCAGCTTCATCGTCCCCTGCGATCCCAATCAGTGTGGCATTGCCACCCAATGCAGCAATATTTAATGCGACATTGCCCGCGCCACCTGGGCGCTCTTCTGTTTGGTTAACGCTGACAACAGGCACCGGCGCTTCTGGTGAAATGCGACACGTTTCGCCAAACCAATAACGGTCAAGCATAATGTCGCCGACGACAAGAATCGACGTTTTGCTGAAGTCAGGTAGTTCGCTTGGGTGATGGGATAGTTTCATCCTATTATTCTAGCAGCTTGCATCGATATTGCACTAACAATCATTTGGTTGCTGGTTGAATGTGATGTTTAGTCCTTTGTACCGGGCATTTTTTAATACTGTAAACTTTTAACTCACTGACCGTAAAAAACAGTCTTCCATGCACTGGTTTTTACTCTTGCGGACATCCTGTCCGCTCGCCAGTGATTTATAAAGTTTACAGTATTAAAAAATGTCCGGTACTGAGTGTTTAGTCGTAGAGTCGCGGTTCGCCAGGGGGGCGAGTTTTGAAGCGTTTATACTGCCAAATATACTGTTCTGGGTTAAGTCGAATTGCTTTTTCAAGTGCTGCATTTAGCAACGTGGCATCTTTTTCCAGCGTGTCTGTTGGGAAGGGGGTAAGGGCCGGTTCAAGTGTCACGGTGTAATGAAATGTGTTGCCTGTACGGCAAAAGTGGATAGGTAAAATGGTTGCTTGGCTAAGCTGTGCTAAACGCGAAATACTGGTAAGTGAAGCCGTTTGGATGCCAAAGAATGGCGCAAAGACGGCGGTTTTTGCGGTTTTTTTGCGGCTGCGACCTGCGTCAATATCATAGGCGATCCAAACGGCCATATTTTGACTTAAGACGCGAAGGAGTTGGCGGATATTTTGGCGTGGAATATATTCGCGATAATTTTTTTTGCGAAAACGTTCATGAATGAAAGAGATAAGTGCTTTTTTGTGGGGTCGATACATGACACCAAAATCGTATTGCATGCCGATTAATTTGCCAACGAGTTCAAGGCAGGTGAAATGGGGGCTGACTAAAATGATGCCTTTGCCTTTTGCGAAGGCCGCTTCAGCATGTTCTAAGCCTTTTAATGTCACTGTCGGGGCTAATTTTTGATTGGGCAGCCACCAAGCGCGAGCAGCTTCAATTAGTCCAATACCCAGAGATTGGAAATTTTTTTTGGCGAGAGATTCGCGTTCTTGCGTTGTCCAAGTAGGAAAACAGAGGGAAAGATTGGTGCGCGTGATGGTTTTGAGTTTGCCGCCGCATAACCAGATGAAGTGCCCGAGCGATTTGCCAATCGACATCTGTGCTTGGTCTGGGAGACGGGTGATGAGCCATAATATTCCAAGTCCAAGCCACGCTGGCCAATAAAGTGGACTAACTAGAGCGAGATGTTTTTTCAATGTATTGAATTTTTCGGAAGTCATTCGGTAAGCTGCAGGTCATGAAAGATTCGCCTATGATAGCAATTCATCGCGTTGGAGGCATTATGCAAGAAAAAATAGGTGCACATTGTTATGTGTCGGGGAAAGTGCAAGGTGTCTGGTTCCGTGCAGGTGCGCAAGATGAAGCGAAGCGTTTAGGGGTGACGGGCTGGGCGCGAAATCTACCGGATGGACGTGTCGAAACCTTCGCTTGCGGAGAGCGGCACGCTGTCGAGGCATTTTGTGCTTGGTTAGAGCAAGGGCCGCCATTAGCTGAAGTGACTGATGTTGAGCGTACAGAAGTGCCTTATGAGTATTTTGATCGATTTGCGGTGCGCTGATAGTGATTGTTTTGTATTCAATCGCAACAACTTGCTATGTGTTAACAGGGGAGAGTGTAGGATGAAAAAAATGTTGCAAGGATTGCTCACAATAACCGGTGTTGCATTGTTTTGTGTGGCAGTGTCTGCAAAAGCCAGTGTGGTGGTGCACATGCATTGGGTTGATCAAAAAGGCCATTCAAAAAAGATGGGGACAGTGCGTGCGGATGATACGATTTACGGGTTACTGTTGACGCCAAATTTGCAAGGCTTGTCGCCGGGGGTGCATGGGTTTCATGTGCATGTGATGCCATCCTGTGATAACCATGCGATGGCAGCGGGTGGGCATCTCGATCCAATGCGTACGGGTGTGCATCATGGCCCATACCGTGGCGATGGCCATTTAGGGGATTTGCCTGTTTTAGTGGTTGATCAAGATGGGCGCGCGACATTGCCTGTGTTAGCGCCACGGCTGACGCTGGCACTGTTTCGAGGGCATGCGCTTATTGTGCATGAAGGCGGCGACGATTACACAGACGCCGGGCTGAAAAAACCTGGCGCTATGGTGAGAATAGGTTGTGGCGTGATTGCGGAGTAACTTGTAACGGCTCAGTGGCGGTGTGTTTTTTGCTTAACTGCATATCAGTCGTCCGTGACAAGTGATCGAAGGCATGCCTTTTCTTATGACATGAAGCATATTTTTATCAGTAAAATGCAGCTTGCTGTTTGGCAATTGCGGTCAGTTAAGCAAAAAAACACACCGCCGCTGAGCGATTACGCGGAATGACAGATGAATGAATTGGTTTACTAGGCTGTACATATGAAAAAAACCTTTGTAAACAGCCTCTATGACAGCCACCTTTATTGTTAAGCCATTTCCACCATTTCAAAGTCTTCTTTGGTGGCGCCGCATTCGGGGCACTGCCAAGTCAATGGTACAGCTTCCCAGCGAGTGCCTGGCGCAATGCCATCTTCTGGCCAGCCTTTTTCTTCGTCATAAATGTATCCGCATAATAAACACATATAGCGTTTAAATGGCATGTTGATTTCCCCGTTATTTTGTTTCTGGATGGCTATTTTTTTAGGGCCGCATCATAGCATGTCTTTTGCATGCGCGGGCGTAAATTAGTTGCCATCTGTGTCCTTTGGGGATGCTATAATCGCCGAAATTTTTATTATTATTAAAAGCGGTGTGAAAGATGATGACGTCTGAAGTGTTATACCGTGAGGCAAAGCAGCGTATTCCGGGCGGGGTCAATTCGCCGGTTCGAGCATTTCGTGGTGTGGGTGGGGAGCCGGTTTTTATGCGCGCAGCACACGGTGCTTATCTTATTGATGCAGCTGGCAAAAGTTATGTGGATTATGTTGGCTCATGGGGGCCGATGATCGCTGGTCACGCGCACCCTGCAGTGGTTGCTGCTGTGCAGGCAGCCGCTGCGGAGGGCTTGAGTTTTGGCGCGCCGACGGCGGCAGAAATACAATTAGCTGAAAAAATTTGTCAAATGATGCCTGCTATTGAGCAAATTCGGATGGTGAATTCAGGCACAGAAGCCACGATGACAGCGATTCGTCTTGCTCGCGGTTTTACGGGACGCTCGAAGATTGTGAAATTTGCAGGTTGTTATCATGGGCATGTCGATGCGCTGTTGGTGGAAGCGGGCTCGGGTGCGTTAACACTGGGGGTGCCGGGGTCTGCAGGCGTGCCAATGGGCGTGGTCAGCGATACATTGATTGCTGATTTCAATGATGAAGCGTCTGTGCGCGCACTTTTTGCAACACATGGGCATGAGATTGCCGCTATTATTGTTGAGCCGATTGCCGGGAATATGAATTGCGTTTTACCGGTTCCTGGTTTTTTGGCTGCTTTGCGTGAGCTATGCGATACCTATCAAGCATTATTAATTTTTGATGAGGTCATGACCGGTTTTCGCGTCGCCAAAGGGGGTGCGCAAGCGGTATACCGGATTCGACCCGACTTAGTGACGTTGGGCAAAATAATAGGCGGGGGGTTGCCGGTTGGTGCGTGTGGTGGGCGGCGCGAGATTATGCAGCACTTGGCACCATGCGGTGATGTGTATCAAGCAGGAACGTTATCAGGTAATCCGCTCGCGATGGCGGCAGGTTTGGCAACATTACAATTAGTTGAGCAAGAGGGTTTTTATGAAGCATTAACCCAGCGCACAGAACAGTTGATGAGTGGGTTGATGGCACGTGCCGCAGCGGCTGCTGTGCCGTTGCAAACGGTGTCGACGGGTGGGATGTTTGGTTTGTTTTTTACAGACGCATTACCGCAACGATTTGTCGATGTTAAAACCTGTAATGTAGAAAAGTTTAAAAAGTTTTTTCATGGCTGTTTAGCAGAAGGTGTGTATTTTGCACCTTCTGCCTTTGAAGCGGGCTTTGTTTCAAGTATGCATACGGAGAAAGAAATCGATTACACGTTGCAGGTTGCTGAAAAAGTCTTTAAGCAGGTTTAACCACAACGAGTAAAACAATAGCAATTAAGAACAAGGCCGGTAGCTCGTTAAGCCAGCGATAAAAAACATGTCCATGAGGATTTTTATTGCGGCGAAAATTGGCGAGTAATTTACCTAGATAAAGATGATAAATGACTAACAGCAAGACAAGGCTAAGTTTGAGATGCATCCAAAAGGCGGATAAGTAGAGTTGTGGATAGAGCCAAATCATCCAGCCGCCAAAAAACAGTGTCAGGAGCATGCTAGGAGTTGTGATAAAATAATAAAGCTTGTGTTCCATGATTTTGAAACGTTCATGGCTTAAGCTGTCAGTGGTTTCTGCATGATAGACATAAAGTCGCGGCAGATAAAATAAACCGCTGAACCAAGTCACCATGAAAATAATATGAAATGCCTTGATCCAAAGCATATGCGTTCCTCGGAGGAGATGGTTGTGAGTAGTGATGTATTGTATCCGACAGAGGCAGCTGTCGCAAAAATATGGGCATTGATGCAAGAAGAAGAAAATTTTCAATTGAAATTGCGTGTTTATGTGATTGGTGGCGGCTGTTCTGGGTTTCAATATGGTTTTGCGTTTGAAGAAGCAGTCAAAGCGCATGATCATCTTGTCACGCGGTCAGTGCCAGCAACTTGCCAAGATACGCAGAATGTTGCAGAGCAGCAGGTCACATTGATTGTGGATCCAATTAGCTTGCAATATTTAGAAGGTTCTGAAATTGATTATCGTGAAGATATTGAAGGTGAGCAATTTATTATTAGGAATCCGAATGCAAAAACCACATGTGGTTGCGGGTCTTCTTTTTCGGCCTGATGTTCGGTTGGATTAACGTTTTATTTGGTGATCAGTAGCAGGTTGCATTATGCAGAAACAGTTGCCGGTTACACCGTTTCGATTTATTTATTATTTTGTACGACAGCAAAAAGTTCGTTTTTCCGTGATTATCCTGTGTTTTATTATGTGGGCGGTGAGTGATGCCGTTTTTCCTTATTTTTTAAAACGTGTGATTAATGTCGTGCAATCGTTTCATGGCAATACGGCAGGTATTTATGCGGCGGCGGCGTCCCCTTTGATCATGTTAGCGTTATTTTGGGGTGGCGCAGAAATTTGTATGCGCGTGCAAGGTATTTTACAAATTTATACGTTTCCTTTATTTCGCGCGAATATTCGGGAAGCGGTATTTTCTTATGTGAAATCGCATTCACACGAATATTTCTCTAGTCAATTCTCCGGAAATATTGCAACGAAACTGGCTGACTTACCAAAAAGTTGTCAAAACATTATGGAAGTGATTTGTTTGCAATTTGCGACGGCAGCAACGGGCACACTCATTGTGTTAGTGATGATGTGGATGACACGGCCTATTTTTGCCGTGATTTTAGCAGTCTGGTTATTTATTCATTTAGGATTAAATTTTATTTTCTTACGCTACGGCAACGAACTGTGGGAAGTGCATTCGCGATCTGTATCGAATTTAAGTGGCAAGATTGTCGATGTGTTGTCGAATATGTTGAGCGTACGTTTATTTGCGCGCGGAGATTATGAGTCAACGTATTTGAAAAAGTTTCAAAAAGAAGAAATTGATAAATCTAAAAAAGCGATGTGGCTTGCGGAAGTCATGCGCGTTGGCTTGGGTTTAAATGGAATGTTTTTGGTATTTGGCGTGCTGTATGCGTTGCTCTATGGTTGGGCGCATCGTTGGGTCACGATTGGTGATTTCACGCAAATTTCCATGCAATCGTTTTGGTTGTTGGGGTGGATTTGGTTTATCACGTTTCAATTAAGCGTGTTTACGCGTGAGGTCGGTGCCACAGCCGATGCATTAACACTTGTTAAAAAAGCGCATGATATTGTCGATAAACCAAATGCGCGACCCTTGTTGGTGGGGCGTGGTGAGATTCGTTTTGAACATGTGCATTTTGCCTATCAAAAAAATAAGCAAGCGGTGTTTCAAGATTTAAATGTGGTGATTCATCCGGGTGAAAAAGTCGGTTTGGTGGGTTCGTCCGGTTCGGGTAAAACAACCTTTGTGAATTTAGCATTACGTTTTTATGATTTACAAAGTGGCCGTATTTTAATTGACGGACAAAATATTGCAGATGTTACACAAGATTCATTGCATTCACAGATTGCGATGATTCCGCAAGATCCTTCGTTATTTCATCGTACTTTGATGGAAAATATTCGTTATGGTCGTTTGGATGCGACGGATGAAGAAGTGATCCATGCCTCGCAACTTGCACATTGTCATGAATTTATCGAAAAAATGGATGGTAAATATCAAGCGTTAGTGGGTGAGCGTGGTGTGAAATTGTCGGGTGGTCAACGTCAACGGATTGCCATCGCGCGTGCTATTTTAAAAAATGCACCGATTTTAATGTTGGATGAAGCGACGTCGGCACTGGATTCGGTGACTGAAAAATTAATTCAAGAGAGTTTACATTTGTTGATGCAAGGTCGTACGACGATTGTTGTCGCGCACCGTTTGTCGACGTTGGCGGATATGGATCGTATTTTGGTCTTCCATAAAGGACGTATTATTGAGGAAGGTTCGCACGAGGAGTTGCTTGCATTAGGTGGACAATTTGCGACCTTGTGGAATATGCAGACGGATGGTTATCTGCCTGAAGATGAGGAAGAAGAAGGCGAGGACGATAGGAAGGAAGCGCAGGATGATTGAAGTAGACACTTAAAAAATATTAATACTTTCAATAAGTTGCGGTTATTTTAAGCAAAAATATAGTAAAATCAACAAGATAGCATATATCCGTATCTTGTTGATTTTACTATTTTTTATACTAAAAACGCCGTGAGACATAAATTTGCCACTTGTTTTTTCGAGCATTTTTATATCATTTGATATGTTTTTGCATCTTTGTTAAGCTCTGAATCATTTTGTTTTTTGCGAGTAAAAGATCAATGAAAACTGTTGAGTGGTGCGGTCGAGTAAAATCTGCTGTAGAAACGAGTGCAAGTGTTGCTTTTTCTATGATGCGATATGCCTGTCAGCATCCGATGCGAGCGTTAGTGTTTTTGCTTTCTTGTCAGACAGTATTGGCGGGGGAGACGAAAAAATTATTTACCGGGCCGTTAGCAAAATTAAATCAGTGTCCATTGAGACGGCAGCAAGATGATTTCGCGATATGGGGGCATGAGACATGTTCTATCAATCAGCAGACATACCGCAAATTACTAAAAGAATATGATGTTGTTAAAAATGTACCTTCTTTTGATGATGTGAAATTTTATTTTTTTGGTGAAAATCATAATATAAGCTTGCATCATCAATTAAAGGCAGATTTTGTTGATGCATTAAGTGAGCCGGAGGATTCGGTCTTCTTTGAATCTGTTACGATAAAATTTAATTGTTATGATGCTTGTATATCTCAATCATTTTCTCTGATGTATGTTGCTAAACAGACGAAAGAAAATTCATGCGCTGTATACTTTAATTTTAGCCCAGCAATCAATTGCATAGGTTGGGAAGATCCACAAGCACTTTCTGCGGCGCAAAAAATGCTTCAATTTTGTAATCAACAAAGGTTTATTTCATTCGAGAAGGGAAATGAATGTTTCTCTAGTAAAGAATATTCTAGCACTGTTATTAAAGCACGAAATCGTTTTTTACAAGACAAAATGATGGCAAGAAAAAATTTACCAAAGAAGACATTTGTCTTTGGGGGCGCAGCACATTTTTTTAAATGTACTACTAATCCGTTGGTTATATATCCGCATGAAGTGGTTGCAGAAGATGAGCCGCATTATGAGTTACGCAAGGCATTAGAGGAAGTGCCGCATGCTCTACTTTTACCAAAGAAAAGATAAATTTTCACATAAAACATGATCATTGAATTGTTTAAAGGAAGCTGGCAGTGCCATCGCAATCGAATATTGAAAAAATCGAACTGATTATAAATGAAGTTGAAAGTTTTATTAAAAATGAAAATGAAAATAAATTATTAGATGAAAAAAACGTATCAGAACTAAAAATTGCTTTAGCTAATTTAATAGAAATGAAAAAAGATATTTCTAATGATGAAGATGCTGCTGAATTATTAGCGGAAATATCGCATTTTATGCATCAACAAAAATTAGCGCCGGATTTTCCAGATGAAATTAATCATTTGGTCGATCAAATACATGAAATCATTGCTTGGGATGTGCAGTTTGCGCCACTTGCTTATCCGAAAGATACGCTGACAATCGATGAAATTAAATGGGAAAAGGTTGAAAGTTTGTTGTGTTTTCGTGGGGATTTCCGAGATCCAGGTAAGTATCGTAATATATTTAAGAATGGATTTATTCCCAAAAAAAATAATTTTAATGAGATTATCGTATCATCACCTTTTATTACGCAAGATGGCGTCGTGCAGGGGAGCTCCCGTTTTCTTGCTGCAGCATTGTTTCCTTTTTTTTCTATTGTTAAAAAAGTGTGGGTTTATATATATGCTCCGGAAGAAATTTTTAATGTGCATCAACATGGTTGCGTTAGGTTATGGAGTAACTGGGTGCATCTAAATCCTGATAATGCAAAAAAAGATTTATCGTCTAATTTTGCTGCGTATATGTATGTGCATGAGATCATTACAAGATGCGTTCCACCAACAAGGATTATTGCAGCAGTCAATATTCAACGATTTAGTGATGGACAAGAATATAAAAAAGAGATTTTTAATTTTTATAATGGTATCAGAAACTATCATATTCTTGGGTATAAAATGAACCCAAATTGTACTCTTCCAGTAGACATTATTTCGCGTGCTGAAAAGTTTATTAAAGATGAAATAGCGGCGAACCTACGAAGCTGTCACTTGCCGTTACCTGCTTCTGGGTATGTGCGAAATAGTTTATTTCGGAAAAATAAAATGACTATAGATGATGCGAAAGATAGTAGTTATAAGGCTGCTAGAAAAAAAACAAGATATTTTTGATGCTAGCTTAATGGCTTAATTATGTAAATGGAGCATACAGTGCTATCGCGGTCTAATATTGAAAAAATCGAACTAATTATAAATGAAGTTGAAAGTTATATTAAAAATAAAAATGAAAATAAATTATTAGATGAAAAAAACGTATCAGAACTAAAAATTGCTTTAGCTAATTTAATAGAAATGAAAAAAGATATTTCTAATGATGAAGATGCTGCTGAATTATTAGCGGAAATATCGCATTTTATGCATCAACAAAAATTAGCGCCGGATTTTCCAGACCAAATTAACAGTTTAGTTGATAAAATAGATAAAATCATTGCTTGGGATGTGCAGTTTGCGCCACTTGCTTATCCGAAAGATAGTTTAAAAATTGATGAAATCAAATGGCAAAAAGTGGAAAATTTATTGTGTTTTCGAGGAGATAATCGAAATCCAGATGGGCTTTATAATATATTTGAAAATGGTTTTTTCCCTAAGAAACTTATTCCTGATAAACTTATTGTATCATCACTTTTTGAAACACAAGATGGCGTTGTAGCAGGTAGTTCCCGTTTTCTCTCAGCAGCATTGTTTCCATTTCATTCGAGCATAAATAAAACTTGGGTGTATGTGTATGCTCCAGATGAAATTTTTGATGTGCATACGCATGGTTGTGTCAGGACGTTAGATGAAAGAGTACGTTGGGATTTCTTTAATGAACAAGCGTATTCTTCTCTTTATTTTGCATCTTTTATGTATGCGCATGAAATCATTGCAAAATGTATACCTTCTGAGAGGATTATAGCAGCAGTCTGTGTTGAACGGTTTTTCAATAAAAAAAGATATGAAGGGGAATATTTTTTCTCTTTTTACAATAAATTTGGAAGTTATCATATCCTTGAATATAGGATGAATTTATATTGCACCCTTTCAAAAGACATTATTTCGCGTGCTGAAAAGTTTATTAAAGATGAAATAGCGGCGAACCTACGAAGCTGTCACTTGCCGTTACCTACTTCTGGGTATGTGCGAAATGGTTTATTTGCGAAAAATAAAAAGAAGACTGAAGAAGAAAGTAAGTCGACAAAAGAAGATGCGAATGAAAAAAAAATAAAAGAAGTTACAAAATTCATGATAAATGGGTATAAATCTTGATCTTGTTAATTAACCGCAATCTGATCTGACAGTGCTGTTTTTTTAGAGCGACTATCAGGTCAGATGTTAAGGCTAATATATCTCATCAGTAGTTAGATGATTAATATGCTTTTAATTGCGGTGATTGTAATGATTTTGCTAATCGATTGGCTGGGTCAGCAAATTCTGAAACCATATCAGAGATCGTCATTTCTTTTATTTCTAAATTTTTTTGTAAATCAGTTCGTTTCTCATCACTCATTTCATCCAATAAAGAAATAATGCCAGCCACTAAACCACTTTGTCTGGCGCCTGGTTGTTCTGGAATGCCGCGACTGTCGGTTTCTAGCACTGGATCTGCGATGGCGCGTCCATCTTTAGTGATGCCATATAAATTAACGTGAATCCAGTCCGCTAATTCCGCGAGCAGTAAATTTGCAATGACGCGTTGTTTTTCTTCGTAATCTTCCAAAGCAATGGTTTTTTGCTCGGTCACCGTATCGGTTTTTTTGCCTTGCGGTTTAGGGCCTTCCAATAATAATTTCATTAAGGGGCCAGAAGGTAGGCAGGCAGTCGCTGTAAGGAGGTAGTGATCAATTTTCTTTTCTAATTTTTCTTGTTCGTGTTTTTCATCTGAGCTGTAGTGCTTTCTTGCTTCTAAATCTAGGAAAAGTTTGCCAATCAGTGCTTTGGCATTGAACTCGGATTTCATTGCTGGATTGCTAGTAAAATGTTGTTCTAATTGAATGGTCGTAGCAAGCAAAATGAGTTCTTTGCGTGCAAGTGGGTTGCTCAAAATATCTGTAGGAATATTATCGTTAAATTTTTCTGTTAATAAAGCTTGGAGTTGTGTGAGTACAGCGTCTTTCTTTTCACCAAACAAACCCATTTTTTCGAGCAATTGTTCAAGAATTTCTTCAGTTTGTTTGGAGGATAAAAAGTTTGCCATAGTGGTTCACCTGTTTGTTAGTGAGTGTTCAAGATATATTTAATTTAAAATAATTTAAAATAATTTAAAATTAATTTTAATTTGGCGCCATTGGCTTGATTGCACCAACATTACCAAACGTTTTACAGCAGCGAGCGCGATCAACACATGGATTATAAGAATCGCAAGCCGGGTCGGTGCAGTGGCAGCTATCGGTCATTTGTTGTTCGCAGTGTCCACCCTTGTAGCAGTTATGCTGTGTTGAACGGCTGTAGCCGCAAGAATTGTTTGCACACCCGGCGTAGACAGTGCTTGCCATGACCATGCAGAAAAGTGCACCGACACAGCTGGATAAGATCATCGAGCTTCGTTTTTGCATCTTCATGACAGGCTTCCTTCCGTTGGGTAGGTTATTAAGCTGCATGGGACCATTATAGCAATATTTTTTGTACAAAATGTGTATTCCGCATAAAACCTTAGGCCAGTGAGACGGGAATGGTAAGTGCCAAAGCTTTTTACGGGGTATAATCTATTTATAAAATCATCAAAAGGACTTCCCATGCGTATTTTGATTGTGGGAGCAGGTGTGGCGGGGCTCACATTAGCGGCATTATTGAAGCAGCGCGGATTCGAGCCGCATCTTATTGAAAAACAAGAAACTATTTTTCACCCAGGGTATATGCTGGGTATCTATCCTTTAGGAAGTCGTATTTTGTATGGCTTGGGTTTAATGGACCTATTTTTAGAGCGAAGTGTGCCCTCAGATAATTACACAATGTGTAATGGGTTGGGAAATGTCATCCATGAGTTTTCTTTGCGCCAAGTTTTTGCGCCATATGGCCCTAATCGTTCTTGTACGCGCGGGACATTGCTCTCAGTCTTGATGGAGGGTTGTGCTGGATTACCAATTAAGATGGGTGTGTCTGTGCGTTCGTTGGAACAAAAAGGCGATACCGTTGAAGTTGTCATGTCTGATGGTACAACCGGGGAATACGATTTAGTGGTCGGTGCAGATGGGCTGCATTCTGAGGTGCGCCGGTTGGTTTGGACGCCCGATGAATATAGTTATTTTGATACAGGGTGGGGCGGGTGGCTTTGGTGGACAGATGATCCCAAGTTACAAGCTGGGACTGCGATGGAGTTTTGGGGTGCGGGCCACATGTTGGGTGTTTATCCAACAGAGTATCGATTCGGTGCGTTTGCGATTTCACCAACAGAGAAAGGGAAAACGACGCCTTATCCGGGGCTGCGCAGCAATATTCGTCAGTTAATGTCGGGTTTAGTGAAACCGTATCCGGTGGTATTTGAGCAAATTCCGCAAGATGAGCATTCGGATATGACCTATTGGCCATTGTCAGATGTGCGTAGTCAACTTTGGTATAAAAAACGGATTGTTTTAGTGGGTGATGCGGCGGTAGGCTTTTTACCAACGTCCGATGCTGGGGCATCAATGGCGATGGAATCTGCGGCAGTCTTAGCGGATGAGTTAATGCGTATTGATGTCTATCGACTTGATTGGGCGCTTTCTATTTATCAAAAACGACGTCAGCCACGTGTGGAGACAGCACAAGAAGATTCTCGTAGTTTGGCGAAACATATGTTTGTGAAATCGGTGTTTTCATCGCGTGTACGTAATTATTTATTACAGCGTTATTCACTCAAGAGTTTGCAAGAGAGTATTGATCGAATTTTTCAGGCGCCGATTTGAGGTTATGGGCTTGTTTTGAGAAAATGTAATTATTTTATAATTAAATCAATAAGTTATGATTTTTTAAAAAAAAGTCTTGTATAATCAGCAAGATAAGAAAAATCATGTTTTTATAATATAATCATATGGTTAGGTTAAAAATAGGCCGTGAGAGCAGGGCTATCTCATATAACTTGATATTTTTTCTATCTTAAATTTGGTTTTTGATAAAAAACTAACTATAAAAAATCTTGTCATCCCGCGGTTTATGCGCGGTATACGGTCTCTTTATTTATCTATCATTTTCTGGATGCCAGCTAAAAACGTACTGGCATGACAGGATTGGATGTTGCGTTTGCTACAGTAAGCGCACCGAGCTTACGCGCAGAATAACGATGTGGGCGCGCTGTTTTTCTTTCCTTTTCAAATGCTGTTCTGCAAGAAATTGCTGCCAAAAAAGTCGATTGTTTGCAGAATAAAAAATTAAAAAATCATTTTATTTTGATTTTTATAAGCAATTTGTGTTTTTCATGTTCGACTAATTAAATTATGCAACAACGATGATTAGTTTTTTTAGTTGCTGGTTCTGTAATAGGTGGTGTTTTTTCCTGAAATGGATTAAACATTGTGCCCTTTGGTAAAAGTGGCGTCTTGACGCTTGCTTGCTCTTTTTTTTCTTCTTTAGTTTCAACTGCAGGTGCAGGATTTTTCTGTTGAGCAAGAATTTCCTGAAGTTTTGTGTTAAATAAAACAAGCTTGTTTGCAGTTTCTTGTAGTGGCGTACTTAGTTTTGTGATTTCGATACTCAATGATTTAATATCTGAAAGAAATTGACCAATGTTTTTTTCTCGAAGGTCAGCCTCTTTTTTTATATTTTCTAAATACTCAGTATTTTGTTTTGACCATAACGTCAATTCGTCATTGCTGTATTCTTTAACAATTTCCCAGCTTGGCGAGCCAGTGTATTCAGGGGAGGAACATGATTCATTTATGTTTCGAATTGTTTCGCTGAAATGTGCAGAATAAGTATCAAGTTGTTTATTAAGTTCTAGTAAAAATTCTTTGCTACATGGACAGCTAGGGAGGGGGAGTACAGATGGAGACACTCTTTTTGTTTCTGCTAATTCTTTCAAATAAAGATAGAGATTCACTATTTCAATGTACTGTAACAAGGGTTTTTTTATTTGCTCTATAAGATTTTGTGCGTCTTTTTCTTGAGCAATTTTTTTTTCTAATTCTTTTTTTAAATTGACAGATACAAGCTGTGATGCCATCCAAAGTTTGCCAATAGCATCCAGCAGACTTGGCTCAGTGATAATGCTAGCTGATTTCACTTTTTATTTTCCTTGTAAGAATATCAATGGGCCCACCAGGACTCGAACCTGGGACCAAGAGATTATGAGTCTCCTGCTCTAACCAACTGAGCTATAGGCCCTTTTTTTTAAATCATCACCAAAAAACGTAGCGTATTGTACTCACTCTTGGTCTTCGAGGAAACTCCGTAATTGCTCGGAACGCGAAGGGTGACGTAATTTACGTAACGCTTTTGCTTCGATCTGGCGAATACGCTCACGTGTCACATCAAACTGCTTGCCGACTTCTTCCAATGTATGGTCGGTATTCATGTTGATACCAAAGCGCATGCGCAATACTTTTGCTTCACGTGGTGTCAATGAGGCAAGAATTTTTTGCGTCGCTTCGTGTAAACCACTGCCAGTTGCCGCATCAATCGGTGATTCAATGTTGGTGTCTTCAATGAAATCCCCTAAATGAGAGTCTTCATCGTCACCAATCGGTGTTTCCATTGAAATCGGTTCTTTGGCAATTTTGAGTACCTTGCGGATTTTTTCTTCCGGAAGATCCATGCGTTTGCCAAGTTCTTCTGCGGTCGGTTCAAGTCCGGTTTCTTGCAGAATTTGCCGAGAAATACGATTCAGTTTGTTAATGGTTTCAATCATGTGCACCGGAATACGAATGGTGCGTGCTTGGTCAGCAATCGATCGGGTGATGGCTTGGCGAATCCACCATGTTGCATACGTCGAAAATTTATAGCCGCGTTGATATTCGAATTTATCAACGGCTTTCATCAAACCAATGTTGCCTTCTTGGATTAAATCAAGAAATTGTAGACCACGATTGGTGTATTTTTTGGCGATCGAAATGACCAGACGTAAATTTGCTTCGACCATTTCTTTTTTCGCGCGGCGTGCTTTTGCTTCACCAATAGACATGCGTCGATTGACTTCCTTGATCACAGGAATCGACATTTTCATTTGCTCTTCCAGAGAAATGAGCTTCTTTTGCGCGCGTTGCATTTCTGGCAGTAAGCGTTTTACTTCATTGTAATATGGTTTGCCGCGGTGGCTAGCCAATTTAAACCAGTCGGCATTCGTTTCATTATTTAAGAAAGCATTAATGAAGACTTTGCGCGGCATTTTTGCTTTATTGACGCACAGTGTCATGATGTGACGTTCTTGCGTGCGAATTTCATCGAGCAGCATGCGCATTTTACGTGACAGCTTGTTGAATTGACGCGCTGCAAGTTTGATGTCCATAAAACATTTGGCTAAGGCTTCGCGTGCAGCAATGGTTTTCTTATGTGTTAGGCCATGTTTTTTCTCTGCAGCAACAGCTGCTTCATACAGTTCGCGTAGCTCGGCAAACCGGACGCGCGCCACTTCAGGGTCGGGGCCGGATTCTTCTTCGAAGCCGCCACCATCACCATCGCCTTCTTCATCTTCCACATCGGTATCTTCATCTTCTTTCTGCAACGCAGCTTCTGCAGCGGCTTTGCTGATGGCAATTTCTTCTTCAGTTGGTATTGGTTCGACATAACCACTGATGATTTCAGCGAGTCGTGCCTCGCCTTTTTCAAATCGATCATATTCCGAGAGGACCTCGGCAATCATCTGTGGCTGTCCTGCAAGGGTTGCCAGCATTTGATTGACGCCTTCCTCGATGCGTTTTGCGATAGCAATCTCGCCTTCGCGTGAGAGGAGTTCAACGCTACCCATTTCGCGCATGTACATGCGGACAGGGTCGGTCGTTCTGCCAAATTCACTGTCAACAGACGCTAATGCCGTCGCGACTTCTTCCGCGGCAACTTCATCGGTTGCTTCATTGTCGGCGAGTAACAACTCTTCTGCGTCAGGCGCAACTTCAACCACACGGATGCCCATGTCGTTGATCATACTGACAATTTCTTCTATTTGTTCAGAGTCGATATCGGTGGGGAGGTAGTCATTAATGGCGCTAGACGTGACATAACCTTGCTCTTTGCCAAGGGCAATGAGTTCTTTTAAGCGTGATCGCTGATTTTCCTGATCCATAAAGGTCGATAGCCTGTATCATGTTGGAGAACAAACGACCTTTAATTATACCGACTGTTTGCTTCTTGAACCAGTAAGATTTTCGGAAAGATGGATGTTTTATTGCTCTAGATAGTCTATTTGATTAGATTGTCACTGCTCAGGTCATCAGGATTCTTTTGCTTCGCTGCATAGTCTGTTTTTTGTTGTATCAAACTACTTAACTGTTGTTTCTCAGTGATGGTGAGCGTGTTTGCACTGGCGCGTGCTAACAGGGTATCAATGAGGCGTTTTTTTTCTGCAATATGTAATTTCTCGAGAGCGCCTAAAAATTCTTTTTCAATACCTGCTGTTGGAATCATGTGAGGCTTGCAGGCGAGTTTGGCTAATAGTTTTTCTTCTGGTTGCTCACGAAAGCGTTCGAGTAATTCGCCTGTTGTCATGGTTGGTTTTTTTTGTATGTACGCGACTAAAGTGCGAAGCAAATTTAATCCCCTTGTGTCTGTATTGGGTAAAGGCGCTTGAATATGCTGCACAAGGTACGGTTGTTGGATAAGTAGCATGATCACTAAATGTAATGGTGAGGCGCGTTGTGTGTTTTGTTGTGTTGTGCTGTTTTTTGATAAGGGCGGTGGCGTGTTTTTTGTTTGCGTTAGTTGCGTTGGATTCATGTGTGTGCGTTTAGCCAGTTCATCGAGCATCATTTGGCGAAAAATACCTTCAGGAATCGATTGAATGTGCTCCATTGCAAGGCTCGCGAATCGAGCTCTGCCGTCTAGATTTGTTGGATTGGCTTCTGTTGCCAACCATTGGAAAAAAAATTGCGATAGTGAAGGCGCTGTATCAATCAGTGTTGCAAAATGTGTTTGGCTTGTTTTGCGAATGAGCGTGTCGGGGTCTTCACCATCAGGTAGAAACATAAAACGAATTTGTCGTCCATCTTGCATCAGGGGTAGGGCTGTTTGCAGTGCACGGAATGCGGCGGTGCGACCGGCTGTGTCGCCATCAAAACAAAAAACAATCTCTGATGTGTAGCGAAAAAGACGCGTTAAGTGCGAGGCTGTTGTGGCAGTGCCTAATGTGGCTACAGCATAGGTAATGCCATGTTGAAATAGGGCAATCACATCCATGTAGCCTTCCACAATTACCACTCGCGGCAATTGCCGGTTTGCTTTTTGTGCATGATATAGACCGTAAAGTTCTTGTCCCTTATGGAACAGCGGGGTTTCAGGTGAGTTAAGGTATTTGGGTTCACCTGTTTCGAGGATACGCCCGCCAAATCCAATCGTGCGTCCGCGTCGATCACGAATAGGAAATAAAATTCTTTCGCGAAAGCGATCGTAGTAACGTCCATCCTCTTTTTTAATCAGCATGCCTGCTTCGTGTAATAGCTGGCATTTTTCAGGTGTCTTGCCAAGGGCGCGTGTCAATGTTTCCCAGCCAGCAGGGGTATACCCAATGCTAAATTCTTTGGCAATTGCACCTGTCAGGCCGCGCTTTTTAAGGTAGTTAATTGCTACGGGCGCGGTTCGTAATAGGCGTTGATAAAAGTGGGTGACTTCTTCCATGAGTACATAAAGGTCTGTTGCAGGCTGTTTTTCATTGTTTTTTGGCGACGTATCACGTGGGACGGGGATGCCGGCAAGTTTTGCGAGGGCTTCAACGGCCTCGGGAAAAGAGAGTCGGTCATATTGCATTAAGAAATCAATGCTATTGCCATGAGCGCCACATCCAAAACAGTGAAAAAACTGTTTGTTTTGGCTTACAGAAAATGAAGCAGATTTTTCCGTGTGAAAGGGGCAGCAAGCAAAATAGTTGTTCCCGGATTTTTTTTGTAACGGCATGCGGCCGTCAATCAGTTCGACGATATCGATACGACTGAGTAATTCTTGTATAAATTCGCGAGGGATACGTTCTGACATGCGCATACTGTATCCCTTTCGAGAAGGGATGTGTAGCCATTCACGTAGGTGAATGGCTGTAAAAATAAAAATAACACGCAATAGATCAGTGGGGGTATTGTTTGACGACTTGACTGACCGCAACTGCCAAACAGCAAACTGCATTTTACTGATAAAGTATGCTTCATGTAATCAGAAAGGGCATAGCTTTGATCACTTGCAACAGCTGATGGGCAACTGATATGCAGTCAAGTCGTCAAACAATACCCCCACTGATCTATTACAATAACACTTATGAAAGAGAGAAGATGAAATCAAGCAGGAGGCGCTAAACGTGCTTTGATTTTACTGCTGACGACGCCAATATCCGCGCGGCCTTGCAGTCGGGGTTTGAGTATTCCCATGACTTTCCCCATGTCGCGTGCAGAGGTGGCGCCGGCTTCTTTGATGGCTGCATCAATAAGCTGAGCGATTTCTGTTTCTGAGAGCTGTGGTGGTAGAAAGGCTTGAATTACCTGAATTTCGATGATTTCTTTTTCTGCAAGATCAGGGCGGTTGCCTGCTTCATATTGCGCGATAGACTCACGACGCTGTTTAACCATTTTATCGAGAACAGCAAGCACTTGTTCATCGTTTAATAACTGGTTATTCAGCGCAATGCGATCATCGACTTCACGCTGTTTAATGGCAGCCGTGATCAAGCGCAGCGTTGCCAGCTTTTCTTTTTCGCCGGCACGCATCGCACTTTTCACGTCGTCATGGATGCGTTCCCTGAGTGTGCTCATGGTTTCGTTGCTCCAAGAAGAGAGTAGCTTTAAGGCTTACTTACGACGATCTTTATCCGCTGCAACTTGTTCGCGCATCAATTTTTTCTGATAACGCTTAATGGCAGAAGCCTTTTTCCGTTTCCGCTTCCAAGTTGGCTTTTCATAAAACTCATGCCGTCTTAGGTCAGACAGGATACTGGCTTTTTCACATAAGCGCTTAAAACGGCGCAGGCTAACTTCAAAATTTTCATTCTCTTTTACGCGTACACTTGGCATGTCTGACACTCGACTCCGTAAATGAACTGCTATAATCTGGCGACCCTACAAAAGAAGGCCAAATTCTACTAGGTCATGCAAATTGAAATCAATCAAAAGTTACAAAAGGTGACAGTTTGATGCGTGTTTTGGGTATAGAAACGTCATGTGATGAAACCGGCATTGCTATTTATGATGCAGAAAAGGGTTTAGTTGCACATAAAATACACAGTCAAGCGACAATGCATGCCAATTATGGCGGTGTGGTCCCTGAACTAGCATCAAGAGATCATATAAAAAAAGTGTTGCCCTTGATCAAAAATGTGCTGCAAGAAGCTGACATGTCCTTACGTGAGTTAGAGGGTATTGCATATACCGCAGGTCCAGGATTGGCGGGCGCGTTGTTGGTTGGCGCAATGACGGGGCGTAGCCTTGCATACGGTCTGGGGATTCCGGCGGTAGGTGTGCATCATATGGAAGGGCATCTGTTGGCGCCAATGTTAGAACCTGAGCCGCCCGCGTTTCCATTTGTTGCGTTGCTGGTTTCAGGAGGGCATACGCAATTAGTGAGTGTGAAGCAACCAGGGGAATATCAGTTACTGGGTGAATCGGTCGATGACGCGGTAGGTGAGGCTTTTGATAAAACAGCCAAGTTACTAGGGTTAGGCTATCCTGGGGGTGCAGCATTAGAGCAATTAGCAGCGACAGGCGATCCGACGCGATTTCATTTTCCGCGCCCGATGGTGGCACGTCCAGGAATGGATTTTAGTTTTAGTGGGTTAAAAACATTTGCAGCGAATACAATTCGTCAGCAGGGGCAAGATTCTGTAACACTCGCCGCCATTGCGCGCGCCTTTCAAGATGCTGTCATTGAGACGTTAATCATTAAGTGTCGGCGGGCGTTGCGTGCGACAGGCTGGAATACGCTGGTCGTCGCTGGTGGTGTGAGTGCAAATATTGCTTTGCGAACGGCGTTAACAAGGATGGCTGCAGAAATAGGTGGGCGTGCTTGTTTTGCGCGGCCTGAATTTTGTACAGACAATGGTGCGATGATTGCCTATGTAGGCTGTCAGCGGTTACTTGCCGGCGAACGCGCTGGGATGCAGGTTGCTATTTATCCGCGCTGGCCATTAACAGCTATTTCTTTATGCTCGTGAGTGTGAAGATTAGTAATCGATCAGTTGTCCATCGGCTGTTGAAAGTGATCAAAGCCATGCCCTTCCTGATGACATGAAGCGTATTTTTATCAGTAAAATGCAGTTTGCTGTTGGGCAATTACGGTTAGTTAAGCAAAAAAACACACTCACACTGATCAATTACGAAGATGACGTTTTTTTCTCGCCGATACGGCTTTCTTTTTTATGCAGCAAGTTATAAATATTTTTCTTGTGGCGAAAAATCAATAACACACTCATGATGCAAGTGATCAGTGTCATGGTTGGATTGGTAAAATAGGCGGAAAAGAAAGGTGCCAGTGCAGCGGTGACGAGCGCAGCCAGCGAAGAGTAACGAAATACGAGCGCCGTGCAGACCCACGTGCCGATTAAGGCAAGCCCGAGCGCGGGAGAAAATCCAGTCAGACAACCAAAAGCGGTCGCAACACCTTTGCCACCTTGGAATCGGAAAAACAGCGGGTAAAGGTGCCCTAAGAATGCAGCGAGTGCGACAAGGCCTACACTCAGTGTGCTGAGCCCGAGTAGTTTTGCGAGGATGACAGGTAACCAACCTTTGAGAATATCGCCAATTAAAACAGCTGCCGCCGCTTTTTTGCCACCAAGCCGTAAGACATTGGTAGCTCCTGGATTGCCTGATCCTGCTGTACGTGGGTCAGTGAGGCCCATTGCTTTGGAAATCAAGATGGCAGAAGACAGTGAGCCGCAGCAATAGGCAGCAAGTATCGCTAATAGAATGATCAAATAGGAGAAAAATGCGGCGGTCAAATGAATAGACACAAGCGTCCTCGTTTTTAAATTCTGTGTGATTCTAATATGAGAGCGGGGCTGTTAGAATCCCTTGCATTAATTATTTTATTTTTATTTGTTTGGATGATGCCGTGAATCACACCACAGTGAGTGCAGGGAATCTTGTTTGGATCGACATGGAAATGACAGGGCTCGATCCTGAGCAAGAACGTATCATTGAAATTGCAACGATTGTGACGGATTCACAGTTGAATATCGTGGCAGAGGGGCCAGTGTTTGCTATTCATCAGTCCGATGCATTGTTAGCGAAAATGGATAACTGGAATACCTCACACCATAATGCATCTGGTCTTGTGCAGCGTGTGCGAGAGAGTCTGGTCACAGAAAGAGAAGCCGAGCTACAAACATTGGCGTTTATTAAGAAATATGTTGCGCCAGGTAAGTCGCCATTATGTGGGAATAGTGTGCATCAAGATCGGCGTTTTTTACGACGCTACATGGCTGAACTTGAGCAATATTTTCATTATCGTTTATTAGATGTCAGTACGGTCAAAGAATTAGCTTTACGTTGGGCGCCGCGTATTTATAGCGGACTGCAAAAAGAAGCAAAACATTTAGCGCGTGAAGATATTTTGGAGTCGATCGAAGAATTAAAATATTACCGTGATCATTTTTTCCGTATTGCTGTGGATGTTTGAGATTAATCGCTTGCTGTTTGGCAGTTGTATCAGCTTAGTGGGGGTCTTGCTTGACGACTTGACTGCATAGCAGTCGCCCATCGGCTGTTGCAAGTGATCAAAGCCAAGCCCTTTCTGATTTCATGAAGCGTACTTTTATCAGTAAGATGCAGTTAGCTGTTTGGCTGTTGCGGTCAGTCAAGTCGTCAAGCAAGACTCCCACTGAGCTGATACAAAAAACACCTCACACTGCGCTATGACGTTTGAGATGCTTGGGTTTGTTGTTCGATAGCCCATATCACATGTTCTCGGACTAATTCTGATGGATGGTCTTTTTTTGCTAACAGGGCTTGTAATATCAGCGGATCAGCAGGCGCATTACCGAGTGCAACGGCAATATTGCGTAACCAACAGTCATAACCAATGCGCCGAATCGCAGACCCTTCTGTATAAGTTAAAAAGTCTTTCTCACACCATGCAAAGAGCTCAAGTAGCGTTGCTTTTTCAAGGCGATGGCGTGGGTGGAAGGCATCTTCTGCGGTAAATTTTGCGAATCGATTCCATGGACAGAAGAGTTGACAGTCATCACAGCCGTAAATCCGGTTACCAATCAGCGGGCGTAGTTCAACGGGAATGGCTTCACGCAGTTCAATAGTGAGATAGGAAATACAGCGTCGGGCATCGAGTTGATAGGGTGCAACAATCGCCTGTGTTGGACAGACGGTGATGCAAGTGCGACACGTGCCGCAATGATTTTTCGGCGTAATCTGATCAATTGGTAAGGGCAGGTCAGTAAATATTTCACCAATAAAAAACCACGAGCCTGCTTGGCGATGAATGAGGTTGGTATGTTTGCCTATCCAGCCGAGTCCTGCTTTTTCTGCAAGGGGTTTTTCCGCAACGGGTGCACTGTCGGTGAAAACACGGCAATTCACATGCCCATCTGTGTCTGCTTGGTGTTTAATTTTATTAGCAAGCTGTGCTAAGCGTTTGCGCATTAATTTATGATAATCCCGTCCAAGGGTGTAGCGTGACACATAAGCTAAGTGCGGATTTGCTAATACGTTGATGCTATCTGTGTTCGGTGGCAGGTAGTTCATGCGTACAGAAATAATCCGCACGGTCCCGGGGATTAACTCTGCGGGTCGAAAGCGCGTTGTGCCATATTTTTCCATGTAGTGCATTTTGCCGTGAAATTTGCGCGCAAGCCATGCTAAAAAATGGGGCTCATAGTGACTGAGATCAATATCGGTGATGCCTATTTGTTGAAAGCCCAGCATCTCACCCCAGTGTTTGATATCATTGACAAAGTTTAGCGCATTTTTAGGTAAGGTATTTTCCATTTATTTCTTTCGTCGGGAGTTTTTATTGTGATGCATTCCATCGCAGATGGCTGGCTCTGGTCAATCTTTATTGCCTTATTTTTTGTTGTTTTTGGTATCGATCTTTTTCTTGTTGGTGGACGCGGCGCAAAGGTCGTTTCTGCTCGAGCTGCACTGCTTTGGACAGGTATCTGGATTTCATGCGCTTTTATTTTTAACTTTTTTCTCTGGCGGCACTTGATTCCTATCGAAGGGCCAACGATTGCAAAACAGAAGGCACTGGAGTTTCTGGCGGGTTATTTGATAGAGAAATCGCTTTCTGTTGACAATATGTTTGTGATTTTAATGATTTTTAAGTCTCTTGCGATTCCTTTGATGTTGCAACGACGTGTTTTGTTATATGGCGTGATAGGGGCATTAATCATGCGTTTTTGCATGATTTTTGCAGGTGTTTGGTTAATTTCAAAGTTTCAGTGGTTATTGTATTTTTTTGCGGCATTTCTTATTTGGAGTGGCGGCAAAATGCTGTTTATGAAAACAGAGGATGAACATGTCGATGTATCAAAAAACGTTGTCGTGCGCTGGATCAAAAAGCTTTTTCATGTGACAGATACATTACATGAAGAACATTTTTTTGTGCGTATGGGTAAGTATTGGTACATGACGCCACTTTTTATTGCATTAGTGATGGTGGAAATCAGTGACCTCGTTTTTGCTTTAGATAGCATTCCTGCGATTTTTGCGATTACGCTGGATCCATTTATTGTGTTTACTTCAAACATGTTTGCGATTCTTGGGTTGCGAGCGTTGTATTTTTTATTGGCACATGCAGCCCGACGTTTTTCAGCCATACAGTATGGTGTGGCATTGATTCTGATGTTAACTGGCGTAAAGATGTTGTTATCACATTGGTATAAGCTGCCTGTTTTTCCTATGTTAATGTTGATCGTTTTGATTTTGGTCGCTACGGCAGTTGGTGGTGTGCTTTGGGAAAAAAGAAAAAGGATTCAGCATTGAAAACGCTACAAAAAGAGATGCTAGCGGCGATATTGTCACCACGTCCACGTGCTTCCCACAAAGGCGATTTTGGTCATGTGTTGGTTGTTGGTGGCTGTCCGGGGTTTGGGGGTGCGGTGCGCATGGCGGCAGAAGCAGCATTACGAGTGGGGTCAGGCTTAGTGAGTGTGGCGACGCATCCGCGACACGCAGATATGCTAGCACTTGCACGACCCGAAATGATGTCGCATGCGATTACATGTGCGGAAGACCTGATTTTGCTGCTTGAAAAAGCCACATTGGTTGTGTTGGGCCCGGGGCTTGGCCGTTTGGCATGGAGTCGAATGGTTTGGGATGCTGTCATTGGCATAAAATTACCATGTGTTGTGGATGCAGACGGATTGAATTGGTTGGCTGACTTTCCGCAGGCAAGGCCAGATTGGGTATTAACGCCGCATCCAGGTGAAGCAGCACGTCTTTTGGGTATTTCTACATTAGAGGTACAACAGGATCGTGTTGCGGCCGTGAAGTTGCTACAGTCACGGTTTGGTGGTTGGGTGGTATTAAAAGGTGCGGGGACGTTGATTGCAGGACCGAATGAATTGCTCTTTCTTTGTGAAGCAGGTAATCCTGGGATGGCCAGCGGTGGGATGGGTGATGTGTTGACTGGTGTGATAGGCGGTTTAATGGCACAGCATATTGCATTGGATCAGGCTGTCCCGATGGGTGTGTTATTGCATGCGTTAGCGGGCGATGCCGCTGCTGCTGTGTCAGGCGAACGTGGGTTACTTGCTATGGACTTAGTCAATTATTTACAACCTTTGGTGAATATTAGGTAAGAAATAAAGAGTGGATGAATAAACAATGAATAAATTGATGATGATTTTTTTGTTAAGTATTTGTTTGTTATTGTCGGCATGCACGCATTCAACGGCTAATTTTGCTTCTTCGCAAAGACATGCACAACAATCGCTTTATCAGGTGCGCTTCCAGTTACCATTGATGCAACGTTGGAAATCACAAGGCATAGAACAAGATCGTCGAGGGTATGTGCAGTCATGGTTGCCGACAGTGAAAGGGCCTGCCGCAGAGCAAAGCCTCTATGTCAATTTTGGTCGAGACATTAAAATAGCGCCAATGGCAACTATGCAAGATGTCAAAATGGCGATGCGTCATGATTGTCGAAAAGCAAGTTCACACGTGATTAAAAAAGAGCGAGCCATGATTGTTTTTGAGATTTCCGCAAGCGAGTGTATTGGCGGACATCCCGTGTGGCAGCTCTTTCATGTATTTAATAAAGAAGATGGCCAATATGCGATTGTCTATTCTTCGAATCCGCAAACGGTACCAGTGAGTGTGCGGCAACAAATGGCAAAAACCGTGATGAATGCCCATCTTGAGAGGGCGCATTCTGTAGGTAAACAATGAGGGAGTGCGTTGTAGAGGTTCATCACGAAGCCGACATGCAACGATTGGCTGCGCAGCTTGCTCTAATCTGTGAAAAAAAAGCGAGTGCACCGTTTATTTATTTATATGGTGAACTTGGTGCGGGGAAAACAACGTTTGCGCGAGGGTTTCTGAGAGCGTTGGGCGTGTCTGGGCATGTGAAAAGTCCGACGTATACACTCGTTGAGCCATGTGAGACGCGTGTGGGTTGCGTTTACCATTTTGATTTGTATCGCGTCAAAGATCCGCTTGAGCTTGAGTATATGGGGATCAAAGACTATTTTCTGCAGCAAAAAATCGTGTTGGTGGAGTGGCCAGAGTGCGGAGCAGGTTGCTTGCCTTCCTCGGATATCGACTGCTACATTGAATTTTTTTCAGACGTGGCGGAGAGCCGCATGATTAAACTGCGCGCGATATCAGCAAAGGGTGAGGCGATTTTGCAGGAGCTAAAAATACATGGCTAGAAAAATGATGCTAGTTTTATTTTTAGCGTTGCTGAGTTCGCAAGCTGTGTTTGCGGCCGGTTCGAATTTATTGTCTATGCATTTTGCTTCAAAGGGGCAGGCAGTACAAATGACGATTGTGCTCAGTCAGCCAGCGGCATGGCAAATTTTTCATTTAGCACATCCGCAACGCATTGTCCTCGATTTTAAAAATACACATTTGAAAACAACATTACAGCATTCTGGGTATGACGCCGCGGGTATTCGCAATGTACGTGTCGGTTATCCACATACGAATGTATTACGTATTGTATTGGATTTGCCAAGTAAAACAGCGTACCGCGTGCTTTCCCCTGCCGGCAGTAAACGGATACAGATAGCGATTATGCAGAAGAAAATGCCGACGCGTTTATCAACATCGAAACCCGTCGCACAAACGGTCACGGTGGTCATTGATCCCGGACATGGTGGCCATGATCCTGGTGCAATTGGCGTGGCAGGGACTCAGGAAAAAACGGTGGTACTGGCCATTGCACGTCAGCTGGCGCGTCAGATCAATCAAACGCCGCATATGCGCGCTGTTTTGACGCGTTCAGGCGATTACTTTGTCCCTTTACGAGGCCGTATTGCGCTTGCACATCGTGGCAAGGCAACACTATTTGTGGCGATTCATGCGGATTCTTGGTTTGCACGTGATGCAAAAGGGGCTTCTGTTTTCGCTCTATCGCAACATGGCGCAACGAGTGAAGCGGCGCGTTGGTTAGCGGGACGAGAAAATTATTCGGAATTAGCAGGCGTCGATTTTCGTTCGTTACCCGATCAAAGTGATTTGTTGCGTTCTGTCATGATTGATTTGGCGCAAACGGCGACGATTCGAGATAGTTTGTTTCTGGGACATGCATTATTGTCGCAGTTAAAAAATGTGAGCGGTTTACATTATCGACATGTGGAACAAGCGCCTTTTGTTGTATTGAAATCACCGGATATCCCGTCAATTTTGGTAGAGACGGGTTTTTTATCGAGTCGACAAGAAGAGCAGCATTTACGTGATCCACTATATCAAGCGAAAATAGCGCGCGCGCTTTATGTCGGCATTCAAGACTTTTTAAAAAAACATCCTTCTGCAGTGAGTTAAAACAGTATGGCGGCAATTATTAAGTTGGGTTCTTTGCTGGCAAATCAGATTGCCGCAGGGGAAGTGATTGAACGGCCAGCATCGGTAGTGAAAGAATTAGTCGAAAATAGTTTGGATGCAGGCGCGGATTGTATTGATGTGGTGATTGAACAAGGTGGTTCGACACTAATCCAAGTGCGCGATAATGGTGTGGGTATTCCGCGAGACGAGTTAGGGCTGGCTTTAGATCGTCATGCAACCAGTAAGTTAACGGATTCACGAGATTTGGAACAAGGCATTGCGACATTGGGGTTTCGTGGTGAAGCGCTGGCAAGTATCAGTGCTGTGTCGCGTTTAACTTTGTTATCCGCGATGGCGGGTCAAACAGGCTGGCAAATTCAGACAGAAGGTGTCGGTGGCGAGCCGGTAGTTTCTGCCGCTGCGCATCCTGTGGGAACAACCGTTGAAGTGCGAGATCTTTTTTTTAATACACCAGGGCGTAAGAAATTTCTTCGTTCAGAAAAAACAGAGTTTGATCAAATTGATGCAGCGTTACGACGTATTGCCTTATCTTTTCCGCAAGTCAATTTTACACTAAAACATCATCAACGATTATTACGACAGTATCGTGCAGCCACATCTGACTCAGAAGAGACATTTCGTTTGGCAGATTTATGTGGCAAGGCATTTGCAGAACACGCTGTAAAAATACAAGCAGATGCAGCGAGTCTGCAATTGAGAGGCTGGATGGGGTTGCCTTCTTTTACGCGCGCACAAACGGATTTGCAATATTTTTATGTGAATGGGCGGGTTGTGCGTGATCGTGGTGTGGCACATGCTATTCGTCTTGCCTATCGTGATGTGCTTTACGGTGATCGTCATCCAGCGTATGTTTTTTTTCTGACATTGCCGCCGGCAGAAGTGGATGTGAATGTGCATCCTGCAAAACAAGAAGTCCGTTTTCGTGAGAGCCGCTTGGTGCATGATTTTATCAGGCGGAGTGTGAAAGATGCATTGGCGTCGCTCGCGCCAGGAGAAAGTGGGACAGTCTTTCCGCTTTATGCAGAAAATCAAAATCTCATAGAAAGAGCGACAATCGCGTCGCAGCAAACAGCGAGTCAATCTCCTCCGTCACGGCCAACACAATATGCGTTACCTGCTATTTTTCGTCACACTGCAGCAGTCAATTCTTCTTCTGTATCACCGCATAAATTTGAAAAAACAGTTTGTGATGCGGTTGCTGTTGATGTGATAACTGAGACAACAGAGGGTGTGCCGCCACTGGGTTTTGCCCTAGCACATTTAAAAAATATTTATATTCTTGCAGAAAATGCAGAAGGATTAGTGTTGGTGGATGCGCATGCGGCGCATGAAAGAGTGTTATATGAAAAATTAAAACAACAATGGCGTGATAAACAATTAGTGGCACAACCTTTGTTGGTGCCAATAATTGTTAAGTTAGGTGAATCCGAAGCAGATAGTCTTGTAAAACATCGTGCAGTTTTTCAAGCATTTGGTTTGTGTCTTGAACGTTTAGATCAAGAAACCGTGACGGTGCGTGAAGTGCCGGCGCTATTGCGCGACACGCCGCTTGAAAATTTTATTCAAGATATTGCAGCAGATTTATTAGTGGATGAAAAAGAAGAAAGTACGCAGCCTCATGATCGTCTTGAAGAAAAAGTTCATACGATTTTTGCGACATTAGCGTGTCGTGCGGCGGTGCATGCGAATCGTGCGCTTACCATTGCAGAAATGAATGCGTTATTACGGGTGATGGAGCGCACGCCGCACGGCGGTCATTGTAATCATGGGCGTCCTGCAGTGAAGAAATTCTCAATGGCAGAATTAGATCGATTTTTTTTGAGGGGTCGATGACAGCTGGACATATTTTTTGTTTGATGGGGCCGACCGCATCCGGTAAAACACAATTAGCGCTGTCACTTGTTAAACAATTTCCAATGGAAATTGTGAGTGTCGATTCTGCGATGGTTTATCGTGGCTTGGATATTGGCACGGCAAAACCGGATGCAGCGACACTCGCGCAAATTCCGCACCATTTAATTAATTGTTGTGATCCAAAAGAAATGTATTCTGCCGCACGTTTTTGTGAAGAGGCAGAGTATTGGATTCGCGATATTTTTCAGCGTGGCAAAATTCCGTTGTTAGTGGGTGGCACGATGTTGTATTTTCGCGCTTTGCAACAAGGATTATCCGATTTACCATCGGCGAATCAGGCAATCCGTGCGGAATTGCTTGCGGTGGCTGCAGAAAAAGGCTGGCCTGCCTTGCATGCGGAGCTTGCCTCGGTGGATCCTATTGCAGCTGCCAAAATTCATTCACATGATGCGCAACGTATACAGCGGGCGTTAGAAGTTTATCGTTTGTCTGGCGCGCGTTTAAGTGCGCATCATCAGGTTAGGCATCATCGTCTTGCTGAATTTTCATTGCATTATTGTGCGATTGCGCCGACCGATCGTGCCGTGTTGCATGCAAGAATTGCGCAACGTTTTCAGCAAATGTTAGCAGCTGGCTTTGTGGCAGAAGTGCAGCGTTTGTATGCGCGTGGGGATTTGTCGTTAGATCTGCCAGCCATACGTTCTGCGGGATATCGGCAAGCATGGGCGTATTTAGCGGGCGAATTGACCTTGGCTGAAATGGCACAGCGGGCAGTGATTGCGACAAGGCAATTAGCAAAGCGTCAGTTAACATGGTTGCGGCATTGGCCAAACTGTATTTGGTTTGACAGTGAAGATTCTGATCTTTTTAAAAACTTTTCTAATTATATAGATTCTATTTTGAGCAATACTTAGCTCGGGTCGTCAGGATTTCTTTACTTCGCTGATCACAGTCGCTCAACAGAGGGTTGCACGTTAACAGTAAAATGTGCCGCATGAGTCATGAAAGTGCGCCGCTTCGTTGAGGCGCAGTCTCTGCGGGACCTGTGTTAGGCAGTGAAGAAAAAAAATCCTGACGACCCGAGCTACAATATATGTGCAATTTAATCGCTATTTTCCTGTACAATAAGAGGTGGGAACAGAAAGTTAACTGAAAATAGATTAACTCAGGAGAGTGCCATGACAGGGATGAAGCGTGCACGTTTGAGTGCCATTGCGCTAGGCATTGCGTTTGGGGTGATGTGTGGTGTCACGATGATGGTTGTGGCGTTAATGGCATTTAAAGGCCATGCACCAGCCGCGGAAATGGTGACACGCTGGGCCGTGTGGTTGCCAGGGGTTGAAGCCACGGTACAGGGAAGTTTTGTTGCGCTTGCGTGGGGTTTTCTCAAAGGGTTTGTGTCAGGATTGATTTTTGGTTGGATTTATAATCTATGTTTATGCTGCTGCACAAAGTGTTGTGCATGCTGTAAATGTGGTAGCGATAAAGGGTCATGCAGCACGAGTCCAAAGGTATAGCGTTAACTCGCCTGATGAGGTTTGTTTGATAGGTTGCGGATCTTGTCAGGCTAGTTTACCATCGCACTCATGAATGGATGGTCTGTTACCGGTAGAATTTTGTTAGCAGCAATGCAATCTATTTTGATTATTGCTGGCAGTTGGTATGCGGTATTTGTTTACTACGCAGAGATTCATCCAAATCGCCAAGTCGAAAAAAACTTCAAAAAAACCCAGTGTCATATTTTAAAATCTTCTTTACAGACGAAAAAAGTTTTCTTCGATCATGTGACGCTTTACCGTGCTAATTTTGTTGTGAAATACCAAGCATTGGGCCCTATTTGGCAGTCAGAGACATCAGGCATTGGCATTGGGCAACATTTCTCAACAGATAAGCGTACGGAAGAGGCGCTTATTCGTCGCATGCCTGTCGGCACAGTGCATCCTTGTTGGTTTAATCCCGTTGTGCCGCATAATGTCGTGTTATTGCCGCGACATCGTTTTTTTTCGAGTTTCCATTTTTTTATTCCCTTGGTCATTGTGGCTTTAATGACGTATGGTCTGATTCGGAATTTATTGGCTGGCGCGCAAAGTTTGCGAAAAAGTAGGATGATTTTAAAAAATAAGAAATAAAAAAAGAAATAAAATTTTATTTTTTTGTAATGACTTAGGTCTTTTAAGAATTTGCTAAATTTTTTAAAAACTGCAAAAAATGCATATCTATATTGTAATTTTTGCTCTCGCAAACTTTCCTGTTTGCTCGTTTTTATAAAAAAATTTAGCAAATTCTTAAAAGACCTAATGCGTTACGATTTTTTTATTAATTTTAGGAATAAAAAATGGGAAAAAAGATTGTTGAAACCAATCAGGCGCCTGCGCCAGTAGGTCCTTATTCGCCAGCTGTACAAGTAGGCAATATTATTCATTGCGCGGGGCAAATTGGTTTGGATCCGACAACGGGCCAATTGGTTTCGACGGATGTTGCCGTACAAACGGAGCGTGTTTTTTTAAATATAAAGGCGTTAGCGGAAGCGGCGGGCGTGACATTGGATGCTGTTGTGTCGCTAACGGTTTATTTAGTTGATTTAAAATCAATAAGTCACGTGAATGCTGTGATCATGAAGTATTTTCAAACGCCATTTCCCGCTCGTACATCCATTCAAGTTGTCGCACTACCCTTGGGTGCGCAAGTTGAAGTGACCGCTGTGTTAATGGTTTGAGTATGTCATCATGAAAAATATGTCGCTATTCAGCTTGCCCGAGCAAGAGCACGATTAAGTTATTGATTATATTAATAAAATTTTTCACAAGGAAAAATAATCAATAAAATCATTTGGTTAAATGAAATCTAGTATTTGCATAATAATCAATAACTTGGGCTAAAAATAGCCTGTGAGACTAGGGCCACCTCATATAAAATGATCTTTTTCTGAGCTATTTTTTTACAAAAAGAAGCTGTCATACCGCGCTTTATGCGCGGTATCCAGTTTTTTTATCTATCATTTTCTGGATCCCGCGGGATGACAAGATTTTTTATAGTTAGTTTTGTATCTAAAACCAAATTTAAGATAGAAAAAATATCAATTTATAGGAGGTAGCCCTGCCTGTGAGAACGTGGGCTGTTTCATGTTGTCAGTGGACTTTCGTTTATGTATAACGGCTTTGAAAATTGCAAAGGTTATGATTTTTTATCGTTCAAGGGAGAGAGTTGATGTTTTCGCGTGAATTGATTGAAAGTTTTTTGCTTGATCCTGCCACAAAAAAAGATATTTATACTGTTGAAGAAAAGAAAAAGATTTTAGAAGATTTAGAAAGAATTCGTCAGAGAGTTTTTCGTGAAAAAACACCACGACCTTATATAGACATAGATAAAGTGCCATATGAAACTTATCTTTTAGCAAAGCCGAAGTATTATGCTTCAGCAGGCGCGCCGGGTGCAGGTAAGTCAACAACATTAGAAGTTTTTTTAGAGAATTTGCCCGAGTCAATCAAACAGCATTTAGTGTACCTTGATCCAGATCAATGTGTTTTAAAATTTATGTATGCCTATCTCGAATCGTTAACTTGTTTAGCTTATGCAAAAGCAGCATCGAATCATGCAGCATTAAAATCTGCCTATGATACATGGCGTGCTGCCTCGAATTATATTTGTCACACATTATTGCGTGAGGCATCAAAGAGAGAAGAGTATTCTATCGCGCATGGTACGACTTCAACGAGCCCACATATTGCGGCGTTATATGAAAGTATCCAAAGAAAAGGCTATGTCATAACATTGTTATTGTGTGCTGCCAATGATGAAACGCGAGAAAATAATATTAAAAGACGTGAAACAGAACAGGGATTTGTGCAAGTGGATCCTGCAGAGGTTGTCAGTAAAGGTAAATTATTTCCTGAGCGTTTTGATATCTATTTTAAATATGCAGATGAATTGTATTTTTATTGGAATGATGCACTGTGTCATCAGAAATTGCCGACACCCTGTGCGTATTATCGTCGTGAAGCGAGCGGGGAAATTCATTTTGAAATAAAGAATCAGGCAGAGTGGCAATTATTTTGTGAAAAATATTATCAAGATTGTAAAAAATATAAAATCCCTGTGTGTGCAGCATTTGATTTATTAGTCTCTAGTAAAAAAGAGGTAGCAGAAAAAATTGAGGAAAATATGAAAAAATCTGCTGCGGTGTTGTCATCGATTGGATTGCTTGCGACAGAGCAACCTAGGCCAGAGCGAGAAGAAAAAGTAAGTGAGGAAAAAGTTTATTTTAAAATGGCGTAATAAACGAGTAGATCGATTCATTTATTCTGTCATACCGCGCTTTATGCGTATCTTTATACACAATGCATTAAACTAAAGTTGTCCTTTCGTTTCATGTTGCCCTTGCATCTAACACTGTCATCCCGCGGTTTATCCGCGGGATCCAGCGAAAATCTGCTTGATATCACTTTATAATTAACAGAGAATCAGTTCGGAAAATCTTGAGCGTTTCAACCAATTTGCCTGAAAAAAAGGGAGAAAAGTATGTCAATAAAGGAAGCAATCGATGCAATAGAAGAAAAATATCCGTGGCAAAAAAATACTTTAGATGACTATCAAAAAATTAAAGATATGCAGGTTGAGATTGAGCGTGTTTACGAAGAGGTAGAAATTTTTTTTACTGAGGAAAAGGAAAATTATGATTTGTCGAATCTTCTAAAAATAAAAATGGAATGTCTGCGTGCAGACAGTGCTTTAGTGTTAGGCGATTATGAGAAAAGCAAAGCAATATTAGAAGAAGTGGCGGATCTTGTAAAAGATATTTTAAATAATGAAGAAAAAAGCAAATACGCAATATGTAAAAGATTTTATGATATTTTTGGTACAGCGTGTTGGATGTCTGGGGAGTTTGATAAACAACAACAGTGTTTCCAAGAATCACTAGAATTAAGTGGTGCATTATATCGTCAAGATTCTATAGACTATGCGCTCGCTTTAGCGAATTTTGCTACAGCATTGAAGCAGCAGGGGCAATACGATCAAGCTGCAGACTATCTTAAAACAGCGATTGGGATTACAGAAAAAATCACTCTCTCAAAAGAAAATGCAACACATTTTATTTTTATATTAAATGAATTAGGGTCAGTTTGTTATTATCAAAAAGATTTTTTGAATTCGAGAAAAGAGTTAGAAAAAGCAGTAGATATTGGAATAAAATATCTTAATGAAAGTTGGTTTCAAAAAGCGGTGACCTGTGCGTATTTTGGTTTGACATATGAAAAGCTTAATCTTTTAGAAGAAGCCAAAGAACTACATGAAATAGTTTGGGAAATTGACTCAAATTGGTATCCGGAGAATCATCCGAAAATTGCTGGTGCATCTGTTAGGCTGGGGATGGTGCTTATCAGTCTTGGCGAGTATAAAGACGCTTATCCTTTGTTACAGAAAGGTCTTTCGATTAATGAAAACAACTATGGTAAAGAGCATTTGTGGGTCGCACAATCATTAGTGCCTTTGGCTGATCTGTGTTTGAAGTTGAATAATATTGAAGAAAGTATAGATTATTATCAGAGAGCATTTGAAATATATAAAACTATCTATGGCGAAGATCATCGAGAAACAATCACAATGAACAATTCATTGTGTTTTGCTCGTGCAATGCAAGAGAAAAAAATAGAAAAGTTAGAAGAGATCAAAGAAGAGATGACGCCGGTCGCGCAGAAAAAATCTTTCTTGGGTCAATTTTCTCTTTTTTGTTGTTATGGTAATGATAAAACGATTACGCGGCCCTTTGAAAAGAGTTTTCAGCAGGATGGTCAAGATACAGTGCGTGCTTCTTTAAAAAATTAAAAATTAATCTTTTGAAGCTGTGCTCGTTGTGGTTGCTGCTGCAGCTGTTGCTGCAGCACTTTTTTTGTTTATTTTCGCGAGTGTGTTAATTGTATTAAGTACATCAATGGCTTCGTAGAGTTGATAATCTGAGCGTGCGAGTTCCAAGGAGGCACGTTGCGCGTTTTCTTGGCTAGCGGCGGCGCCTTCAGGCGATTGTACGCTACCTGGCAAGTGACCTTTTAATTCAAACTCTCTAATGGGCGCCATTGCCGCATTATCTACTTTGTCACCCGCAATTTGTAAGTTTGAAACACGAATATCTGGTGTGATGCCTTTGTTTTGAATTAAGCGACCAGAAGGTGTGTGGTAAAGCGCTGTGGTTAATTTTATCGCGTGTGTATCGTCTAGCGGCAACACGGTTTGTACGGAGCCTTTCCCAAAGCTAGGAATGCCAACCACAATGGCACGATGATAGTCTTGTAGTGCGCCAGCCACAATTTCAGAGGCAGAAGCAGAGCCTTCATTCACGAGTACAATAATCGGGGCGCCTTGTAAGATGTCACCGGATGCGCCTTTAGGCGTCATTTTGCCGATATATTGTGTGCCGTGTAATCGTCCTTCCGTGTAAACAATCGCTTGATTATAAAGATTTCCCGTTTTTTTCGGATCAAGGAAAACATCGGCGACTTCAACCGCCGTTTCGAGTAAGCCACCTGGATTATTACGTAAATCAATGACTAAACCATCAAGGCGTCCGCCTGCCTGTTTTTTGAGTGAATTAATGGCGGAGACCATCAGTTGTGTTGTGGGTTTGCCAAACTCACTAATACGTACATAACCATAACGATCATCGATGAGCTTACTTTTTACTGTCGTGATACGAATTTCATCGCGTACGAGATTAAATTTGAGTGGTGCTTTTTGATCTTTGCGTATAATAGTGAGGGTGACTGATGATCCTTTTTTGCCGCGCATTTTATCGACGGCTTCGTTAAGCGTCATTTGATCAACAAGTTTTTTGTCGATAGCGACAATGTAATCGCCAGATTTAATTCCTGCTCTAGAGGCAGGTGTGTCATCAATGGGGCTGATGACTTTGAGGACACCGTATTCGCCCGTCACTTCAATGCCGAGTCCACCGAATGCACCGGATGTTGTCATCATCAGTGTTTTGTAAGCATCTTGATCAAGGTACTCGGAGTGAGGGTCTAAGCCGCTTAACATGCCACGGATAGCGTCTTCTAACAGTTTTTTGTCACTAATGGGTTGGACATAATAATCTTTGATTTGCGCAATGGCGTCTGTAAAGCGTGAAATGTCACCTTCGTCTAATGCGCCTTTGTCCGTTGTTTTTGAGGCTTCTGTGGTGACCGCGTTTTTGTCAGCGAAAGCAAAAGTGACCTGCAAGGGTGCCAGCCCAATGAGGATACCCATGAATCCTGCTGCCATACACGAAATTGAACGTTTCATGAACGCGCTCCTCTGGAGGGGTCAGGCTTCATCAGTATAACGCATTTTTTTTACTTATGTGGGATGACGGTAACGTGGGTTACCCGCTAGACCAGATGGAACAAGGGCTGGCCGGTCATTTCAGCTGAAAGAGGGAGGTGCATTAGGTACAGGAGTGTCGGTGTAATATCGGATAAAGTCCCGTTTGTTTGGCGGGGGACAGCCGGGCGACCAACATAAATCAACGGGACGAGTTCGTCGGTATGTGCCGTATGCGGTTGACCTGTCTCGCTGTCTTTGAGCATTTCGGCATTGCCATGGTCTGCAGTAATTAACACTTCCCCGCCTACTTTTTTGAGCGCAGTAAGAATGCGTGCGAGACAGGTATCGACAGTTTCGATGGCTTTGATCGTCGCGGCAAGGTTGCCTGTATGTCCGACCATGTCGGGATTTGCGAAATTGCAAATAATGACATCGTACTTTTCAGATTCAATGGCAGCAACAAAGCGGTCGGTTAATTCAGGCGCGCTCATTTCTGGTTGTAAGTCATAGGTGGCGACATTGGGCGAGGGAATCAAGATACGATCTTCTAATGGATTGGGTGTTTCGACGCCGCCATTAAAGAAGAAAGTGACATGCGCATATTTTTCTGTTTCGGCAATGCGTAATTGTCTTAATTGATGTTCAGCTAATAGCTTTCCCAGATTGTGTTTTGGACGATCGGGCGGAAAAGCGACAGGCAGAGGAAATGCTGCATCGTATTCTGTCAGAGTGACTAAGTGAATGTCAGGGAAATGTGGTCTATCGAAACCGCTAAATGTTGGATCTTTCAGAGCCCGCGTAATTTCGCGTGCACGATCTGCGCGAAAGTTGAGACAGATAACGGTATCACCGGATTGTATTGTGACAGGCGATTTCTGTCCTGTCTGGCAGATGGCAGTGGCTTTAACAAATTCATCGGTTTCGCCAGCAGCGTAAGCCGCATGTAAGCCGCTGAGAGGATCTGTAGCGATGCGTACTGCTTTACCTGTCACTAAAAGATCATAGGCTTGTTGAATGCGATCCCAGCGGTTATCGCGATCCATTGCATAGTAACGGCCAATCAGCGAAACAATTTGGCCACATTGGTGCGTTTCACAAGCATCGGTTATAGCCATCAGCGAGTGAGCAGCACTTTGTGGTGGTGTATCGCGGCCATCCAAAAAAGCATGAATAAACACTTTTTTTGCTTGATGGCGTGCAGCGAGTGCTAGCGTCGCGATGAAATGCTTTTCATGGCTGTGTACACCACCTGCCGAGAGTAGGCCGATTAAATGAATGGCTTTGTCCTGTTGCACGGCATGTGCAATTGCGTCTGAGAGAATTGCATTTTGAAAAAAGGATTGATCTTGAATGGCAAGGTGGATACGGGTGAGATCTTGATATACCGTGCGGCCAGCGCCAATAGTGAGGTGACCAACTTCTGAGTTGCCCATTTGCCCGTCAGGCAGCCCGACAGCTTCACCAGAGCCTTCGAGCAGTGTGTGCGGTGCTGTTTGCCACAGCGCATCCCAGCAAGGGGTGTTCGCTGCAGCAATCGCATTATCTTGTGTGTTTTCGCGATAACCCCAGCCATCTAGAATGATGAGTGCCATGGGGCGTGGGCGTTTTGTGTATTGGTTTTTCATGTGCCTTTAATTACAGGATTCGTGTCTATCATGCAACTGTAATTTTCTTGTGTGATGGTATACTGACAGCAGACTGAGCGTGGAAAGGGATAAGGTAAATATGATAGGTCGAAGGCTGCCTGATGATAGCGTGTTTGATGGCTATGTGTTTAGCGCCAATAAAAAAAAATTGGATTTATATTATGCTTATAACTTGCTATGTGTGCCGTCACGTTATTCGACTGGATTGCCGCCTGAACGCTTTCCATTAGTGATCCAAAATTCTGTTTGTTTTTCCGTGCATCGTGATGGGAAACAAGTCGGGTTTGCACGTGTAGTGACGGACTACTCTGAATTTGCTTCGTTGTGGGATGTGTTTATTGATGAGTCGCATCGAGGCGTTGGTTTGGGAAAAAAGCTTGTCCAGTTTGTATTGGAGCATCCACAGTTGCGCGGTGTTTTTCGTTGGTTTTTAATGACAGAAAATGCGCATGGTTTGTATCAGCGATTTGGTTTTCGCAGCGAAGCGTGGAATGCATGGTTAATGATGCGTGTACAAGGTGGTTAAATTTAAAAATAGGGTAACTGCGCAGGTAGTCAGAATTTTTTTACTTGACTGCATAACACCGGTCCCGCAGAGACAGTATTTTATTCAAGCTGCGCCCTTTCATGATTTATGAAGGGCATTTTCATAGGTAAAATGCAACCTGCGGTTCGGCGATTGCGGTCAGTCAAGTTAAAAAATTCTGACTACCTGAGTAGTTACAAATTAGGTAATTATGTTTCAAGAAATTCCATGGCAAGCACCACTCGAAATTTTCGCACAGTTTGCGGGAATGCGTGGTGCTATTTTTCTTGATAGTGCAAAAGAGCATGCACAATGTGGTCGTTATAGTTATATCGCCATTGATCCGTTCCAAGTGTTTTCTGGCAAAAATGGGCAATTTCATTGCCATCATCGTGAATTGCATGGCGATCCTTTTGCTTTGTTAGCAGAAGAAATTGCAAAATTTTCTGTTGCGCATACGACAACCTTTGAAAAAGCGTTGCCGCCTTTTCAGGGAGGCGTGGCTGGATTTTTTAGTTATGAATTAAATCAATATATAGAAAATGTACCGCGTGCGCGCGTTGATGATTTGCAGTTTCCAGATTTAGCGTTAGGTTTTTACGATCTTGTGTTGGCGTTTGATCATTTGTCACAACAGGCATGGATTATTTCGACGGGTGATCCGGAAACAGGCGCTGCACGAGAGAGGCGTGCTGCTGCGCGAATGCGATGGTTGTTAGGATTAATACAAACGTATCAACCCTTATCACCCTTAATGGCATTTGCATTTGATCCGAGTGTGATTCGTAGTCATTTTACGCGTGAGCAATATGTGCGAGCTGTTTTGCGCGTGAAAGAAGCCATTTTTGCAGGCGATATTTTTCAAGCGAATATTTCGCGACGTTTAGATGCTTTTTTACCTTATGGGCATTCGGTCTTTGATTTGTATCGTTGTTTGCGTGAGATTAATCCTGCGCCTTTTGCGGCGTTTGTGAATTTGGCGGATACCATGATTGCTTCTGCCTCGCCGGAACGCTTTTTAAAAATGCAGCATCAACATGTGGAAGCGCGACCCATTAAAGGAACACGTCCACGCGGAAAAAATCATAAAGAAGATGCTCGTCTTTCGCATGAATTACTGAGTAGTCAAAAAGAGCGTGCAGAAAATACGATGATTGTGGATTTGATGCGTAATGATTTTTCGCGTGTTTGTGAAGAACATAGCATTTTAGTGCCTGCCTTGTGTCAATTGGAAAGTCATCCTTCGGTACATCATTTAGTATCACAAGTGACGGGGCAGTTGCGTGCTGAATTTGGCCCGATTGATTTATTGCGCGCTACTTTCCCCGGGGGCTCAGTCACAGGTGCGCCAAAAATTCGAGCGATGGAAATTATTGCTGATATTGAGCCTGTGGTGCGTGGCCCCTATTGTGGCAGTATTGGTTACATAAGTTGGCAAGGTGCGTTGGATTTATCCATTACGATTCGTACGTTTGTTGCGCGCAAAAATGTCCTGACATTTCAAACTGGTGGTGCTGTAGTTGCGGATTCGGATCCCGTTGCTGAGTATGAAGAAACAAAAAATAAAGCGGCGGCTTTAGTGGCTGCGTTGAGCGGGGAGGCTGTTCTTTTGTGATTTTAGTCATTGATAATTACGATTCGTTTGTTTTTAATTTAGCACGCTATGTGGGTGAGGCAGGTTATATTTATCAAGTGGTGCGTAATGATGCGTTGACAATATCAGAAATAGCAGCACGTCATCCTTCTCATATTCTGATTTCCCCGGGGCCTGGTACGCCGGATCAAGCAGGTCTGTCGATGGCGATTATTCAACAGTTAGGCCCATCTATTCCTTTATTAGGCGTTTGTTTGGGTCATCAAGCCATTGGCCAAGTATTTGGTGGTCAAGTTGTGCGTGCGCAAGAGCCGATGCATGGGAAAGCGTCCCTCGTGACACATGACGCCAGTGACATTTTTGCGCGTTTGCCAAATCCATTATCGGTTGGGCGATATCATTCCTTGATAGTGAGTGATACACAGTTTCCTGCCACATTGCGTGTGACTGCGCGTTCTGAGCGGGGTGAAATAATGGGTTTAGCACATCGTGAGTATCCTATTTATGGCGTACAATTTCATCCGGAATCGATTTTGACGCCGATGGGGCGACAAATGATTGAAAACTTTTTAGCAATGTCTTTTTAAATAAAAATATAATCCTAAATATAAAAATATAAAAAAACATAAAAGTTAAAATTAATAAATAATTTTTTTTGAAATAAATTATTTTAATAAATTGTTTTATTTAAAAAAGGGATGGTGTGTTGAATGAAAAAATCACCTGTATTGCAACAGCTTTCTGTCGATAAATTAGTGCGCGGAAAGTATCAACCGCGACGTCATTTTGATAAAGCGCATTTGCAAGAATTAGCAGAGTCTATTCGTGCAACGGGCGGATTGTTGCAGCCTGTCATCGTGCGACGTTTGGCATTAGATGAATATGAAATTATTGCAGGTGAGCGTCGTTATCGTGCAGCGATGTTAGCGGGGCTGACAGAGATCAGTTGTTTAGTGAGTGATTATACCGATGAGCAAGCATTACAAGCTGCGATTGTGGAAAATACGAGTCGTGAAAATTTAAATCCGATTGAAGAAGCAGAAGCGTATCAACGTTTAATTGATGAATTTCAGTATTTACATGAAGAAGTGGCAGCGGCGGTGGGAAAATCACGTGTGGCGATTACGAATGCGTTACGTCTATTACGATTGCCAGCGAGTGTGCGTGCATTATTGATTTCCGGCGATTTAACAGAAGGTCATGGGAAAATTTTAGCAGGTGTGTCAGCGGATAGTCAGCAGTCGCTAGCGTTAGCGTGTGTGGAGAAAAAATGGAGTGTTCGTCAATTAGAAAAGCAAGTTAAAAAATTAGCGCGTACTGAAGAGGGGGGCTCGCCTTACAGTGATCCGAATTTACATCGTTTAGAAAGTGCATTGGGCGATCATGTGGGTAATCAGGTGCGGATTGCGTGTGAAGAGCGCGGTGGCGGTCAGTTAATGATTCGCTTTAATAATATTGATGAACTTGAAGGGCACTTTCAGAAATTAGGTTTTCGTATGGTTGAATGATAATCGATACGTTAATGAATCGAGGGTGAAGGATCGTTAGTTTAACGCAGGAGCGCTTGCTTTGGTAAAGCAACAAGATATTTCGTCTTTTTCTCGTATCATTATCATGATTGTCGTGATGACCGCTGCAACGGTTGATCTATTAGATACCACGATTGTGAATGTAGCTTTGCCGCATATGCAAGGTTCTTTGGGTGTCACAACGGATCAGATTTCATGGGTTTTAACAAGTTATCTCATTGCCGCGGCTGTGTTTATGCCATTAACTGGTTTTTTAACGGAACGGTTTGGCCAGAAGAAATTTATTTTAATGGCAATTATTGGGTTTGTTCTCACTTCTGCATTATGTGGGATTGCAGTAAACATCACGCAGCTAGTTTTTTTTCGTCTATTGCAAGGCGCCGTCGGTGCTTTTTTAATTCCTCTTTCACAAACCATTATGATCGCGATTTATCCGAAAGAGCAGCGTAGTAAAGCAATGGCGATTTGGGGTGCCGGCGTGATGTTAGGGCCAATTCTTGGGCCAACAGTCGGCGGGTATATTACTGAAATTGTGACATGGCGATGGTGTTTTTATATTAATGTTCCTATCGGTCTTATTTGTGTTGTGTTAGCAATGTTGGTTGACTTTCCTGAAAGTGAAACAACAAAAAAGAAAATGGATTGGATGGGTTTTCTTTTGATAGCAACATCTATTGGTGCACTACAATATTTTTTAGATCGTGGCACGATTGCAGATTGGTTCCATGGTACCGATATTTGTGTCGCGGCTTTTTTGATGATCGTGTGTTTTCTTTGTTTTCTTTATCATATGTCTTCAGGTAAAAAAAATCTGATATTTAACCCAAAAACGTTTAAAGATTTTAATTTTGTCGTAGCGAGTTTGTTGCTAGCATTTTATTTTGCTTTGTTAAGTGCGCTGATGTTTTTATTGCCGTTGATGGCGCAGAATTTATTGGGCTATTCGCCAATAACGGTTGGTTTGAATTTAGCGCCACGTGCAGTAAGTACGGTGATTGGTGTCATATTGGCACAACGTTTATGTAAATCTGTCCATCCAGTGATTCTTGCGTTGATTGCAGTTTTATTTGGTTGCGTGGGCGCGTATTTAAATACATTTTATAATTTAGATATTAATGAAAAATGGATTATTTTCCCGGCGATCATTCAGGGGTTCGGTGTTGGTTTTGTCTTTGTTCCGTTGTCAGTGATTGCTTTTTCTACGTTGCCAGAAAAACGTCATGCGGAGGGATCAGGTCTATTTAGTTTGTTGCGGAGTATTGGTAATTCCGCTGGCGTGTCTGTATCTTCGACGTTGCTTGTGAGAGGGTCGCAGCATTTTTGGAATCAGTTGGGTCAATATATCAATCGATATAATCCCGATTTACTTTATTATTTAAATGATTTGGGGTTGAAGCAATCGGATAAAAATGTGCCTGTTCTATTAGGAAAAATATTATTACGTCATGCGGACATGTTGGCATTTATTAATGTCTATATGGCAATTACTTGGGCGTTTGCTTTGATGATTCCTTTTTTGTTTTTTCTACGTATGCCAAAAGAGAATAAAGAAAGTCACTCGGTGCATATGGAGTGATTTTTTAGGCGCTGTTGAGAGTTAATCATTTTAACCTCAAATACTTTCTCCTTGATTGGCTTTGATTCTCAAAGCTTCCTGTTTTCTCGTAAAATGATTAACTCTCAACGGTGCCTAATTACTTTTTAGGCAGGAAATATGTTGTTAGTTGTCTTTCTCTTCTTCCCTTAAGGTCAAGATCTCATAGCCAGTTTCTGTCACGAGAATCGTGTGTTCCCATTGCGCCGATAAGCTATGGTCTTTGGTGACAACGGTCCATTGGTCGGGCAGTAATTTAACGAAGCGTTTGCCGGCATTGATCATCGGTTCAATGGTGAAAATCATGCCCGGTTTCAGTGTGACACCGGTGCCGGGTTTGCCATAATGTAAGACATTTGGATCGGTATGAAAAATGCGACCGATGCCATGGCCACAGTATTCACGTACTACCGAATAGCGATTTTTTTCGGCATGTTGTTGAATGGCGGCGCCAATATCGCCTAAATGATTGCCCGGTTTGACTTGCTTGATGCCTAAATATAAGCATTCTTGCGTAATGGTGACTAAACGTTTAGCGAGGATTGACGGTTTACCGACAAAAAACATTTTGCTGGTGTCGCCGTGAAACCCATCGTGAATTACAGTGACGTCGATATTGACGATATCGCCATCTTCCAGCGCGCGTGGGCCTGGAATGCCGTGACAGACTTGATGGTTCACGGACGTACAGATGGATTTTGGAAACCCACGGTAATTGAGTGGTGCAGGGATGGTTTTTTGCACGTTGACCATGTAGTCATGGCAGATTTGATTCAGTTCGTCAGTGGTGACGCCGGGTTTGACATACGGTGCGATCATCGTGAGAACTTCGCCCGCGAGGCGACCGGCGACGCGCATCTTGGCGATTTCTTCAGGGGTGTGAAGCGTGATTTTCATAAGGTTAGGAAGCCGCTTTTGTTGTTGTTCAGTGATTGTTGACAGGCAGGCGCTATGGTATAAAGGCAGCCCCGGTCTGGCAACAAAATTTGCCGGATCATACCACACACACATCGCGACTGTCTGCCGGGTGCCTAGGAAACTGGGTTGGTGGGTCAGGATGTGTGGAGGCCTAACCCGAGAGAGGAGTTTTTTGAAATGTCGTCAACGCTGAATTTGCGTGATTTATTGAAAGCCGGTGTTCATTTTGGACATCAAACCCGTCATTGGAACCCACAAATGGGGCCTTATATTTATGGTGCCCGTAATCGGATTCACATCATTAACTTAGAAAAAACCTTGCCTATGTTGCAAGATGCGCTGAACTATATGGGTGGCATTGCTGCGCGGAAAGGCCGTATCCTTTTTGTCGGTACAAAGCCAGCAGCGCGCGCTATTATTAGCGAGCAGGCAGCACGTTGTGGCATGCCTTATGTGGATCATCGTTGGCTTGGCGGGATGTTGACGAATTATAAAACCATTCGTCAGTCGATTCGACGGTTGCGTGATTTAGAAGCCATGACCGAAAAAACGGGTTTTGGCCGTTTAACTAAGAAAGAAATTTTGCAATTGGGTCGTGAAAAAGCGAAGTTAGATCGCAGTCTTGGTGGGATTAAGCAAATGGGCGGTTTGCCAGATGCGTTGTTTGTTATCGACGTGGGCCATGAAAAAATCGCCATCGCCGAAGCCAAGCGTTTAGGTATTCCGGTGATTGGGATCGTGGATACAAATAATTCCCCTGAAAATGTGAACTATATTATTCCAGGAAATGATGACTCCGTCCGCTCCATTCAGCTCTACGTTACGGCTGCAGCAGACGCTATTCTGGATGCACGTGCAGCGAATGCATCTGGTGTTGTGGTGCAAGATGAGTTTATTGAACTGGCTGATGAAGATGGCGGAACACCTGAAGAGCCACGAGCAGCTGAAGGTTAGTCACGTATTGGTTGTTTATTTTTGATCAAGTAACGCCTTGGCAATGTTTTCTTGTTAGGGCGTTAGCTTGATGAGTCAAGATAACTACCCAATGGTATTTCCTAATTCATTTTAAAAATCAGAATTTATTTAAAGAGGTAAAGCGGTTATGGCAGTGAGTGCAGCACAGGTCAGGGAACTCCGTGAGTGTACCGGTGCAGGGATGATGGATTGTAAGAAAGCATTGGAAGCGACAGATGGTGATATTCAGCGCGCTATTGAAGAATTACGTAAAACCGGCCTTGCGCGGGCGGATAAAAAAGCTGGGCGGACAGCAGCAGAAGGTATCATTGCAATTAAAGTCGCCGCTTCTGGCAAAGAAGCCATTATGTTAGATATTAATTGTGAGACTGATTTTGTTGCGCGTGGTGAAGATTTTCTTGCTTTTGTTGAGCAAGTTGCCGATGCAGCATTGGCTGCGAGTCATGTGAGCGACGTAGATGCGCTATTGGCGTTCGCTTTACCGAACAATGCGGGCACAGTGGATGAGCTTCGTAAGGCGTTAGTTGCAAAAGTGGGTGAAAATATCAATATTCGTCGCTTTGTGCGGACGGGTGGTGATGCAGCACATATTGGAACCTACTTACATGGTAATCGTATTGGTGTGTTAGTTGAGCTCGAAGGGGGCGATGCTGCATTGTCTAAAGATATTGCAATGCACATTGCTGCTAGCCATCCGCTAGTCGTTGCGCCTGCGGATGTTTCTGCTGAGTTAATTGAGAAAGAAAAAGAAATTTATCAAGCACAAGCAGCGGCAAGTGGTAAGCCGCAAGCGATTGTGGAGAAAATGGTAGAAGGACGTTTAAGAAAATATCTCGATGAAGTGAGCTTAATGGGCCAACCTTTTGTGCGTGATCCAGATCAAACGGTTGCTGCCTTGCTTGAAAAAAATCATGCCAAAGTATTGCGTTTTAATCGATTTGAAGTGGGTGAAGGCATTGGGAAAGAAACGGAAAATTTTGTCGAAGCAGTGATGGCACAGGTGCATGGTTCATGACCGAAGACAGTTCTTTGCAGGCAGTAGGGGCGCAGCCAATTTATCGGCGTGTTCTTTTAAAATTAAGTGGTGAAGCATTGCAAGGGGATCAACCAGGTGTTGATCCCGTGCGTGTGATGCGTGTTTGTCATGAAATTGCAACCGTTGTGCAAATGGGTGTGGAAGTCGCGTTGGTGATCGGCGGCGGTAATCTAGTGCGTGGTGCCGATTTTTTTACTGGCGGTGTTGTTGATCGTGTGACGGCTGATCAAATGGGTATGATGGCAACGGTGATCAATGGCCTTGCGTTACGTGATGCGCTGGAGAAAAAGTCGGTGTCAGTGCGTATGTTTTCTGCATTACCTGTGCCGGGTCTAGTTGATGTCATGGATCGTCTGCGAGTGAATCGTGCCTTAAAAAAGGGGCGCGCCGTTATTTTTGTCGGCGGTACAGGTAACCCTTTAGTGACGACCGATTCTGCTGCAGCGTTGCGTGGTATTGAAACAAACGCAGATATCATTCTCAAAGGTACAAAGGTAGACGGTGTATTTGCAGCCGATCCTGTCAAAAATCCAAAAGCAATGCGCTATGACTCGTTAACTTATGACGAAGTACTGGAGCAACGCTTGGGTGTAATGGATTTAACAGCGATTTTGATGTGTCGTGATCATGATTTGTTACTGCGCGTATTTAATATCAACAGACCGCAAGCTTTATTGCAGATTGTAACGGGGCAAGCGGTTGGAACACTGGTGGGAAATGGAGGCAGACTGTGACACATGCTGTTGTAAAAAATGTAGAAAGCCGCATGCAAAAAGGGATCGAAGCGTTTCGTCATGAATTATCTCGTGTCCGCACTGGGCGAGCGCATCCTGGGATATTAGAGCATGTGCGCGTGGATTATTACGGTAACGAAACACCTTTGCAGCAAGTGGCAAACGTTGCTGTTGGTGATGCTAGAACGCTAGTGATTACGCCGTGGGAAAAAAAGATGATTCCACTGATTGAAAAAGCGGTGATGACGTCTGATCTTGGTTTAAACCCTGTGACATCGGGAGATGTGATTCGTGTGCCATTGCCGCCGCTGACAGAAGAGCGCAGAAAAGAACTAATTAAAGTCGTGCGTGCAGAAGCAGAAACAGCTCGTGTTAGTATTCGAACTGCTCGGCGTGATGCGAATACGGCGTTAAAAGAGAGTTTGAAAAAACGTGAAATGACGGAAGATGAAGAGCGTCGGTTGAGTGAATCAATTCAAAAATTGACGGATCGTTTTGTGGCAGAAGTGGATCAACTGCTTGCTACCAAAGAAGCCGATTTAATGGCGGTGTAAAACGCATGTCTGAGGTGATATTGCCGCAACATATTGCCATTATTATGGATGGTAATGGCCGTTGGGCAAAAAAGCGGTTTTTGCCTCGTGTTGCAGGGCATAGAGCCGGTGTGAAAGCTGTTCGCGAGATTGTGTCTGCTTGTGTGCAAAAACAGATTGGTGTTCTAACACTGTTTGCATTTAGCAGTGAAAATTGGCGGCGTCCAGCGGAAGAAGTCAGTAGTTTGATGACATTGTTTTTTTCTGTGCTTGGACGTGAAATGCATCAATTACACGAGCAGCAAATTTGTCTGCGAATTATTGGTGATCGCTCACGTTTCGATGAAAAACTGCAGCGACAAATTGCTTCAGCAGAGACGCTCACGCAGCATAATACAGGTTTAAAGCTTGTCATTGCTGTAAATTATGGTGGCCGATTGGATATGACACTTGCGATGCAAAGCATTGCGGTGGATATAGAAAAGGGCTTATTAAACAGTACAGATGTTCAAGCGGATTTAATTGCGAGTCGTCTAGCGACTGCCGAGTTACCTGAGCCGGATCTTTTAATTCGGACAAGTGGAGAGCAGCGCATTAGTAACTTTTTTCTATGGCAGTTAGCTTATACAGAGTTATATTTTACCCCTGTTTTTTGGCCCGATTTTAATGAAAGCGAACTTGCGCAAGCGCTGGCATTTTATGCGAGTCGGCAGCGCCGATTTGGTGGTACCGCGATTCTAACAGAGATGGATAAAACCTTCACTTCATCGACACTGCAACAAGGGGAGACAGTGTAAGCATGATTTTTCAGCGACTCGTGACCTCAATTGTTTTAATTATTCTTTTTTTTCTTTTAGTTTTTAAAGCATCAAATTTAGTATTTGCTTTCGTGACGCTGGGTGTTTTATTACTGGGTGCGTATGAATGGTCTTTTTTAATGGGCGTTAAAAAGCGTGTGTATGCGCTTATTTATCCATTGGTTTTGTTGATTGTGACCGGCGCTATTTCTTTTTTGCCAACGCCACCGATTATTTGGGGCGCTTGTGCTTGGTGGTTTGTTGCGATTGTATTGGTTTTCTCTTGGCCTAAATCTCGTTGTTTTTTTGAAAAATCAATGGCGATTCGTGGCGTGATGGGCGTGTTTACCTTGGCGCCGTGTTGGTTGGCGATTAATTATATACGTATTGCTATGCCATCTGGTGCGGAAACATTGCTGTTTTTGTTTTTATTAATATGGTCTGCGGATTCCGGCGCATGGTTTGTTGGTAGACGTTGGGGACGTCATTTGTTACTCCCAGCAGTGAGCCCAGGTAAGACGTGGGAAGGTGTTCTGGGCGGGATGGTTGCTGCTCTCATTGTGATGCTATTGGGATTTTATTGGAGTAATACGCCAAAACAATTGTGGTTCGGTGCAAGTATTTTGTGTGTCTGTACCGTGATGTTTGCGGTGTTGGGCGATTTATTTGAAAGTATGATGAAACGTTTTGCTGGCGTAAAAGATTCTGGACGTTTGTTGCCGGGGCATGGTGGTGTGCTTGATCGAATTGATAGCTTAACAGCGGCGGCACCTATTTATGTTGCGGGTGCATTTTTGCTGGATAAAATCATGCATTGAATGTGGATTTGCAAAAAGAAAGACGTGATAATTAGCCGCTATCAAAATACAGCCCACTTGTTTTTTTGATAGTAAAAAATAACATGATTGATGCAGAAAGCGGTTGCCATGATAAAAAAGATGAAGCGAAGTGTATTAATTTTTTGTGTATCGTTTGTTTGTTTTGTAGGACAACTCTTCGCCGCAGAAGCATTTGTGGTGAAACAAATTTCTGTTGAAGGTGCAACACGCATTTCTGCGAATACCGTATTAAGTTATTTGCCTATTAAAGTGGGTCAACGTCTTTCACCTGAAGAAACAGCAGCAACGATCGATGCGTTGTATCAAACAGGATTTTTTGAGCGTATTACGTTGTCGCGGAAAGGCTCAACATTAGTTGTTCGTGTGGTAGAGCGTCCAACGATTGGACGTCTTAAAATCACCGGCAACTCTGCTATTCCGACAGATAAATTAAAAACTGTTATGAAAGGTCTCGGCGTCGTTGAAGGTCGAATTTATAATAAAGTGACGCTAGAAAAAATTCGACAGGGTTTACTAAATCAATATTATTTGTTGGGCCGCTATAATGCACGCGTTGATATTAAAACAACGCCCATGCCAAATAATCGTGTTGAAGTCGCAGTGACTATTTCAGAAGGATTAATTGCGCGTGTTCAGCGAATTAATATTATTGGTAATCATGTTTTCACGCAAAAAGAACTCATTAAACAACTTGATCTTTCGACACCAGGAATCACAACATTCATTACACAAAAAGACCGCTTTTCGCAGGAAAAATTAACATCAAGCTTGGATCATTTACGTGATTTTTACATGGATCGCGGTTACATTCGTTTTTCTGCAAAATCATCGGAAGTGGCGATTACCCCAGATCGTAAATCGATTTTTATTACTATTGTGATTGATGAAGGATTGCCTTATCACATTAAAGCTGTGCATATTGTTGGTGATACAATTTTGCCGCGTGAAGACTTACTTGCAAAAATGCATATACATGCAGGCGATTTGTTTTCTCGCACAGCGGCGGTGAATGCTGAGAAAACAATGAGTGATATGTTGGGAGAAGAGGGATATATTTTTGCAGAGATTTCGCTGCAGCCTGTTTTTGATGATAAAACACAACAAGTGACTTTAAATTTTTCTGTTAGGCCGGGCAAGAAAATTTATGTACGGCATATTGCATTTACCGATAACAATAAAACCAACGATAATGTGTTGCGTCGTCAATTATCGCAAATGGAAGCCGCGCCTGTTTCATCGAAGCGATTAAATAATTCCAAAACGTTTTTAAATAGGTTGCCCTATATTAAAGACGTTGAGATGTCAGTGCTGCCTGTGCAAGCGTCTGATGATCAAGTGGATGTCAATTATAAAGTCAAGGAAGATAGTGCTGCGCAAGCGAGTGTCAGTTTAAGTTATGGCCAAGTTGGGCACCTTGGTTTTGGTGCAGGGCTGAATCAGAAAAATTTTCGTGGCACGGGTAATACGCTTGGTTTTAATTTTAGTCGAAATCAATATCAACAATATTACGGCATTGATTACACCAATCCTTTTTATACGCCAGAAGGGATTAGTCGATCATTCTCTTTAACGGTACAAAAATTTAATCCACATTATGCAAATTTAACGAGTGGTTATACGGATGATCAATATGCGTTTTCCGTGCTTTATGGTATTCCTGTTGGACAAGAAGGTGATGTCACGAATCGTTTGCAATTAGGTTATGGTTATCAAGAAACCAAAGTACGCCTTTCATCGAATCCACAGAATGTATCAGATCAATTGTTGAGTTTTATTAATGATCATGGCCGGCAATTTCAAGAGTTAGAGTTGATTGGAGGTTTTACGCGAGATAGCCGTGATAAAGCAATTTTTCCAACAATGGGAATGTTGCACACGTTTGGTGCAAATGTATTTTTGCCAATTACACATCGATCACTTAAATATTATTTGATGAGCTATGATGTGAAATGGTATCACCCGATTATTGGCAAATTTATTGCAACGGCGCGTGGAAATGTAGGCTATGGTAATAGCTTAGAGGGGCCGACAGGTTTCCCTTTCTTTAGTAATTTTTATGCAGGTGGTATTGGCTCTGTGGGTGGTTATACGTCAAACACGTTGGGGCCGCGTGATTCATTAGGGAATCCAACAGGTGGTAATACAAAAGCAGATGGCGGGTTTGGTATTGTGTTTCCTAATCCCATATCAGAAAATTTGCGAACATTGCTCTTTTTAAATGGAGGTAATGCGTACAATACTTACAATAACCATAAATATAACGGAACGGGTTCAGGACCATTGCGTTATTCTACGGGGCTTGAGGCAGATTGGTTAAGTCCTTTGGGCTTAATTGATTTAAGTTTTGGTAAGGCGTTAAACCCGAGACCTGGCGATGAGACGAAGTTTTTTGACTTTTCGTTAGGTGCCAATTTTGGATGAACGTGACATACTATAGCCCTGCTGTGCGTTTAACGCCGGCTTTTATAAACGGAACTATATTAATTTTTAACTGGAGAATGTTATGAAAAAAGTTGTGGCTATTTTGGGGCTGGCTTTTTTAATGGGTGGCAGTGTAGGCGCGTTCGCAGATTCATCAAAGTTACCTGCAATTGCAACAGTGAATGTACAAGAAGTTTTTCAGGAATCGCCTAGAATTGCTGATTTGAATAAAAAGTTACAAGACCAGTTCAAAGCACGCCAAGAGAAATTATTAGCGGCGCAAAAAAATTTGCAAGATGAGATGGATGCTTTCAAAAAAGACTCGGAAACCATGAGCAAAAAAGAAAAGGATCGCATGCAGAAGAAAATTGTGAGTGATCAAACAGCATTGTCAAAAGACGCAAATGCATTTCAACAAGATTTAAGCAAAGAACAAAAGAAAATGATGAATGATGTTTTGTCAGATCTCCGCAATATTATTTCAGGCATTGCAAAGAAGAATAACTACAGCCTTGTGCTTGATGCCCAAGCCGTTGTTTATTCTCCTGATAGCAAGGATATTACAAAAGATGTCGCAAAAGCGTTTGATAACGAATAAGTTTTCACTTGCACAACTGTGTGCAGGATTGGATGTAGAAATTATTGGCGATGCAGGTTGTCTCATTGAAGGGGTATCTACCCTTCAAGCGGGGCAGCCTGGCTGCATTACATTTCTTGCTAATCCTTCCTATAAAAAATATCTTTCGTCCACCGCAGCTTCTGCCGTTATTCTTTCGCGAGAATTTGCGGCTGCTTGTCCAGTGACAGCGATTGTTGCAAAGAATCCTTATTTTGTTTGGTCGCAGATTGCGGCATTTTTTTCGGACAAACCACAACCTGTTGCTGGGATTCATCCTTCTGCTGTGATCGCACAGGGGTGTGAAATTGATCCTTCAGCCAGTATTGGTGCGCAGTGTGTAGTTGCAGAGGGCGTGCGAATTGGTGCGGGTGTTATTCTCGAGCCAGGGTGTATTATTGGGGAAGGCAGTGAAATCGGCGCTAAAACGCGTCTTGAAGCCAATGTCACTGTTTACCATCGTGTGAAGATTGGTCAGCGTGTATTAATAGCAAGCGGTACCGTTGTCGGTAGCGATGGATTTGGTAACGCCAAGCAAGCAGGTGTCTGGTATAAGGTTCCACAGCTAGGCGGTGTTGTGATTGAAGATGATGTTGAAATAGGCGCGAATTGCACGATTGATCGTGGTGCGGTTGGTGACACAGTGATTTGTCAGGGCGCACGTATTGATAATCTCGTGCAAATAGCGCATAACGTGCGCATTGGTGATCATACGGCGATAGCAGGATGCGTGGGTATTGCGGGTAGCGCAGAGATTGGGCGTCATTGTCTGGTGGGTGGTCAAGCAGGGTTTGCCGGGCATGTGAAAATTGCTGACAATGTGATGATTATGGGTGGGACAGAAGTGTCTCGTTCGATTCGTGAGCCAGGTGTCTATGCATCAGGCGTTGGTGGGTTGGTGACGGTTGTTGAGCGTCGTAAGAATACTGCGCGCGTGCAGCGTTTGTCTGTGTTGATGGAGCGTGTTCGAGAGTTGGAGAAAACGCTAAAAGAAATAACACAGCGTCTAGATGCCGTTGAACCTATTGAAAATGTTGACCAAGAGAGATGTGCCAAATGAGTTGTGTAATGGATATTCATGAGATTCTCAAGTATTTACCGCAACGCCCTCCTTTTTTGATGATTGATCGGGTAATTGAGTTGACGTTGGGTGAATCGATTGTGGCAACAAAGAATATTACGATGAATGAGCCCTATTTTATGGGCCATTTCCCTGGACGCCCAGTGATGCCGGGTGTGTTAATTGTTGAAGCGTTGGCACAAACCGGCGCGGTGTTGGCTTACCGTTCAACGAATACAGTGCCAGATGATGGCGTTCTTTATTTTTTTGCAGGAATTGATAATGCGCGTTTTCGTCGTGTGGTTGAGCCGGGCGATCAATTGCGTTTAGAAATGAAAGTATTACGAGCGCGTCGAGATATGTGGAAGCTCGAAGGGAATGCGTGGGTAGGCGATGAGCTTGCTTGTTCTGCTGAATTGTTAAGTGCGCGGAGATAATATTTTGATACATCCCTCTGCCATTATTGATCCTTCTGCTCGTATTGCACCCAGTGTCAGCATTGGTCCTTGGACGATTGTCGGCCCTGATGTTGAAATTGGTGAAGAGTGTTGGATTGGGCCGCATGTTGTGATTCAGGGGCCAACACGTATTGGTCGTGAGAATCGTATTTTTCAGTTTTCTTCTATTGGCGAAGTGCCACAAGATTTAAAATTTCGCGGAGAAAAAACGTTTCTTGAAATAGGCGATCGAAACACGATTCGCGAGTTTTGTACGTTTAATCGTGGAACCGCACAAGATCAGGGCGTTACTAAAATCGGCAATGATAATTTGTTTATGGCCTATGTGCATATTGCGCATGATTGTGTCGTTGGAAATAATACTATTTTTGCGAATAATGCATCGCTGGCAGGTCATGTGGTGATTGGCGATTATGTCACACTGAGCGGTTTTTCGGGCGTATTGCAGGCGTGTCGTATGGGTGCATATAGCTTTGCCTCAATGGGTTCGATGATTGATAAAGATGTGCCGCCATTTGTGAAAGTGTCAGGCTATTATGCAAAACCTTTTGGTTTGAATACGGTTGGTTTAACGCGGCGGGGTTTTTTGCCCGAAACCATTCTTGCTTTGCGTCGTGCTTATCGCGTGATTTATCGTAAAGGTTTAACTGTTCGAGCAGCCATCGCTGAGTTAGAAAATATGCTAGAGATTTGCCCCGATGTACGCATGTTGATTGAATTTATTCAACAGTCTGAGCGTGGGATTGTGAGGTAGCCCTGAGTCTCACGGCATGGCTACCTCATATAAATTGATATTTTTTTATCTTAAATTTTTTTTCTGATAAAAAACTAACTAGAAAAATCTTGTCATCCCGCGGTTTATCCGCGGGATCCATAAAATGTTAGATAAAGAGATTGGATACCGCGCATAAAGCGCGGGATGACAGCTTCTTTTGTTAAAAATGGTTCATAAAAAGACCATTTTATATGAGGTAGCCTTGGGTCTCACGGTCTATTTTTAAGCTAATCTACTGAATATATTAGTAAAGCTATTTTTTTTGCAATCTATTGTTTTTATTGATATTTTTTTTAATTTTAAAAATATATCAATACAAACAATAGGTTAGCCAACAATTTTTTTGTGCAATCAATAATTAATGGGTATTCAAAGTGATATCGTCTTTTCAGCGTTTGGCCTATTTATTTCTATAAAAATATATTCTTGTTACACTGCGAGATTCAAAAAAATAGGCCGATACAATGCACATTGGAATGTTAGCTGGCGAGCCATCTGGCGATCTTTTGGGTGCTGGGTTACTGCGTGCTTTATCTTCGCATATTCCTCATTTAGCAAGCAGTGGGATTGGTGGCCCGGCAATGCAGGCAGCGGGTTTTGTCTCACACTATGAAATGGAGCGATTGTCGGTAATGGGTTTTATTGAACCATTACGTCGGTTGCCGGAATTATTAGCGATTCGTCAGGGTATTTTGCGTTATTTTCTTGAAAATAAACCGGCTGTTTTTATTGGGATTGATTCACCGGATTTTAATTTAGGGATAGAAGTTAAATTACGTGCCGCCGGGATTCCTGTTGCACATTACGTTAGCCCATCGGTATGGGCATGGCGGCAAGGGCGTATTCATAAAATTGCAAAAGCTGTCGATTTGATGCTGACATTATTTCCCTTTGAAGCAGATTTTTATACGCGACACCATGTCCCTGTGAAATTTGTGGGCCATCCATTAGCAGACGATATTCCGTTAGTAAATGACAAACAGGCAGCGCGGCAAAAATTAGGATTAGATCCTGATGGCGTGTATTTGGCGGTGTTACCAGGTAGTCGTTACGGTGAGATTCAACAGTTGGGTCCCATTTTTGTTGCCGCAGTACAACGCTGTCAAAAGAAAATACCTGATTTACAGTGCCTCGTTCCAATGATTCATACAGCGCGCGCAGCAGAGTTTAAACAACTTAGTCAAAAAATTGCGCCAGATTTGCCACTCACTATTTTTCAAAATGCTTCACGTGATGTGATTGCAGCTGCGGATTGTGTCTTAGTGACGTCGGGGACAGCGACGTTGGAAACGATGTTGGTAGGGCGTCCGATGGTGATTGCTTTTCGGATGGGGCGGTGGAGTTTTCAATTGGCAAAACGCTTGGTAAAAGTGCCGTTTATTGGCTTACCTAATTTGCTGGCGGATCAATGTATCGTGCCAGAGTTTATTCAGGATGCGGCTACGCCAGACAATTTGGCGCAAGCGGTGTTGGATTTTTTATTGTCTCCAGAAAAATCGGCTGTTTTACAGGATAAATTTTTAGCGTTACATCAAGCGTTGCGTTGCGATGCTAGCCGGCAGGCTGCTGCGGGTGTTTTGCAATTATTGTAATTATTTTATTATATTTTAAAGGATATTTTATGACTTTAGCTAATAATGAAGAAATCATTGAGCAATTTATAAATGATCAGGTTGAAGAAACTGTAGAAGAATTTGTTTGTGATAAGTACGCAGATTTTTTATTAAGAATGCCTATTCTTAAATTTGGAGAAATCGATTTTGATTTTAATGTCATAAAAAATAGATTTTTTGAAATTTATCCCATGTTGCTCGGTAAGAAAAAGGCAGATTTTCAATTTGATTTAGCTGTTTTGGAGTGTATTTTTGAGGTGTTAGTAAATGAGAGGTTAAATGGAAAAATATTAGATACAAAAAGTTTCCCTTCTTTTGATATGACGCATCAATTTAATTTAAATGCTGTAGAAGATATAGAAGAAAAAAAAGAAGCAGGCGATGTTGTAAAAAATGATATAGCAGATATGGTTATCGTTGAAAATAGTGCATGTGTTGAGACAGATAATAATAAAGATTTAAAGCAAAATGTTGATAATTTTCTGCCGTTACAAAATAAATCATTTTCTTCATTTAGTGGATTGACTTCTTTGTTTGGAATGTTTAGCAACGCGAGACAGCATGATTATAGGCATGCAAACGAGGAGCGGTTGACGCAATCTTGCCCTTCGTTGCTTGGGAAAGCGTTTTAGTTTGCTACTGTATGAAGGGAAGTGTTTTGAACGAAAGTGAACTTTAAGGTCTCATTATCTGTTAGCATGATTGTATAGGTAGCGAGTATTATAGGGAAAGCCTGATAAGAAAGAGGGAGGTTGGGTTATGCAGGCGGGTCAACCATTACCTGTATTAATTGTCGGCGCAGGGCCTACGGGATTAATGGCGGCGTGTGAACTTGCACGTCGTCATATTCCTTTTCGAATTATTGATAAAAATCCATCACCAGTTACCACATCGAACGCTATTTGGATTCAACCGCGTACTTTGGAATTATTTGATTTATTTGGGATTGCTGAGACATTTGTTAAAAAAGGTCAGCATTGCATTGCGTTAAATTTACATGCGCGTGGTGTGCATACGCGCGTGCCATTGGAATCGCGCGAGTCGTTATATCCTTTTTTTTTAATGTTGCCGCAATGTGAAACAGAAAAACTGTTAATACAGTATCTCGAGAAAATGGGCAGCAAAGTAGAGCGGGCGGTGACTTTGGTCGATGTTCGGCAAGAACAAGATAGTGTGTGGACGACGTTACAGACAGCGGATGGGAAAGAAGAAGTGGTGTGTACTGAATGGCTGCTTGCTTGTGATGGGGCGAATAGTCAGGTGCGTGGAAAGTGTGGCATCACTTTTCATGGAGAGACGTTGCCGTCACAGTTTATGGTGGCGGATGCGCGCATGGATTCTTTTTTATCACCAGATGAGTTACATGTTTTTCTTGGAAAAGAAACAGTTTGCGCTGTTTTTCCTTTCCGCCCCGGTTTTTATCGCGTAACGGCAAACTTGCATCAAAGTCATCCACGTAAATTATTTACGCAGCATGAAGTGCGTGACATTGTGCATGAGCGTACTGGTGGTGAATTTAATGTGCAGGAAGTAGGGTGGGTATCCCCCTTTTGGATTCATAGTCGCATTGTGGATGCAATGCAAATGGGCCGCGTGTTTTTTGTCGGCGATGCAGCGCATATTCATTCACCAGCGGGTGGGCAAGGTATGAATGCGGGTATTCAAGATGCATGTAATTTAGCATTTAAGTTAGCATTAGTGATTGAGAAGAAAGCGGCACCGGCGTTGCTAGCAAGTTATAACGCAGAACGTTATCCAGTAGTAAAAGAGATCGTCAATCAAACAGAGCAGTTTACCCGTGCATTGTTAGCACGTGGTGCTATTGTGAAAAAACTGCGTGAATTTGTGGGTGCTGATTCTTCTCAAGCATTGACAGCAATCGGTTGGCGGATTGCGCAAATGACGATTCGCTATGATGCGAGCCCCGTGATGCATTATTCAGCTGTGCCTGCGCAGGCGTCGTCTCATTACCCAGTACCGGGGATGCCTGCGCCGGATGTGCGGTTAGCGGATGGAAGTACGGTCTATCGAAGGCTGCAGTCTCATCTCGTGCTTATTTTTGCAGGGGAAGGGTTGCCGATTTCTGCGGCAGCTCAGGCATTAGGTAACAAAATTGTGCAACAGTTTGTTGGGTGGGTGACGGTGTGCCAAGTAAGCGGTGTCTCAGCTGCTGCAACACCAGAAGTGATTGTTGATGCAGAGGGTATCCTGCATCGACGTTATGGTGTTGTTTCGCCCACCGTCTGTGTGGTTCGTCCCGATGGATATCTAGCTTACCGTGAGGAAACCTTAGAAAGTGCACCGCTTGAGGAATTCTTTTGGTCGTATGGTGATTGACTGTCACAGCGCCGATTGTCAGGTTTTTTTATTCGCCGACTGCAGTCTCCTAATAGTAGGTTGCGATTTATCAATAAAGATAAGCTTTATGAATGACAAAAGAGCACTGCTTTGATCGATTGCTGTTTTGGTGGGGGGTGCTATGCAGCGAACTAAGAAAATCCTGACGATTTAAGCTGTAACAATCGACTTGCTTTTTGATTTAAGCGATAGAGTATCAGGGTAAGCGTTATAATTTGTAAAAGGGTAAGCGTTATAATTTGTAAAAATTATGTTAAAATTAACAAATTTTTTTAGTCTATTAAGTAAAAGACTTCCAGTAAATTATTTGGATGAGAATAGGTGTTAACTTTTCTCTTAACTTCGTAACAGTTTTAGGTTGTGTGGGGTGCGTGAAAGATGGCATTTTTTTCTCTTTTTTTATCAGTTGTTTGTGTTGTAAGAAATCAGGAGAGTCAGCTTAAAAGTATATTGCAAAGTGCCGCAAAGCATCTTGCGCCGCTTGTAAGTGATTATGAATTAATTATCATAAATAATGCTTCGGATGATGGAACTCTGTCTATTTTACAAGAGATGACAAAAGAGGATGGTTTGCCTAATTTGCAAGTGTATTCTCTAATTAAGGAAGTGGATACAGATACTGCATCATGGATTGGTTTGGAAAATGCCCTAGGTGATTTTGTTGCCGTTATTGACCCATTGATAGACGATATTGCTTTTTTACCAGAAATGCTCGATAAAGCATTGAATGGAATTGATGTGGTTTTTGCGAATAATCAAGATAAGACTTCGCAAAGTTTTTTTTATCGTGCTGCATCTTTTGTTTTTGATAGACTTTATAAATCATTTAATGGTGTTCATTTGGCGAAAGAAGCACCACAGTATAGGCTGTTGAGCAAGCGAGTAGTGAATTTCATTTTGCAACATCCTCAGCCAGCTTTAACGTACCGACATTTACCTGTTACCGGCGGTTTTTCTCGAGTAAATATGCCGTATAGTGCACGCCCTCTTGCATCATCGAAAAAAAAATTGGGTGAAAGTATTGATAGAGGAATACGTTTATTGGTCTCAACAACAAGAGTACCAATGCGCTTAGTTACGTTGCTTTCATTGTTTGGTGCAGTTGCTAATTTTATTTATTCTATCTATGTTGTTGCAATTGGGATTTTCAAAACAAATATAGCGCCCGGTTGGGTGAGTCTTTCTTTGCAGCAATCAGGAATGTTTTTTTTAGTCACGTTAGTCTTGTGGGTTTTAGGTGAATATGTGTTGCATATGGCTAGTTTATCAAATGAAGGGCCGCTTTATCATATTGGTCAAGAATTCAAAAGCGCTCGAATAACAAGGCTAGAAAAATTAAACATCGAAGAAGTAGTTTCGACACCATTTACAGAAAAAACTTCTAGCTCACATGGATAGTCACGTCGATGCGGTTGTAATCGGTGGGGGATTTTATGGTACGGCCATTGCTGTTCATCTTGTGAAACAACATGGTTTGCGTCGTGTTCTACTAGTTGAAAAAGAATGTCAATTGTTAAAAAGAGCGTCATATAATAATCAAGCACGAGTGCATAACGGTTATCATTATCCTCGAAGTTTTACAACCGCTTATAGAAGCAGAGTGAATCTACCTAGATTTATATCGAATTGGTCACAAGCAATTAAATCTGATTTTATACATCTTTATGCAGTAGCTAGGCGAAACTCTAAAGTGACGGCTAAACAATTCGAGCGTTTCTGTCGTGAGATTGGCGCTAACCTTCAACTTGCTAGTTCTAATTTATCGGCATTATTTGAGCCTAAATTAATTGAAAAAGTTTTCCTTGTTGAAGAACCTGTTTTTGATGCGAGTGTTCTAGCGAAGCAAGCAATACGTGAACTAAATGAAAATGATGTGAAAATTCTTTTTAATATGAGGGCAATTTGTATAAAAGCGTTAAACGCAAATCAACACTTGGTTACATTACAGCCGAGCATAGAGGAACATCATCACAATCAAGAAGTAATTATGTGTGATTATGTGTTTAATTGTACATACAGTGGATTGAGTCAATTTAATGGTGATTTCCCTGAGTTACAGATTGGACTAAAGCAGGAATTGACAGAGATGGCATTAATACAAGTGCCACCCATATTAGAAACATTCGGTGTCACTGTCATGGATGGTCCTTTCTTTTCAATGATGCCATTTCCAGCAAGAGGATTGCATACTTTGTCACATGTACGCTATACCCCACATTTTAATTGGATAGATAAGCGAGGAATTGACCCCTATCAAAAGCAGCTGGATTATAACTGCGTTACGCATTTTGATTTTATGATAAGAGATGTCGCTCGGTATTTCCCAATTATGTCGGAAGCTAAATATGTAGATTCTTTATTTGAAGTTAAAACCGTACTAGCAAAAAATGAGGTAGATGATGGGCGTCCTATTTTTTTTGAGAAGAATAGTGGCCTCCCTAATTGTTATTCAATTTTAGGTAGTAAAATTGATAATATTTACGATGTACTAGAAAGAATTGATGCAGAGTTTCAGTAAAGTGATAGTGTTAAAAGTAATGGGAAAAAATTTAATTATTTATTTATTTTTTTAAATTTTTAGCATTTTAAAGTGCCACAGGAAATCAGCTTAATGAAAAAAATGATATCTATTATTGGTCCAATGTACAATGAAGAAGCGCTGGTTTCTCGTTTTTGCAAAGAAGTGTTACAGGCTCTTCAACCAATCACAGAGTTTTATGATTTTGAATTGGTTTTAGTTGATGATGGCTCGATTGATGGAACGCTTGAGCAAATGTATCAAGTGCAGAATAGTTTTTCTGATATTGTTTCAGTTGTGCAGTTGTCACGAAATTTTGGATTAGAGGGAGCAGTTTACGCGGGTCTTCAAATGGCAAGGGGAGACGCTGTTGTTGTGATGGATGCGGATCTGCAAGATCCTCCTAGTATCATTTTAGAAATGGTAAAAGAATGGGAAAATGGTGCAGATATTGTCGTGGGATCACGAGCGGGTCGCTCGCATGATGGTTTGTTTAAACGGTTAAGTGCAAAGTTTTTTTATAAAACGTTAACTGTGTTATCAGGGAAACTACGGTTAGAGAAAGATGCAGCAAATTTTCGTTTGATGAATCGTAAAGCGGTCTCTGCATTGTTGGCATTACCTGAAGTGAATAGAGTTTTTCGTGTTGCAGTTCCTTTTCTTGGCATGAAAACGTCTGTTGTTGCTTATCATCGAGATAAACGCTTTGCTGGAAAAACGAAATATAGTTTACGTTCGATGATTCGATATGCTATGGATAGTTTGACAGGTATTTCTGTTGAGCCTTTACATAAAATCTTTTATACAGTTTTTGCTGCATTTTTCCTAACACTTTTTTCATTGGTAGGTGTGTTTTTTGTGCGTACTGAGTGGAAGCCATTTTTTTTGATTTCAGCAGTGGTTTCTTTATTGTTTACACTTTTATTTTTTATAATTTCTGTTATTGCCGAGTATCTAAGTCAAATTTATATTGAAGTAAAAAAGAGACCAAGTTTTTTAATTTATGATTTTCGTCCGAGTGAATCTGCACGTAAGAGAGAGCGGAATAATGACGCAGTTTAAAAATGTTGGTAAGTCAGGGTTAAAATTATCACCCATTACTTTTGGTAGTGCTTTAACGATAGGCACAGAAGATTTAGGCCTTGATTATGCACAGGCAATGATTGATGCAGCTTGGGATTTAGGTATTCGTTCGTTTGATACGTCAAATAATTACGGTGAAGGGAAGGCTGAGCATCTTTTAGGACAAGCCTTAAAAAAATATCCTAGACAAGAGTATGTTTTAGCAACAAAAGGCTCTTGGCCAATAGGTCCCTATGTTTATCATAAAGGATTAAGTCGTAAACATATTCGTTGGGCTTTTGCCGAATCATTAGAACGATTAGGGTTGGATTATATCGATATTTATTATGCGCATCGCTACGATCCTGATACACCAATGGAAGAAGTGGTTAGACTATTTAATTCGTTAATTGATTCCGGTCGTGTGCTTTATTGGGCAACCTCTGAGTGGCCTTTGGAAGCGTTGGTAGAATGTCATGATGTTTGTGATCGACTGGGTTTGGAAAAACCCATTTTGGATCAGTTTATTTATTCTTACGCGATTAATAAAGCAGATACAAATGGCGTGAGGCAATTTTGTGAGGCACATGGGGTTGGGATGTTGGGCTTTTCTCCTTTGGCTCAGGGATTGCTGACAGGGAAATATCAGCATACCATTCCTCAGGGGTCACGTATCGCAAAAAGCGCGCAGCTTGGGTACGATAAAACACAAAAAATATATCAACAAAATAAAGAGCGCATTGATTATTTCTCAAAAATTTGCCAACAGTATGGTGTAAAAGGGAGTCATGCAGCCATTCAGTGGGTATTGCGCCGCGATGTCTTCCCCGTTCTTGGTGCAAGTAGTCCAAATCAGTTAATAGAAAATATGGCGGCATTACAAGCGATTATCCCCGACGCATTTTGGGCCGAGCTTGATGCGTTTCGTTTGGAGAATGTATGAAATTAGCTGCTTCAAATATTGCATGGTGTGTTGAAGATGATGCAGACATTTATACTAAACTTAAAAAAGAAGGATTTTCTGCAATAGAAATTGCACCGACGCGTTTAGTGCCAGAGAAACCATATCTGCCAGAAAATATTACGTTAGCGAAATCTATTGTTGCTGACATTAAAAATCAATGGGATTTTAGTATATGTTCCATGCAGTCTCTCTGGTATGGCGTCAAAGAGCAGATATTTGGCACAAAAGAAGAGCGTGATTTTTTGCTTCAGTATATGAATTCAGCGTTAGATTTTGCTGCAGCAATTGATTGTCCTCATGTGGTTTTTGGTAATCCACGCAATAGAGTAGTAATGCATCCTGATCAATTGTCTCAGGGTGTCGATTTTTTTGCTACATGTGCTGAGATTGCTGCTACAAAGAACGTTATTATTGGTATGGAAGCGAATCCTGCTATTTATGGAACAAATTATTTAAATACAACGTACGAAGCATTAACACTTGTAAAAGAAATTGCCTCGCCTTTTTTTAGGTTAAATCTTGATTTGGGAACGATATTGGCAAATCAAGAAGATCTACAAGTAGTGGTTGATGCAATGCCTTACGTGAGTCATGTGCATATTAGTGAGCCGATGTTGGCTGCAGTTGAAGCACGTCTTGAGCATCAACGCTTTGTTCAGTTGTTAGTCGAAGGTGGTTATCAAGGCTGGATATCTTTGGAAATGAAAAATACGGGTAGACAAGCATTATTTACCGCTCTAGAAACCGTGGCTGCTTTTTTTGCTATTGAAAAAAACTAGGTTATTTGAGTTTTATTGATGCGACAGGTGGTGTCGTAATAGTTTTGTGTTTTTTGGGTGAAAGCATAATGAGTAGCATGCTACAGGTTAGTGCAAAGGGAACTAATACTGCGCGGGGGGAGATATTGATCGACCTGTCTGGAATGTTTCCGCAGCAATAGACAACGTCAAGGGCAAGGCCTGATAGCAATAAGAAAACAATTGAATAGATTTGTGCGATTTTTACGTTCTGTTCTTGTTTTAAATGGCACAGTAATACGAGATAAAAAGGAACAAGTAAACCAAGATTGTAATCACCTGATGTGCCATGAAAAACCATGGGAACAGTTAGGATAAATAAGAACTCAAGATACCATGGCGCATGACGAGAGTGTCGCCAGTAAAAGATAAGCATGCATCCTGCACCTGCAATTAAGCTTATGTTATTGAATGCTTTTGAGTAGGAGGAGAGTTCAGTGTGAATATTTTTTAATAGCGTATGCATTAAGGCTCTAAATGCCTCAATACCTGTTGTTGCAAAAATTTTGTTGGGGTCGCTAAAAATAACTTTACTTTTTATTGGTGCAATGAGTGCTTTTGAAAATAAAGCCCATTGTTGAATATTGATTCCAAATAAATAGATCAGGGAGAAAATTGTGATAGTAATTGCTGTTAAAATACCAATCGCAATATGTGATTTTTTAAATTTTGAGAATAAAAATATCAGCATAATAAGATTAAGCGTTTTAATAGCAGCAAGAATACCTAAAAGTCCGGCACTGATTCTGAAATTGTTTTTTTGAAAGTTATATGCAAAAAGTGATAAGAGTGCGAAGCCAATTAAAGCAAAATTTCCTCGTTCAAATAGAATAAAAAATGGATAAGATGTAAGAAGAAAGGGAACTAATAGCGACGTGTTTTTTTTATCAAGATTTAAAGTTTTTTTCGTTTGCCTAATAAGAGGATAGCTGGTGGCAAAGCATAAGAAACAAGTAATAAGGTAGCCGTTTCTAATTGTTTCAAAATGAGGTGTGTGGGTGTTAGACCATGAAATACAGAAAGCAAAAAATTTAGCGATTGCATAAGATAAGGGAAAATGTCCTGTGGTTATCCAATTATAACTACCTTGTACATAGGTAGTTGGCATTGTAATGAAATCCATGAAATTGCCGAATTGATATGCGACTCGAAACATATTTTTTGGGATGCCAAGTTCGAAAGATGAAAAATAAAACAAATAAAAAATAATTAAATTAAATATCAAAACAGGTGCGAGTATCTTTTTTATACTTTTTTCACTGGTCTCAGCGATTTTCTGTTTTATAATTTTTTCATAAACATAAAAGTAGACGGCAGCCCAAATAAAAAGCATGGTTATATGTTTATGAAGAGAGGTTTTGACTGAGAAAAGAAAAGCAGCAAACAGAGAGGGTATAACAAAGCATAAATAAAGAAATCTTATTATGGCTGAAGACATAGACATCCTTTGATTGTCATTGACCCACTTTTTGGTGGGCGATAGTGGGATCGAACCACTGACCCCTGCCGTGTGAAGGCAGTGCTCTCCCGCTGAGCTAATCGCCCGACTTCCAAGGGCACCGATTCTATTTGGCATTCTGCTTTGCGTCAATCTATACTCTTCGCCAGTTTTTTATTGCCTGTTTCGTAAGCTAATTTTTGACTGGGGAAAAGTAGCCATGACGGTTGTCACACGGTTTGCGCCAAGTCCAACGGGGTATTTGCATGTAGGTGGCGCGCGCACGGCGCTCTATGCCTTTCTATATGCCAAGAAAATGCAAGGGAAGTTTATTCTGCGGATTGAAGACACAGATCGTGAGCGTTCGACCGCCGAGTCGGTACAAGCCATATTGGATGCCATGATCTGGCTTGATCTGCCGTGTGATGCTGGGCCTTATTATCAAAGCCAGCGTTTTGCCCGTTATCAGGCAGTAAGTGAGCAATTGTTGACGATGGGTGCCGCGTATCGTTGTACCTGTTCAAAAGAGCGTTTAGAGGTATTGCGAGAAGACCAATTAGCGCGCAAGGAAAAGCCAAGATATGACGGCTTTTGTCGTGAGCGTCATTTGGCGGCGGATGTGGGTGATCATGTGATTCGATTTAAGAATCCATTAACGGGCAGTGTCGCATTCGATGATTTGGTACGTGGTCATTTGGTTTTTCAAAATGCGGAATTAGATGATTTAGTCTTGGTGCGTAGCGATGGCGTGCCGACCTATAATTTTTCGGTGGTAGTCGATGATGCGGATATGGGTGTGACGCATGTGATTCGCGGTGATGATCATATTAATAATACTCCGCGACAGATTAATATTTTGCAAACGTTGGGTTATGCGGTACCGCAGTATGCGCATGTCTCGATGATTTTAGGTAGTGATGGCAAGCGTTTATCGAAACGACATGGTGCGGTCAGTGTGATGCAGTATCGTGATGAGGGATATTTGCCAGAAGCATTGCTGAATTATTTGGTTCGACTGGGTTGGTCGCATGGTGATCAAGAAATATTTTCTTTATCGGACATGATCGAGTTATTTGATTTGCAGCATATTAGTCGCGCTGCGGCGAGCTTTAATCCAGAGAAACTGCTTTGGCTGAATCAGCATTACATAAAAGCCTTGCCGCCAGAAAGGGTTGCTGAGGCATTGCGTTTTCATATGACGCAAAGCGGTATGGATATGTCTCAGGGACCTGCATTGCCAGATCTTGTTATTGCACAGCGTGAGCGGGTGAAAACGTTACGCGAGTTAGCGGAAAAGAGTCGGTATTTTTATACTGACGAGGTGGATTACGATATTGCTGCGGTGCAGAAAAATTTGACAGCAGAGGCTCTGCAGGCACTTGCCGTTTGTCAATCGGTTTTCGCAGCGCTGACGATTTGGGAAAAAGAGCCGTTACACGCTGCGCTCGAGCAGGTGGCTATGTCGTTAGGCCTAAAGTTAGGAAAAGTGGCTCAGCCGCTGCGAGTGGCGCTTTCAGGTGGGACGGTGTCGCCACCAATGGATGTGACGTTGGTATTATTAGGACGTGAAAGGGTCTTGGGGCGTCTTGCGAGGGTGTTGGCACCAGATTTTTTACAGAAAATGCAGAAAGTAGCGGGTTCTGATTGACAGGGAAGAGTTCGCTCCCTAGAATTCGCGCTTCGGTGGCATTGCGGGGCCATAGCTCAGCTGGGAGAGCGCTTGCATGGCATGCAAGAGGTCGGCGGTT
>CAZYJL010000003.1:179816-241958 GCA_964647825.1 uncultured Coxiellaceae bacterium | reverse complement strand
ATCAAAAACCAAATTTAAGATAGAAAAAATATCAAGTTATATGAGGTGGCCCTGCTGAGTCGTTACGTTATTTTTGAATGATTATTTACAACTTAAACTTAAAAACTCTTCTCGTGTACGAGGATCATTTCGGAAGGCGCCTAGCATAATCGACGTTGTCATCACAGAATTTTGTTTTTCGACGCCGCGCATCATCATGCAGAGATGCCGTGCTTCAATGATGACGCCAACACCATGGCCGTCAACTACCTCTTGAATATTCTCGGCAATTTCTTTGGTTAAGCGTTCTTGTACTTGTAAACGTCTGGCGAAAATGTCAACGATGCGCGCAATTTTGGAGAGACCTAAGATTTTTTCTTTTGGTAAGTAAGCAACATGGCATTTCCCAATAAAAGGGAGTAAATGGTGCTCGCAGAGGGAGTAAAGTTCGATATCTCGCACAATAATCATTTCATCGCTATAAGATTCAAACAAAGCACCATTGACAACATCGGCAACTGATTGTTGATAACCGGATGTCATGAAAGCAAAAGCGCGTGCTGCACGCTCTGGCGTCTGTAGTAAACCTTCACGGTTTGGATTTTCCCCAGTTGCAGCAATGATTTGTTTAAAGTGTTCTTTCATATTGTTCTCTGTTTATGTACGCATAAATAAAAAATTTTTAGCCGGGCGGCCAATGCATTTGTCTGCCACCTAACAAGTGGAGATGAATATGAAAGACAGTTTGCCCTGCATGTGCGTTACAGTTCATGACAACGCGATAGCCAGTATCAGCAATATTGAGCTCTTGAGCAATTTTTGCTGCAGTTTGCAGTAGGCGTCCAGCAATAAGTGTGTCTTCAGGAGTGAGTGCATTGAGTGTAGAGATATGTTTGCGTGGAATAATCAGTTTGTGATGCGGTGCTTTTGGGTTGATATCATCGAAAACAAGTACTTCGTTATCTTGAAAGATGATTTTAGTTGGCAGTGAGCCATTTGCAATCTTGCAGAATAGACAGTCCATCATTAGAATCCAGGGGCAAGCAGGGCGTACAGTCTAGCTAGGTGGAATATTTTTTTCTAGTCTTGTGATTGATCATCAGAATAGGGGTAAGCGGATGAGTTTGGAACAGGTTGCAGCAGGGCGTGTGGTCCCTGATGATATTAATGTCGTTATTGAAATTCCCTCACGAAGTGATCCAATTAAATATGAGGTAGATAAAAAAAGCGGCATGATTATGGTTGATCGCTTCGTAGCAACCAGTATGCATTATCCCTGTGATTATGGGTTTGTCCCGCAAACACTGTCTTTAGATGGTGATCCTGTAGATGTTTTAGTGGTTGCGCCGTTCTCGTTGCAGCCAGGTGTCGTGATTCGTTGTCGGCCAGTCGGTATGCTTCGTATGACAGATGAGTCAGGTCCAGATGCAAAAATTTTAGCAGTGCCTGTTGATAAATTAACGCCCAACTACACCCATATTAAGAAGCCAGAAGATTTGGGAGAGGGTTTTCTTCGCTCTGTTGTGCATTTTTTTGAGCATTATAAAGATCTTGAATCCGGTAAGTGGGTGAAAGTTGACGGTTGGGAAGGACCTGAAGCGGCAAGATCAGAAATTCTTGCGAGTGTTGAGCGTTTTGTGACCGAATCGACTGGGAAAGCGACGGTTTCTTGAGATTTTTTGCTTCTCTTAAGCCTCTCTTAAGCCTGTGAGAATACAATACCTCGTTTCGTGAATAAATACCGCGAGGTATTGGTATTTTGTAAGAGGATAGCATCCATGGATTTCAAGCAAGGAAACTATATCGCTCAGAAAAAACAGCCATGTGTCAGTGAGAAGATTGTGACAGTCTTGGCAGTATTATGTTTGATTTTTGCGGTGCTAACGGTGAGTTATTTATTATATAACGATGACTGTAACCCAGGTTCGATTGGAAATATTTGGCATTTTAGTCATCATTATTCAGCAGATAATTTCCGTCATTTGCTTGCACTTGGTTTGATGCCTTTGTATGTTGGGATCATGATTTTTGGCGGGGCATTTTTTGCTTTATTTTTTAGCCGGTACGTATTTTCTGGCTTGTTACGAAAAAAAAATAAAAACAAATCATCTTAAAAAATTAAATAAATTGAGTAATTACTCAATTTATTTGGATGATCGTGTACTAATGCTGTTCAAGCATTCCAATTTGTTCGCCCATTTTTACGCAGCTGTTTGGTTGCAATGTCGATTGCCATTTTGCATCGTTTGAGCCAAATAAAATAATCACCGTTGATCCCATTTTAAAATGACCTAATTCGGCACCTTTTTTTAGAAAAATTTTTTCTGTCTGTTTTATCGTAATTTCTTTTGCATAAGGGGCGGGATCCCACACAGTTTGCATTTGCCCAACAAGCATGGCGCCCACTAAAATCACTGCCATGGGACCTGCCGTTGTTTCAAATAAGCAAACGAGCCGTTCATTACGGGCAAATAGTTCTGGGACGGATGCTGTAGTCAGTGGATTCACAGAAAATAATTTTCCTGGAATATAAATAGTTGCTGTCAGTGTGCCATCAAAAGGCATATGTACGCGATGGTAGTCGCGCGGTGCCAAATAAAATGTAGCAAAACTACCGGTGTTAAATAACTTGGCATAATCCGTTGCGCCGCCGAGGAGTTTTTCGGTATTAAAATAAAAATTCTTTGCTTGAAATAGTGTGCCAGTTTGTATTTTTCCGCATTGTGAAACAGTGCCATCCGCAGGACTAACGATGCTATGTGGTTCTGTCGCGATAGGCCGCGCATTGGGTTTAAGCTGCCGAGTAAAAAAGTGATTAAAACTAGGATAATCATCGAGACAAGTGGATGCAGCGTCATGGATATCAACATGGTATTTGCGAATTAATCGACGAATGGCCCAATTTTTAAACCAACGCCATTGGCAATTGGCAATGATACCGACAGCGCGTGAAAGTAGGTGTTGCGGCAAGCAATATTGTAGCAGTGTGCGAAAAGCGTCTTGCATAAAATGGTGAGCCTCTATTTTTCTGCTTTACAGTAAAAGATCGGTGGGGGTATTGTTTGATGACTTGACTGCCTATCAGTTGTTGAAAGTGATCAAAGCTATGCCCTTTCTGATTACATGAAGCATACTTTATCAGTAAAATGCAGTTTGCTGTTTGGCAGTTGCGGTCAGTCAAGTCGTCAAACAATACCCCCACTGATCTGTTACTTATAAAACCAGTATTTTTTATAATGGATTAAATTAAATAGTTTCATCTATCATCTGATGTTGTTGTGTTCCTAACCCCTCGATGCCGAGTGTGACAGTTTGGCCTGCATGCAGATAAATCGGTTGAGGTTTTTGGCCAAGACCCACGCCTGCTGGTGTGCCTGTTGAAATAATGTCGCCTGGGTGCAAGGTAAAAAAATGACTGAGATAACTAACGAGCGATGCGACACCAAATACCATGTTGCGTGTATGCCCATGTTGATACCGTTTACCATCGACATCGAGCCAAAGCGTAAGATTTTGTGGATCAGGAATGTCATCCGCTGTGACTAACCACGGTCCAATGGGTCCAAATGTATCGCAGCTTTTGCCTTTGATCCATTGGCCAGTGCCTTCTAGTTGCATTTTGCGTTCGGAGAGGTCGTTAATGACGCAGTAGCCTGCGACGTGGTCAAGTGCGTTTTCAAGCGAAACGTATTTTGCGGGCTTACCGATGATGACGCCCAATTCAACTTCCCAGTCAGTATGTTGAGAATTTCTGGGAATCACCGTTGGATCGTTTGGTCCACAAATAGCACTGGTGACTTTAGAGAACAAGATAGGTTCGCTGGGAATGGCTGCATTCATTTCAGCGGCATGATCTGAATAATTTAAGCCGATACAAAGAAATTTCCCGACATGATTCACACAAGCGCCTAAGCGTTCTGAGGAGTCAACGAGCGGTAATGTCTGTGGGTCAATGGCGGCTAATTTTTTGAGAGAGTCGGGGAGCAAGACTTTACCTGCAATATCGCCGATATGGCCAGAGAGATCACGTATATTGCCTGCTTGATCAATGCAGCCAGGTTTTTCTGCATGTAATTTGCCATAACGCACTAATTTCATCGTATTTTGCGCCCTATTTTAAATGCTTGTCGCGATTTTCGGTGATTCATCCTTGTTTTACAAGGCGCGTGCCTGAATGTCGTGATTAATTTGTCCAGCCGCCATCGATAATATGGATAGTGCCTGTCGTAAATGAAGCCTCATCTGAGGCTAAATAGACAGCGAGCGCGGCAATTTCATCAGCAGTGCCAAGGCGTCCCATCGGTTGTCTTGCCGTAAATGCAGCGCGTGCAGCGGTTGCATCGCCACTTGCTGCCATACGATCACCCAATGAAGGCGTGTCAATGGTTCCGGGGCAAATGGCATTGCAGCGAATTCCTTGTGTCACGAAATCGGCAGCGATGGCTTTGCTCATGCCAATTACGGCGGCTTTGGTTGCGCCATATACAAAACGATTTGGTACGCCGCGGACACTGGAGGCCACAGAAGCCATATTAATAATGCTGCCATTTTTCTGGGCGAGCATTTTAGGCAGAACAGCACGGATGACGCGATACATGCTTTTTACATTGAGATCAAATGAAAAATCCCATTCTTTTTCAATGCAATCTAAAATAGAGCCATTAGCAACGAAGCCTGCACAATTAAAAAGAATATCAATTTTGGGTAGAGTTTTCATGATGTCATCGATCAAGTCAGTCGACGTGACATCGAGATACTGCGTTTGAATTTTTGGAAAATCATTTTGTAAAGATTGTAGTGCGTCACGATTAATATCCGTTGCAATGACGTGTGCGCCTTCTTGTGCAAATCGTAAAGCAGTTGCACGACCAATACCTTGGCCAGCAGCAGTGATGAAGGCAATTTTATTGTTGAGTCGACCCGCGCGCATATTTTTTTCCTTCTAAAATAAATTTAATAAAAAATTTTTTATAGCGTGATTATTTGTCGAAAATTTGAAGATAGCACGTTATTTTTTTTAGAAAAAAATAGTAAGTGAGTCGGTGAATTTTTTTGTTATACTTTGCCGAAATTTAATTTTTCTTAAATGGAAATGTAAGCAATAAATTTTTAAAATTTACAAAATAATTTATATTGGAGATAAATAATGCGAGTTAGTTCAAAAGCTGCTGGTGCAATTAGTGCAACTCTTGCAATCGCCGGGACATTGTCAGCATGGTTTCTTGAAAATGGGCCAGAAAAAATTATGCATGCTTATTCAAATGAGTATTCACCTCCTGGTGAAGTAAAAAGCGCTTGGATAAGTGGTTATATATCAACACCTCTGATGCTTTCTATTGCTGCAGGCGCAGCGGGTTATTTTGTTGGTAAAGGTGTGCATCAAGGCGTGACGTATTTGAGTAGCAGGTTGAGCACGCCAAGAATCGCAGCACATACACTATCTGGCAGACATGGAATTTTTAGTCAACCTGTTGATTCTGAAAGTCAGAACTTGTTGAGTGAAAGCAAGGTGGCTGATCAAGTAACGGTACCAGTTACACCGAGATTTGTGTCATAAATGTCACGAAAGACAATTAACAAAATAGCGTAGTGTTGTATTTTCTTGGGATTGCTTACAGCGGAGGTAGGAAATGGATACGCATATTAAAATTGCAGGTGCTGTGGTTGCGACAATCGCAATTGCTGGCACGTTAGCAGCATGGTACACCGGTGATGGGCCGGAAAAGTTATATCAATACGGTACAAATGCATACTCGACAGATTCGCAAAAGGATGAGCGTTGGGTTGGTGCGTATGTTGTTGCACCTATTGCGCTTTCTGTTGTTGCCGGCGCTGTTGGTTTTTTGGCAGGTGCTGTTGCGTGGAAGGGTGTGCAACACGTTGGTGAATCCATTGCTGTTAGAGCTGCCGCAGCAGAAAATGGTCGAAAACAATTTGGTTTGTTTCGTCGTCCAAATATAAATAGTTCAGAGGAAGAGATGGTACTGCAACGTTCGCCTCATAGGCTTGATCGCGTGCAGGAAATTGATTTTGAGAATGGTGCGAAATCTCAGTCTCCATCGCCAATGCGGTCGTGATTTAACTAAGTTTTTTCTATATTGAGTATACTTCAAGAGTCGAATCTGCCATTCCTGTCGGCGGTCGCTTCGTGAAAGCGGGGATGTTCATGGCGGATTCGCTTGATGAAATATCATTGATTCATTATCGTGTATAACAATTCAGTGCATTTTCTCGGAAAAATTTTTGTTGTGTAATGTGTGATTGATCGTGAAAAATCTCAGTAATCGCTTCAAACCAACGCAAAACTCCACCCGCAAGATTGACAACAGGCCAGTCACTGCCAAATAAAATACGGTCTTCACCAAAGACATCTAATGCATGTAATACATAAGGTTTTAGATCGTTAATTGTCCAGTGTAAATGATCTGCTTCTGTGACAAGACCTGAAATTTTGCAATATACATTGGGAAATTGTGCAATTTTTTTTATGTCTTCTTGCCATGGGTGTAATTGTTTTTGTCGAATAGCGGGTTTACCGAGATGATCTAAGACAAAACGCGTTTTTGGACATTGTGCAACTAAGCGAGTCACCATGGGCAGTTGTTCTGCAATAATACATAAATCAAAACAAAGTTGTTCATCTGCTAATTTTTGAATGGCATCAACAAAGTGTTCTTGCAAACAAAAATCATTAGGTCGATGTTGTAAAATCCAACGCATGCTCTTAATCAAATTATTTTTGGGAGTTGACGGTATGTTCTCTCCGCTAATGATGCCTTGAATAAAAGAAGAATTTTTTGCTAATTGAATAATGGCTTCTATTTCATTTTTTTTATGCTGAGGATGACAATCTGCTTCAACAAATAAAATAGATTCAATTGGAATGGTGTTTGTTGTGGCGAGATACTCTTCTAGTTCATGTTTCTTGTTGAGTACGGGAATTGTCGCAAGCCACGGGTAATTTATTTTTTCAGGATTCCAAAGATGAACATGTGAATCAATAATCGAAATTGCTGACATATTAAAATTTTCTCGGAATGAAAGGGATATCTGCTGCAATATAATTTTTTTCTTTTAATCTTTGCCAGAGCTCAGTGGGGATTTTTTTTTGCAGCCCCATTGCTGTTTCGCGAATTTCTTCGGGTGATTGTGCGCCAGTAATGACTGTGTTTATTTGTGGATGTAAGAAAGGGAATTGAATTGCAGCTTGTTGTAATGTGATATTAAATTCTTCGCAGATTTTTTTTATTGCTTGAGTTTTTTGGATTAAAGAAGCACTAGCTGTGGCATAGTTATAATTATTTCCACCTGCTAAAATGCCTGAGTTGAAAGGGCCTGCTGCAATCATGTGAATATTTTGTGTGTGACAAGCAGCAAAAAAATCCTGTGGAATAGTTTGTTCGAGTAAGGTGTATCGTCCAGCTAACATCAGATAATCAATAGTGAAATGTGGTAAAAGTTCATTGGCAATTTCCCATTCATTCACACCAAGACCAACCGCGCGGATTTGTTTCTGCGTTTGTAATGTTTCGATGGCTCGTAAACCGCTATCGAGAAATGTTTTTAATGTTGTTTCGTGTGCATCTTGGTGGGTAAGTTTGCCAAGATCGTGGATAAATAAAATATCGATATAATCTGTTTGTAAGCGATCAAGGCTTTCTTCAAAAGAGCGTAAAATACCATCATAAGAATAATCAAATAATGCATGTTTATCCGGTGTGTCATGAAAAATGGATTCTTTTTGTTTTGTTTTATCTGGATGTAAGACGCGCCCTACTTTTGTGGAAAGAATAAATTCATGCCGCGGTAGGACGAGTAACGCTTTACCTAAGCGCGTTTCACTGAGACCAAAACCATATAATGGCGCAGTATCAAAATAGCGTACACCATGTGCCCATGCTGTATGAATCGTATTGCTAGCGGCGCTTTCATCAATGGAACGATAGAGATTGCCTAATCCTGCGCCGCCTAGGCCTAAACTAGATAAGGTTATTTGTTTTGGTTTTTGCCATATATCTTCAGCGAATAACATAGTTAGGATACCAGTAAGGTTTGCCACGCACTGCCTGTTGGCCACGTGTAGTCTAATAACGATTGTTCTTTTATTTCTGCGCTATAGCCGGGTTGCATAGGTACTTGATAACGACCTTGTTTGATGACGACGGGATCCACAAAATGTTCATGTAAATGTCCAGCGTATTCAAGCATGCGGTTTTTAAGTGAACCTGAAATAGCGACATAATCAATGATACCAAGATGTTGGACATACTCACAGAGTCCGACACCACCAGCATGCGGACAAACAGGAATATTTGCTTTTGCTGCCATGAGTAAAACAATCAATACTTCATTCACGCCACCTAAGCGACAGCTGTCGATTTGACAAAAATCTAAAGCCTTCGCTTGAAAAAATTGTTTAAACATGACGCGATTATGACAATGTTCACCTGTGGCGACACCCATCGGATGGATTGCTGCACGAATGGTGGCATGTCCTAAAATATCATCTGGATGAATCGGTTCTTCTATCCATAATGGGTTGAAACGAGCGAGCGATTTGATCCATGTGATGGCTTGCTCAATTTCCCAGACTTGGTTGGCATCGATCATGAGTGGAAAGTGTTCGCCCAATACACTGCGTGCAATTTCTAAACGGCGAATATCCGTTTGTAAATCTGCGCCGACTTTAAATTTTAGATGTGTCCAACCTTGTGCTTTTGCTTCAAGACAAGCCGCACGTAATTTTTCATCGGAGTAGCCTAGCCAGCCTGCAGATGTTGCGTAGGCGGGATACCCTTCAGCAAGTAAATGTGCGATGCGTTCTGCTTTGCCGGATAATTTTTCACGTAATAAATCCGTTGCTTCTGTTGGCGTGATAAAGTCAGTCACTGAGCGAAAATCCAGACAATGCACAATTTCTTCTGGGCTCATATCAGCAATTAGGCGCCAAAGCGGTTTTTTTTCAAAGCGTGCCCAGAGATCCCATAACGCATTGATGATTGCTGCGGTGGCTAAATGAATAACGCCTTTTTCTGGACCTAGCCAACGTAGTTGGCTATCACCTGTTAATTCGCGCCATATATCGCCCATGTGCTGCGTGATATCGGAAAAAGGGCGATGCAGAATTTTTTCGCTGAGTGCGTGAATGGCGGCAACGCATAATTCATTGCCGCGTCCGATGGTAAAGGTAAAACCATGGCCCGCGAGCGTTGGATGATTGGTGTGTAGTGTGATGTAGGCGGCAGAATAATCGGGTGCAACATGCATCGCGTCAGAGCCATCGAGAGTGCGTGAGGTAGGGAAACGGATATCACGCACTGTGCAGCCAGTAATGAATAATTTACTATTTTTTTTATCCTGTTTTTTTTCTAAAAAACTCAACTGAATTCTCCTTGTAGGATGGTGTTTGTTTCAATTTCTTCGAGTGTCATCCCGCGTGTTTCTGGAACGATGAAATAAAAAATAATATAGCCAAGTGTAGAAACAAGAAAAAATCCTAGAAAAAGTTTTCCTGCACCAAGCAGCGCAAGTCCCGTTGGAACAATGAAAGTTACGATCACATTTGCACCCCAGTTACATGCAACGGAAATCCCCATGCCGCGTCCACGGATACGGAGCGGAAATATTTCGGCGGGAATTAAGAAACAAGCAGGTCCAATACCAATACCATGAAATAGCATAAATAATAATGTACAGATGAAAACACACCAGCCAAGCGTTTGTGGGTTTTTGATAAAGAAAAAAGAGAGTGTTAATAGTAATAAACTAGCGAGAATACCTTGCATAGCCACGAGTAAAAGTTGTCGTCTGCCAATGCGATCAATAATAAACAGTGAGGCGGCAGTTGAGAGGGTTAAGGTAAGCCCCATAAAAAATGTCATGCACATGGCGGTTTGTGCACTAACAAAGCCGGTGGTACGAAAAAGAATGGGTGCATAATAATTTAACATATTGATACCGATAGTTTGCGTAAAAATACTCACCGCAATGCCAATGCAAAGTATGCGTCGATTGGGTGGTTGCCAAAGTGAGTGTGCTAAATTTTTATGTGTATTGGCATGTACTTTTTCGTGTTGTAGCAAAGCCTCTAACGCGGAAAGTGCTTGTGCTGCACGTTGTGCGCTGAGTAATGATAAAAAGACATGGTGTGCAGCTTCTTTTTTACCTTGATGTAATAACCAACGTGGACTTTCTGGCAAATAAAAAGAGAATAAAACCAATAAAAAGGCTGGGAAAATACCTAATGCAAAAAGTATCCGAAATGCACCATGAAAAGAGAAAATATAACCAAGTAAAAAAGAGAGACAAATGCCCGCTTGAATCATCAAAACAAATGTATTAACTAGCCAACCACGTTGATGCTCTGTTGCAAGTTCTGCGGTGTAAATGGGTGAAATGCAGGAGCCGAGTCCTACTGCAATACCAATCAAAAAGCGTCCGAGTAATAACCACTGCGCTTGTGGCGCAAGTGCACATAGTGTGCTGCCAATAATAAAAATGAGACCGGTGAATAATAATGATTTTTTACGTCCGAAATAATCTGCACATTTTCCGCTTGCGAGTGAAGCAAGTAACGCACCAGCAGGGACGGCACTAACAATGTAGCCAATTTGTTGTGGTGTTAAATGGAATGTGGTGGTGACAAACAACAATGCACTCGCAATGACACCTGTATCATAGCCGAATAGTAACCCTGCAAGTGCGGATGTGGTTGCAATGAGAGAAATTTTTCCAGAGCGCATATCCATATTATCTGGTTAGTGTGAAGAATGTGGATTGTTACACGTAATTTTTCATGTGTAAAAAGTTTATTACGTGATTTCTGTGGTTCTTAATATTTACTTAAGGTTTGGTGGTTATGCTAGGAATAGGAGCTGTTATTTTTTACTAACAAGGAGGTCAGAGTATGCATCCTCATGATTCGCAAAAACCAAATGGTAATGAAAAAAATGATCAATCAGCAGACCAGTTTCTGGCGCGGTTTAGGCGTTTATTTCGTGTAATAGCAGAAATTTTAACAGGTGCTGGAGAAAGTGCATATCATTCGGCAGCGATTGTTTCAGTTATTTTATTGGTAGTCACAATGGTCGCAGGTTCTATTCCAGCAGCACCGATTGTGCTCGCGATATTGGTGCCGGCTGTGGTGATAGCAGCCATTGTGGGTGGTGTGCGGAGTTATTTAATTTTCCGAGAAAAAAATGAGAAAATGGCGAGCGCGCAACGACGTTCGCCAGAAGACTTGTTACATGAGTATGATGAATCGGTCGAAAGACTTGCTTTAGATGATGCTTTGAATTTTCAGTCTGTACGTTTGCAAGCAACCAGAGATGCTTTAAGATCGCAGCTGGATAGATTGTTAGAGTTAGAACAAAAAGCTGAGCTAGATAATAAACAGGAGTTAAGTATGAAAGATCGCCCAAGGCCAACAGAAATAAAAACGGAAGATGAAGATAAAATTTTAGAAGAACAAATACTTAGTGATTTTTCGAGATTGGAAGAGGCGACGAGTTCATCACTGCGTATTACTCAGTTATTAAATTTTCCGGAAGGCTCTCATTGCGCACTTCGTTTGACCCGTGCCACACCGCCAATACCTGTTACACCATCGACACCTGCTTCTTCGCCTGTCCTTGCCCCTGCAGTGCCAGCAAGATCTACCTCTGTGTCTGTTTCATCATTGACACCTTCACTCTCATCTCCATCGTCCTCTGGATCTTCACCTGATCTATCGACTGTAACAGAGCCCGAGAAAGAGCCTAACAATACTTCTGCTTGGCGTCCGCGTGCTCGCAGTTTTTAACTGAATAAAACGTTTAATGTGCATTTTGTTCTTTTAAAAAAGATGCTCCTCACCCCGATATCGGTTACTATCTCGGCATTTTTCGGTTATCGGTCATCTTATTCGGGGTTGAGAAAAACACATGACGGTCGCACAGCGTGAATTAGCAAATGCCATTCGTGTATTGAGCATGGATGCCGTGGAACAAGCTCGCTCAGGGCATCCCGGAATGCCCATGGGAATGGCAGATATTGCAGAAGTGTTATGGCGAGATTTTTTACAACATCATCCGGCTAATCCCAGCTGGTTAAATCGTGACCGTTTTGTCGTGTCGAATGGTCACGGCAGTATGTTGTTATATGCCTTATTACATTTATCAGGTTACGCTGTTTCGATCGATGATCTTAAGCAATTTCGTCAGTTGCATTCCATTACGCCCGGCCATCCTGAAGTCGGCGAGACCCCAGGCGTTGAAACAACCACCGGCCCATTAGGCCAAGGTTTTGCGAATGCAGTCGGGATGGCGATTGCAGAAAAACATTTGGCAGCAGAATTTAATCGTCCTAAGTTCCCTTTAATTGATCATTTTACTTACGTGTTTGTCGGTGATGGTTGCTTGATGGAAGGTATTTCGCATGAAGTGGCCTCGCTTGCGGGTACGCTAGGTTTAGGCAAATTAATTGTTTTTTATGATGATAATCAAATTTCGATTGATGGTGATGTACAGGGTTGGTTTACGGATAATACGCCACAACGTTTTATGAGTTATGGCTGGCAGGTTATTTCTGACATAGATGGACATGATCGGGCAGCCATTCATACAGCGATTCAAAAAGCGCGTGCAGAGCAGCAGCGACCGACATTAATTTGCTGTCGTACGATGATTGGTTGGGGCGCACCGACGCGTGGTGGCACAGCAAAAGCGCACGGTGAAGCATTGGGCGCGGCAGAAATTGCAGCGACTCGAGATAATTTAAACTGGCCGCACGAACCGTTCGTGATTCCGAAAAAGATTTATGATGCATTTGATGCGCGCGAAAAAGGCCGTATTTTACAAGATAAATGGCAAAAATTATTTCAAGATTACGAAAAAAAATATCCGCAATTAGCGAAAGAATTCACACGACGATTCAGAAATCAATTACCAGAAAATTGGCAGTCAAAAGTCACTGAACTCATTCAGAAACTTCACACAAATTCAGAGAATGTGGCGACTCGTAAAGCGTCACAACTATGTTTAAATGAGTTGGCGCCTATCTTGCCGGAGTTAGTTGGCGGTTCTGCAGATTTAACGGGTTCGAATTTGACACTGTGGCAAGGTGCGACGATTTTTTCCAAAGAAAATCCTGTGGGTCAGTATATTTATTATGGTGTACGCGAATTTGGTATGTCAGCCATCATGAATGGATTGGCGTTATACGGTGGCATTTTGCCATTTGGCGGAACATTTTTAACCTTCTCGGATTATGCGCGTAATGCAGTGCGTTTAGCGGCATTGATGAAGCAGCGTGTAATTTTTGTGTATACGCATGACTCAATTGGTCTAGGTGAAGATGGCCCAACGCATCAGCCGGTGGAACATATTCCTTCTTTGCGTTTAATGCCAGGATTATCCGTATGGCGACCTTGTGATGCGGTAGAGTCAGCGGTGGCGTGGCAATGCGCGATTGAACGTCAAGGGCCGACGTGTTTATTGTTTTCTCGACAAAATTGTGAGGCGCAAACACGCCATGCAGAAAGTTTAGCGTTGATTCAGCGTGGTGGCTATGTGTTACAGGATGCAGTGGGTACCCCTGAGTTAATTTTTATTGCAACGGGTTCTGAGGTGTCATTGGCTGTTGCGGCAAGTGAAGTTTTAACAAAGCGTGGCGTCAACGTGCGAGTAGTCTCGATGCCTTCCGTGGATGTATTTCTTGCGCAAGATGCAGCGTATCAAGAAGTCGTGTTACCAAAGAAAATAAAAGCACGGATAGCGATTGAAGCAGCATCAACAACAGGCTGGTATCGTTTTGTGGGTAACGAGGGCAGAGTGCTTGGCTTGGATCATTTTGGTTTTTCTGCGCCAGCGAAAGACATTTTTGCTGTGTGTGGTTTTACTATTGAAAATATCACAAAAATTGCTGATGAGTTATTGGCAGTTCATTATGGGGAGAAAGTATAAATGACAATTCGCGTAGCAATTAATGGGTATGGACGTATTGGGCGAAATATTTTGCGTGCACATTATGAAGCAGGAAAATACCCAGAATTGGAAATTGTGGCGATTAATGATTTGGGTGATGTGAATACGAATGCGCATCTGACACGTTTTGACACGACACATGGTCGTTTTCATGCAGATGTGTTAGTGGAAGGCAAAGATTTAATGATTAATGGTGATCGTATTCGTGTCACAGCTGAACGTGATCCGGAAAAATTACCATGGAAAGAAATGGCAATTGATGTTGTCTTGGAATGCACAGGGTTATTTACTTCACGTGAAAAAGCAGAAAAACATATAAAAGCAGGCGCAAAAAAAGTGTTAATTTCAGCGCCAGCGCAACAGGTTGATGCAACGATTGTTTATGGCGTGAATCATTTAATGTTAAAACCAGAACATACGATTGTGTCAAATGCGTCATGCACAACCAATTGTTTAGCACCATTAGTAAAAGTATTGCATGCAGCGATCGGTATTGAAAAAGGCTTGATGAATACGGTGCATGCCTATACCAATGATCAAGCATTAATTGATGTGTATCACACGGATTTACGCCGCGCGCGTGCGGCAGCGTATTCAATGATTCCAACGAAAACCGGTGCAGCCGTTGCAGTCGGTGAAGTGTTGCCAGAATTAAAAGGGAAATTAGATGGTTTTGCGATACGCGTGCCAACGATTAATGTATCGGTCATTGATTTAACTTTTTTAGCGAAGCGTGAAACGTCGGCTGAAGAAATTACGCAACTCATAGAGCGTGCTTCACGAGAAGAATTAAAAGGTATTTTAGATGTCAACACGTTGCCTTTAGTTTCTGTGGATTTTAATCATCAATCTGCCTCATCTATTTATGACACGGCGCATACAAAAGTCATGGGGAATTTTGTCAAATTACTATCTTGGTATGACAATGAATGGGGTTTCTCAAACCGTATGTTAGATACGGCTATGATGATGGCAAAAATATAAAAATATCGAGTAAAGTGTTTCATTTATGATGTCTGTTTTGTTATCCCGCAATGCATCCGCGGGATCCAGAGAAGCACTAAAGTAAACTGGATACCGCGCATATAGCGCGGTATGACAGATTAAATGAGTCGGTCTACTCGTATTAATATGCATATAAAAATATGACGTTCGTGATATGAGGAGCATTGAATGACAGTGTTAGAAAATGCGATGCAAGTGATTCGACGTTTTGCGCCAAATTTTACAGCAAAAGTCGGGATGATTTTAGGTTCTGGTTTGGGATCCTTGGCAGAGCAATTAACGAATCCAATTACAATTCCATATCAAGCCATTCCTGGATTAGGTGCGGGTGGGAATGTATCGGGTCATGCCTCTTTATTGGTGATGGGGTATTTACAAGATGTGCCCGTCGTCTGTTTGAAAGGACGTTTGCATTTATATGAAGGCGCATCCTACGACGAAATTAAAACCTTGGTTCGTATTGTGAAACAACTGGGTGCACATTCGTTAATTGTGACAGGTGCAGCGGGGTCGTTGCGACCAGAAGTAGGTCCTGGTGAGATGATGTTATTAACCGATCATATTAGTTTGCAACCAGGTAATCCGTTAGTTGGTCCGAATGATGAATCCATCGGTCCGCGTTTTGTCAGTTTAGAAAATGCATATGACCGTGATTTTTGTGATGTCTTTCGCGCACAAGCTGCCAAGCAAAATGTGCAGTTGCCTGAAGGTGTATATATTTCATTGTTGGGCCCTTCGTTTGAAACACCTGCAGAAATTCGCGCGTATCGCACATTGGGTGCGGATGCGGTGGGTATGTCTGTCGTGCCTGAAGTGATTATTGCACGTCATTGTGGTTTGAAAGTGGCAGGCATTGTGGCGATTACGAACTTGGCGGTAGGTTTAAGTCAAGAAAAAGTGACGCATGAAGGCACGTTGCATTATGCAGAAATTGCCGCACGTAAATTGATTCGTTTAATTCCACCGTGTATCAAAGAAATGGGACAAATGGAGTAAGTGCTTGTCTAATGTTGAATTGGCAGATGCATCGACAATTTTTTCCTTCGTTGATTTAACGGATTTGGCAGAGACGGCGGATGAAACCAGTTTGCGTACACTGTGTCAACGCGCAAGTATGCCGTCTCAGTCTGTCGCGGCGGTGTGTGTATGGCCACACTATGTGAGGCAAGCACGGATATTGTTAGCCGATACAACCATTCAAGTCGCTACAGTGTGCAATTTCCCTCACGGTAAGTCGCCGTTAGTTGATGTGATAGCTGAGATACAGCAAGCCATTGCAGCAGGCGCGCAGGAAGTGGATGTGGTCTTTCCTCGAGAATTTTTTTTCGCTGGAAAAATCAAAGAAACCAAAGATTTTTTATGTGCAGTGCGTGCTGCTTGTGGATCGTATGTATTAAAAATTATTTTAGAAAGCGGTGCATTTGTTGATGGTGAATCATTAATGCAAGCCAGTGAGTGTGCATTGTCAGCGGGTGCAGATTTTTTAAAAACCTCCACCGGGAAATTTGGAATCGGTGCGACGGTGCCTGCTGCAAAAATTTTATTATCAGCTATTCAAAAATATCAACCTCAAGCGGGAATGAAAGTATCTGGTGGCATTCGCACTTTTGTAGAAGCAAAAACATATTTAGCGCTAGCAACAACAATGATGGGAGAGGCATGGGTGACGCCAATGCATTTTCGTATTGGGGCGAGTCAGTTAAGGTCTATTGATCATTAGTTATTTTTAATCATTTTAGCATCAAATACACTCTCCTTGATTGGATTTGATTCTCGAAAACTTCCTGTTTTCTCGTAAAATGATTAAAAATAACTAATGATCAATAGACTTTAATAAAAAAAAATTAAATGCATATGAATGCAAAAATAAAAGCAACACGTTGTCCATGGGTGACAGCAGATCCAATTTATCTGGTCTATCATGATCAAGAATGGGGTGTGCCTATTTATGATGACCATCGGTTATTTGAAAATGTCATATTAGAATCGATGCAGGCGGGATTAAGTTGGCTGACTATTTTAAAAAAACGTGATGCGTTTCGTGAGTGTTTTGATTATTTCAATGCAGAAAAAATCGCACGTTACGATGCAAAAAAAATTGCTGCGTTATTACAAGATGCACGTATTGTACGGCATGAAAAGAAAATTCAGGCAACGATAGAAAATGCCAAAGCGTATTTACACATTCAACAAACGCAAGGTAGTTTTGCGCAGTATCTTTGGCGATTTACTGATGGCAAACCGCAACAAAATGCATGGCAACAGGCGAAAGACGTGCCAACACGCACAGTCGTCTCAGATAAAATGGCCAAGCAATTACGGCAAGATGGTTTTCGTTTTATTGGTTCATTAGGTTGTTATGCGTTGATGCAAGCGATTGGGATGGTCAATGATCACTTAACTACATGTTTTTGTTATCATCGTGTGCGGCGTTTGGGGTAATTTCTAGCCTTTATTTTAGTAGATTAAAAGTGTGTTTTTTATCCTCTCACATTTTCTCACAGTGTTTTTTTTAGATAAATAATTGATTATATTAATAAAAGCATGTTTTTAGTAATATATTGATTTTATTTGTATTTTTTTAAAAAATTAATTTTTACCAATAAAATCAGTAAATTAGGTATCATTTTTGCCGGTGCTCGTTTACCCATCTCATGCCCAACAAAAAAACCATTCCGTGCTAAGCTGTAAATAGATAGTTAATCGGTTATTTGCTGTTTTGCAAGAGGATGCGTGTGATGAAGTCCTCGCTCGAACAGATTGAAAAGATGCGGCAATCGCGCGTGATTGTTTATGCGACGGTTGATCGTGTGAATTTGACAACGCAAATTGAAGAAGATGTGATCGGCGTTTTTCATGAAATATTAGAAACGCTTGGTGAACAAGAAAAAATTGATTTATTTATTTATAGCCGTGGTGGTTCCACGATTGTGCCATTACCTCTGGTTCGTTTAATTCGAAAATATTGTCAGAAATTAGGCGTATTGGTGCCTTTTCGTGCGCACAGTGCTGCTACGATGATTTGCGTCGGTGCCGATGAAATTTATATGACGCGGAAAGCAGAACTGGGTCCCGTGGATCCGCAATTAAATATTTCTGTGAATCAAGCTGCGCGTACGTATGCAACCACCGATTTATTTGCGTATTTAGAATTTGCGAAAAATGAAATGGGTTGGCAATCATCAAATACCGATATTTCCTTATCTTTATTAGAATTTTTTCATAAATATTGTTCGTTACAACCTGATATGGTGGGTAAAGTTTATCGATTATGGACGCAGTCAAGAAAATACATGACAGAGCTTGCGGGGAATCGGGCTGCTGGTTATTTCTTAGATAAAGAAATTGTCAAACATATTTCGAATACCTTGGTCAGCGGTTTTGGTTCACACGATTACAAAATTGATGCAAACGAAGCACGTAAATTAGGTTTAAATATTTTACCGTATGATAAAAATTTAGAAACGGCAGTAAATCAATTATATAAACATCTTGCAGGCAATTTAAAATTAAATGAACCATTTGTGCCGCAAGCTGCAGGCAAAGAAGTGACGGTTTTAGTGGAAACGGCACAACATCGCGCCGTGAAATATGCAGTGATTAAAAGTATCAATCAAACGCCAAAAGGACCCGCTGCCGATATTGGTATTTCACCTTGGGAGTTTACTTGAGGTTAACGTTTATGAGTACTTATGAGCGCGTATTTACATTACATTTTTCAGGTCCTATTTTGATCGAGGACTTAGAGAAAATTCCGGATATCGAAAAATATCTGACAGAAGCACGCATTGAGCCGACAGCTGAAATATTTTTAAAGTTTGATAAGGATTTTGATCATACAAAAGAGATGGAGGTTTCTAATGATTTGTTGATTGACTTGATCGATAAAAAAACAAAAGAAGAAGCACAACATATCACAGCGAGCCAACGTTTCTTTAAATCTGTCCAAGCCAAAGATCTAAGTGTCGATCCAGAGAATGCAGCATCTTTAAAACGTGAGCAAGATGCATCACAAGCTGAGGAAAGAAAATTCAAACGCTAGACTCATTAAGGGATGTACTGCATTAAATGGACAATTATTGATTATTTTATAATCAATATGTTATAATCGATTCAAATTTTATCTGCTTTGATTATGAAGCATCCTAGATGTTATTTTGAGAGAGCAAAGATTGTGTCGTTTATGAGATTTTTGTGTGGCGCAAAGGCAGTTAAAGACAGTGAATTGCTCGCTGGCGGTGCTTTTAATGAAGACTTAGATTTTTCATTTGAAAATGCAGGATTGATTATTGATGATCCTGCTACATATGTTTTGAAAAATCTTCAACAGTTTTCTGATTATGTGAAATATAAGAAAGTGATAAAAAATTTTTTTCTACAAGAAAATGCTGACGTAGCAAGAAAAATTCTACCTGCCGGCTTTGCGTTGATTAGTGCTTGGTATGCAAAGAAAGATCAATGTCCTCATCAGCCACTCATTATTGATGAAGTCTCTGTGTTACATGATTTTATCGAAAAAATGCTTAAAACAAAAATTGGCACGGAAGCAGTATGTTTATTTTTCCCTATGCGTGAAGGATATTGTTTCGGCAGACTGCCTTTGCATAAAACAGCGATTAAAATAGTTAAGACAGAAGTGGGTTTAGATTTTTATCATATTGATTCTGTGTCAAATGATAAAATTGTTCATGAATTTCTATGTGATTTAATAAAAAATAAAATTGCAATAAAATATTCAGATAACTATTTTAGTATATTCTTTTTTGCTAACAGAAATGGCAAGCCGTTTGTGCGTCAACTAGATAGTTATTCGTGTGGTTATTTTGCAATGAAAGATGCGAGGTTATTAAAAACCAATTTACCGATAGATGATCATTTGATTGAAGAAATAAAGGTGCTAACTGATCCAGATAATTTTTATCGTTATACAGTTGAATTGCCTTGTCAGAGTTTACGACTAACGCAGTCCATTTCTTTTTTCTCTCGTGCCGAACTTTCTGATGCAGAAAAATTAATAACGATTAACAAAAAGGGGGAAACGTTGATGGCATATGTTAATCGACATATCATAGAGCAGCCAGAGATTGAGAGTGGAAAAAAAGAGAAATTGATTAATAGCAGGCTCTTGCAACTTGATAAGAAATTCACCCAATTAATCAATACAATTTTTACTAAAAAAACGAGAGATGAGATTATTGCGGAAGTAGTGGCTTATGATGCAGCACGTGTCAGTGTAAACGAGTTGGAATCCCGTTATGCTGCATGGCAGACAAGGCAACAGCAGTTTCATTTTGAAGAAAAATCGGATGCTGTTCCAGTGTTAAACGCTTATAAGATATAACCTTAAACTAACGGCTGCTGCAAAGCGGAGATAAAATAGCGTAACGACTCAGTTGGTCAGGATTTTTTAACTTGACTGACCGCAATTGCTTCACAGCAGGTTGCGTTTTACTCATGGAAACGCGCGTCATGACTCATGAATGGGTGCTGCTTCGATAATGTGCTGTCTTTGCTGGGTCCATGTTATGCAGTCAAGTTAAAATCCTGACTACCTGAGTCGTTACAAGTGGCTAATTTGGCATTTTTCTGTGAGTAGCAGTTCAACTTGTCATCCGTGGCTGTCTGGTAGAAAATGTGCCGTCAATTCAGATGGCACCCTGTGGGGTTTTGTCCAAATCAGAGGAAAGTGATTATGCGTACCCAAACAGCCATGCAGCCTGCGAATCAAAGTAGACAGGCTTGGCTTGTGACTCTTGCTGCATCTCTTTATTTTTTCTACGAATTTATCCAAATGAACTTTTTCAATGCGCTGACCAAGCCATTGATGGAGGCATTTCAAATTGGCACCACGGGATTAGGCTATCTGGGTTCTTTTTACTTTTATGCCAATGCATTGTTTCTCTTTCCTGCGGGCATGTTGTTAGATCGCTATTCTGTCAGGCGTTTGTTGTTGATTGCAGTGACATTTACCTCAATTGGGACACTGATTTTTGCGATGGCACATAGTTTTGCTGTTGCCGCGATTGCGCGAATCATTGTTGGTACAGGTGCCTCTTTTTGTTTTTTAAGTTGTATGCGTTTGGCTTCACGTTGGTTTCCGCCGGAGAAAATGGCCTTTGTCACGGGTGTCGTGGTGACGATGGCAATGTTAGGTGGTCTAGTGGCGCAGACACCGATGACTTTCTTGGCACAGGCGCTTGGTTGGCGGACAGCTGTCGCGCTTGATGCAGCATTGGGCGTACTGATTGCAGTGATTATTTTTCGTTACGTGCAAGACTTTCCACCGGGTTATCAGGCAAGGACATTGCATCAACAGTCATCTTTGAGTTTGTGGCAAAGTTTGCGTTTAGTGTTGAGAAATCCAAATAATTGGTTAGGTGGTTTATATACCTCTCTAGTGAATTTACCCGTCTTTTTGTTGGGTGCGATGTGGGGTATTTATTATTTGGTTGAAATGCGCGGTATGACGCAAATACAGGCATCATGGGTCACAACACTGTTTTTTGTAGGGGTGATTTTTGGTTCGCCAGCGTTTGGTTGGTTTTCTGATAAAATTGGGCGACGTGTATTGCCGATGTTGTTAGGCGCTGTTTTGTCACTCATTGTATTTTTATTTTTGATGTACACAAAAAACTTATCTTACAATCAATTAGCAGGTTTATTTTTCTTGACGGGCTTTGTAACGAGTTCGCAAGTATTAAGTTATCCATTGATTGCCGAATTGAATCCGATTGCTTTAACAAGTACAGCAGTGAGCGTTGATTCCATTACGATTATGCTGAGTGGTGCGATTTCTCAACCGTTTTTTGGGTGGATTATGTCGCGTCATGTCACGTACGATGCAGCAGGCGCGGCTATTTATTCTCCACATGATTTTATGAATGCGATGTTGATCATGCCGATTGCCTTTGTGCTTGCATTTTTTTGTGCATGGTGTTTAAAAGAAAGTTATTGTCGTTCGCAAGCATAAGGATAACGTACTGATGCGTGCATTCATTATTTTGCTTGATTCGTTTGGAATTGGCGCCACTGCAGATGCAAATCAATACGGTGATGTCGGCGCAGATACATTCCGACATATAGCAGAATGGTGTGCTGCAGGTCGGGCGGATTTAAAAGGATTACGTGCTGGGCCATTGCATATCCCGAATTTAATTCGTCTTGGTTTAAATCATGCAACGCAGATCAGCGGTGGCACCTTTGCGATGCCAGAGTTTGCTGCAGAGCAGCCGATTGGGTTATATGGTTGTGCAGCAGAAAAAAGTTTTGGTAAAGATACACCAAGTGGGCATTGGGAAATTGCAGGTGTGCCAGCATTATTTGATTGGGGCTATTTCCCACGTGATTATCCAAGTTTTCCAGATAAATTAATTCAAGACTTTATTCATCAAAATGGTTTGCCCGGTATACTGGGGAATAAGCACGCATCAGGCACAGAAATAATTCAAGAATTAGGTGAGTTGCATCAAAAAACGGGTAAACCAATTGTGTATACATCGGCTGATAGCGTATTTCAGATTGCGGCGCATGAGGAAAGTTTTGGCTTGCGTCGTTTATATGAATTATGTGAAGTCGCTCGCGAATTGGTGAATGAGTATCGCATTGGCCGTGTAATTGCGCGTCCATTTTTAGGATCACCTAAAAAATATTTCCGCACAGCAAATCGACATGATTATGGCGTACCGCCACCTGAGCCAACGTTGTTGGATGACGTGATTGCCGCGGGTGGCGAAGTGATAGCAATTGGCAAAGTAGGTGATATTTTTGCGCATCGAGGTATCACGCGAGAGATTCGTGCAGATGGCAACAGAGCATTGTTTGATGAATTTTTAACTGAAGTCGCACATGGGCGAGATCATTCTTTGGTTTTTGTCAATTTAGTCGATTTTGATATGGTGTACGGACATCGACGTGATGTTGCCGGTTATGCGCATGCACTTGAGCAATTTGATGCATGGTTGCCGACATTGATGAAAAAAATGCGTGCGGGTGATTTGGCAGTGATTACGGCGGATCATGGTTGTGATCCCACATGGCCGGGATCAGATCATACGCGGGAGCATATTCCTATTTTGGCATTTGGTCCGGGCGTGCCAGCGGGTGCCATTGGTAAACGCGAAACCTTTGCTGATATTGGGCAAACGATTGCAAAGCACCTAGGGATTGCACCTTTAAAAACAGGCACAGCGTTTTTGTAATTTAAAAAAATAGAATGAAAGGCTATCCGCTTAGTCATCCCGTCGTTTATCCACGGGATTCAGAAGAAACACGCATATAAACTGGATACCGCGCATAAAGCGCGGTATGACAGAGAAACTGAAGCGGCGGTATGACAGAATGAATGAATTGGTCACTACTATAATGTCAGGAAAATCGATATGGCAGTTTATGCAATTGGCGATGTGCAAGGTTGTTTAATCCCATTGCAAAAGTTGCTAGCAAAAATTGCTTTTGATCCAACCAAAGATACTCTCTGGTTTACCGGTGATTTAGTCAATCGCGGCCCAAATTCTCTCGAAACATTACGTTTTATCAAATCCCTTGGCGAACAACATCGCGTTGTTTTAGGCAATCATGATTTACATTTGTTGGCGCTGGCGCATGGGGTGACAACGTATGCACAGCCATCAGATACATTAGCACCTATTTTATTCGCGCATGATCGGGAGGAATTAATCGCGTGGTTAGCAGGTAGACCGCTATTGCATTATGATGAAAATAGTCAATGTGTGATAACGCATGCCGGTATTTCGCCATTATTTGATTTAACACTTGCAAAAAAATTAGCAGCAGAAGTGGAAACTGTCTTGCAGAGTGATGCGCGTGTTCCCTTTCTGCAAAATTTATACGGCAATCAACCTGATTATTTTACAAATGAATTAGGCGGTTTTGATCGTTTACGTTGTATTGTCAATTATTTTACGAGGATGCGATTTTGTTATCCCGATGGTCGATTGGATTTGGCGACAAAAGAAAGTGCATCGCAAGCAGGTTCACCTGATATAGTGCCATGGTTTGCTTTGCCACGACGAATAAATAAAAATATCAAAATTATTTTTGGGCATTGGGCAGCATTAGGAGGGGTGACAAATACAGAAAATGTGGTTGCATTAGATACGGGGTGTGTGTGGGGCTACGGGTTAACCGCAATGCGCTTGTCAGATGACGTGCGTTTTTGTGTTGCTTGTAAATAATAAATTATAAAATTTTTATACTAATAAAAAGGGTAAGAAATGAAATTAGAATTAAGAAAACATGATGTCGATAATCTTGAAAAAGAAATAATCACTTTAAAGAATGTTTTTGTAGAAAAAAGAAAAAATGAAGAGCAAAAAATTGCGAAATTATTAGAAAAAATGCTTGTTTTACCTGAAGATAAAATAGAAATTGGTAATACAATGAGCACTGTTTTAGATTTATCCGAAGATTTAACATATCAAGAACATTTGAGTTTAGATAAAATAGAAAAGCACATAAAAAATATCGAAAAGAATGAAGCTTTTTTTAAAGATACTATTGATTTCCCAAAAGTGTATCTGACTCTTCTTTTTGTTTCATGGAAAGAAGGGTTATCTAATTTAAAAGAGGCTTTGATTGAATTAAAAAAAATATATAGTGAATATAGTTTACAAACAGAAGAAAGCCCAAGCTCTACAGCAAACCTATTTAAAAAGTTTGGTATAGTGAAAGACAAAAGCAGAGAAAGTGTTAAGCAAACGACCGCTGATAAAAAGGAAGAAACCAGTCCACTTAATTGCACTGTAAAAATTTATAAAATAATAGGGGAATCACCCAGTAATGAATATATTGAAGAAAAAAATGATGAGCGATGGCTATCCCCAGTTAGTATGAAAAGGTAACATTAAAAAATTTATTTGGTTATGTTTGGATTTTTTAAATTAACAATTAGTAGATTGACTTATTCATTCTTTCTGCTTTGTCATCCCGCGGTTTTATCCGCGGGATCCAGAGGAACGCTAATAGAAACTGGATACCGCGCGTAAAGCGCGGTATGACAGAATAAATGAATCGGTCTACTTGTCATCATAAAAGGAAAAAAGGGAAAAATGGAAAATACTCAAAAAAAATCTCAACTAGAAAAAATCAGAGCGGATATTGCCAAAATTTTAGTAAAAATTATCGCCTTCCCAGCTGACGAGGTTAGTCAAGAATTGCGTGATAATGCTGTATTATTACAAGATAGAATGAGCAAAAAACAAGAGCTTGATGCAAGTGAAATTACTCAAATGCACAATCTTTTTATAAACAATATAGACCATACTAATTTACTTTCTCAGTTGATAACGCTTTTGAGAGAATGGGTGGAATTACTCTCTGTAGAGATTCTTATGGTCTCAGAAGAAAAAATAGAACCATCAATCGGAACTGTTGCTTGGCTGAGGAATTTATTTATTTGTGGAAAGCAAAGGCCTTTTGATAGTGCAAAAATGGTCAATGTTGAAAAAAACTCTATTCCTGATGTATCACTGATAATGCCAGATAATCTTTCTACGGAAGATAAGGTGACACTGAAATGTTCTGTTTCAGCTCTATCGCATCCCAGTCAAAAGCTATTTACTCAAGGAGATGATCATAAAACGGAGAGTGAAGCATCCTCTGTAGATGAAAGCGTTGATGGAGAGCGATCTGTTGATCTAAAGCAAGTTGATAAAGAGAGACTGAAAAAATTTGAAGAAGAAGAAGCGCTAATCAGGCAGGGAATTGCTGAAATGGAATCTCCCATTTATAAAAAAGATAAATCAAGGGAAGCGTCTTTACTTGGATCTACTTTTAAAATGATGCGTAGATAATTTTTTATTTTAAAGAGGAAAAAAAATGAAAAGTCGAAATGATGGTAAAAAAAGTTCAATGGCTAGATGTTTCGCAGCATTTGGATGCGGTTCGAGCAGTGCAAAAGGGATGACAGATGAAGAGATAAAGAACAAAATAGGACAAGCCATCTCTGAACCTCTTGGTAAAGTTTTAGAAGAATTAGAAAAGCTAAAAAATGATCATTTAATACTAATAGAAGAAAATAAGAATTTGAGAGAAAAAATAAAGCAATTAGAAAATCATGATGAAAATAAAGAAAGTTCAAAACTAACAGCTGATTCTGATGCGGAAGCTACTGAAATACTCTTTCAGCATCGGTTTTAAATTTGGTTTAAGAATATCATTAGTAAAGTATGAAAATTTGTATTTCCGCTCACATATTCACAAAAGTGAATCTTGGTTGGAATGTTTTTGATATATATGTTCTTTTAGAATTCATATAATTTTTTGAAAGAAAGTGAGAAAATGAAAACACAATTAATGCAAGCAGATAATAGAGAAATAAAAGAACGAGAAATTCAAGTTGCAAAGGTAATTAAATCTCGATTGTCATTTTATGAAATTGAATTACCTGCTTTCGGTTGTGCTATCTTGGCACAAGATTATGTCAAACATCTAAGATATTTCATGGCTGATCTTGAGAAAGAGACGTCACTACCTCTAGCTAAATTAGAAAAGCATTTATCTAAAATACAAAAATCACGGGAGTTATTATTTTCTAATTTAAAACTTCTCGGATTAGAGGATGAAACAAGAGGGTATATTTTTTTTCATGATAATACATTTCAGCGGGAGTTTTTATTTGTTATCGATAATTTAAAAAATGTTTATGATGCATCGTCTGAGTTGATCTGCAAACTCACAACCGAGAAGATGGTTGGCGCGCTTGATCAAGCGAAAAATTTAGATGGCACAATTCTTACGTCATCTGAATGCGTGACGCAAGAAAGTTTGCCTAACTATGTGTATACGATATTAAAAGACAAAGCATTTAACGATCCATCGAATAAAGTAATATTTAAAAATTTGAAGCATGTTATATTCAATTTGAATGCGGATTTGCTTATTCGACAAACATTCAGCCATGATCAACTTTATAATTATTGGAATGATTTTCAGCAGGTATATAACCAGTTAGCGCGTTATTCTGATGATCAATATTCTAATGTAAAAAAATCTTTATTTGCATTGTGTGATACGTTTGAAAAATTGGCGTGGCCGAATAAAATAAATGAAATCGGTGATTATCTCCATTCTGCAATTGATAATAAAAAAAGTGGATCCACTGCTGGCATAATAGAAACACTCAAGAAAGAAAGGGGCACTTTTTCTTTAAGTTTGAATGAAAAAAATGTAAAAGAGAAAGGCTTGTCCGAAATGAATATCATGGAATTTACGAAAGAAAAAGATTCTATTTTGATTGACGAAACAGCAACAAATGCTGATACCAATGTATTTGCATCTTATTCAAGCTTGCGTCGTTAAACCGAAATGGCTGTTTAACTTTTTTGTATTGAATAAATTAAATGGAGATTTGCAGCATTGAAAAAGTCTTTGACGATAAGGGAAAATCTGAAAAGCGTAGAAAATTTTCACATTAAAAAGTCTACACCGATTGAAATGATTCGCGCATCATTAACTGAAATATTAAGAAATTCATCTTTCCAAGATGAAGTGTGCGTTAGCAATTCGGCTGAATTTTCAAGATTTATATGTAATTTAAGCGCTGATTTGATAATCAATGTTAAGTTAACTGAAGAGCAAACTTTTAAGAATTTACAAACGCTGAGAAAAATTTATGAAGTAATTGTAAGTGATAAAGATACTAAGTTATTTTCTATTTTGCATTTATTTGATAAATTAAGAATTGGATTAGAACAATTAGCAGAACTTTATGAAAGTAAAATGATTGAAGAGTTGCAACGTCAGATTTCGTTAGCAATTATTGCAATATTGTTTTCTGCAGAACAAAAATATACTACTATTATTCACAAAGCTATTCATGATTTTTCAATCATGCTATCGAAGAAAATAATAGAAGAAGTCAATATGAGAGCTTATTTGGAAAAATTTAAACTTCTCTCTGTTGAGCTAGATAAAGCAAAAGTTGATTATAAAATTACTGTTGAGTCAGAAGCGGTATTTAGTTTAAAAAATCATTTAAAAAGTTTGATTGATGCTTTAGATAGAATGCTAGAAATAGTGTTCCCAGTTGAAAAGATGAAATTGACATCAACTTCAAGTATATTGGATCAGTTAAAGTGTGATGTCAAAATCTTTAAAATAGTTGATAAGTTGAAGGTCTCTGAATTACATAAGTCACAAGAAGCGACAAAACTAGATTTTGACAAAAAAGGTGTGCCAGTAATTCAACCAATCGAAGATGAAAAAGCAGATCATTATCTCTCTTATTTCAGGCAAGGATTGTGCCAGTAGTTTTATCTGGTTGAGACAATCAATGTAACAGGTCACCAAAAAAAAACTTGGTAATCTGTTACAAATCAATTTTTTATTCTACTGTGACTGACTTCGCCAAATTACGTGGTTGATCCACATCCGTTCCTTTTAAAATGGCAACATGGTAAGCCAATAATTGTAATGGCAGTGTATAAAGAATCGGTGCGAGCAGTGGGTGCACTTTGGGTAATGTAATACAATGAATGTCTGCGCTAATGGCTTGAATAGCAGTAGGGTTGTCAGTCAGAACGATTAAATAACCATCGCGTGCACGAATTTCACTTAAACTCCCGCAAAGTTTTGCAAATAATGCATCATGGGGTGCCAGTGCAATCACCGGCATATTTTTTTCGATTAAGGCTAAAGGCCCGTGTTTTAATTCGCCGGCTGGATAACCTTCTGCATGAATATAGGAAATTTCTTTGAGTTTTAATGCACCTTCTAAGGCAATTGGAAATAATGTGTGGCGGCCGATAAATAATGTATTGGTTTTATCAATAAATAATTTGGCTAATTTTTCGATCGCTGCATTAAGGGATAGCATATTTTCTGCAAGTGTTGGCAATGTTTTTAGCGTATCACGTAGCGCATTGTCTGGTTTTAAAGAAAGCATAAAAAGTAATAATACGAGTAATTGCGTTGTAAATGCTTTGGTTGATGCAACACCAATTTCCGCGCCAGCGTGGGTTAATAAATGATAATCCGCAAGACGCATTAGCGAACTTTCTGCCACATTGCAGATGGCAACGATTTTTGCATTTCCTGATTTCTTGACCCGTTCGGCTGCTGCTAATGTATCGGCAGTTTCCCCGGATTGCGACAAGAAAATGGCTAATGTATTTTTTGGAATAACCACGTCGCGATAACGATATTCACTTGCGGTTTCAACTGCACAAGGAATACCAATCCAAGCTTCTAACCAATATCGCGCAACTAAAGCCGCATGATAACTTGTACCGCAGGCAACCAGTTGGATATGTGAGATGGTTTCTTTTGTTGGAAAAGAAGAAAGACCTGTCTGATCGTATGCGGAAAGACAAGCACGAAACGCATCAGGTTGAGAAAAAATTTCTTGTTGCATGTAATGCCGATAAGGTTGCCGTAGTCCGGGGTCAGATTGCATCGCTAAATCATGCCATTTACGCGTGACGACTTTTTTATCTGCAGCGTAGACCGTCATTGACTGACGTTGAATGGTTGCGATATCGCCATCTTCTAAATAAACAAATTGTCGTGTCACAGATAATAATGCTAACGGATCGGAGGCAAGAAAATAGCCGTAAGGATTCTTTCCAATCACTAATGGACTACCATGACGAACAGCTATTAATGTGTCGGGATCGTGTGTTGAGAGAATAGCAATCGCATAAGCGCCTTCTAATTCGGCGACCATGTGTTGGGTTGCCGTGAGAAAATTTTTCGTTTTTTCATAATAAAAATGTAACAAATGAACAATGGTTTCAGAATCAGTGTCTGATGTAAAAAGATAGCCTGCATGCATCAATTTTTCGCGTAATGCTGCATAGTTTTCAATAATCCCATTGTGCACAATGCTAAACGTATCATGTGAGACAAATGGATGTGCATTCTGTTCAGAAGGGACACCGTGGGTTGCCCAGCGAGTGTGTGCAATGCCACTGTTGCCTGTCAGTGGGTTTTGCGCGAGTGCGGTTTCTAATGCGTGAATTTTTCCTTTGCAGCGTACGCGTTGCAGCGTATTTTTATCATCTAAAACAGTGATGCCTGCAGAGTCGTAGCCACGGTATTCCAGACGTTTTAAGCCGGCTAATAAAATCGTTTCAATGGGGCTTTCTGCAATACCACCGACAATACCGCACATAATTTATTCTCCTGCCACGTTATTCCTGTTTGCCAGATTTCTTTACGATTGCACGCGATCGCCATGGACCGATAGTTTTTTGCTGTGTGCGTGCAAGTGTTAATTGTCCTGCTGGTGCATCATGAGTAATTGTCGAGCCTGCACCAATTGTTGCATCTGCATGAATGGTGACAGGTGCGACAAGTGCAGTATTCGAGCCAATAAAAGCGTTGTCACCAATAATCGTTTTATTTTTATGTTGGCCATCATAATTGCAAGTGATGGTGCCAGCGCCGATATTGACTCTTTCGCCAATTTCACTGTCACCCACATAACTGAGATGTGAAATTTTACTTTCTATCCCAATCACACTATTTTTAATTTCGACAAAATTACCCACATGACTTTTTTTCGCGAGCACGGTGCCGGGACGTAAGCGTGCAAAAGGGCCAATCACGCAATGGCTTGCAATGGTAGCTTCATCGATGTATGAAAAAGCACGAATTTCAACGTCATCCGCAATGGTTGTATTGCGCAGTATGCAATGAGGACCTATCGAACAGTTTTTCCCAATTTTGACTTTGCCTTCTAGAATTACATTGACATCAATCACGGTGTCTTCGCCAATTTGGACATCGCCGCGTATATCAAAACGTGTTGGATCAAATAGTGTGACGCCTGCTCGCATAAATTTTTGTGCTTGGCGTTCTTGGTAAATGCTTTCAAGGCCCGCTAATTGCTCGCGAGTGTTGACACCGAGCACTTCTTCAGGTTGTTGTACAATCACATCTTGAATTGCAATGTTTTCGCGGATCGCGATTTTAATAATATCAGTTAAATAATATTCTTTTTGTGCGTTATTGCTAGAGAGTGTCGGTAACCATTTTTTTAAGTATTTCACAGGAATTAAATAAATGCCGGCGTTGATTTCGTTAATAGCTAATTCTGTGGGAGATGCGTCTTTTTCTTCAACAATGCGCAATATTTTGCGAGTTTTATCGCGAATAATACGACCAAAGCCATCTGGTTCTGGCAAGAGTGTTGTTAATAAACCAACGTCGGTCTCGGCGGTGGCAGCGAGTAATTCGCGTAATGTAGCCGGCGAAATTAATGGCACATCACCGCATAAAACTAATACACGTGTTTTATTGTTGAGTTTTTCAAGTGTTTGCAAAACGGCGTGCCCTGTGCCTAATTGCTCATCTTGGTGAACCCATTCTACGGCAAGATGAGATAATGTGTTGCGGACTAATTCGCCTTTATAGCCTTCCACAACAATTGGTCGAGTGCCAGGAGAAAAACCATGGGCCGCTTGCACAACATGTTCTAATAATGTTTTCCCGCCGATACGATGTAATACTTTGGGCATGGCAGAGTGCATGCGCTTGCCAGCGCCACCTGCGAGAATGACAATATCGAGTTTCATGTAAGGCTCCCTGCCGGATGATCGATCGGCATTTCTTTGGTCAATATGTGAAGGATGCTCGCCAGACGAGGATGCGTCATGATTTCATGGTCTATGCATAAAAAAGCGGTTTGTTCTGCACGATCAGAAATGGCGCGAATCATCAGCGATAAGGCATCGAGTGATTTAACCTGTCGTTCTGCTGTTTCTACTAGAATAGGATCTTCATCAATCGTATAAGATTGATGAGGTGTTTTGATGACACCAAATTGCCATGCTTCAATTGTATTTTTATTTTCTTGTAAAAATTGAGCGATTTCATTTTCTGTATTATGCGTTAATTGAATAGAAATAATATGTGGTATTTGTCGATATTGAATGCGTTTCGCTAGTTTAACCGCAGGATTATTTTTATCTAATTCAGAAAGTTCACGAATTAATGCAAAAATATCGTAGTCGCATAGCCAGCGATAATCATCATAATGATTTAATAAAAATTGTTCACGTAATTGATCGTGTTGATTCGTTGTGCGCGCTGCATGATTAAAGGTATTTACAGCAGTCAGAAATTTACCAATACGCGTTTTGGGTAATTCCGTCAATAATGTATAGTCAGGCGATTGTTTGGCAAGTTCTGCTAAGAGTGACACTAATAAAAATTCAAACGCAAGTTTTTTGGGATGATGGCAAAGGTTGCGCGTCATTAATCGTCGAGCCATGAGATAATGTTCAACAGCGCCAATACCTTTCCATGTGATGCCTAAGCGTTCACCTGTCGGCGTATCGACAATCGTCATGGAATTTAATAACCAAGGAAAGTCAAATTCACCATAGGCGACGCCACAAAAATGGCTATCGCGTAGTAAATAATCAAGTCGATCTGCATCGAGTTGCGAAGAGACAATATCTGCTAGTACCGGTGTTGCCTTGGAACGATGCATAATCATGTCTCTGATTTCGGCAAAGCGTGTTTCAGCAGAATAATCCGCAAGAAAAAGTGGCGTCCAATCTTCGTGGCGAATGAGCCGTTGATAAAACAAATCTTCGAAAGCATGTGAAAAGGGACCATGACCAATATCATGTAATAAGCCGGCAAGCATCACAGTTTGACGTTCTTCGTCAGATAAGCCAATGCGGTGTGCAATTTGGCATGCGATGTAACAACAACCAAGGGAATGATTGAAGCGAGTGTGCACCGCGCCGGGAAAAATATAATCCGTCATCCCCATTTGTTTGATGTGCCGCAGACGTTGTAGTCCGGGGCTGTCAATTAAAGGCTTGATCCAGCGGTACTCCGTGCCAGTAAATTGCATGGCGCCGTGCACGGGGTCTTTAATAACATGACAACTGTTTCTTTCTCTATTCATGCAAATTCACTGGAAAAGGAAAGGGTTTCTGCGACTTGACAGTACGTGTCAAACGTCGATGCATCATGACAGACGAAGCTAACAGATTCAATTGCAGGGTGTAATTCAAGAAAATTTGCTGTTTCTTTGAGTGCAATGGCCGCAGCGCTTGGTAGAGGAAAGCCACATGTGCCGCAGCTAATGGGTGGAAAGGCGATCGTTTTTAAATGGTAGTCAAGGGCTAATTTTAAACTGTTTTCATGACAGGCAGCCAATTGACGTAATTCGCCTTTCGCGCCGCCACGCCAGAGTGGACCAACGGTATGAATAATGTAGCGGGCAGGAAGAGAGAAACCGCTAGTGAGTTTGGCTTCGCCGGTGGCGCAGCCGCCAAGTTGTTTACAGGCTTCTGTGAGAGCAGGCCCCGCCGCATGATGTATTTGCTTATTAATTCCGCAACAGGGCAGTAAAGAGTGGTCAGCAGGGTTAACAATGGCATCCACTGCAAGTGTGGTGATATCAGTTTGTAAAACACGAATTCGAGTGTGCATTCTGTCTCTATGAATAACTAGAAAGAGCGAAGATTCTACGCTCAGTCTATTTGAGGCGTCTAGCGTTGTGATGCATGGCGAGACTGGTACCTTTCGTGATGATTGATTAGTATGTGAAAAAATCATTCGACAGGAAGGCGTAAATGGTAAAAAAACGGGGTTTAGGAAAATCATTAGATGCATTATTAGTTGGTTCAGGGACAGACGTGGCAGTGATGCCGGATGCTGAGTCCACGTTGATGGGGGATGCCTTGACAATGTTATCTGTCGAAAGCGTCCAGCGTGGTAAGTATCAGCCACGTCGTGACATGGATCTGGCAAGCCTTGAAGAGTTAGCGGCCTCTATTCGCGTACAGGGGGTGATTCAGCCTATTGTGGTGCGTCGCTTAGCTGGTAAAGGCACGCCTTATGAAATTGTGGCAGGTGAACGCCGTTGGCGTGCTGCACAAATGGCAGGCTTGACCGAGATTCCTGCGATTATCCGCGATATTCCTGACTCTTCCGCTGTCGCGATTGCTTTAATTGAAAATATTCAGCGTGAAAATTTAAATCCGATTGAAGAGGCTGCTGCATTGCGCCGTTTATTGGACGAGTTCTCTATGACGCATCAAGCGGTTGCGGATGCTGTCGGAAAATCACGCACAACAGTCACCAATTTATTGCGTTTGTTGGCGCTACCTGAGCGTGCGCGGATGATGTTGGAGCGTGGTGATATTGAAATGGGGCATGCGCGCGCTTTGTTAACATTGCCAGAAGAGTTGCAATTATTGGCTGCTGAGAAATGTGTGCAAGAAAATTTGTCTGTGCGCGAAACAGAAGAGTTAGTTCGCCGGCTTCAATTACAGACATTCTCAGGTGAAGAGGGGGTTGAACTGCCGAGTAAAAAGCCGCTTGATCCGGACATTCGTCGGTTGCAAGAGGAGTTATCTGCCCGTTTACATTTGCGGGTGGCAATTAACTGTAATGCCAAAGGTCGCGGTAAATTAGTGATTCGTTATGGTAGTTTGGCGGAATTAGATGCAATTTTGGGTTATTTCCAAAAAAGCTAATGGTGCTTCATAAGATAAGCATTGGTTGAAGTGAGTTGTTATCTCCGTGCTACAATTGCGCCCTGTCGATAAAGCCATTATACTCGCCGGCGATTTCATGCATGTCGATGCATGCGGTTTCATTGTCTAATCATGTTGTAAAAGTCTTAGCCAGACCTTAACTTGGAGCTGCTTGGTGTCATTTAGCACAAACAAAGCTTGTGTGCGAAAAATTGTCTGGTGGCAATTGGTATTTGCTGTGGTGGTCCCTATTGGGTTAATGCTGTTGCGTGGACCGCAGGCTTTTTTGCCGGGCTTAGCCGGCTTATTGGCATGTTGGCTGCCTTCTTTTTTGTTTATGCAGATATTATTTGCGCGTGTCCGCCGGCCAAGTGAATTTGTTATGATGTTTGCTTTTGGCGAGATGTTGCGATTAGCGGTGAGTGGGGTGTTGTTTGTGCTGGTAATGAAAATTTTTTCACAGGGTATTTTTGCAGCGTTGCTGGGTTTTGTGGCGGCTATTCCTGCGTTTTGGGTGGCTGCGTTGACTTTCTTCCTTCGACAAAAACAACAAGCATGTGTGGTGACAGCATGAGTACAGCAATGACATCTGGTGAATATATTCAGCATCATCTTGAGCATTTAACTTATTCTTTTTCATCTGTCCCTGGGAGTTTTTGGACAGTCAATATTGATACTTTAGCTGTTTCTATTTTTTTAGCGGTGCTTCTAGGATATTTGTTGCGGCGAGTGGCTGTGCGTGTGACAGCGGATGTACCTGGCAAATTACAAAACATGGTTGAGATGGTAACAGGATTTGTGCAAGACACGGTGAATGAGTCTTATCACGGAAAAAGCCAATTAATTGCGCCATTAGCCATGGTGGTCTTTCTCTGGATTTTTTGCATGAATGCGATGGACCTATTGCCGGTCGATTTTCTGCCGAGGTTGATGGGTCTTTTTGGTGTGTCCCATTTCAAAAGTGTGCCATCTGCTGATCCGAATGCCACGTTTGCTATGTCGTTGGGTATATTTTTTCTGATACTTTTTTATAATTTTTCGGTTAAAGGGTTTGCATTAGGTAGAGAAGTGCTGACAAAACCTTTTGGTCCGTGGCTATTTATTTTTAATGTATTGTTTCGAGTGCTTGAAGAATTAGCAAAACCACTAACTCTCGCATTACGGCTATTTGGCAATATGTTTGCTGGCGAATTGATTTTTATTCTCATTGCGTTGTTGCCATGGTGGCTGCAATGGCTGCCCGGAGGTGTTTGGGCAATTTTCCATATACTGATTATTACAATTCAGGCATTTATTTTTATGATGCTGACAGTTGTATATCTCAGTATGGCACATGAATCACATTAAAATTTAATAAAACGGGAGGTTTGGATGGAAATTGCGGCTGTCGTCGGTATGGTACAAAGTTATACCGCTTTGACTGTGGGTTTACTATTGGGTTTGTCTTCGCTTGGTACGGCAATTGGGTTTGGGTTGCTGGGTGGAAAATTATTGGAAGGTGTAGCGCGTCAGCCTGAGTTGTCACCTTTGTTAATGGTCCGTATGTTTATCGTCGCAGGATTAGTTGATGCCTTTGCGGTTATCTCGATTGCAATGGGGTTATTTTTATTATTTTCGTCAAAAAATCCGTTGATTAATGCCGTTTTGGCAGTTGCACAACAGTAGACAGGCGCAGGTTAAGAGAGGAAAGGGGCATGGAAATTAATGCAACCCTATTTGGGCAGCTGCTTACATTTGCGGTGCTCGTTTGGTTTACGTTGAAATATGTTTGGCCACCCATTACGAATGCGATGCAGGAACGGGCAAAGAAAATTGCTGCGGGCTTGCAAGCGGCGGAGCGTAGTCAGCGTGAGTTGCAACAAGCCGAGCATCGTATTGTAGAAATGCTACGTAATGCGCGCGTTGAAGCGTCCAATATTATTGAGAATGCAAATAAGCGCTCGACAAAAATGTTGGAAGAAGCAAAAGAACACGCGAAACAGGAAGGCCAAAAAATACTTGAACGTGCACGTGATGATATTGCCAGTGAGGTGAGTCAAACACGTGAGGTATTGCGTACGCAGCTCGCGGAATTAGCGGTTGCGGGTGCTGGTAAAATTTTGCGCCGGCATTTGGATGTTTCAGCGCAGAAAGATTTGCTTGATGAATTTGTGGCTGAATTATGAATTCGATACATTCAATGAATCAACAGCAAATGACGATGCTCGCAAGGCCTTATGCGACTGCTGTGTTTGAAGAAGCGGTGCGCACTGACGCGTTGGCTTCATGGGCAAATGTATTGGCTGCTGCAGCAACAGTGACATTGGATAAACGGGTTCAGTACTTGTTGAGTCAACCGCATCAAGATTCTCAGCGTATGCAGCAATTTTATGTGGATGTGTTAGGCGCTGCATTGAGTGATCAGCAGAAGAATTTTATTTCGCTCTTGTCTGCTTATCATCGATTGATTGTCTTGCCGGAAATTTCACGTTTGTTTCAATTACAGCGCGAAGCATTTGAAAAAGTACAAACAGTGCGTGTTGTTTCTGCTGTGCCCTTGGATGAGACGTATCGAGTGAAATTAGCAAACGCATTGACAAAAAAATTGGCTCGCCGTGTCGAGCTTGTTTGTGAAATCAATGAATCGTTATTGGGTGGCATTGTGGTCACGGCAGGTGATTTAGTAATGGATGGCTCCGTCAAAGGCAAGCTAAGCCGTATGATGGGTTTTGTTTCAGGCATCTTTTAGACGTTAAGGTAATGGTATATGCAATTTGCGCAGTTAAGTCCCTCAGAAATCAGTGAGCTCATTCGGCAACGCATTCAACAATTCGATATTTCTCCGGAAATGCGCACACAGGGCACAATTGTTAGCCTGAAAGATGGCATTGTGCGGATTCATGGTCTTGCAGATGTGATGCAAGGTGAAATGATTGAGTTTCCTGGTGGAATCTACGGCTTGGCATTGAATCTTGAGCGTGATTCGGTTGGTGCTGTTATCCTAGGGAAAACAGATACGTTGGCAGAGGGTCAGCCAGCCAAATGTACGGGGCGCATTTTAGAAGTGCCGGTGGGCGAAGCTTTATTGGGTCGCGTAGTGAACGCACTGGGTCATCCTATCGATGGGAAAGGAGCAATTGAAGCAACCGCCACATCTCCTGTTGAAAAAGTTGCGCCTGGTGTGATTGAGCGTCAGCCTGTGTCGCAAGCCTTGCAAACTGGGATTAAATCGATTGATGCGATGGTGCCAATTGGGCGTGGGCAGCGTGAATTGATTATTGGCGATCGTCAAACAGGTAAAACAGCCATTGCGATTGATGCAATCATTAATCAGCGTGGAACGGGCGTTAAATGTATCTATGTGGCGATTGGACAAAAAGCGTCTTCGGTTGCTGCGGTGGTGCGTAAATTAGAAGAACATGGTGCGATGGCCCATACGATTGTGGTGGCAGCCACCGCTGCTGAAGCAGCAGCGTTACAATTTATTGCGCCGTATGCCGGTTGTTCGATGGGTGAGTATTTTCGCGATAAAGGTGAAGATGCTTTAGTGATTTATGATGATTTAACCCGTCAAGCGTGGGCTTATCGTCAAATTTCGTTATTATTGCGTCGTCCACCCGGTCGTGAAGCGTATCCTGGCGATGTGTTTTATTTGCATTCACGTTTATTAGAACGTGCTGCGCGTGTGAATGTGGAATACGTAGAAAAAATGACAAATGGCGCTGTCAAAGGTAAAACAGGGTCGTTAACTGCATTACCTGTGATTGAAACACAAGCCGGTGACGTGTCAGCGTTTGTGCCAACCAATGTGATCTCGATTACCGATGGTCAGATTTTTCTAGAAACCGATTTATTTAATTCTGGATTCCGTCCAGCGATTAATGCTGGGTTGTCTGTTTCGCGTGTCGGTGGTGCTGCGCAAACCAAAATTATTAAGAAATTAGCCGGTGGTGTGCGTCTTGCATTAGCACAATATCGTGAGCTCGCTGCGTTTTCGCAATTTTTGTCAGACTTAGATGCAGCCACACGTCAACAACTTGAACGTGGACAGCGCATCATGGAAGTGATGAAGCAAAAACAATATTGTCCGATGCCTGTTGCAGAAATGGCGTTGATTTTATTTGCGGCAGATAAAGGGTATCTCGATGATGTGCCTCTCGAGAAAATTGCTACATTTGAGCACGAATTATTAATACTTTTCCGCGAACAGCATGCTGAATTAATCCAAAAAATTGGTGAGACAGGCTTATTTGATGATGCGATTGCTGAGATATATCGCACGCAGATCGAATCCTTCCGCAAAGATTTTTGTCGCTAGAGCGAGAGGGTTGCCATGTCGATAGCAAAAGAAATACGCGGCAAAATTCGCAGTATTAAAAATACGCAGAAGATTACGCGTGCCATGGAAATGGTATCTGCCAGTAAAATGCGAAAAGTGCAGGAGCGCATGTTGCAGGCGAGACCCTACGCAGAAAAAATTCAGCAAGTGATTGGGCATTTGGCGCGCGCTTGTCCTGAGTATCAACATCCATTTTTGGCAACGCGCGAAGTCAAACGTGTTGGTTTCATTGTGGTGACAACGGATCGCGGTTTATGTGGTGGCTTAAATAGTGCTTTGTTGCGAGCAACGATTGGCGCAATTCGAGAGTGGAAAGAGCAGTCTGCTGGCATTAGTTTAAGTCTAATTGGCCGTAAGGCCGAAGGGTTCTTTCGGCGGGTGGGTGGCAATGTGCTCGCGCAGCGTGATCATCTGGGTGATGCACCCGCATTGACAGATATTACCGGTGTTGTGCGTGTGATGTTGTCGGCATTCAAATCAGAGCATTCAGATGAGCGGATTGATGCGCTATATCTTTGTTCGAATCGTTTTGTGAATACCATGAAACAAGAACCAGTGATTCAAAAAATATTACCATTGGTGCCTTCAGATGAGACAGAGTTGCAGCATCATTGGGATTATATTTATGAGCCAGATAATGCCAAAGATTTATTAGATAGATTATTGACACGTTATATCGAATCACAAGTGTATCGTGCGGTGGTTGAAAATATTGCGTGTGAGCAAGCGGCTCGGATGATTGCGATGAAGAATGCGACTGAAAATGCCACTGATCTCATTAATAGTCTAGCGACGGCATATAACAAAGCGCGTCAAGCGGCAATTACCCAAGAATTATCTGAAATTGTGGCGGGTGCTGCAGCGGTTTAATTTTTTATATTTTTATATTTTTACTTTGTTTTTTTACGAGCGAGTGCTTAAAAAGCGAAATGAAACGTCAGTAAAAAAACAAACTAGGTGATGACAGAGGGCGAAGACATGAGTGCAGCAACGAAATTGGGACATATCGCAGAAATTATTGGCGCGGTAGTTGACGTGGAATTTCCTGAGGGCGCTGTGCCACGCGTTTATGATGCACTCAAGGTGCAGGATGAAACACGAAAGAAGCAGGGCGAAGCACCACTCGTTCTAGAAGTACAACAACAACTGGGTGATGGCATGGTGCGAACCATTGCTATGGGTGTGACGGATGGTTTGTCACGTGGCTTGCCGGTTGAAAATACTGGGCAGCCAATTTGTGTGCCGGTTGGCAAGCCGACATTGGGCCGCATTATGAATGTGTTGGGTCAAGAGATTGATGGGCAAGGGCCTGTTGAGACAGATCAGTATTTGCCGATTCATCGTTCCCCCCCTTCTTTTGCTGAGCAAGCACCATCGACTGAATTGTTAGAAACCGGTATTAAGGTGATTGACTTAGTTTGTCCATTTGCAAAAGGCGGTAAAGTCGGTTTATTTGGTGGTGCCGGTGTGGGCAAAACCGTCAATATGATGGAATTAATTCGTAATATTGCGATTGAGCATAGTGGTTATTCTGTGTTTGCTGGTGTCGGTGAGCGTACGCGTGAAGGGAATGATTTTTATTTAGAAATGAAAGAATCCAACGTCTTGGATAAAGTCTCGTTAGTGTATGGCCAAATGAATGAACCACCAGGTAATCGTTTGCGTGTTGCATTAACAGGATTAACCATTGCGGAAAACTTTCGTGATGAAGGCCGTGATGTGTTGTTGTTTATTGATAATATTTATCGATACACACTGGCTGGTGTAGAAGTGTCTGCATTATTGGGTCGTATTCCTTCTGCAGTGGGTTATCAACCGACGTTGGCAGAAGAAATGGGCGCATTACAAGAACGGATTACCTCAACACGTAAGGGTTCGATTACCTCTGTGCAAGCGGTCTATGTGCCTGCGGATGATTTAACGGATCCATCGCCTGCCACGACGTTTGCGCATTTAGATGCAACGGTCGTGTTATCGCGGCAAATTGCAGAATTAGGTATTTATCCAGCGGTTGACCCACTGGATTCGACAAGTCGTCAGTTGGATCCATTAGTCGTTGGGCAAGCGCATTATGATACAACGTTGGCGGTACAAAAAACGTTGCAGCGTTATCGTGAATTAAAAGACATTATTGCGATTCTTGGTATGGATGAATTATCGGAAGAAGATCGTCAAACTGTGACGCGCGCACGTAAAATTCAACGTTTTCTTTCGCAGCCTTTCTTTGTTGCTGAAGTCTTTACCGGCACGCCCGGACGTTATGTGCCATTAAAAGAAACGATTCGCGGTTTTGCAGGTATTGTCGCGGGCGAATACGATCATTTGCCTGAACAAGCATTTTATATGGTTGGTTCAATTGATGAAGTTATTGAAAAAGCAAAAACGTTGCAAGCAGGACAGAAGGCATGATGAAAGCGGCGTTACGTCTAGAGATTGTTAGCGCAGAAAAAGCTTTATTTTCTGATACGGTTGCGATGTTATTCGTGACCGGTGAAATGGGTGAATTGGGTATTACGCCGGGGCATACACCGTTGGTCACAACGTTACGTCCCGGAAATATTCGTGCTGTGTTTCCAGATGGTAAGGAAGAAACATTTTATCTATCAGGCGGTATGTTGGAAGTGCAGCCTTTTGTTGTCACCGTGTTAGCAGATACCGCTATTCGTGCAGAATCATTGGATGAAGCGCAAGCCCAAGCTGCACGTGAACGTGCTGAGAAAGTGTTACAGGAAAGAAATTCAGAAGTGGATTTAGCAAAAGCCACATTAGAATTAGCGGAAGCGATTGCGCAATTACGTACGATTCAAAAATTACGTGAGAAAATAAAGTAATATTCTGCTTCGGATTTTTATTGATTTGTGAAATTTCTTAGGGAAAAGACGATGAAGGTTTCTGAAATCATTAAGATAGCAGAGAAAGAATTTATTCCTGGTAAAAAAAATGCTGACATTTTTACAGAACAATTAAAAAAAAATCGTGAATTGGTTGAGATCAGTTTTCTAAATTTTTCAGGTGATGATTGGTTTGTAAAGAGCGGTCATCTATATAAAAAAGACGATTGCTTTCCGAATTACGATGCCGTTCGTATTCCTGGAACAAACTTCGTTGCCGGACACGGCCCTCGTGTTGATACATTTAAGGAATTTATTCAATCAACCGCTCTAAATCCTTCTTGCCCAATTAAGCAAATCGTCGCTTTGGTTGATTGCATGGCTTATGAAATACATGTGCATCAAGATTGTTTCGATTATTGCTTGCGTGAGCGTCTAATAAAAAGTGATGATCATGCGGTGTCAGTTAAGCGCATAAGTGGCAAGGTTCATACCACAGTTTCTGGTCATCAGACATGCCCAGAAGAAATTGTGTTGTCAAAAATAATGATAGAAAGTCGTATTAGTGATCGTGCTGAAGTTGACGTGACAATATTTACATTAAACGATAATTCTTATTTGAAGTTTTTTCCAGAAACTTTATATCGTGAAGAAAGCGTCAAATTAAAAGAAAAACTATGGCAACTGTATCAACTGTCACTAAAAGAAAATATTTTTGTTCATTGTGCGGCGGGTGTTGGTCGGACAGGACATTTTATTCTTACGTTAGAAATTTTAAAACATTGCGATGAAATTTTCGCATATGATGATCCGGCAAAATCTGCAGAGAAAATTCATCAGTTGTTGCGAAATATGCGTAGTGTGAGACCGGCTCTGGTTTATACAGAGGAGCAGTTTTCGAAAGCGATTGAGAATGCTTATTACGTTTATGATCATGCATTAAGAAAAGGGTATGATACTAGGCTCGTTCAGGACGAGCAAAAAGTACGGGTTGCGCAGGATAGTGTATTAGATAACCTTTTTGTGCAAGCTGATAAAAAAGAGAAAATAAGCAGCGTCAGTGTGAAGCAATTTGGTATGTTTTCTCATGCTGTTAGTTCACCCCCACCATCACCTGCTGCGGAAGAAAAAAAATCTGAAGATACTTTTAAGAATCGCAAGCCTAAATTTCGGCGTTGCAGCATAATGTAAACTTATTAGACCTATTCAGTTGGTTTTTAGAAACTAATTTAGTTTGCTTTTTACTTTCTAGCAATTGACTTCCTTCCATCTGCAAGCGTACAACAGTGCATACGTGTTTACTTTTTGGAGAGGATGCGTGAAGGAACGTACTGCGCTAGATGGATTGTTTCGTTATGCTGATTTTATGCGTTTTGGCGAAGTGCATATTCGATTTGATCATGCCACAGGTCTTGTAGCAATTATTGCCATTCATAGTTTGAAACTTGGGCCCGCGATTGGTGGGTGTCGATTAATTTCTTATCCTTCAACTGATGCTGCCTTGGAAGATGCCTTGCGTTTGGCCCATATGATGAGTTTCAAAGCAGCTATTAATCATATGCCGCATGGTGGCGCGAAAGCCGTGTTGATTCGCCCTAAAATCATTACTGACCGTCGTGCCTATTTTCATGCATTTGGTGAGTTTGTGCATAGTCTGGATGGCCGATATATCACGGCGGTGGATAGTGGGACGTCGCCTGCTGATATGGATATGATTCGTGAACGAACCCCCCATGTGACCTGTACAACGCAATCGGGTATTGCACAGGATCCGTCACCGCATACAGCATTAGGCGTCTGTCGTGGTATTGAAGCAGCGGTGCATTTTCATTTGGGCCAAGAGTCATTAAATGATGTACATGTAGCGATTCAAGGTGCAGGACATGTGGGTTATTTTTTAGCAAAAGAGTTATCTGCACGTGGCGCCCGTTTGACAATGTGTGATGTGAATGCTGAGGCATTGGCACGCTGTGTGCGTGAATTTGGCGTGGCAACTGTTGTTCCTGACGCGATTTATGCTGTGCCAGCAGATGTTTTTGCGCCGTGTGCGTTGGGTGCGGTATTGAATTTAAAAACGATTGAGTCGTTACAGGTAAAAATTGTGGCAGGGTCTGCCAATAATCAGTTAGCGCATCGGCGCTTTGCAAAGTTATTACATGAGCGCGGTATTTTATATGCCCCCGATTTTGTGATTAATGCCGGTGGGTTAATTTATGTCGCTGCACTTTATGATCATGATGATGCCGCGATTGCTACTGAATTAGTCGGGAATATTTATCATACGTTGATGACTATTTTTACGAAGTCACAACAAGAAAATTTGGCAACCAATGACGTGGCAGAAGCGATTGCCCGTGAGAAGATTTTTGCAATTGCCTGATTTGTTATGTGAATTATTTATAAAAATCCCTGACTACCTGAGTAGTGACTAAAAAAATATAATTTTTTTCAGCTATTGGTATCTATACGAGGGAAGCAGTAAGATGAGTGCTATTGCAACCTTGAGAGTGCCACTAAACGCATGAAAGACATGGTCATGTCATTGGGTTTTTTTGGTATGGGGACGTTGGTGGATAGTATGCGGTTGCTATCTGCTAATCGACGCGCTGCGTGGGCTGCGCTTGGCGTTGTTGTTCTATTATTAGTAATGACTTTGTGGCAATTCATGCAATTTTGGCGTGAATCGAGCGAGTTATCTGAGTCAACAGCTGCTGTGAAAACATTATCAGATAATCGCTCAACGATTCGTTTAGAGATTGATCGCATACCGACGATGCATCTCTTTGGGCAGCCAGATCAACCAGCGGCAAATTTACCTGGTACTCATCTTGAATTACAGTTAACGGGCATTATTGAAGCAGTACCAGAGAAATTTTCAAAAGTAACGATTTCTGAAGCAGGTGGACCTGCGCGTGTGTATGGGATTGGTGATACGTTATCTGCTTCCGGTGTACGAGTCCAAGCAATTCACCGCGATAGTGTTGTATTAGATAATGGCGGACGGTTAGAAAAATTGACGTTACAACGTTCATCACTTCAGTGGAAAAGTAAGCCAGCATCTTTGCCGGAGGAGTAATTATGCAATGCCGTTCTTGGGTAGGATTGTGTTTAGTGCTTCTTGCTTTGTTAGTGTCAGCGGGTTGTACGTCTCCACATATGTCGTCGGAATTGCAAGCGGGTAAAGTGGCGTTTGAGTCGAATGATTATTTTTTAGCGTTTCGTACGTTATTACCTGTTGCGCGTGCGGGTCGTCCGGAGGCAGAGTATGCCATTGGTTACATGTATTATTATGGCCTTGGTGTGACACAAGATACCTCTTCAGGCTTAATGTGGATTGAGCGCGCAGCGGCTCAGCATTATGCGCCAGCCTTTGAAGCATTAGATCGTATTCATCATGAAGATATGCAGCGTGGGCAAAAGGCACGCTTGCCGCGTACCTATCCTGTCAAAGCAACGCCTGTTTATCCTGATCAAGCCATGACACGTATTTTGCCAGAAGCAACGCATTCTTTATCAGCACCGTCAAACAAAAAACACCCTACGATTGCGCAATTACAACCAAGGACACCCGCAAGCCCAAGTGATCTCAATCGGCCTATTCGTCCAGCGCCTTTGACAAAGCCTGAACCAATGAAAAAAATCAGACCTATTTTACAACCGATACGCCAACCTGTACCTGTTAAAAAACCGATTCCGAATACGCTGCGCGTACCGAATAAAGTTGTGTCTGTGGGGAAACGACATTATACGTTGCAATTTTATGGCAGTTATTATTTAGCAGATGTAAAGTCATTGCGTGATCGCTTGGGTTTGGCGAAGAATGCTTCCGCAAAGATTTATCATACAAAACATCTTGGCCGTGATTGGTATGTGTTAGCGCTAGGTGATTTTCATTCAGCGACGTCCGCATCGCAACATAAAGAGACACTGGCAGTTGGGTTAAAAGAGTTTCATCCATGGATACGTGATGCAGATGGGTTAATGCGAGTTTAGGTTTTTGCGTAGTAACCAGAGAAAAATGGGTACGCCAATGAATGTCATGATCATGCCGGCGGGAATAGCACGTGGTGCAAATAACGTATTGCCGAGTGTATCAGCCAGCGTAAGTAAACTGCCGCCCATTAAGACGGTGCTGATCAGTGTATGACGAAAAGCGTACCCGGTACTGAGTCGTACGATATGTGGAATGATTAATCCGATAAAGCCGATGCAGCCTGCCAGCGTCACGGCAGTGGCGGTGAGGAGGGAGGCGAGTAAGTAGAGTTTGATGCTCAGTTGTTGAGGATGGATACCTAATGCTTGGGCTTCCTCTTTTCCCCGAATAAAAAGAGTGATTTCTGTTGCATATCGTCGGCTAATGAATATTCCTACCAGCAGCATACCTGTTTCATAGAAGGGTAAATGGGTGACGCTTAAATCGCCCATTAACCAAAATAACATGCCATGTAACCGCTTTTCCGGGGAAAGAATGAATATCAGACTGATCCCTGCTGAAAAAATACTGGCCATGGCAATGCCAGTGAGCAGAAGAGAAGATGAGGCGGTTGTTGTATGGCGTGAGAAAGAAAGTTGCCAAACACAAAAGATAGCAAATAAGCTGCCGGCCCAGCTAAAAATGGTGATTGTGATTATCGGTGTGCCGATCAGCATGGCAAAGAGTGCGCCGAGCGAAGCGCCGCCTGAAATGCCAAGAATATAGGGGTCGGCGAGAGGATTGCGTAATAAGACTTGCATGAGAGAGCCTGCTAGGGCAAGTAATCCACCCGTGACAAAGGCGGCAAGCGTGCGAGGTAAGCGAAGTGTGAGCAGCAGTGAGCGTGTAGCGGGATCGCTATCTGGGTGGAGCAAGAGAATATGGATCATTTTTTGTGTAGAAATAAAAGCCGTGCCATGTAATAAAGAAATCAGTAGGCTGCAGAATGCAAGAATGGCTGAGAAGCTAAGCATTCTGTGATATTTTCGCGTCGGTGATTCAGTGAAATATGGCATAATCGTCCCATGACAAAGGCTCACCAAATGATGCACTATTCATGCAGGTGATTCCGTAAAAATCGATAGAAAAGATAGACATTATGGGCGACTTGCAGGTGATAGATCAGGACGGTTTTAGGCGAGGAGTGGGTATTATCCTTGTGAATGATCGGCGAGAGCTATTTTTAGCGAAGCGGATTGGGAAACCTGCTTGGCAGTTTCCCCAAGGTGGTTTAAAGCAGGCAGAAACCCCTGAAGAGGCGATGTTTCGTGAGCTCTACGAAGAAATAGGCTTGCAACCTGAAGATGTCAAAATTATTACGAGTACCAAGCGTTGGTTGCATTATCGTTTGCCTCAACGGCTGGTACGACAGCACTCCATGCCATTATGCATTGGCCAAAAACAAAAGTGGTTTTTATTGCAGATGTTAGGTTCTGAAGAGCAGATTGATTTAAGCGCAACAGGGCATCCTGAGTTTGATTCATGGGCATGGGTGTCGTATTGGTATCCGTTACGTCGTGTGGTGTCATTTAAACGACAAGTCTATGGTCTAGCGATGAAAGAATTTTCGCGCATTGTGCTGTCAGAGCGTTTCCAAAAAAGTAAACAAGATAAATTGTAACGACTCAAGTAGTCAGGATTTTTTCACTTGACTGTATAACATGGGTCCCGCAGAGACAGTACTTTATCGAAGCTGCGTCCTTTCATGATTTATGAAGGGCATTTCCATTGGTAAAATGTAACCTGCTGTTCGGCGATTGCGGTCAGTCAAGTGAAAAAATCCTGACTACTTGAGTCGTTACAACAAATTAAGATCAGTGAGAGAGGTTCTATGCTGGATACCCTGCGCCGTATTATTCAAGCTGTTGCTGCGGCTCGTGATTTCCGTGAAGCATTGAATATGATGGTCAGCAGTGTGGCCAGCGCGTTGGAGACGCAAGCGTGTTCTATATTTTTATTGGATCGGCGCCGTGGTGAATATGTGTTGATGGCCACGGAGGGGTTGAATCCAGCAGCGGTGGGTCATGTGAGTGTGCCGATTGACCAAGGTTTAATTGGATTAGTGGGTGAGCGAGAAGAACCACTGAATTTAAGTGACGCATCGCAACATCCGCGTTTTTTCCCTGTGCCGGAAGTCGGAGAAGATGTCTATTCTGCTTTTTTAGGTGCGCCAATTATTTATCATCGCCAAGTGTTAGGTGTATTAATTGTTCAACAGCGTGAATCTCGTCGTTATGATGATTCGGAAGAAGCCTTTTTAGTCACGCTTGCAGCGCAGTTGGCAGCTGTCATTGCCCATGCCGAGGCGACAGGTGCGATTGCGGATTTACAAGCACATCCTGCGCCAGAACAGCCTATTTCGCAGAATTCAGTGCTACATCGCCGTCATGAGGGAAGAGAAGGGAATACATGGTCGGGTATTTCAGGGGCCCCAGGTATTGGCATCGGAATCGGTGTCGTGGTGTCATTTGCTGCTGATTTTTCGACTGTGCCGGATCGTGAGCCTGACGATGTCGAATCGGAGATTCGTTTATTAGAAGCAGCCTTGGCGGCAGGGCGCGAAGAGTTTCGAATTATTAGTGAGCGTCTTTATGCGAGTTTACCGGTCGAAGAACATGCTTTATTTGATGTGTATCAACGCATTCTTGATGCAAATGATTTAGGCGCAGAGATTATTGCAGCGATTCGTGCGGGAAATTGGGCGCAGGGTGCGTTGCGGAGTGTGGTGGAGTCACATGTCGCGAAATTAGAAAGTTTAGATAATGATTATTTGCGCGAGCGCGCGGTGGATATTCGTAGTTTAGGATTGCGCGTGTTGTCATTTTTACAGCGTAATGAACGAATCTTGCCGGAATATGCAGAGCAAACGATTCTAGTTGGCGAAGAATTAACAGCAGCCGATCTAGCTGAAGTACCGGAAGGGTGTCTCGCAGGCGTGATTTCTGCGAAAGGGTCAGGCAATTCCCATGTGGCCATTTTGGCGCGTGCGATGGGTTTGCCAACGGTGATGGGTGTCAGCGAATTGCCGGTGCAAACCTTGCAGGATCAAGAGTTGATTGTGGATGGGTATTATGGTCAGGTTTATGTTGCGCCATCACCGGCGTTACGTGAAGAGTTTCAGCAATTATATGGTGAGGAGCGCGAGCAAGCTGCGTTATTTGAATCATTGCGTGATCAACCGGCACAATTGGCCGACGGTGAACTCATTTCATTGATGGTGAATACGGGGCTAGGTGGCGATGTCAGTTTATCTTTGGCGTCGGGCGCTGAAGGGGTGGGGTTGTATCGGACGGAAACGCCTTTTTTGATGCGTGATCGTTTCCCATCAAGTGAAGAACAACGTGTGATGTATCGTCAATTATTGGCATCGTTTGCGCCGCGTCAAGTAACGATGCGGACGTTAGATATTGGTGGCGATAAGATGTTGTCGTATTTTCCTGTGCACGAAGAGAATCCTTTTTTAGGTTGGCGTGGGATTCGAATTACGCTGGATCATCCGGATATTTTTCTAACGCAAGTACGCGCGATGTTACGCGCAAGTCGTGGTTACAATAATTTACGAATTATGTTGCCGATGGTAACGGATGTCAGCGAAGTGGATGAAGCGCTGCGTTTGCTAAGAAAAGCGCATACGGATGTTTTAGAAGAAATGCCAGATGTGCAGATGCCATCGGTGGGTGTGATGATTGAGGTTCCGGCGGCGGTATATCAAGCGCGCGTGATTGCGCGGCGTGTCGATTTTTTATCGGTTGGCAGCAATGATTTAACGCAGTATTTATTGGCGGTAGATCGTAATAATGCCCGCGTTGCCGGTTTGTTTGATTCGTTGCACCCAGCAGTTTTGCGCGCGTTGCAACATGTTGTTGATGCAGGGCATCAAGAAGGCAAGCATGTCAGTATTTGTGGTGAGTTAGCGGGCGATCCTGTCGCAGTGATGTTATTGGTGGCAATGGGATTTGATTCGCTGAGTATGAGTGCAGCGTCATTGGGCCGTATTAAATGGGTGATTCGTCATTTTACCCGCGCGAAAGCATTGCGATTATTACAAGATGTGCTTGCGATGGAGAGTCCCGTCATGATTCGTTGTCATATGGAATTAGCGCTGGAACAAGCGGGATTGGGCCGTGTGATTCGCGTGGGGAGAGGCGAGTAATGCTGTTGCTAATAGTGTACCTAGCCATTGGGTTAATTGCAGGAATGTTGTCGGGTTTATTTGGTGTGGGCGGCGGTGTCATTGTCGTGCCGAGCTTAGCGTATATTTTTGCGCAGCAAGCGGCTAATGCGCCCAATGCTATGAAGATGGCGGTGGCGACATCGTTAGCCGTGATGATTATGACATCGCTGTCTGCCTTGTATGCGCATCATCAGCGAGGCAATGTGCGTTGGCTTTTTTTCTGGCGTATGTTGCCTTTTCTCATGGTGGGTGCAGCGTTAGGATCATTTTTGGTGCATTTATTACCGGCAGCGTATTTGCGAATAGGGTTTGCTATTTTTTTATTTGGATTAGGCGGTCGTTTGTTTTTTGGCAAGCATGAATCAGTCAAACAAGAAAATGCTTTGGGATTATCCAGCGTTTTGTTTGCATTTTTTTCTACGTTGACGGGTTTATTGTCAGGGTTATTGGGCGTGGGTGGCGGGACGTTATTAGTCCCTTTTTTATTACGTGCAGGATTAACAATGCAAGAAGCGGCAGGTACAGCTGTGGTGGGTGGGTTAGTCGGTGGGGTGACGGCGACGTTAGGTTTTCTATTCACAACGTTGGTAACGTTATTTCGTCATGAGGCGGCTGTTAATTATATTCATTGGACGGCGTTTTGTGCGGTTGCATTAGCAAGTGTTTTTGCAGCGCCCTTGGGGGCACAGTTAGGTCGTTATTTGCCGCATCATTTGGCGAAGCGATTATTTGGGTTGTTACTGTTGTTGGTTGCCATTGATATGGTCTGGATGGGGTAAAAGTATGTTGGTATATCCGCAAATGGATCCTGTTGCCTTTCGTGTGGGGCCGCTTGCTGTGCATTGGTATGGTGTGATGTATTTGGTTGGATTTTTGTTGGCGTGGATTGCTTTGGCGTGGCGTGTACGAAATCCAGCGCGTGGTTTTACGCGAGCAGAGTTACCCGATATTTTTTTCTATGGTGCATTAGGCGTGATTATTGGTGGGCGTCTGGGTTATTTGTTTTTTTATGATTTTGCTGTGTTATTACAAGCACCTTGGCAAGTTTTTATGATTTGGCAAGGTGGCATGTCATTTCATGGGGGCTTAATGGGTGTGATTGTTGCTTTGTATTTTTATGCACGCAAAACGCAACGTGCATTGATTGATGTAACAGATTTTATCGCGCCGGTGGTGCCATTAGGATTAGCGACGGGTCGGATTGGTAATTTTATTAATGGGGAATTATGGGGGCGTGTGACAACCGTGCCATGGGGTATGGTGTATCCGGGCGGCGGTCCTTTTGCGCGACACCCTTCAGAATTATATGAATTTTTATTAGAAGGTGTTTTATTATTTTTGTTAATGTGGTGGTATTCAAAAAAAATGCGCCCACGTTGGGCCGTTTCTGGTTTTTTTCTTTTATTTTATGGGATTTTTCGTTGTATCGCCGAATGTTTTCGTGAGCCGGACAGTCAAATCGGATTTATTGCGTTTGGTTGGATGACGAAAGGTCAATTGTTGTCGTTACCGATGATTGTGATCGGTGCGGCGTGTCTTTTATGGGCTTATCGGAGAACAGCGCATGCAACAATATCTTGATTTTTTAAAGCATATTCGTGATACAGGGATAAAAAAACAAGATCGGACGGGTACGGGTACTATCAGTACGTTTGGCATGCAAATGCGTTTTGATTTATCGCAAGGTTTCCCTTTAGTGACCACTAAAAAATTATCATTGCGTAGTATTATTCATGAATTACTGTGGTTTTTGCGCGGCGAAACGAATGTCAAAACGTTACAAGAAAATCGTGTGACGATTTGGGATGAGTGGGCGGATGATAAAGGTGATTTAGGTCCGGTGTATGGCAAGCAATGGCGTGCATGGCCGACTGCCACTGGTGAAACAATTGACCAAATGAGTCAAATTGTGGATGAAATCAAAAATAATCCGGATTCAAGGCGTTTGGTGGTCAGTGCATGGAATGTTGGTGAAATTCCAAAAATGAAATTACCGCCGTGTCATTTATTATTTCAATTTTATGTGGCGGATGGAAAATTATCCTGTCAATCGTATCAGCGTTCGGCGGATGCGTTTTTAGGTGTGCCTTTTAATATTGCTTCTTACTCTTTGTTAACCCATATGTTGGCGCAACAATGTGATTTAGCAGTGGGTGATTTTGTTTGGACAGGTGGCGATTGTCATATTTATTTAAATCACTTGGAACAAGTGAATTTACAGTTAACGCGTACACCGTTTCCATTGCCCACATTAATTTTAAAAAATCGGCCGAAGTCTTTGTTTGAGTATCAATTTGAAGATATTGAAATGATGAATTATCAAGCGCATCCGCATATTCGTGGTGAAGTGGCGGTATGACAGCATGGTGCAGGCAGTTAACTAAGAGTGTTTTGCTTTTTTTAAAGTGGGTTCTGCATCCATGCAATCTTCATTGCTGCTATCGCAAAGTGATAGCGGTCTTTTTCTAAATAAAGAAAGTGAAGATAATAAAGATTGTTCTTGTGAGGCATGTAGGATTTGCATGATATCGTAAGATTCATTTGCTTTTGCTAATGCTAAGAGCGTCGTTAAATAATTTGTTGGCCAAAATTTTTTAGGGAATTTTTCTAATAAGAAGAGAAAAACAGTGGGTTGTCGATAATATACAGCATTTTCTATATGTTCTTGAATATTACTGAGATTAAATTCTGAGTAAATTTTTTCAATGCTTGCAAGGTCACCTAATTGTGTTGCAATTTTAAAGAGTACATCTCCCCAAAAAATCAGGTTAATCGTTGTATAATTGTATGGAATACAAAGCGACATGAGTAATTCAAATGTTTCTTGGGGGAAAAAAAATTTTTTACTGAGCATTTTTTCTAAATTTTTTAATAGTGTTTCTGCAAAAAAGGAAGTATTTTTTGATAAGCAGAAAATTTGCTCTCGGGGTATTTTTTGAATGATTTTTTTGAATAAAGTCGGAGAGAAAAGTAATATATGAGAATAATAAATAGGGTTTTTTTGATAAACATGCAAAAAAACGTCGACCATGCTATTTGGTAGAGTAGGTTTTAGTTGGCAATAAATATAGAAAAATTTATTATTGAAAATATTTTTGTCGAAATAAACGAAGTGGCTTGGCCAGAAAGGGTCATTTTTACAGTTTGTGATGTGTTCTTGTAATATTTTTCTTGTTGTTTCTGTGCAGTAAAAAGTTAGCAATAAGTTTTCTTTTTCCATTTTGTTTGCGAACAACTCAGCGCTTAAGTCCGCACTGTTAGTGAATGGAATGGATAAAGTGAGCCGAGAATTCGAGAGTCTGTCAATGTCAATAAGTGACCAAATAGCATTTTCAAGGGTAAGTGCAACGGCGTGTTGATTAAAATGCAAAGCAATAGCGATGGGGAGATTTAAATGAGAAAAATAATATTCTAGCAATTGTATGCATTGTGAAAAACTTTCTTGATCAAATAATCCAATCGATAATTTATTTTCTAAAATTTGATTTTTTTTGTTAATTAAATCATTTTGTAACATTTGCATCGGGATTTCTGCAGTTTGATACCATGACGGTGTGCGTAGCCATTGATAATGATAATCAGAATTTTGAAATAATATGATTGCTTCAAAAATAGCTGGTATTTCAGCATAGGATTGTTGCATTCGGGTGAGTTGATTTTTAAAGACAAATTCATCTGCTTGCTTATGAAGTTGAATATACGTTGTGGGTATTAGCTCGTTAATTGGGTTGAGTGAAGTATTTTCTTTTTTTGCTTTTTCTATGAAGATGTTTTTCTTTGTTGCGATGAGTGTTCTTGTTTGCTGGATCACATCAACAAGAATGTCGATATTTTCTGGCGGAATGGATAGTAACAGCTGAATGGTTCGCTCAAAGAATGCAAGACCATAAGCGGGATCTTGCCATTCTTTTTCAAGAAAATATTTGATATATAAAGACGAAAATCCAAAGCAAGCACCTTCGCCAAGGTCGTAGCCTAGCGCTTTGGCAATGTCTAAGAGTAAGTCATGTAACGCTGGATTTTTCATGTTGGGCGCCTGTTCGCATCGTCTTTTGTTTTATTTTCATGTTTGATATTTTTATGATCTAAAAATAATAAATAGATTGGAAATCTAGCATATGTTTCTTAAGGGATTATTAAACGCGGATGATGAGCAAAATTAATTACTAACTTGTTGATTTTTTACGTATTTATAACTCCTTTGGGAAAATTGCTAGAAAAATCAACAAGTAACAAATAACCCATCTTTATCAATATAATCAATTAGTTAGCTTAAAAACAGACCATGAGACGTTTGCATGGCGTAAACGATGGCGTGATCAAAGTGGATGGGATGTTCACTATGTTTCGTTGTCTGCTACCGTGCATGGAAATATGGCGCTATCTAGGGTATTGTTTCACTTCATTGCCAGTTTAAAATGTGATTTTAAATACTTAAAAAAACAGAAAGAAGCCAAGATGCAGAAAGGAGATAGTCAGATCCGAACAGATAAATATGCACAACGGGAAGCGGAAAAATACGAGCGTCCCATACCGAGTCGTGAGTTTATTCTTGAATATCTCGCTGAATGTAATTGTCCTCTTACTTATCGAAAACTAGTTGCTGGTTTGAATCTTACCGATCCAGTGGAAGAAGAAGCACTGCGTCGGCGTTTAGGCGCCATGGTGCGTGATGGCCAGTTAATTCAAAATCGTCGTGGTGCGTATGGCTTGCCGGATAAGATGGATTTGGTGGCAGGGCGCGTGGTGGGTCATCGTGATGGGTATGGTTTTGTCGATCCAGATGATGGCGGTGAAGGGATTTTTATTAGTGCGCGTCAGATGCGCAAAGCGATGCACGGTGATCGCGTGTTTGCGCGGATTACCAATGTGGATAGCAAAGGGCGACGTGAGGGCGCAATTGTTGAAGTGACAGAACATAATACGCACGAAGTCGCCGGGCGTTTATTGATTGAGTCGGGGATTGCGTTTGTCCAGCCGTCGAATACACGTTTAACACAAGATATTTTAATTCCACCGGATGCGCTGAATGGTGCGCAGCAGGGTCAAATCGTGATTGCACGCATTACGACATGGCCTGATACTGCAAATCGCTTAATGGGCGAAATTAGTGAAGTGATGGGCGATCATATGGCGCCCGGCATGGAAATTGATTTGGCGATTCGTAATCATGATATTCCCTATAAATGGCCTGAAGATGTGTTAGCAGAAGCGGCACGTTTTGCGGCAGAAGTCCCTGAAGAAGCCTTTGCCTCGCGTACCGATTTGCGGCATTTGCCGTTTGTGACAATTGATGGTGAAGACGCGAAAGATTTTGATGATGCCGTGTATTGTGAAAAAAATGCGGCGGGTTGGAAACTCTATGTAGCGATTGCTGATGTTAGTCATTATGTGCGACCTGGCAGTGCGCTAGATCGCGAAGCTTTAAATCGTGGAAATTCTGTCTATTTTCCCGGACGCGTGATTCCGATGTTGCCGGAGAAATTATCAAATGGGTTATGTTCACTAAATCCTCATGTCAATCGTTTGGCATTAGTGTGTGAAATGCAAATAAGCTCGACTGGGCAGATTGCTGAGTCAACTTTTCATGAGGCGGTGTTTCGTTCGTATGCGCGCCTGACGTATAACAAAGTCTATGCGTGTGTTGGTAAACGGGATGTGAATGCGCGACAGCAGCATACGGCGTTATTACCGCAATTAGATGAATTGTTTACGTTATATCAAGTTTTAGCGGCTGCACGTAAAAAGCGTGGTTCGATTGATTTTGATTTACCAGAAACGCGTATTGTTTTTGGTCGCGATCGTAAAATTGAGCGTATTGTGCAAGTCGTACGAAATGATGCGCATCGTTTAATTGAAGAATGCATGTTGGCGGCAAATATTTCTGCAGCGCATTTATTATTAACGCATGACTGTCCCGGGTTATTTCGTGTGCATCGTGGGCCTTCGCCAGAAAAATTAGTCGATTTGCGTAAATTTTTGGGTGAATTGGCTTTGCAATTACCCGGTGGTGAATTGCCACAGCCGCGTGATTATGCCGCATTGTTAGCGACGATTGCAGAACGTCCAGATGTGGGCATGATTCAAATGGTGTTACTGCGTTCTTTGTCACAAGCGTTATATACGCCACAAAACGAAGGGCATTTTGGTTTAGCGTTTGATGCGTATACGCATTTTACTTCCCCGATTCGTCGTTATCCCGATTTATTAGTGCATCGCGCTATCCGTAGTATTTTACATGGAAAATTTAAGAAAGGTGAAAAGGATGCGGCATGGGAAAAATATGGCGAACATTGTTCGATGACTGAACGTCGCGCGGATGATGCAACGCGTGAGGCAATGGATTGGTTGAAATGCGAATATATGTTGGATCAAGTGGGCAAAGAATTTGCTGGCGTGATATCGAGCGTGACGTCGTTTGGTCTTTTTGTGCAATTGACAGACGTCTTTGTCGAAGGCTTAGTGCATATTAGTCAATTGCCAAATGATTATTATCATTATGAAGCGTCGCGTCATGAAATTATCGGCGAGCGTTCTGGGCGACGTTTTCGATTAGGCGGTCGCGTGACGATTATTGTGGCGCGTGTCGATCTTGAGCAACGGAAAATGGATTTTTCATTGGTAGAAGATGAAAATGAAAAAGAACGAGCACGGTTACAAACTAAAGAAAGTGAATTGGCGAGAAATAAAGCTAAATCATCGAAGAAAAATAAAAAAAATATTACAACACAAGAAGTAACTCATAAAAAGACGAAAAAAAAACGTCAGGGAAGTAAGAAAAAAAAGAAAAAAGAGAGTCGCAAATAAAGTGAGCATGAATAAAAAATGAAAAAAATTACGATTTATGGGTTGCATGCTGTCGAAAGTCTTTTGCAAAAACAACCACAGCGAGTGAGTCAATTGTGGGTAGCGTCTGAGCGACAAGATCAGCGTATGCGTGTTTTGTTAGCGTTGGCAAAAGCGGCTGATATACCAATTGAAATGGTCACGCGAGAAAAATTGGATCGTTTGAGTCAATCTGCAACGCATCAAGGAGTGATCGCATTATGTTCGCCTGCGCAGCAGTATACGGAAAATGATTTACTGACATTGCTGGATACAGTAGTGACGCCGCCATTTTTTTTAATATTAGATGGCGTGACTGATCCGCATAATTTAGGTGCGTGTTTACGCACAGCGGATGCGGCGGGTGTGACTGCAGTGATTGCACCCAAGGATCGTGCGGCAGGCTTGAGTGAAACGGCAATTAAAGTCGCCTCGGGTGCAGCGGAGACCGTGCCATTTATTCAAGTGACGAATTTGGCGCGCACGTTAACGCTTTTAAAAGAAAAGGGTGTTTGGCTATATGGCGCGGCGGGCGAAGCGGAAAAATCGTTGTATGCGGAGACATTCACAGGCCCAGTTGCATTGGTTTTAGGGGCAGAAGGCAGTGGTTTACGACGTTTAACGCGTGAGCTGTGTGATGGGTTGTTGAAAATTCCATTACAAGGGTCGGTGTCGAGTTTGAATGTCTCGGTGGCAGCGGGTGTGTGTTTATTTGAAGTCGTGCGGCAGCGGATTTTATCGGTGAAATAATTTGTTTGGTTAGGGTTTGTTGACAATTGATTATTTTAAATTATTTCAATATTAAATATGCTCTTCCTGATTATGATTTCTCTCCCTTAAAATAAAAAATGAATTGTTAGAATGAATTTTTATTTTACAAGATGAGTGTGAACGAATTCTCTTTTTCATCGTCTGTATCTTTTTCTATTACATTTGGAATGGGATGTGTTTTAGGAGGGAAGAAAAAACTTATTATTTTAGACGGCACAGCGCTTTTTCTGGAAGGAATCGAGCGATCTGTAATTTTTTCAATTTCATGGAATTCTGGCACAAATGCCGCAGTAATATTAAAATATTTTTTACCTTGGCTATGTCGAATTGTACTGTGAGTAAATAGTTTTTCAGTGATATTGTACATGGGGTAAGCTGTGCCCGTCCAACCATCACATACCACAGCGTTTTTCCCTTCGCTGAGTACTAAAAAAGTATGATCACCGTTTATTATTCGATAAACATTCAGAGAGAAGTGATAGCCTGTGTTGTAAATAATTTTTTGACATAGAGAGGTATATTCTGAGCAATTCGCTATTCTCTCTTTTAGACACTTTTTGTTAATTTTGGATTCGTATATTTTTTCTTCTCGAATCTTTTTTATTTTTAAATTAAGTTTTTTCTGTTCGTCTTCGGTTAGGTCATTCGTATCTGGGTGCGATGAAGAAAAATCGATTTGGCTGCGGACAAAATTAATTGCTTTGTATGCTATTTCTAAGTTGTTTTTTAATTTTTTTTTAGCAAAGGAATATTTTTTGAGTTCTTTTTCAATATCAATTAATTCTTTAATGGGTTTGGTTTCTGGTCTAGCCGTGGTGTATTTGAATATTTTATTTTTGGCTTCTGAGAGTTCATCTTTAGATAGATAATGAATTGGGAGACAGCCATAAGTGTCAGGTGTGCGCGCCATATGTGTGAGTAATGTCTCGCTGTATTGATTTTCAAGCGCCGTAATTTCAATGCAAGAAGTGCAGCGATGTAACGGCGTTTGCCCATCCGTTATATCAATCAGATGCTTCTCTTTTAAAATGACATAAGGATTGCAATGATTGGCTGGTTCAATGGCCTTCTTCTTTTCTCGAGTATACATTTAGATAAAATTTGTTAAGTATTTTAAAAAAAATTATACATTAAATCGAAAATGAATCACATCGCCATCTTGCACAATGTATTCTTTGCCTTCGAGCCGCCATTTGCCCGCGTCTTTTGCCCCGGCTTCGCCCTGATATGTAATATAATCGGCAAAGCTAATGACTTCAGCGCGAATAAAGCCTTTTTCAAAATCGGAATGAATCGCACCTGCTGCGACGGGTGCGGTAGAGTGTCGACGAATCGTCCATGCGCGAACTTCTTTTTCCCCTGCAGTAAAATACGTTTCGAGATCAAGCAATTGATAACCCGCGTGGATCACACGGTCAAGGCCTGGTTCTGTTAAATTAAGTTCTGCTAAAAATTCTATTTTTTCGTCATCGTCGAGTTCAGCAATTTCTGCTTCAATAGCAGCACAGACAGCCACGACACTCGCATTTTCATTCGCGGCAATTTTTTTCACTGCATCGAGCCATGGATTATTGTCAAAACCGTTTTCAGCGACATTCGCAATATAGAGCGTGGGTTTTTGTGTTAAAAATTGGAAAGGCTTTAAATAATTTTTTTCATCAGGTGTGAGATCCAGCGCGCGAATTGGTTGTCCTTGATTTAATTGTTGTTGCACGCGTTCTAATAATGCAATGCCTATTTGTGTGGATTTATCACCACTTTTGGCTTGTTTTTGTAAGCGTTGAATAATTTTACCAACGGATTCTAAATCAGCCAGCGCAAGTTCTGTATGAATCACTTCGATATCATTGGCGGGCGAAATTTTTCCGGCAACATGCACAATATCATCATTTTCAAAACAGCGTACCACGTGAGCAATCGCGTCAGTTTCGCGAATATTCGCCAGAAAACGATTTCCTAAGCCTTCTCCTTGTGAGGCGCCTTTCACTAAGCCCGCAATATCTACAAATTCCATCGCAGCCGGTAAAATGCGTTGCGGGTTGACAATTTTTGCTAATTGCGCAAGTCGTGGATCGGGCACAGGAACCACGCCAACGTTTGGTTCAATGGTACAAAATGGATAATTCGATGCTTCGACACCTGCTTTCGTGAGGCAGTTAAATAATGTTGATTTGCCAACGTTCGGTAAGCCCACAATGCCGCATTTGATTCCCATAGTTTCTTATCTCTTATATAAAATAAATAAATGAAGACAACAAAAATAAAAACAGGGCTTTGCTATTTTTTGTCTTCTATCGTATGTAAAACTTGCATTGCTTGTTGATAATGCCCTTGAATTAATAAAGGTAAAACAGCATGCGCTTGATGTAATACGTGATCGATTAATTCTCGTTCAGCTTTTTTGGGTGGTTTTAGGACATAATCCGTTACGTCTTTTTTATTTTCTGATTTTCCGGGATGACCAATCCCAATGCGTAAACGATGAAATTTTTGTGTACCAGCATGACGCATGATATCGCGCAAGCCATTATGCCCGCCGTGGCCGCCATCAAATTTTAAACGAATATCACCGACAGCCAGATCTAAATCATCGTGCGCAACTAAAATCTGTTCGGGCGGAATCGCATAATACTTTGCAAGTGCCATCACCGCCTGGCCTGAAAGATTCATAAACGTTTGTGGAATGAGTAAATGTAGTTTGGTTGATGTTTGATTGATGGTGCCGGTTAATCCGTGAAAACGTGTTTCACGTTTTAAACTACACTGATTATCTTGCGCAAGTGCTTCGACAAACCACGCGCCAGCATTGTGTCGGGTAGCCGCATAGTCAGGTCCCGGATTGCCAAGACCGACGATCAAACGAATTCCGGATGATAGTGACAAGAGAAAAAATCACTCCATGTTGATAAGCGTTAAAATGATCCTGTTTTCAGTGAAGGCAGTGAGGTAACGGTACTGTCTTTGAGCGACTGGTTAGCATACAAAGCCAGACAGGCATGCTGACTGGTGTTCACTGTCGATTTTATTTCAGTCATTCTGTTCTTCTTGTCATACCGCGGATGAACTGCGGTATGACAAAATGAATGAATCGATCTTCTTGCGTGCTTATTTATCTTTTTCTTTATCGCTTTCTGATTTAGTCGCATCAGTCGCGTTGGTAGCATCACCTGACGCTGCGTCAGTTGCTTCGCCTTCTGCGGCAGCTTCCACCACAGGTGCTTCTTCTTCAATGATTTTCGGCACGTGGATGCTGATGACAGGGTGATCGTGACCTTCCACGCCATGTGCAAACGCCACTAATACGACGCCTTTGGGTAGTTTAATGTCTGATAAATGCAGGGTGTCGTCTAATGCCATGCTAGACACATCGACTTCAATGAACTCAGGTAAGTCGCCTGGTAAGCAAGTGATTTCAACATCTGCCATTAAATGAGAGAAAATACCGCCTGCTTTAACGCCCGGCGCCACGTCTTCCCCTTTGAAATGCAAAGGAACGTGCATATGAATTTTTTGATCTGCGCGCACACGTTGAAAATCCACATGCAGAATGCGAGGTTTTGCAGGATGCCGTTGCACTGCTTTGAGAATGACTTTTTCAATACGATCCGCTGTTTTTAAATCAAGGATGTGAGAGTAAAAAGCTTCATGGGATAACGCATGCATGATTTTATTGTGTTCGAGGGTGATGGCAGCAGGCGCTTCACCGGCACCGTAAATAATGGCAGGAACCCGATTCGCATGACGCAGGCGGCGGCTCGCACCTTTCCCCAGCGTTTCGCGCGTTTCAGCTTCCAATGAAAATTGGAATGCGGACATGTTGTTTCTCCAAAAATATAAAAAAACCGTTATGTGAACCTTGCCGCGACCAGCAAGGCGGACCGCGTATTCTACCTGAATTTTGAGCGAGTGCTAGTGTTCATTTTGCACGCAATATAGTTGACCAAATCATTTCTATTATGTTGATAAATATAGAGAAATTATCAAAAAAAAGCTGTGGGATCGTTGTCATGGCTGATTATTTAATCATTGCCATTGTTTTTTGCCTAAAAAAAGCGCACTATTGGATTATTTTTTAGACATATACAGTAAAAAATATTTATTATTATTCAACCTAGAGGCTATTTTTTTATTAAAGTTTCAGGTAAATACTGTATAAGGCGTCGTGCCTAATGAGGTGATTGAATGGTCGCAGAATCGAAAACAAGTGATGAGTGTGTGGTCATCGCAAAGCAGCAAGACATCATGCTTAATCCAGATACAAAGATTGCGCATGTTTTTTCTGTTGAGCAAATTCGCCAGATTCGTGATCATGAAAGTAATCGTAAATCGAATTCTAGAGAATCGGCTGGTGTTAGCGAATCTAAGGATTACACTCGATTGTATTTTGTTTCTTCGGAAGAGAAAAGAAATCCGATTTTCCCTGTTTCTATGTATGAAGCGCCAATTGCATTAATCAATTATGTGCGTGCAGCGATGTTGTATGTTGAGAATCTTGATGATGCAAATAAAGGGTTGTTAAAAAGTAAACTCACTGAGTTAAAAAAATCTGCACGCCATGTTTTAATTAAAATGATGGCAAAGTTAAAAGATCTTGATGAAATTAATGAAGAAGTGCTGGAGCAACATGCCAACTGGATGCTGGCATTTGAAACGAAAATTTGTAAAGAATTAGAAATCACACATCAAACACTATGCCAAGCGCGTGAGTGTGTATTGATGTTAGACCCACCTGAGATAGTGGCAACAACTTATTGTCCAGATAAAACAAAAACAGTAGACAAAAGTGAAGAAGACAAAAGTGAAGAAGACAAAAGTGAAGAAGACAAAAGTGAAGAAGACAAAAGT
>CAZYJL010000003.1:0-179716 GCA_964647825.1 uncultured Coxiellaceae bacterium | reverse complement strand
GGAGTTAAGTATGCGCTTATTCAGCAAACTGAATCGTGTCAAATTGAATATGCTATTTCATCAGTTTTATATATAAAATCAGAAGAAAAATCAGAAGCAAAGTTAGTACAAAAAGATTTTTTTGAAGAAAAATGGTTTCTCGATGCGGATCGTAAAAATGAAAAAACGGTAGAAAAAGAAAATAAAAAATCATGGCTGCAACGATTTTTCGAAAAAAATAAAGAGAAGATAATTAATAATGCGAAGCCTGCCAGTCCAGCCGCGCGTTGGGTGCCTTGGGCGGCGAATGCAAAAAAAGAGACTATAATAGTTTCGAAGCAAAATGCCGAATCAAAACCTGAGACATTGTTGACGCAAACCAGTGTGCGTTTAGGTATTGCCGTGCCTTTTAAAGTACGTCAACGTGAAGAACGTATTGCAGCAGCCAAGCAAACCATTTTAGCAATCTTAAAAGATGTTTTGCCAAATCAAGTTAAAGATTACTTAGAAAAATATGCTGTGCTTTATCAAAAATATCCAGTTGATAAGATGATTGAATTTCCCGTCGTGTATCAAACATTGTTATCGCCGCTGATAATCGATCAATATCATGCACAAGAAGATAATAATGGCCGTTATTTAGAAGAATTAAATGCAGCGTTGGATCAAATTACAGAAAACGAATTAGAAGCACTTCTTGTGAATAATGAAAATCCGAAAGTGCATTTGACGATTGCTAATGTCAATCATTCGGTAAATAAATTAGCGCCGGTTTCGCTGGTGCGATCACAAGATATCGATGGTACAGAAGAAATTATCCGTTCTGCGGCAGATGAATTGTTTGCTTTGCATAATGAAATAAAAGATTGGGAAGATCGATCTGCATTGCGGACATTTGCAAATTATTTAAAAAGTGATAATGCATCAGTATTGGGTGTTACTGCGTTGACAGCGGAAGAGTTAAAAAATATAGCAAAAATTCAGCAAAAATTAGTGCGTGGTGAGTACAAAAGTTTAAATCAAGAAGTCCAGACAGCATTAGCGATTAAAATGTCGAGTGCGTATCAATTGCGTCAATTAAATCATGAATCGTATTTGGCACGTTGGTATCGTACAACGAAAGAATTCATGACTTCTTACGTCGCGGTTGCCATTCCGCCACTTTCGTTTATGGCCATGACGATGGATATGTTGGGTAGAGTTGCTTCGTATATTCAATTAAATGTGCGAAAGCAACCCAGTCGTGAAATTGAAAAAGCCGCGTTGGAACAATTAACGATGGGACATAAAGGATTAATGCTGACGGGTTGTAAGAGTGCACGTGATCGGACAGCTGTTGTGAATGCAGCAAAAAGTGCGATGACGTTTGATGCCTGTCAACAGTGCGATAAATTAGCAAGTTCTGAAAAACCCACGCAGCTCATGCCTTTGTTAAGCGGTGCTGAGTTAGAACAAGAGATGAAAACGCAATTAACGGAAGTTGGACATGGTCATCATGCGATGGTCAGTTCAGGTGATGTCGCCGTGGTGAAATTAGGGGATGTCGGGAAAAAATTTAGCAAGTGGTTATCACCTGCGGCGCAAAAAATTACAAAACTATTGAAAAAAACAGTAAAAGCGATAGGCCAAGATGCGTCAGCAGAACAGCAGGGCGCGTTGGAAGCGATGTTATCTGCTATTCTCTCAGAAAAAGAATCAGAAAAAGAATCAGAAAAAGGATCAGAAAAAGGATCAGAAATATCACTAGTAACAACAAAATCACTAGTAACAACAAAAACGGTAGGTTTTTTTAGTAGAAGAGAAGGGCCAATCACGCCTTCATTACCAATTCAGACAGTTGACTCTATTCTTGTTGATAAGGGTTCAAGGCTAGGGCACACGTCTATGTCGTCTGTATCATAAGTTTGGCAGGCTGATTAAATTATATAATAAAATCAATAAGATATAGTTATAAGATAAAAATTAATAATGTAATCAACAGGTTAGAAAAATATCTTTTTTATGAATATAATCAATTAGTTGGATGAAGAAAGCCTGTGAGACACATGTGAGATATCGGGCAATTGCACACGCCGTTGTCAGTTTTTAGGTGGAGTGATAAGGTGTGTCGCCTTAGGTGGGGCATGATGGAGTGCATGTGGAAGGTTTGCAAGGTAAACACATTGTACTGGGTGTGACAGGCGGGATTGCTGCGTATAAAAGTGCGGAGCTCGTGCGTCGTATGCGCGAAGCAGGAGCTATTGTGCGCGTGATTTTGACGGCCAGTGCAGCGCAGTTTGTCACACCACTGACGTTTCAGGCAGTGTCTGGTCAACCGGTGCATATGGCATTGTGTGACGCGACAGCGGAAGCAGGGATGGGTCATATTGCTTTGGCACGCTGGGCGGACGTGATTGTGGTGGCGCCTGCGACGGCTGATTGTCTAGCACGCATCGCACAAGGTCGCGCGGATGATTTGCTTGGCGCGGTGTTATTAGCTTCACGTGCGCCAGTGTGTGTTGTACCTGCTATGAATCAAGTGATGTGGGAACATCCGCAAACCCAACTGCATTGTCAGCAATTGGCTGCGCGTGGGGTCAAATTATGGGGGCCGGCGGCCGGTTCACAAGCCTGTGGTGAGATTGGGTTGGGACGCATGCTGGAACCATCAGACATTGTCGCGCTTTTACGTGATTTTTTTTCACCCGGTCCTTTGGTGAGTTATGCTGTGTTATTAACCGCCGGTCCGACGCGTGAATATATCGATCCTGTGCGTTATTTATCAAATGCCAGTTCAGGAAAAATGGGGTATGCCATGGCTGCCGCATTTGCTGCTTTGGGTGCGCGGGTGACATTAATATCGGGTCCGACAGCGTTGCCAGATCCTGCCAATGTCAGCTGTGTGCGCGTCACGAGTGCGCATGAGATGCAGCAAGCGGTGCAACAACACGTGGCAAATCACGCGATTTTTGTGAGTGTCGCGGCGGTGGCGGATTATCGTCCTACGGTCTCTTCGCCACAAAAAATACCAAAAAATGCAGCAGAAATGACGTTTAGTTGTGTGCGTAATCCCGATATTTTGGCAGAAGTGGCGCAATTATCATCGCGTCCATTTGTTGTGGGTTTTGCCGCGGAGACAGAAAATGTGTTAGTGCATGCACAAAAAAAATTACGCACAAAAAATGTGGATATGATGATTGCCAATCGTGTGGGCGTGCAGCTTGGGTTTGATCAAGCACAGAATGCTGTCACGGTGTTGACGCGGCAAGGTGAAGCAATCGATTTTCCCTTGCAATTAAAAGAAAATTTAGCGTGTGAATTGGCAAAATGCATCACAGAAAAATTTCTTGCAACACAAGTGGGATCCAGTTCTATTTCTAATCCAATGCATTTAATAGCGGAGAGTGGTTAACATGGAAATCGTAGAAAGTAAAACTAGACAAGTGGATGATGAAACGTCTTTATTAAATAAAGAGTATTTGAAAAATTCTATAAAACGTATTCAATTAAAAATTTTAGACGAACGTTTGGGACGTGAATTTCCATTACCAAAATATGAAACACCGAGTGCCGCAGGATTGGATTTGCGTGCATGCTTGGATGCCCCGACGACTTTATTACCCGGTGGGACGTGTTTAATTCCAACTGGGATGTCAATTTATATTGAAGATCCGACATTGGCAGGTGTGATTTTGCCACGTTCAGGATTAGGCCATAAGCATGGGATTGTCTTGGGTAATTTAGTAGGTTTAATTGATCCTGATTATCAAGGCCCTTTAATGGTTTCGTGTTGGAATCGAAGTGAGGTAACGTTCACGATTCAGCCGGGCGATCGTATTGCGCAATTGGTCTTTTTGCCGATTGCACGTGTGGTATTTGAACAGGTGGATGCCTTTGCAGAAACGGAGCGAGGCGCGGGTGGTTTTGGTCATTCGGGCAGGAGTTAATCAATCATGTTGAAAGAAGACGTTGTGCCGGCGTTAATGGATCCTGCTATTTTTCGTGCTTACGATATTCGTGGTGTTGCGGGCGAGTCTCTGACTGAAGATGTCGTGCGTTTAATTGGCTGTGCTTTAGGTTCGGCGGTGCTGGCTGCTGGCGAAGATCTGATGGTGACCGGGCGTGATGGCCGCTTGTCGGGCCCAACCTTATTGCAGGCTTTGCAAGAAGGCATTCTTTCAACGGGTTGTAATGTTTTGGACATTGGTCTTGTGCCAACACCACTGGTTTATTATGCAACGGCAATGCTCGCGACGCATTCTGGAGTGATGTTAACAGGGAGTCATAATCCTGCGAATTACAATGGTTTGAAAATGGTCATTGCTGGTAAAACGTTATCAGATGACGGCATTACGCAATTACGTGAGACGATTGATGCCGGCAAGTTTCGGCAAGGTGCGGGGGAGTATTTCACAGAAGATTTTAGTGAACGTTATTTACGCCACATTTTAAGTGATATTCAATTAGCGCGGCCTTTGAAAGTGGTCGTTGATAGTGGCAATGGTGCAGCGGGGCAACTTGCGCCGCAATTGTATCAAGCGATGGGTTGTGAGGTGATTCCACTGTTTTGTGAAATTGATGGGCGTTTCCCAAATCATCATCCGGATCCAGGTGATCCAAAAAATTTGCAAGATTTAATTAAAAAAGTAAAAGAAACGGACGCGGATGTGGGTTTGGCGTTTGATGGTGATGGCGATCGTTTAGGCGTTGTCACATCCGATGGTGAAATTATTTGGCCGGATCGTTTATTGATGCTGTATGCCAAGCAGGTATTGGCGGAATTGAAGGGCGCCACGATTATTTATGATGTGAAATGTACACGTCATCTTGAAAAATTAATCCAAGAGAATGGCGGTGTGCCAATGATGGGAAAAACAGGTCATTCACTGATTAAAGCACGGTTGGCAGAAACACGCGGTGCATTAGCGGGCGAAATGAGTGGTCATTTTTTCTTTAAAGATCGTTGGTATGGGTTTGATGATGGTTTATATGCTGGCGCAAGATTATTAGAAATTTTAGCAAATCACCCAGATAAAACAGCAAAAAGCGCAGCGCTGTTTGCTGATATTCCAGATAGTGTCAATACGCCCGAATTAAAAATTCCTGTTGCGGATAATGAAAAATTTGCTTTCATGGAAAAATTAGTTGCGCACGCAGATTTCTCGCAAGATGCAACGGTTGGACCTGCGACGATTTCCACCATTGATGGTTTGCGCGTGAACTTTGCGAATGGTTGGGGGTTAGTGCGTCCCTCCAATACAACACCCTGCTTAGTGTTACGTTTTGAAGCGGAGAGTGAAAAAATATTGGCAGATATTCAAGCAGTTTTTCGTGATTGTTTATTAGCGATTAATCCCAATTTAGTGTTGCCATTTTAACGATGCATCACGCTGAACACAGTGAAAATATAACCGCTGCTCAGGGGGTAAGGATTTTTTTCTTCGCTGATCGCAATTGCTAAACAGCAGGTGACATTTTACCAATGAAAATACGCTTCATGAAGCAAGAAAGGGCGCTACTTCGATCAACAGCCATCTCCGCGGGACCGGTGTTATGCAGCGAAGAAGAAAAATCCTTACTCCCTGAGTTATTAGGTGAAAACTATGATATCGCTATTATTGGGGGCGGTATCGTCGGTTTAACGACGGCGTTAGCATTGGCTGCGTTAAATACAGATTTTCGTATGATTGTATTCGAAGCACGTGATACGTTTTTACCGCCGCCGATAGATCAGTATGATTATCGTGTCAGCGCGATTTCTCTTGCATCACAACGTATTTTTGAAAATTTAGGTGTATGGCAAGCGATGTGTGCGCGTCGTGTCAGTCCTTATCTTTCGATGCATGTGTGGGATGCAGCAGGTAAGGGCGCTATTCATTTTTCTCATACCGAATTGGCTGTGCCGGCATTGGGTTATATCGTTGAAAATAGCGTCATGCATGCAGCGTTATTGGCAGCAGTCACGGCGCATCCGCAAATCACTTTTTTGCAAGGTATACATTGTCAGCAATTAACAATCGGTGACGAATATATTTCTTTTTGTTTAGCAGAAAAACCGTATCGAGCGAGTTTATTGATTGCGGCAGATGGTGTGGATTCTTGGGTGCGGCAAGCGGCTGGCTTTTCGTTACCTGATCGTAAAACGTATGGACATACAGCGATTGTCGCCACAGTGAAAACGTCATGGTTGCATGGACAGTGTGCGCAACAACGCTTTTTACCGACAGGGCCGCTCGCCTTTTTGCCATTAGCAGATGCATCGTATTCTTCGATCGTCTGGTCGGTGACGCATGATGAGGCGGCACGATTGATGGCGCTCTCTTTGTCAGCGTTTGCAAACGAATTAGCGGTTGCCTTTGATCGTCCAATCGATTCAGTGCAGTGTGTTTCCGAGCGGTATACATTTATTCCTGAAAAGTTGCAGATGCAGGAAATTGTTCGTGCGGGGGTTGCGTTGGTGGGCGATGCGGCGCATGCGATACATCCTTTGGCTGGGCAAGGGTTGAATTTGGGGTTGTTAGATGCGGTGACATTGGCTGAAGTGGTCGCGACAGCCGCGAGTCAGCAGCGTGCGATTGCGTCGATTGCAACGTTACGAAAATATGCAAGACGTCGTAAAACACAAACGCTTGCAGTTCAAACGATGATGGATTTTTTGAAAAATCTTTTTGCGAGCTCCAGTTCTTGGGTGCAGCGTATTCGCAATGCAGGCTTAATCAGTGTCGATCGTTGTGCGCCGTTGAAAAAATGGCTGGCGGAGATGGCGTTGGGGCAAGCGGGTGATGTGCCGGTGCTGGCGCGTCAGAAAATAAAATAGGTAAAAACATCCATAAAAAGTATATAAATTATATACAAAATATCCTTTTTAATTAATTTTGTGATATACTGACTGAATGAAATTTGAATATGATGCAAATAAAAGCGCTGCAAATAAAAAGAAACATGGGATCGACTTTGATGCAGCGCAAGTTTTATGGCATGACCCTGCGCGACTGGAGATTCCAGCTCGAGCAACAGATGAGTCGCGTTATTTGATTATTGGAATGATCGATAACAGGCATTGGTCGGCAGTCGTCACTTATCGAGGTCAATATATTCGTTTAATTTCTGTTAGGCGGTCGAGAAACGAGGAGGTAAAACTTTATGAAAGCATCTCATTTTGATAAAAAATTTGAAGCAGGTGAAGATATTACCGACTTGCTTGATTTGAAAAAAGCTCGACGCCCTGGCTTAGAAGCAAAACGAGTCAATGTTGATTTTCCTGAATGGATGGTTGAATCACTTGATAGAGAAGCACATCGATTAGGCATTACTCGTCAATCGTTAATAAAAGTTTGGGTTGCGGATAAGCTTGCCCATCAAGGGTGACAGTTGTCTTGATAGAGAGTGTGTTGTTAAGTGAATAGACTTTTAGCTTGGTTGTTAGCTTGTGATATGATTCGATTTCTTTTTTATGGATAGGAAGGAATGTGGCATGAATGGAAAATTTTTTTTATTAAAACGCGCGATGATCGTCCTAGCAGCAGGCTTTTTGTGTGTGAGCCAAAGTAATGCCGCTGATGCGACGAATCAAGCGTCGCAGACAACAACAGGAAATAAAGAACCTATGCAAATCGCTCAAGAGAGTCAAACAACGTCTTTATCAAAAGGCGAGCAATTTTTAGCAGAAAATAAGACAAAACCAGGTGTGGTCACGTTGCCAGATGGTTTGCAATATAAAATTCTGACGGAAGGCAAAGGTGCAAAACCTGGTCCAACGGACAGAGTCACCGTGCATTACACGGGCAAGTTAATTGATGGCACCGTGTTTGACAGCTCTATTAAAAGAGGTCAGCCAGCAACATTTCCAGTGAATGGTGTGATTGCCGGTTGGACAGAAGCCTTGCAGTTAATGCCAGTCGGTTCCACATGGGAATTGTATATTCCAGCAGGTTTGGCGTACGGTTCGATGGGTGCGCCGCCAGTCATTGGTCCAAATGAAACTTTGATTTTTGAAGTGCAATTGTTGGATACGCAAAAAGCCTAATTAATTAATTTAATTGATTATGCGTTTGTGAAAATTAAAAAAACGAGCCAGTGTTCATATTGGCTCGTTTTTTTTTAGGTTATTTTTTTAGTGAAATAGATTGATCTTTTTTGATTGTATTTTCTTCTTTTGATTCTAACGAATTTTTGCTGAAAAAATTTAAAAAAGAAAAAAATGTCCGAGTTTTTGATTCTTTAGGCGCTGGAGTGATAGTTGATGCTGTCTCTTTTGTATCTTTAGGTGTTTCTTTTAACGTCTGATGAAGCGTCAGATTATATGCAGGATCAGCATCCAGTGAGTGTTTTAATTCATCCATATAAAATTGTGCGGTTTCTGTGTGGCGTAAAAACGCACCAGTTAGGCGTGTCACTTTTGAATAGTGTTTTTCTGCTAATTTTTTTTGCACAGTGTAAAAAAGATCGGAGATTATTTTAGGGTCTTGTGTATTTTTTAGTTTTTCTTCAAGATTTTCTAAAAGCTTTTTGAGATCACGTATGCCGGTGGGTAGTGCTATTTTATATCGATGGTTTTTTTTGTAATCTTCTTCAAATGTACTTATGTTGCTATTTAATTGCTTAAGAAAACTTGTCATCTTTGAAATTGTCTCTTTTGAGTGATCAAGTGTTTTACCAGTTTGAATCGTCTTTTTTAGTTGGGCTAAACCCGCTTTCGCTGCATCATAAGCGAGTTGTGAAGGGCTCCTTACTTCGTTGGTGCTTTCCAGAAAACCCATTTCTTTGAGGGCATAATTAACAAATTGGGCGCAGTTTTTTTCAAGAAAATTATATTTTTGTCTGCTCCAAGTATAGTTATCGTGCACATTCATGCCATAAAATTTATCAGAAAATTGCTTAGTTTGCCCAATCTTTTCGAGAGGTGTAGGTAATAGGACAGGCACAAAGTCACCATAAATTTTTTTTTCATCTTTTGAATAACCTTCTGCAAATTCTGGAGATGCAGTAATACCATGTTTATAATCATAGCCTGCACCATATGTATAGTAACGTTGTCCATCCCATAAGGCAGAGTGGCCAATCCCTGCTCGCATTTTTTTCCCCATAAAATTATAGACAATGACGAAATGGACAGTATTTTCTTTTTCTTTGCTGGCTGTTTGATCATCAGCATCAACACCAGCAAATCTGCCACGAAAAACAGAGGGAGTTTTAGACATAAGCGGACCCTCAACTGTTAGAAAATTTAAATTTTTTCTATATTTTTTCAATAAAAATTCCCAACTGTTTCTTAACGATAAGTATAGTCTAAGAGTTTGAATTTGTTTTTTTTAGTAAATTGAAGGAATTACGGCTTGAGTGGGGGGTGAAAAGCAGGGCTACCTCATATAAATTAATTTTTTTCTATCTTAAATTTGTTTTTTGGTAAAAAATGAATTAGAAAAATCTTGTCATCCCGCGGTTTATCCGCGGGATCCAGAAAATGGTAGATAAAGAGACTGGATACCGCGCATAAAGCGCGGTATGACAGCATTTTTTGTTAAAAATAGTTCAGAAAAAGATCGTTTAATATGAGCTAGCCTCGGGGTAAAAAGTTTAAATTTTTGAAGAAATTAAGAAATTAAGAAATTAAAAAATTAGGAAATTAAGAAATAAAGAAATAAAAATGAATTTATTTTATTTCTCATTATTTTTAGAGAAAAATAATTCTGCCGCTGCATATTCTTCTGGCGTATTAATCTCGAGAGTTTTTTCATTCGTTAAACAAACACGAATTTTATGTCCGTGTTCGAGCGCGCGGAGTTGTTCGAGACTTTCTGCTTTTTCCAGTGGAGTATGTGAGAGTTTTGTATAATGCAGTAAGAAATCACGTCGAAAGGCATATAAGCCAATGTGATGATAAACCGGCACGGTTGTGTGCTGTCTGAAATAAGGAATTGGGGCGCGGGAAAAATACAATGCATAGCCTTGCTGATCTAAGATGACTTTGACGGCATCGGGTGCGGCATAATGTTGTGTCAAATCCAGTGGGCGAGCAAGGGTCGTCATGTCAGGATTTTCGCCAGATAACCACGGGGCGACAAGTTGTTCGAGTTGCCGGGGTTGAATAAAAGGCTCATCACCTTGCAGGTTAATAATAATATCCATCTCTGGGAACTGTTCTGCAACGGCAGCGGCACGGTCTGAGCCGGTGGGTAGATCAGGATCAGTTAAGATGGCGGTGCCACCGGCCGTGGTAATCACATCGGCAATTTCTGTGCTGTCTGTGGCCACAATGACCTTCGTGATCACGTTGCAACGGGCCGCATTATCATAAACTAAGCGAATCATCGGTATGCCGCCAATCGGCAGTAAAGGCTTCCTAGCAAGACGGGTGGAGCCGATGCGGCTTGGGATGACACATAGAATCTGCATAAAATGGCTAATCCGATTAAACGTTTTCGAGAGTTTACGCAATTGCTAGAAAGTTGCCTAGTCTACCAGAAAATCTACCCTACATTTTACTGCCACACTGTGACAGAATGCATATTTCAGCAGGTGTGCCTGCAGGATGCATTCATTTCAGGGATAGTCAGGAGAAAGACAGATGGTGGCAACAAAAGATATTTTAGAACCTAGTTTAGAGATGTTAGGTGTGTCGCCCTATAAGCCCGGGAAAACCGAAGAGTATATGGGGCCAAAAATGCGCGGGCATTTTACAACTATTCTGACGATGTTGCGCAAAAGGATTATGGAAGAAGCGGATCGCACCGTGCATCATATGAAAGATGATTTAGTGAATTATGCTGATCCTAATGATCGAGCGAGTCAAGAAGAAGACTTTCGATTAGAGTTGCGTGCGCGTGACCGTGAACGCCGATTATTACGAAAAATAGAAGAGTCATTGCAAAAATTAACTGATCAAGAATATGGCTATTGTGAAGTATGTGGCGTTGAAATTGGTTTACGACGTCTCGAGGCAAGGCCAACAGCGACACTGTGTATCGATTGTAAAACATTGGATGAAATTCGAGAAAAGCAAGGCGGGTAAATAAGCCCCGTTGCACTGCGAGGCATTTTTCTGAGTTGCTTGAATTGGAGTATCACGTATGCCGCCAAGTCCGCAGCAAGGTCAGTCTGATGATTCAATGGGTATTATTTGGCTGATTGCCGGTATTTTGGCGGGTCTTGGTATCATCTGGTATTTATTCAAAGCACAGATTATCAAATTCTATTTTTATCTTAAATTGTTTGAAATTAATTATTTTATTGGCTTGTTTACAAATCGCCTAGATGATGTACGTACGTTTATTCTGAACGCTTTTGCAAAAGGGGTAACGAAGCTTTCCTATGAAGAGGTTGTCAATGTTGGTGCAGCCGTTGGGGAATATGTTCGTTATCCTTTAATTATTCTCATTATTCTCATGGCAGTTGCAGTTTACCTAGCGAGTACGACACGGACGTTTAAACGATTTTATTCGATGCGTGAGATGGTCAATCTTGAGAAACAGAACTGGCCACAAATTACGCCCGTTGCTGGCCTTGATTTGGTAAAGACGGACATTGATAAAGGTCCATGGGCCATGGCGTTGACGCCAATGCAGTTCTGTAAACGTCATCATTTATTATTAGAATCGCGTGTAGAACAAAAAGAAGGCATGTTGCGATCTTCTGTGAATCAAGTGGAAGTCTCTTTGCGGCGAGGCGAGGCAAATCGTGTCTTTGCATTACAACTAGGCCCAATGTGGCGAGGGGTGAAAAAAACGCCGCCGCATGTGCAAGCATTATTTGCCGCGTTTGCTGCACGTATCAATGCGGATAGTAAAGGCGCGCAAAAATTATTTACTCATATTAATCAATCCTCTGCATCAAGGTTAGATTTCACTGGAACAGAAGAATTATTGAAGAAACATGCAGATACGCCGATTGTGAAACAAATTGAACATGCGCATGGTTGGCTATTAACCGTGATGGCTGAAATGCTTCTAGCGGCGCGTAGTGATGGGGTGCAAGCAACAGCGGATTTTCTTTGGCTAAAGCCTGTAGATCGACGATTATGGTATATGCTTAATACAGTAGGGCGACAAACGCCTTTTGTGGAGGTTGCAGGTCCCTTTGCGCATTGGATGGCGGAGAAAGAAGCGGGGCGAAAATTGGTAGTGCCGATGGTTGAAGAAGCCACACGTGCATTAGAAATTGCGATCAAAGAGATCATTTATAAGCCCGAAAGTGAATCATGAGGTAAATTTTCATGCGTCAACGCGGCCTTGAAGAGGAACATGAGTTATCACCGCAACTATTGTTGCGTGATACCCGCACGTTGGGTATGAAGTGCGCTGATTTCTTTAAGGACCCAGCAAATAGTGCTGCTTTAATTTTGGGATTTGCGGCAGCTGTGTTTTTCTTTCCTGCAGTGTGCGAATTTCTTTTTTTGGTGAGTTTTTGTATTTTTCTTTATGCGGTTACTCGACGTTACAAATTGCCATTTCGCATGCCAATGCGTTCTGCAGCACCTGATTATAATGATTTATCACCTGGTTCGAATAAACCACAAAAAGCACGCGGGATTACTTTTTTTGGTAATAAAAAAAATACGAAAGAAGAACTTTGGTTTAATAACGATGACATGCGTACGCATGTACTGATTTTTGGTTCAACCGGGAGTGGTAAAACCGTTGCATTGACATCGATTGCATTTAATTCATTAGTGCAAGGTAGCGGTTTTTTATATGTGGATGGCAAAGGCGATAATAGTTTATTTGCGAATATTTTTTCGATGGTGCGCTCTATGGGGCGCGAAGATGATTTATTGCTGATTAATTTCATGACGGGTGCGCGTGATATCGTCGGTCCACAAGAACGTCGTTTGTCTAACACCATGAATCCATTTTGCACGGGTTCATCAAGCATGTTGTCGCAGTTGGTCGTGAGTTTGATGGATTCAGGCTCACAATCAGGAGATGGTGACATGTGGAAAGGTCGTGCGATTGTTTTTGTTGAAGCGTTGATGAAAGTACTCGTTTATATGCGAGATCAGGGGAAAATCTTATTAGACGCAAATACTATTCGTAATTATTTTGATCTGACGCGTCTCGAAGCAATGGGTTTAGATAAAATGTTTATTCGTGATAATCAAGAGCCAGTGAGTCTTGCGGGTGCACCGGATTTGATTCTTGAACCGATAATGAATTATTTAGCGACGCTGCCAGGGTTTGAGAAATCTAAAAAAGGCAAACAAAGTGGCCAAGTATTTGAACAGCATGGTTTTATTACTATGCAGTTGACGCGCGTGTTTGGTTCGTTAGCGGATACCTATGGCCATATTATTCGCACGAATTTAGCCGAAGTGGATTTAAAAGATGTCGTGTTAAATCGACGTATTTTAGTCGTGTTACTGCCTGCACTTGAAAAATCACCTGATGAATTATCCAATTTAGGCAAAGTCATTATTGCGTCGTTAAAGGCGATGATGGCGGCAGGATTAGGTGATACGGTGGAAGGGTCTTATCGTGAAATTATTACGCGCAAACCAACTAATGCGCCGACGCCCTACATGTGTATCCTCGATGAATATGGGTATTACGCGGTCAAAGGATTTGCAGTGGTGCCGGCGCAGGCAAGGTCGTTAGGATTTTCTGTTATTTTTGCCGGACAAGATTTACCTGCCTTTGAAAAAGCGTCCAAAGAAGAAGCTGCATCGATTGGCGCGAATACAAATATTAAAATTTGTATGAAATTGGAAGACCCGATGCAGACTTGGGAGTTTTTCCAAAAAACAGCCGGTGAGTCCTATGTCACAAAAGTGGATTCTTTCCAGACGAATGCACAAAGTATGTTGAATAATTATATGGATTCACGTAGCGCGTCTTCTGAAAAACGGGCGCGTATTGATTTGCTTGATTTAAAAGAACAAACACCTGGCGAAGCGCATATCTTTTTTAAATCCAGAATTGTGCGGGCAAGATTATTTTATGCGAATCCTTTGCCGGTAGAACGTATTCGTATGAATCAATTTTTAAAAGTCGAAAAACCGATTTCGCGTGTACTGATTGATATGGAAACGCGCTTTTTGCGTTTTGCTGAATTAGCGCATCATGGCGATATTACCATGACATTACCGGATGAAGACTCAGAGGGTATTCGCACGATTGCCAAGGTGATGGAAGAGAGCGGGGATGTGAATCCAATTGAGCGGGGTGTGTCAGCACTATTAGCATTGCATCAGCAAGATCAACCGGATGAAGAGGAGATAGAACAGGCGGTGCCGGAAGATGAGCAGGCTGATGGCCGCATGAATATTTTTACAAAAATTGAACCAGATGATGCCGTGCGTCGTTTAGTTGCGGCCACAGAGCTTGAACGGTTTTGTGCGCCATTATTGAATCGTTCAATGGTAAAAAATCAGATGGAATTACTTGAGAGGACGCTCGGACGCTCCGGTTCGCAAGCAAGTCAAAGTGCAACCGATGTGGTCAAGGATTTGCAGGAAGCAACAGATTATCCGCCGATGATTGCATTGGCAGCATTGCCTGCAGAGGAAGTAGCAGGTGCGGCGCAGCAATTAGTCGACTATCTTAAAACACTCGAAACGGGGACTGAGGAATGATAGGGAGATCACCCGGTGTTGCGTTAGTCTTAATTTTTTTATTCATTTCTCAATCATTTTTATTTCTTGCTGGTTGTGCTTCTTCAAAACTATCGCGCAGCGCACAAATGCAAGTTCATGATGCGCAGCAAAGTAAAACGTATTTGTCTCAGGCTGGTGATATTAGTCCAAATCAAGCATGGCAAAACAGTAGTCAAACGACAAAGGGCGTTGTGCTTGGCGGTGCAGCAGGCGCTGTTGCAGGCGGTTTAACATCCGGTGTCGGTGTTGTCCCGGGCGGGATTGGCGGTGCTATTTTTGGTGGTGCCTTGGGTGCATTAATTGATTCCAAAACAACCCTTGCTGATCGTTTAACCAATCGTGGTGTGACTGTCATGGTATTAGGGGATCAAATTCGCTTTGTGTTGCCTTCGCAGCGTGTTTTTCAAGAGGTGACCAGTGCACAATTGAGTCCGTGGGCAGCAAGCACATTGGATTTAGTGTCACAATTCATCAATCAATATGCAAATCAGCGAGTCAGTATTACAGCCTACTTATCTGATAAAGAAATGTCGCAACATCGTGCTATTGCATTGACGAATCAGCAAGCAAATTCCGTCATGCGCTATTTGTGGCGTGATGGTGTCAATACACGTTTGTTAACGTCGACAGGGTTAGGCAGCTTGCATCCTATCGCAGGGTTTGCTTGTGATTCGCGAAATGATGCAGAAAATAATCGAGTGGAAATAACGTTAGAAAAATTGCCAGTATAAAAAGACACGAGAGGGATAACATGATTGGTGATCGACAACAACAAGCGCGTCTACAAAGTGCCATTTATTTTCGTACCTATCATTTATTATTACGCGCCTTATTGGTTTCATTATGTCTTATGATATTACTGTTATTTGCGATTGCAGGATTAGTCGTCTTTCGTGCGCCACCTAATTATTATGCAACGACAACAGACGGTAGGATTGCGCCAATGGTGGCTACGGCATGATTGATGCTGAAAACGAATGGTATTATCAAAATCTTCCGCGCATGATGCTGGGATTATTGGCGAGTATCGTATTGTTGCTGGTTTTATCGCTGATTGTTTTTTATGAAGTCATGCATCGACCTTTGCCTACTTTTACTGCGAAATCAAATAAAGGCGCCATGCTTTCTCTTGTCGCACATGATTCACCAAATTTGATGTCAACAACATTATTGCAATGGGCGAGTAAAGCAACTGTTGCCGCCTATACATTTGATTTTGTCAATTATGACAAACAAATTGCGAATTCTCGACGTTATTTTACTGCAACAGGTTGGCGAGATTATCAATTATCTGTGAAGCCACTGATTGAATCAATTGTGCAAAAACAATTGTTTGTGAACGGTGTTGTTTATGCGCCACCCGTGATTGCGAATCAAATTAATTTAGGTGACGGTCGACAAACATGGGAAATTCAATTGCCATTTTTAGTGACATATCAAAGTGCAGAAAAAATAACACGTAATACTTTTTTGGTCAGATTAACTGTGACAAGGGTGCCAACTAGTACTCAGCCTACTGGTATTGGCATAGAAAAATTTGTCATGGCAAAGCCGAGGTAACGTCATGAATCATGATGCATTAGTTGCTATTTACTTACGAAATTCTTTTTATCGTAAGAAATGCTTTATTGCATTGGGACTATGGCTGTTGAGTCTTATTGCAATTATTTTTCTGGTGAGCATTGCGCTTTATCTTATTAGAAATCCAACAGAACCTGTTTATTTTCCAGCGGATCGCGCTGGCCGTTTAATTGCAGAAATACCGCTCAATCGTGCCAATATGTCGACGGAAGCGGTCACGGCGTGGACAGCTAATGCTTTACAACGTGCATGGTCGTATGATTTCGTTAATTATCGTGCGCAATTACAGAGTGCGCAGCAATATTTTACTGAAGCGGGTTGGCGAGAATATATAAAAGCCTTGGAGAGCTCTAATAATTTATTAGGGTTAACTGGTCGTAAGATGATTGCTATTGCGAAATTAGCGGGGCCGCTGGTGCTTGAAAGGCAAGGATTAATGAGTAATGGTGTGATGGCGTGGAAGTTTCGTGCGCGTGTTTTAATGGAGTATCTTTTGCCGCCCTACAACGAGCGTTCGCGCTTTGCTAATCCATTGAATGTGACGGTAGTTGTCAGACGTCAAGATGTGCTGCAAAATTCAGATGGACTGGGTATTGTGCAACTCAATGCTTCTGTCGCAGTAGGGAGCTAAATCCATGTCGGATGAAGATCAACTACAAACCATTGCATTACGTAGCGATTTTTATCGGGATGGTTTTTATTCGCTTTTATACGCGTTATTTGCAGTCTTGATTGGCGTTGTTTTGATGGTGGGCATTTTAATTTGGTTGATTGTCTCTAAGCCTTCACCCGTTACTTTTTCGACAGGATCAAATTGGCGCGTTTTTCCTTTGATGCCAGTTAATCAACCATGGATTGCTACGCCGGATTTAATCCAATGGATAACCGATGTGGTGCCGTCTGTACTGACAATCGATTTTGTTAATTATACAGAAGAGATGCAATTTGCCGCAAAAAATTTTACGCAAGACGGCTATAAAAAATATCAGCAATTCTTGAATCAATACGCATCACAAAGCACCTTACAAAGCGGAAAATGGTTTGTGAATGCCAGTGCCGCAGGCGCACCATTTATTCTGAATCAAGGTTTATTACAAGGGCATTATAGTTGGTGGATACAAATACCAGTAAATCTCAGCTATAGTAGTGCAGAAAAAGGCTCAACTGTTCCATTAGTGCTACAAGTGTTGGTGACAAGGGTGGAAACAACCGACGACCTGAAAGGAATCAGGATAGCAAATATGATTGTGACGAGAGGGGTGGGAGAGCAGGTCCTTGCGAATGGATAGGACATGCATGATGAGATTAAAAGAAGCCGCTATGATTTTATGCATAGCGTTGTATCCTGTGTCTTTTTGTTTTGCACAGGGAGACGTTGTTGCTACGCAGACAACAACCTCTTCTCGCGTCAATGTACAAGAAGACGTAGCAAAAATGCGTGCTTGGTTAGAGGCATCTCGTTCATCTCATGGATTATCCGCACCCGCTTCTTCTTCATTCGTTGCGCCAAGTAGGGCTGCTACTTCTGCCGCTGCATCGTCTTCTTATTCCGTCAAGCCACCGGTGAAACCGATGACTTATGCGCAATCACGTGCGGCAATGTTAAATGCAGTGCCTGATGATGCCATGCCAATAGATAGTGATTCGCAAGCGGCATTTAATGCGATGGTGCAGCAAAGTATGCCACTGACGCCACGTCAAATTGTGAAATTAAGACAATTGATTGATCAGTCGCAGCGAGCCGCAGTCATTCCAGCTACCGTCCCGCCGCGACCCGTGTCTTCTACGTTAATGGTAAATCTTGCGCCTGGCACCACGCCGCCTGCGATTCGTCTCGCACAAGGGTATGTCACATCATTAGTGTTTGTGGACTCGAGCGGTGCCCCTTGGCCTGTTGCTTCTTATGATATTGGTGACCCAAAGACCACAACGATTCAGTGGGATGGCAAAAGCAATGTACTGTTAGTCCAAGCAAGTTCACCGTATGGTGATAGTGATTTAGTGATTCGTTTGATTGGGCTGCCGACGCCGGTCACATTGGAGTTAGTGTCTGGTCAGCGTGTTGTGGATTATCGAACAGATATTCATGTTGCAGGGTTTGGTCCAAACTCAAAAGAATTGCCAACGAATACAGGGTTGCCACCGACGGCGAGTCCGGTGTTGTTGAGCGTGTTAGATGGTGTTGCACCTTCTGGTAGTCGTCCATTAGTGGTTCACGGCGGTGACTGCAAAGCATGGCTGCTAGGCGATCGGATGTATTTGCGTACACGGATGACAGTGCTTTCTCCGGGTTGGAGTGCTCGGATGGCAAGTCCAGATGGTATGTATGCTTACGAAATTCAAGCGAGCGCTTCGGTATTAGTTTCGCGTTATGGTGAGCCGGTTGAGCTTAAAGTTGAGGGCTTCTGATGGCAATTAAGTTACCCAGCTTCCAATCTTTTTCTGTATCAAGCGCTAAATCACGCGTGCTATTAGTGATGGTGGTGATTGTGTTGGTTGGCGCAGGTATTTTTTATGCGGCACGTTATTTAGGTGGTGATGTTGTAGGGGCATCACAAATTGCTGCAGCGCCTGCTGATTTGCAATCTATTCCTGGCGGACAACTCTCGCCAGAGTACTCAAGAGCCTTAGCAGCAGCAAATACACAAGCTTCGCAACAAGCACAAATCACAGGTGGTAGTGCTGTGCCGACATTAATGAATATTCCAACGGCGCCTTCTTCTTTTCCGCAGCCGCAACAAAATTGTACGGTGCTTTGTCCTGATCCACAAAAAGCAGATATTTTTAAAGATATTAATGATCTTGTGAAAGCAGGTAAATTATCCGCTGCGGATGCAAAGTCATTGTCTGATATGGCGAAAGCCAATGTGTCTGTTTCTGAGTATGCAGATTATTTAGCAAGTTTGGTGAAAGCGGGAAAATTATCGCCTGAGCAAGCGAGACAATTATTAGAGAAATATAAAAAACGGCATCAAGATGCGCTACTTGCAAAAAATGCAGCCGTTATGGATGGGTTAATTCGATCTGGTCAATTGACACTCGATAAAGCAAATGGGCTATTAGCGTTACAAAAAAATGGTGCGACGCCTGCCATGTTGGCAAATGAGTTGAATCGCATGGTGAAAAATGGGGATTTATCACAACAAGCGGCGGATGCGATACTTTCGCAATACATTGCAAATCAGGCAGCAGATAAAACACAAGAAAGTGCTTATGCTTTGAAAAAATTAGTTCGTAAGGGTGCTCTGACGCCGGCGGTAGGGGATGCACTGGCAAAAATGCAGCTTGAGAATGCACCAGTCAGTGCGTATCAAGCCAAATTAGATAGCCTTGTTGCATCAGGGCAATTAACCCCTGCTGTTGCGAAAGAATTGATGAGCGCGTATGCAAAAATGCGGGCAGGGCTGGGCGTGTCTGATACCTTAAACACGATGTTGGCATCATTGGCTGCAGAAGCTGCACGTTGTACCGCAAATGTTGCTGAAAAGAGTCAGTTACCGCGTGATGTTGTGGATGAGTTGGTTAAACTACAAACACAAGGTGTTTCATTGACAGAGTATCAGCAGGCGCTGAAAGCGATGGTGGCGAGTGGCAAGATAAATGATAAAGATGTCGCATCATTTCTTGCCTGTTATCAAAAATTGCTTGCTTCACGTGAGCAAATAAATCGTTTAGTAAAAATGCAAGGAAACAATGCATCCACGCGTGATTATGCCGATGAATTAAAACAAGGTGTGTTATCAGGTGTCTTATCGCCGGAAGAGGCGGGACGATTGATGCAAGAATATGTTGCGATGGTGACACCAGTGTCTGTTTTGCCTTCTTCAGAGCCAACCTTGCCAGGGACAGAAGATTTTGCGAGGTTGCAACAGAGACTGCAAGAAGCACAAAGTACTTCTGCAGAAACGCCAGCGGTGAATGATGCGCAAGCTGCTTCACAATTTGCAGCAGCGCAAGCACAAGCACAATTAGAAGCAGAGCAAGCGCGACAACAACGTATTCAGCAGTTGCAATCTCTCATGACCAGTCAAGCACAAACTATTTTAACCTCTGCGTGGACAGCACCTAAAATGCTCCATGTAGATGGTCAGCCAGCCGCAACGGGCGCTACACAGAATACGGGTGCTCAAGCCACTGCAGGAACTATCAATGGAGCAAACAATTCTGTTGCAAGTAATAATGCGCGTGCTATTGAGGAGCCGCCGTTAATTAAGTCAGGCACAATTTTATTTGGTGTACTAGATACAGCAGTCAACAGTGATTACCCTGATACGCCTGTACTTGTGACGATTGTTCAAGGGCCTTACAAAGGCGCAACACTGATTGGTAAGTTGTCGCTCGCACAAGGACAAGATCGCGTTAGTTTGAATTTCGAACAAATGAATCGTGATAGTTGGACCCGTGCAAAGAAAATCAGTGCTTATGCAATTGATCCGGATACAGCACGCACCGTGATGGCGAGCAATGTGGATTACCATTATTTCAAACGTTATGGTGCATTATTTGCTTCATCGTTTTTGTCGGGTTATGCAAGTGCGATTCAAAATGCGGGGACGACGGCTACAGTATTTGGCGGAACATCTAGCACTTATCCCGCACTTTCTCCAGGAAATCGTATTGCTGTCGGTTTAGGTCAAGTAGGCACAGAGCTTGGGAATGCGGTAAAAACGTATTTTGATACACCCGCAACGGTGAGGATTAATTCGGGCGTGGGTCTTGGCATTTTGTTTGTCGGTGATGTTACCTAACTGTTCTAAATGAAAAAAATGAGGTGAGTCGTATGGCAGACGAACGTTTTGAAGACAAATCAGATGATCAAGGTGAAGAAGAGTATCGCTTTGAAAATGAGCAACATGATTATGATCTTGGTGCAACGCCTGCAGTAGCCAGCGTCTCGACAGCGACCACGGGAAAAAAGCTAGTGGATCGTTTTAAACAACATCGACGAATTTTTGCGGGCACGATTGTGTTTCTTTTATTGTTAGGCGTCGTGTATCGCATGATCGTGCCGACTGTGCCGCAATCGGCGCTTGCAGAAGGGGAGATCACGCAAACTGTACCAGTAGAAAAACCGGTAAAAAAATTAGTGGCCTCTGTAGAAACGAATCAACCTAGCCAACCGTTGGTAGCGCCGGCAGTCAGTGCGCAACCTCAGATTGTTGCTGCCCCCGCTGCTGCGGCACCCGTGGCCACCTCGCAAGTCATGCCATCGCCATCTGCTTTGCCAAGCACGGTGCCGCAAGAACAGTCCCGCGCACAAATGGGTACGTCGCAACTTGCTGACTTGCCTGAGAAAGTGGCGGGACTTGAACAACAAAATGCAGCGATGGCAAATTTATTACAGTCAGATGTCACAAAAAAATTGGCGGAGTCAGAAGCTCAAAATAATCAGTTGCGTCTAGAGGTACAAGAACTCACCTCACGAGTCACTGCAATGGAAGTGGCTTTTCATCAATTAGCAACCATGTTGGGCGAGGTGAAAGGGCGAGCTGGCGCGATGCGTAATAGAGGAAATAACACGTCAGGTTATGCCGCGGTGCAAACAAGGTCATCTGAGCGTGCTGCACGGGTAGGGTATACTGTCCAAGCCATTATTCCTGGTCGCGCATGGTTGCGTTCTGACTCAGGTGATACGGTAACGGTTGCAGTGGGTGATACCTTGAGAGGTCTTGGGCGGATTACACATATTGATCCGTATGATGGGGTTGTGAATATCAATACAGGTAGTCGAACATTGACGCTTTCTTATGGGTTAAGTGATGACCAAGCTTAGTCAATTTTCTAGGCAAAGTCAGTGGAGGAGGTTTTCATGAAACAGTCAAACGTCATCTCAAGACTGTTTTTTATTTGTTTGATTTCTCTATTTTATGCCCACACTGCTTTGGCTGTGACATTTACCCCATCTGGCACGCCTAATTTACAAGATATGTTGGCACGTTTTAGCCGTGAAGTGCCAAATTTAATGAGTTTGGTGACTGCCATAGCGTATGTCATGGGTTTTTTCTTTGTGGTGAAAGGATTATTTGAATTAAAGCGATTTGGCGAGTCGCGTACGATGATGAGTGGTGAGCATCATCTCGGTAAACCACTGACATTTATTTTTGTAGGCGCAATGTTGATTTATTTGCCTGGTGTTGTGAATGTCAGTTTAGGAACGTTTTGGGGACAAAGCGCTAATCCTTATGCGTGGCAGACAGATTCATCTGGTGAAACCTCTTCGATATCTGATGCTGTTTTTCTTATCATTCAATTAGTCGGAACGATTTCATTTATTCGTGGATTAATTTTATTAACGCAAATGGGCGGTGGGCAGCAACAAGGTGTGTTTGGTCGTGCGATGGCACATATTATTGCAGGCACATTGTGTATTAATTTATATGGATTTTTGCAAGCAGTATCGAGTTCATTGGGGATTGGACAATGGTCTGCTTGACGGCTTGCGTCATAATCATTTTCTAGGAAGTTTAGGAAGTGAGAAAAAAAAAGATGTGATAGCAGTTTATACCTGTCTAAAATCAGGTGAGAGCCTAGAACAGTGTTTCATTGATTGTGTCTGATTTGTCATCCCGCGGTTTATCTGGGGATACAGAGAAATGCTGATAAAAACTAGATATCGCACAGAAAGTGCGGTATGACAGAATGATTAAAATAGTTTACTAGTGGGATGTGATTTATTTATTTAACTTTGATGAAGGAGAGTGTGAGATGAAAAAACAGCAAGTAAGAAAAGGAATGATGCTTTTATTTGGGTCGTTACTTTGTTTTTTTGTTGCAGGTCTGGCGTTGGCAAATCCATCGGGCGTGGGCGCTTTAGCAGCAAATGTGACTAAAAACATGAGTGGTATTGCAAAATTGATTACTGCAGGTGCTTACGTTGCTGGTTTTGGTTTTGTTGTTGCGGCAATTGTGAAGTTTAAAGCACATAAAGATAATCCAACGCAGGTTATGATTAGTATGCCGATCGCGTTATTATTTGTGGGTGCAGCGTTAATTTTTGTTCCTTCTGTCTTTAGTGTAACCGGCGGCACGATGGGTCTTTCTGGTAGAAGCAGCGTGTCTGGTGTCACGACTTTTTGAGAATTTTTAATGCAGCCGTTGCAGTTAGCAGTCAATCCTGAAGGCTGGCGTGCTTTTGTAAGACGTCAAGAAGACAAAGCGTTCCAGCCAGTTCAAGAACGGGTTTTTCGCCGGGATCTTTTTACGTGCCAATATTGTGGTTTCCAAGCGCGACAATATCAGCAAGTGGTGAATGCCGACGGCAATTATGCAAATAATCGATTAAGTAATTTGATTACAGCGTGTTGTTTTTGTTCTCAGTGTCTTTTTCTTGAATCAGTTGGCTTAGATGATATGGGTGGTGGTCAGCTGATTTATCTTCCAGAAATGAGTCAAGCGAATCTGAGTAGTTTTTGTCACGTGCTTTTTTGTGCCATGGGAAATGGGACAGGGTATCAAGACAGCGCGGAATCCATTTATCGTGATATGAAATTTCGTGCGCAACCGGTTGAAAATCGTTTTGGTTCTGGCTCCAGCCAGCCAGCTGCGTTTGGGCAATTGTTACTAGAGTATCGTGCTGCACATCCCGAAAAAAGTGCACAGATGGAAAAGGTGTTGACAGAGTTACGTTTGTTGCCTGCTCATGCAAAATTTAAAGTACAAATGGAGGCATGGGCGGCGGATGCATTAGAGGAAATTTCAACGGGGACAGATTAGTACGGTGTTTCATTTATTATGTCTTTTTGTCATCCCGCGGTTCATCCGCGGGATCTAAGAGAAACGCTAATAAAAACTGGAAACCGCGCATCAAGCGCAGTATGACAGAATCAATGAAACGGAGTACTAGCAATCAAGGGAATATGGCGATGCGGAATTTTGTAGAACCGATCCTCGATAGTATTGATACCTTTCTTGCCTGGCTGAGCACGGAGCTTGGTCAAACCGTTGAGTCGTATTGTGATTTGGAAACAGCAGATAGCCCAACCACATTAGTCGCCCGTGATGGTTCGTTGCTTTCGATGGTGCAAGTGCACGGTGTCACAAGGTTGGTGGGTGCAGATGAATTTGAGTCAATTCATGCAGGTTTAACGCAAAGCTTGCGAGCAACGTTGAAACGTCCCGGGCACGTTGTACAAGTGTATTTTAGTTATGATCGAGCGGCAGTTAAACCAGAAATTGAAGAAATTCTTGCGCCGGCTAAAGCAACTGCAGATCGTCTTGGTCTTGCGCTAGAAGATTTATTTCGTGAACGCGTTGATTATATTTCTCGTTATTGCGCGCATGAGAGTCTTTATTTTATTTTGTGGACGCGTCCTTATTCATTGAGTAAAGAACAAAGCCAGCGTGCAGCAAAAGAGAAATTAAAATTCATTCGCGAGAATAAAATTCCGCCTTTTAAAAATGGGCAAAACTTGCTTGCTGCCATTCCTGATTTACGTGAGTCGCATCAATCATTTGTGCGGTCACTGGTTGCAGATTTATCTGGCTTAAATATTCATTGTGAATTACTAGAAATTCATGATGCGGTGCGAGCCATTCGGATGGCAGCGGATCCCGATTTTACCAGTATTGATTGGCGACCTGCTTTGCCTGGGGATCAAATTCCTGTTCATGAAGCGCGACCTTTGGCAGGTGAGTTGTCAGGGTTAATGTGGCCGCCTCTCGCGCGACAGATTGTGCCGCGTGATGCGATGAATATCGATTTACGTACGGTGAGAATTGGCGATCGAATTTATACACCGATTTTTATTGATCTTTTTCCGCAAGATGTGAAATCGTTTCCTGTGCTATTCGGCCGTACGTTGCCGACGCGTGTGCCTTGGCGTATGTCTTTTCTGATGGAAAGCGGTGGTTTGGGTGCGTTGCGTTTTAAATCTGCCATGGCAGCGATTTTAGCTTGGACGTCGTCACAAAATAGTTTAGTAAATGATGCAATCAAAGCGCTCAGCAAGATCGAGACAAATGCAGATGACGCTATTGTGCGTTTACAGGTGTCGTTAGCGACATGGGCGCCTGAAGGCAATATTAATTTATTACGTACGCGTACTGCAGAGTTAGCAAAAGCAGTTGAAGGCTGGGGGACGTGTGAAGTTTCGGAAGCATCGGGTGATGCATTTGCTGGCGTTGTCTCAAGTTTGCCGGCATTTAGCGCATCCAGTGTTGCCACAGCAACGGTTGCACCTTTGTCTGATGTTGTTTACATGTTGCCATTTACGCGCCCGGCGTCATCTTGGCAATCGGGTGCGGTGTTGTTGCGTTCGCCTGACGGCAAACCTTGGCCTTATCAACCAGGTTCATCGCAGCAAACCACGTGGATAGATTTGTTGTATGCGCGTCCAGGGTCGGGTAAATCGGTGTTATCGAATTCGATTAATTTGGCGCTTTGTCTTTCGGGTGGCATTCAGCGTTTACCACGTATTGCGGTGATTGATATTGGTCCATCGAGTAGCGGTTTGATTTCGTTGCTGCGCGAGGCATTACCACAAAATCAGCGTCACTTGGTTGCTTATCATCGTATTCGGATGACAGCAGATTATGCGATTAATCCTTTTGATACACAGTTAGGTTGTCGTTATCCAACAGCACAAGAGCGCGGGTTTTTAGTGAATTTTATTACATTACTTGCCACGCCAATTGGTGCGGAACGTCCTTATGATGGCGTTTCTGACATGGCGGGCTTGATTGTCGATGAGCTTTATAAATATCTGGCAGATGATGGTAAGCCGCATCTTTATACGGCCGGTATTGAAACATTGGTCGATGATATTTTATCAGAAATTGGTTTTGTGACAGATGATCGCACGACGTGGTGGGAAGTGACAGATGCCTTGTTTTTAGCAGGGTTTCGTCATGAAGCGACGTTGTCACAACGGTATGCGATGCCATTATTGCCTGACGCTGCAGCCATTTGTCGAACGCAAGTGATTGAAGATTTATATGGACAAGTACGTGCCCCAACGGGTGAGCCACTTATTCAAGCATTTGGTCGCATGATTTCGGGTGCGGTGCGTGAATATCCGGTGTTATCCGGTGTGACCAAATTTGATATTGGCGATGCGCGTGTTGTTTCATTGGATTTAGATGAAGTGGCAAAAAGTGGTGGCGATGCGGCGGAGCGTCAAACAGCAGTGATGTATATGTTGGCGCGTTATGTGTTGGCGCGACATTATTATTTAACTGAAGATATGTTGGCAGATTTTCCGGATGCGTATCGTGATTATCATCGTGCGCGTATTATTGAAATTCGCGAAGATCCTAAACGAATTGTATATGACGAATTCCATCGTACTTCACGTGCACGTGCGGTGCGTGATCAAGTCATTTTAGATATGCGTGAAGGCAGAAAATGGAACGTGCAAATTGCATTGATTTCACAATCTTTAGATGATTTTGATGCAGTGATGGTAGAGTTTGGTACGTCAATTTTTATTATGGATGCGGGACCTGAGCAAGCTATTCGGCGTTCAACAGAAATTTTTGGTTTATCTGATACTGCGCGCACTGCATTAAAAACGCGTGTCCATGGTCCGCGAGAAGGTGGCGCCACCTTTCTCGCACAATTTGCAACAAAGTCCGGCATTAATACGCAATTATTAACGAGTACGTTGGGTCCAGTGGAATTATGGGCATTTAGTACAACTGCAGAAGATGCGCGTGTCAGAAATAAATTATATCAAGTGATGAAGCCTGCGGAAGCGCGTCGCGTATTAGCTGCATTATTTCCGGCGGGGTCTGTGAAACAATTAATTGAAACACGGTTAGCTGCAATGCGTGAAAAACAAGGGATTATTGAAGAAAGTGGGAATCTTGGCGTAGTAGATCAATTAATTGCTGAAATTGTCGATGCGTGGTCAAAGAATCCGGATGTGAAAAGTTTGCCAGGGTGAGTATTGCATTGGTGTGAAGAAGTTTTGGTAACAGGAAAGTTGGATAATTCGCTATTTCAGTCAATATTGATTTATTAATATCTTATTGAAAATAAATGAAATAAAACCACTTAATTTTAATTAAATGGTTTTTTGATCAATTTGGGTTATACTTGGAATAGAGGAGAAAACAATGCCAATCTCAATTCCGGAAAATAAAAAACCAAGATCATTAAGAGGTGAATCATCTCTTTTAGGTACCACATCGTTAAAATTTGATCCGTTATTGGCAGGTCAAGCTATCGTAGATGGCCTTGAGTATTTAAAAAAAAGACTGGATTGGTCAGGGACAAAAATTGCTAATGTTCTTCACTTGCCGCCGAATACTGTGAATACATGGTTGAAAAATGGAATTGTTCCAATTGGTAATGGTTTATTGCAGCCTGATATTCAAGCAATTATTCATTTATTGGCGATACACCGAAGTTTAGAAGCAATGTTTGATGACTCTTTTCATCAATGTATTTGGTTAGCTACACCACATCCGGAATTAAATGTTATTCCAGAAAAATTGATGGGCGAATCCATTGATGGGTTAATTTTTATTCGTCAGTATTTAGACTATGTTAGAGGAAGAGGTGCTTGATAGAATTGGTACGAATCGTTGAACATCAAGCAACTTTATCCAGTTATCGTGCAACCCAAAATGAAGAGCGTGCGATTCAATTGGAATTGCTTATTGAAATGACTAAACCGGCAAATAAACAGCAAGCGTGGCATCCGTTGATAATCACTTCGTTTAGATATAATCCACCTCATCAACAAGCTCGTTTCAGACCTCTTTATGGAAAAAATGTTTTCTATGGTGCATTGTTAGAAGAAACGGCTCTTTATGAGCATGCTTTTCATTTTATGAAACAACGTCTCCACTTGAATATAAAAACTGCTACTGGGATTAGAACAATTTTTTCCGTAGATGCAAATGACGCGAGTTCTATCAATATAAGCAATCATCCGGACTGTCATCAAATAATGAATAAAATTGATTATTCAGCATCCCATCAGTTTGTGACAACGAATACTCAAATAACTTTTATTGTTTACCCTTCATGCCGAGACCCTAAACAGCGAAATAATGCAGCAATTTTGGATATTAATCACTTAGCTAAAAATCCAAAATGGGAATCAACGATTAACTTTTTTTATGATAATCAAGCGCGGCAGATTAGTTGGTTAGATTACAATTTTCCGGTCCAGTGGAGTACGGTGTCATAGAAAAATTGTAAGATTGTTGCAGAAATCAGTATCAAAACAGTCGATTTGCGTGGTAATACTTTTATTTATCCTCCTTCCTTTTCAGAAGGCGCGAGTCATTCAGTCTTTTGCTATAAAACACACTGACTATGCATATAAAAAATTCATAATCAGTGTGTTAAATAGTCATTTAAAATTTCCACTTTATATTGACTGGGTTATTTGCGTGCGGGTCCGCTATAGGCAAGCGCTTTTTCTTCATCAGCTTCTGTGCTGACGGTGACTGGTTTTAGAGAAAGAGCAAATAATCCTTTTTTTGCCGGTGAAACAGCATCTGATGTAAATTTGATTTTTCTAATATTGTCTTGCATCTCCTCTAAGAGTTTTCCTTTAGGTCCAAATTTCATTTGAATGGCAAATTCGGAAAGAAGGGAAGGGCCAGAAAAATCACGAAAACCCGAGGCAGCATACAGATGTTCACGACCGCTTGCCGCGATCATAATAATGCAGTGAGTTTTTTCTATTTTCGCACTTAAAATTTGATTAGCGTGCTGAAGCAAATACGCTAATAGGAATTTCTCACGAGCTGATTTTTTTTCTTCAATTGTGCTGCCAGTAAATTTATCTAGTTCAACAATGTCTTGATCCATGACTTCATCAGAGAGATAAATAAAACCATTTCCCATTTTTAAAGCACGAATGATGCCATGAATTTCTTTTTCTTCATTTTGCATAGTGATTGGCAGAATAAATTCACTTTTAATACGTGATGCTTTTCCTTGTAAATCTTCTTCTTTGTATTCTGTTTGTTTTGATGTAAGAAAACGCGCACTGCCGAGAATGTCATCAACTTCAGCATAACGTTTCGTTTCAGAAAAATCAGCGAGTAATGCCTTTTCTGTAGCAGTGAAATAATAGGTTTTATCAAGCATTTCCTGTATTTCAGGATAGGCTGCAAGAATGTCTGCAGATTTTGTCGCAATATGTTCAGGCTTGGCGTAGCGTAAACGTTTGAAATCGGCATTGATTGGTAAAATATAGTCTGTTAAAGCAGAGCCAATTGGTACAACCATAATTTGTTTGGCGCCAATCTGTTCGCGTAATTCAGTGGATAATTTTTCCATAAATTCTTTAGCATGTTCACCCAATGCTGTGATGAGTGCGGGATCAAGGGTTGCCGCTAACGTATTATCCGTTGGGTCAATCGGTAGAGTGAAACGCTTGGTTTCTTCTTCTTGCGTGATTTCAATTTGAATAAAGTGTGTGTAGTGATCTTTTGACATGGCAAAAACATTTATTTGACCATTAAATTTAAATAATTCAATTTTCATTAGATTTTCCTTTTGTATTGAAGAATGAAAAGCATAATTTTTTGAGTTGAAGCCCTGTTTGGCGCTTTGCACAAAATAGGGGATTATTCCTTTTTTTAGCTGTTGGTACAAAGTAAACTGCCGACAAGTCAATCTGTAAAAAAATAAAACAAAATAATTTTTTATGTTTAAATAGTCTTTATAAAAAAATATAACAATTTTAAATTTTCATAGAAAATAAAGGTGCTTGAATGAGTATGTGTAAGATTAACTTATTGAATTTATTCTAAAATTTTAAAAATAAAAAAATAACTAATGAAATCAACAAGCTACAAAATTATCGTTTTTTCAATATAATCAATGAGTTATATCAAAAAAGGCCCATGAGACATTGATGAGTCATAAATGCCATAGCCTATTTCCCTGAGTTTATTTTGCTCATTTTAGTAAAATTATTTAGCGTGCGTTGGGTTTCTCTGTTATCTTTCTGAGCTGTTTTTTGATGAAAAACATTGTCTAACGATTTATTGATCCTATATTGGCGGTGATACGTTGACACAATTAGTCTCGGTAATTTTGTGTGGTGGTGCAGGGTCACGTTTGTGGCCTGTGTCGCGGGAATTACATCCTAAGCCTTTTATTACCTTGCCAGACGGCCAGAGTTTGTTACAAAAGGCTTTTTTACGGGCAAGCACATTATCTGGCGTGCAAGAAGTGTTAACGATAACGAATCGCGATATTTTCTTTCAAGTAGAAGATGCATTGCGTGAGATGGCCTCTGCATCGACGTTAACGACTTCTTTTATTCTAGAGCCTGTTGCAAGAAACACCGCGGCGGCAGTGGCGGTGGCAGCATTGTATGTCGCAGAAAAAATCGGGAAAGATGTGCCAATGCTGGTCATGCCTGCGGACCATTTAATTGCTTTGGCCAATCCTTTTCAGCAAGCTGTAACAAAAGCAATGGCGATGGCGTTGCGTGGTCAGATTGTCACGTTTGGTGTACAACCAACTAGTCCGGAAACAGGGTATGGTTATATTGAAGCGGAAGAAGAAAAAGTTTTACGTTTTGTGGAGAAACCGGCGTTAGCACAAGCAGAAGAGTATGTTGCTTCTGGAAAATTTCTTTGGAATGCCGGCATATTTTGTTTTACGCCAGAGGTTATATTGCAAGAAATGGCGCATGCTTGCCCGGCAATTTTAGACGCTGTACAACAATGTTTTCATGCCTCTGCTCGTCAAATAAAAAATCAACGTGTGACACAAATTGACTTAGATGAGTATTTATTTTCTTTAACACCCAGTGAATCCATTGATTATGCGGTGATGGAAAAGTCAGATAAAATGGCAGTTGTCGCTTGTGATATTGGTTGGCGGGATATTGGTTCATGGCGCGAAATGAGTCATCTCACTGCAGCGGATTCTGATGGCAATAGTTTGCATGGTAAAGCATTATTATACGATGTGCAGGATTGTTATATTCAAAGTGCTGAGCGTATCGTTGCGGCAGTGGGCATTCAGAATTTAATGGTCATTGATACCTCGGATGCAGTGTTAATCGCGCACCGTGATCGTGCACAAGATGTGCGTCATTTATATTCGCAATTGAAATCAGAAGGGCATGAAGCCTACAAATTGCATCGTACAGTGCATCGTCCATGGGGAACGTATACAATTTTGGGTGAAGGTGCAGGTTTTAAAATTAAGCGGATTGAGGTGAAACCCAAAGCCAGTTTGTCGTTGCAAGTGCATCAGCATCGTAGTGAACATTGGGTGGTAGTCAGTGGTAAAGCAAAAGTGGTCAATGGCGAACAAACGTATTTTGTCGAAGCGGGTCAATCCACCTATATTCCTGCTACAAATCCACATCGTTTAACCAATCCAGAAGACGTGACGTTAGTGATTATTGAAGTGCAAAACGGCGCGTATCTTGGTGAAGATGATATTGTGCGTTTAGATGATATTTACGGTAGAACGTGACGATTATCTTTTTATATTAAAAAAATAGGATTTTCATAAATGAAAAAAATTGCTTTAGTCACCGGCGTGACTGGACAAGATGGCGCATATTTGGCGGAATTTTTATTAAGTAAAAATTATCAAGTGTATGGTACGTATCGGCGAACCAGTTCAATTAATTTTTGGCGTATTGAAGAATTAGGTATTCAACATCATCCCGATTTACATTTAATTGAATTCGATTTAACCGATCCTGGTGCTGCAATCAATCTTTTACAAAAAATCGCACCCGATGAAATTTATAATTTAGCAGCTCAAAGTATGGTCGGCGTGAGTTTTGTGCAGCCAGTCACGACAGCGCAAATTACGGGATTGGGTGTTTTATATTTATTAGAAGCGATTCGTTTGGTCAATCCAAAAATCAAATTCTATCAAGCGTCGACCTCCGAAATGTTTGGTAAGGTTCAGGGTATTCCCCAAACGGAAACTGTCCCTTTTCATCCGCGAAGTCCTTATGGCGTTGCAAAATTATATGCACATTGGATGACGGTAAATTATCGCGAAAGCTATGATCTGTTTGCAGCGAGTGGCATCTTGTTTAATCATGAAAGTCCTTTGAGGGGGCGCGAATTTGTCACACGAAAGATTACGGATGCAGTTGCTAAAATCAAATTGGGTAAGCAAAAATATATTGAATTAGGCAATTTAGATGCAAAGCGTGATTGGGGATATGCGAAAGAATATGTAGTGGGCATGTGGCAAATGCTGCAAGCACCCGAACCTGATACGTTTGTGCTAGCAACCAATCGAACCGTGACTGTGCGTGATTTTGTGGTATTGGCGTTTAAAGCTGCAGAAATGAATATAAAATTTATTGGCGAAGGCATTGATGAAATTGCGATAGATGAAGCGACAGGAGAAACGGTGATGCGTATTAATCCACAATTTTATCGTCCGGCAGAAGTTGACATCTTAATTGGCGATGCCAGTAAAGCAGAGAAACGATTAGGATGGAAAGCATCGGTACAATTAGAAGAATTGTGTCAATTAATGGTTGCTGCGGATTTACGTCGTAATCAAAATGGGTTTTCATTTTGAAAATATTATTAACAGGTGCAAAAGGGTTTACTGGGCAACATTTTGTAGAGGCTGCTCTGCAACAAGGGCATACTATTGTGCCATTGCAAGCAAATTTATGTGATTTCTCTGCGTTAAAATCTGAAATAGAAAACAGTGAATTTGATACAGTTGTGCATTTAGCTGCATTGAGTTTTGTGGGACATGCTGACAGTCTTGCATTTTATCAAGTCAATGTAATCGGCACATTAAATTTATTAGAAATATTGTTATTAAAAAAACAAGACATTCGGCAAATTTTATTAGCAAGTAGCGCGAATATTTATGGGCACTGTGAGCGCTCACCTATTACAGAAAAAGAAATCCCTGCGCCAGTCAATCATTATGCAGCGAGCAAATTGGCCATGGAGCAATTAACAAAAAATTATTTAGATCGCTTGCCCATTTTTTATGTGCGACCATTTAATTATACAGGTGTTGGGCAGACAGTTGATTTTATTATTCCGAAGTTGGTGACACATTTTGTGGAGCGAGCGCCCGTCATTAAACTTGGTAATTTGCATGTCTATCGTGAATTTAATGATGTACGGTTTGTATGCGAAGCTTATTTGCGTTTGCTAAAAAAAGCGCAGCGTGGGGAGATTTTTAATATTTGTTCAGGGAAGTTTGTAGCATTAGAAACGATTATTACAATGCTGAAGGAATTATCAGGGCATCAAATAAAAATAGAAAGTCATCCAGATTTTATTCGTACTAATGAAATTCATAAGTTATATGGTTCACCAGAAAAATTAGTAAAATGGATTGGCGATGTTTCGCAACCAACGTTGCAAGAGACATTGCATTGGATGTATCAAAAAAAATGTAGCAGCTCAGTGGGGGTGTTGTTCGATGGCTTGACTGACCGCAACAGCTAAACAGCTAACTGCATCTTACTGATAAAAGTACGCTTCATGAAATCAGAAAGGGCATGGCTTTGGGCACCTACAACAGCTGATGAGCAACTGATATGCAGTCAAGTCATCGAACAACACCCCCACTGAGCTGTTACACAAAAACGACTTACTTTTTTTAGGTGCTATTCTTTTTGCCTCTACTTTTACCCTGAGATTTGCTCTGGCAATGGTCGCACTAACCAATTCGTAGGGCTATTGGGTAGTGGTGTCATTTGTGGACGGCTCATCGCGAGTGCCGATGTCATATGCGTTTTTTCTGCATAATTTTTTGCTTTTTTATAAATGAATTGCCAGCTTGTGTCAGTAATTTCTTGTAGCCATGTTTTAAATGGCTCAGGGTTTTGCGCGGCAAGTTGGTGCATGCGCGTAAACGGATTGTCTTCTGGATGTTGTAAACGTTGGGTCGCAAGGGTAAATGCGGCTTTTGTGGGATCCGACGAGGCAAGAATTGTCTCGATCGTGTGATGAAGTGCAATCAAGCCTGCACGATTTTCTGCTGCTTGACTGTGAGGATTTTCAGCGGCGTCTAACAAAAATTCATCCAGCGCATGTAACGTTGCATTGGTTTCCATGAGGGCATCAAATGCCGTATTTTCTTTTAAAACTTGTAATTTTTTAGTTAAGGGCGACGCATTATCTGTCAGTTCGGCAATTTGCGTATTGGCAGCAAATAAATCTTTTGGTTTGTCAGGACGCAATAGTGCAAGTTGTTCTTCCCATGTGTTGGCGTAGTCCGACAAATAATGATTACGTAATTGCGCTGTTAATGTTGCTTCATTTTCAATTTGTGTATTGGTGCGTGAGAGTTTGCCAAGCACAGCATTTCCATGAATAGCAACTGTCGCGGCTGTAGGGATCGCTTTGTCAAGCATGTATTGGAAATAAGCGCCCTGGTAGCGCATGGGTATTGGCAAGACGGTTTGAGAGAGATGGGTAGATAAGGGGGGTAAATCAGTTGATTTAAGAATCACTCTGCCAAGCTCGGCGACGGGAAGCTCGATCAGTTTTTTACGCGCATCGGCAATTGCTGTTGGGTCTGCGGCGGTGATGGCCGGAAGCGATTTTTCAAGCGCAACTTGTAAATGTTTTTTGAGGTGATCATTCACATCAGGCAAAATCTGTCGAATGATTGCTGTCATTTGTACAGGTTGTAAGGGTAGTTCGCCGGCTAGCATGAGTCGCGCGCGCAATGCTTGATAAATTTTTTCGGCCGGCAGCGTATCTACTTTACGTAAGTATGTATCAAGTGATTCTGCGATTGAAGGCAATAAAACATTTTGTAAGGCACGTTGATAAATAGAAATCGCCTGTTGGCGAGATTGTGTTGAATAGAACGAAAGCACAGGTGTTCGTGCATTTGTCGATAAAGCATCGTGTGCAGTGTGTTCAAGGCCATCAAGTAAAACGAGCGCATCTGTCAGTGAGAGTGAATGTGATTCAGCTAGGTTTGTGGGCTGCGTATAATGAGCAAGTAAGTTCTGCATGGTGCGAAGTGTCGCTTCACCCTGTAAGAAGTCTTGGCTGAATAAAAGTAAGGCGGTGGCAATAATCCCTAGGGAGAGCGCGCTAGCGATTCCTCGCGGCGAATAAAGCACCTTAGACAGCATAAAAGAGGATGGGTGAGGGTTAGGTTGGGTGGTGGCGGAAGGAAGCCCCTGCAGAATAAATTGTCGAATAAAGCAGGGGCGAGAGGGCAGAACAGGTGCTGACATGATAGCGCTGAGCGGCGTGCTTTGTTGTTGGGCTGGCAACCCGCTAAGCCCATCTTGTGACTGTGGTAAGGGTGGGGTGTGTGAATTGGGCGGTTGGTAAGCGCTGCTTAGCCAGATGCCCAGTAAGGGTAGGTCGGGTTGCGCTACCGCTTGTAAGAGTTGCAGAATGGCATCTTTTAATTTTTCAACTTGTAATGGAAAGTCTTTAATCAGTGTGCGTGTTTTTAAATTTCTTTCGTGGTGAAGTCGGGTGAGTAATTGTTGATTGAGTCGTTTAATTAACGCATTGAAGCGTTCACAAATTGCATCAACAAGTTTTTCATTTGTAGAGAGTGTTGGCAAGCTGATGCCGAACGCTTGTGTTAATTCTTCTGCGGTGTGTTCACTAAAGAATTCATTAAAACCGGGCAAGAGGTCACATTTTGTGATGACAAAATAAAAAGGCAGAGCGGTGCCAAAGATAGCGCGTAAATCACGAATTTGTCGTTTGAGTAAGGCGGTGGGTAATTCAAATTTTTGTGTGAGCAACCATTCAGGAAGATTAATTAGCATGACAGCGCTACTAATTTGTGGGCGAATTTTTTTTGCATTGGTTAACTCTAAAAATCCAAACCAAAGCTTAGACAATTTTTCCTTTGTGACAAACCATACACCCGGAATCTCGACTAATACATGTTGTTGTGTCACCCACCAGTCGCAGGTTTCGGAAGGTGGTGTGCGTCCTTCTGCATCCGTCTTGTATTTTTTAGCAAGAATATAATGAATCCCTGCATGATTGAGTAGTGTTGTTTTGCCTGCATGGTGAGGGCCAATTATGAGATGCCAAGGTAATGTGGCTAAGTCGGTTGATTGTCCTTGACGTTGAATAATCGTTTTTTTTAAGAAATCAAGAATGCCTTGGAAACGGCCTTTTAATTGGGCAAGTTGGTGATCCGTAGCAGAGTCATTTGTGTTCTGCTTACTTGCGGTAGGTGGGAAAATCACTTTTAGGATGAGCCAGCCTGCAAGTAAGACACCAGCAAGGCAGATCCAATTTGCCGTGGTTGCAGAAAATTCAGACATTGAGAGAATCCTGTAAAAGGGGTGTTTCTATGCGTGCTAGCATTTGATGTGTTTTATCAGTGGAGAGATCAAGCCAGTGACCTAATCCGGCAAAAAGGAGTAGCACGACACTGCCAGTTGTTAAGGCAAGGAGGCTGATAGAAAATCTTTTACCCGGGGGTGTGTAGCTTGCAGGTGCTGCCTTCACCGGAAAAGGCGCAAGAGACTTGCTGCAATCACCTTGGTGAGCACGAATATGGCGGTAGAGTGCATCACGGATTTGATCTAATTGGCTGTTAGTGAATTCGGTTGCGCGATAGCTACCACGAAACCCGAGGGAGAGGCAAAGGTACATAAATTCCATTAAATCAATATACACACTAGGATCGCGAATCAAACGCTCAAGAATGAGAAAAAAACCTTCTTCACGGACGGGTTCTTGGGTTAATAAAGTTAACAAATTAAACGGTTCCCAGTGCCCTAGAATGCCCCAAGGTGTGTGAGAAATAATATCGTCTAGCGTTGCGCATAAGGCGTAGCGGCCAACAAACACTTGTTCCGGGCTGTAATAAGGCTTGATTGTTTCTTGAAAAAGACCGAGTTCAGTGATTAATTCTTTTTGTAACGCAGTGAGATCAGGGCATGCTTTGAGTTGCCCAATTTTGCCAGCGAGAGAAAACAATCGAGCGGCAGCGTCTGCCATTGAGTTAATGCCCGCATCAGGGGAGTGAGGTGTGAGTGACCATAGAGAAGGCGTGGCAGTGAGGTGTTGGGCCTCAAGAGAAGACAATAGTGACGGGCGCAACGGAACCTCAGTTGTTTGATCAGTTATGTCTGGTACCATCATATTGAAGTTCCTCTGATAGGCAGTGATGATACATTGATCCCGAAGCAAAAATATAATCGAGTTGAGTAGCGATGGAAAGCCTTGTGTATAGAATAAACACTTTTTGAAAAACAATGAAGGCAATCAGGCATGCAAAGTCGGTTTGAAAAAATCTTTAGAAACCAAATGCAACAGTCTGCATCATTGACGCATCGTTCCATTATTGCATGGATGTATTGCATGGGTATTCCAAGTTCGCTCGATGGAGTTTGTTATGGCATTTCAGTGATGGCGATGCAAGCAGGTCTGCTGGGTCGAGAAGGGCTGCAACAGTTTAGTCGACGTTTAGTTGTTGGTGGGATGTTGGGAGATTTGTTTTTTGGCGAAATATTCCTGCAATGGCGTCGTATCATCCATTTTTCGATAGATGAGTTGAGAGAGCCAATGATTCTTGCAAGAGTGCAAGCAAGATTACAGAAAGAAGTCATATTAACAGAGGAGATGAATCAATTTTCGAAGATGTTAGAAACGTTTAAAACAATGGCAGAAGGGGGAAGTGAAAAAAAAGAAGAATATGAGAATCTTTTTGCAGAAGCATTGTTTTATGCTGCTTTGTTTACTTTTGAAAGAAAAGGGACAAATGAATGTCGACAAAAATTGTATGATTACAGCAATAGCGTCGATGCGATTAAAAATTTACGTGAGAGTTTAATAATCCATCAGTTAAAGTTAGAGCAGAAATTAAAAAAAAGGGAAGAAGAAGAGAAATGTCATATAGCGAGCAGTCAATCAAGCGCTCCCGAAGTGTTTGAATTGAGGATTATACAAGATCTCTTAAGTGAAGAGGTGACGGACGAACAACTGCGGCAATTAATACAAGAAATACCTACTTTTTTAGAGGGAGTCTTTGCGTATGCTGAGCCGCCGATGAGCGGGCGGATAAAAAAATTTTGGCAAATCATTTTAGGTGACAAAGAGCTTCAACAGCGGTGTCAGGTGCCATATGCCAATATGCAATCTTGGCAAATGACCTCAAATTTTTATGGCGCAGAGGGACTGCAGCAACAAGGGGGAATGCGGCGCGTATTGATGCATGTGCATTTATTTGACGAAAAAGCATTGGCAAATTTATTTTCGATATTTCTCGAAAACTTTAATGAAATGGCAAAAAAATTTGTTTTTCAATTGCTTGCGGAAGGGCATGCAATCACAGTCGGGTATGATGAGTTAATAAAGAAGTTCTGGTTAATTGACGCAAATAAATTGCCGATACAATGGTTTGGTCAATTAGAAAAATTTATTCAAGCAATCTTTCTTGCATTTTTTTGGGAAGAAAGTAAATTTGAAATCGTAGTAATTAAAATTGACTGTATCACAACATTTAATAATTTGAATGAAGATTATTTGCAGAACTTAATTTCACAGTTTCGTAGAAAATTAATTTGTGAGGAAGTAGATAGATTCGAGAAAATTTTTTTACTAAATAATTATAAATATCATTTCGAGACTATGCTGTCATTATATAAGATGAATTTATATGAGCCTTTTGTGAAAAATCAATCAGTGGCAAATAATGTGATTAATCTTTATGTTAGTTTGCAATTAAAATTGATGAATTTGCATGATATTTCTGAAGAGAATAGTGGGTTAATTAAAATACAGGTAGAGAAAATAGCAAGAATATATTTTGCTAAATTTATTCAACAATATAAAGAAAAATTCTTTTTACCTTCTCTTTCACAGAATGATTGTGAATATTTTTTATTGCAGTTTAAAAAGCAAGTGGCATGTTTAGCTCAAACAGATAAGTTAACTAAAGTGCAATATCGAAGCATGTTTTTTGAAGAGCCATCTTCACGTCTTGTTTCTTTAAAGAGAAAATTATTAAAATTAATAAAAACAATCTTGTTTGATAAAGATTTTTTTGTTTTTTCTTATGCTGATTATAATATAAATTTTTATTCTTTAAATAAGTTGCGTGAAATACTTATTAGAGATGTTTTGCTGATGAAAAAAATCTTTTCTATTTTCTGTCACGATAATATGGAACGGATGAGTTCTGTTGAGTGTAACATAGTCATTCGTGAGCTTGTAAAAGTTCTGCAGAAAAATCGTGAAATGAAAATTACATTTTTATATGAAAAAATTTCACAATTTAGAAATTTTGTGCTTGCGTTAGAAGATCTGTCTGAAGAAAATTTGACAAAAAGTTTTAAAAAATTGCAGGTATTGTATCGAGATTCACGACCTGATGCGTTGCAAATTTCTGTTTGTTCTTCTCCGCCTCGATTTGCAAGTCGGTAGTGAAAGTTATTTTTTTGTGATGCACGTGACGTGCCATTTACCCTGTTGCTGTTCACTCATGATTTGCCAAAGAGGTGGTAAGATACATTGTAATGTTTCTGCAAGTTGCCATGGCGGATTAATAATTATCATACCGCTACCGGCTAATTTATTATTCCCTTTCTCAGGTAAAATAGTCAGTTCTACGCACAGGGCGGGTTGATTGATTGTTTCTTTTATTTGATGGTAAAAATAATTTCTAGGCAAATGCAATTTAATAGGATACCACAATGCATAAACACCATTCGCAAAGCGAGTGAGTGCCTTTTTTAATTCACAAACGCCTTTTTCTAACTCATTAGGTATTTCATAAGGTGGATCAATTAAAATTAAACCACGCCGTTCTTTTGGTGGTAAAAAAGCTTTTAAACCTTGCCAACCATTTTGATGGTGCACAGCTACTTCTTTGCGAGCGTAATATATCTTTTTTAATTGCGTATAATCATCAGGATGTAATTCAGAGAATATGGCCCGATCTTGTGGGCGTAGTAATGCTTGGGCAATTACTGGAGAGCCTGGGTAATAATCAAGTTTTTTTTGCTGAGGATTAATTTTTTGGATGCATTGTAAATACGTCGTAAAAATGGGATGTTTAAGAAAAAAATCCTGTTGTGAAAATAATTTTTCAATACCTGATTGATATTCTGCTGTTTTTTCTGCAAGTGGATCGGTTAATTGGTAAAGACCGCAACCTGCATGTGTATCAAGATAACAAAATCCTGCCTCTTTTTTTTGTAAAGATTGAATAAGCGCTATTAAAATACAATGTTTGAATACATCGGCAGCATTGCCGGCGTGATAGATGTGTCGGTAATTCATGCAGGTTGTTCTATCGTCTCTTCAGAGAGCGGGTAATGTTCGAGTGTGAGTGATTCCGTAAAAAAGCGTTGTGTGCCTGCAGCGAAACTTGGTGTGTAGTCTGAGACATAAAAATGTTTTTCTCCAACACCTTGCGTTTTACATAGATTGTTTTTTGTTAGATATGTTTGTACAGCGGCTGCGACAGCATCTGATGGGTCAATAATGGTGACGGCTTGTTGGCGTGCTGTAAAAAAATCGGTAATACGCTGTTTAATCACAGGGTAGTGCGTGCATGCAAGAATTAATGCTTCAATATTTTTTAGAATAGGATCAGCAAGGTAGGTTGCGAGTAAACTATCTGTTACTGGATGCGAGCCAAATTCTTCAATTGCTGCAGCAAGTAAATTTGTTGCATGAGGAATTAATGTCATAGTCGGATAGCGAGCTGCTATTATTTTTTGATAAATGCAGGAATTAACTGTTTGTCTTGTGCCAATTAAACCAATGGTTGTTTTTTTTGCTGTATTGCTGTGGTGATACTGGTTGAGCGAGTCAATGACGGGCTCGATCACATTCATGACCACTGCGCGGCGACCGACGTGTGCCTTGATGCGTTCGTAGGCAGCTGCAGATGCAGAATTACAAGCGATGAGAATTAATTTGCATTTTTTTGCTAATAAAATATCGGCTATTTGTATTGACCATGTTTGAATGCTCGCGGTTGATTTGTCACCATACGGTAAGTGAGCGGTGTCACCGAAATAAATAATATTCTCATAGGGTAAGCGATTGACAAGTGCACGTGTGATGGTTAACCCGCCAATGCCGCTATCAAAAATACCAATGGGTGCGTTTGTTTTCATAGTTCAACGTACAATTTGGTCGAGTTGTGCTTGCGCATATTTTTGAAACTCAAGCGGACGTGCAATATCTTGGAAAAAATCTTCACGTCCGCCAAAAGGGCTAATGATGAGTGTGCCATAATTTAAAAATCGGCCTATTAAACTTTGGTTGAAGCTCATGTTAGAAACTGTCGATAATCGTATTTCTAGCGTATGTTGAAAAAAGAATCCTTCTTTCATGATGATGCGTCTATTTGTCACAGCAAAGTCAGAAAAATAATAAATAAACCATTGATTAATGCCGGTGAGTAATGCCGCCATGGCTGGCACGATGGCAAATTTAATCATGAAAGGATTGGGTATAAAAAGAAAGGCAATGACCACAAGCAGCCAAACGAGCGGCACATAAAAGACAATATAATGTTTGCCGGTACGAAATAAAATTTGCTCGTCTGGTAATAATTCTCGATCTATTTTTCTCACAAAGAGCTCCGTAACATCCAAGCCGTTTTTTGGTGAATTTCAGTGCGATTAATTAAGAGATCAAGGGTTGCTTCGTCTTTTGCTGTTTGTGCAGTTGGCATTAATTTCTGTAATTGCTCAATAATTGTTTCGTGGTCTTGTAATAGTTTTTTGACCATGTCTGTCGCTGTGGGTGTGTGATTTTCTTCTTTGAGCGTTGCGAGTTCTAAGTAACGAGCAAAAGAAGCGGGGGCTTCGGCGCCTAGCGCACGAATGCGTTCTGCAATTTCATCGACAGCAGCGGCGAGTTCAATATATTCTTCTTCAAACATTTTGTGTAACGAATGAAAATGCGGGCCAGTCACGTTCCAATGGAAATTTTGGGTTTTTAAATAAAGCGTATAGGTATTCGCCAATAAAGTGCATAACCCAGCCGTAAGTGCTGTTTCTCCGTGATGTGACATGTGCTAACTCCTTTTGATGATGCCGAGTGGACCGATTCATTCTGTCATACTGCGCTTTATGCGCGGTATCTAGTGTCTTTACTGTCAACCAGAAATGTTATTTTTGTCAACATTCTGGACCCCGAGAATGACAAAGTAGACACAACAAATGTTACCTAAGCGTGGTCGATCATTTTCAGCATGAGTGACGATCAGTATTCAAATTAGGTGCCTTATTATATCAAATTTTAAATATGCATGTTTATGGTTTATGAGGCTGACTGTGCTGCTGCCATTGCGATAATAATCTGCCATTCTTCCGGCGTGACAGGCGAGACAGATAAGCGGTTTCCTCTGCGCGTTACTTGCATTGTTTCGAGCCCTGGCTGTGTTTTTAGTTCATCCAGTGAGATGAGGCGCAAGAATTTTTCTTTGAAACGCACATCGACTTGGTACCAGCGTGGATTTTCAGGTGTTGCATCAGGGTCATAATACTTAGATTGAGCATTGAGTGCAGTGAAATCTGGATAGCCTGAGGTAACAATATCCACAATGCCAACAATGCCCGGTGGCTGACAGTTTGAATGATAAAAAAAAGCTTGGTCGCCCTTTTTTATCTCATCGCGTAACAAGTTGCGTGCTTGGTAATTACGTACACCGTCCCAGCCAGTGGTTTGTTTGGGGCATTGTTTAAGTGTTTCCAAGCTAAATGTTTCTGGTTCCGATTTAAATAACCAATAACGCACGTAATTTTATCCTTGCTGATGACAGACCCTAGGACTTTGTTTCCTTGATTCTGTCATCCCGCGCTTTATTCACAGTATCCAATTATGATTGGCGTTTCTCTGGATCTCACGGGATGACAAAACAGGCCTAATAAATGAAACCCTGTGCTAGGGCCTGCTGACAATTGGTTGTTTTTAAACATTTTCTCATCAAATAGACTCTTCCTGATTTGATTCTCGAAAACTTCCTGTTTTTTCATAAAATGGTTAAAAACAACCAATTGTCAGCAGGCCCTAGAATCATAAAGTAAAAATTAGCGTTTCATCGCCTCAAAAAAGTCTTCGTTGCATTTGGTAGATTTCAGGCGATCAATTAAGAATTCAATCGCGGCCAATTCATCCATTGGTTGGAGTAATTTGCGCAGAATCCACATTTTTTGAATTTCTTCACGACTGGTTAAGAGCTCTTCGCGTCGTGTGCCCGATTTATTAATATTGATAGCAGGATAAATGCGACGTTCAGCGATACGTCTATCCATATGGATTTCCATATTGCCGGTGCCTTTAAATTCCTCGTAAATCACATCGTCCATTTTAGAGCCGGTCTCGACGAGGGCTGTTGCAATGATGGTCAAGCTGCCACCTTCTTCGATGTTACGTGCGGCACCAAAAATACGTTTTGGGCGTTGTAACGCATTGGCATCGACACCACCTGTGAGCACCTTACCGGAAGCAGGGACAACAGTATTGTAGGCGCGGGCTAGGCGCGTAATGGAGTCCATAAGAACAATCACATCGCGTTTGTGTTCAACTAAGCGTTTTGCTTTTTCGATTGCCATTTCAGCAACTTGCACGTGCCGATTAGCAGGTTCATCGAATGTGCTGGCAATGACTTCGCCACGAACAGAGCGCGTCATTTCCGTGACTTCTTCGGGGCGTTCATCAATAAGCAAAACCATTAAATAGCATTCGGGATGATTTTGCGCGATGGAGTGCGCGATATTTTGCAGCATCATGGTCTTACCGGCTTTTGGTGGTGAGACAATCAGGCCGCGTTGGCCTTTCCCAACGGGCGCGGCTAAGTCGATGATGCGAGCTGTAATGTCTTCTGTACTGCCATTGCCGCATTCTAATTTGAGTCGCTGATTGGGGAAGAGAGGCGTTAAATTTTCAAATAAGACTTTGCTTTTTGTGTTTTCAGGGGGTTCAAAATTGATATGGTCAACTTTGAGTAAGGCAAAATAACGTTCACCTTCTTTAGGGGGGCGAATTTCGCCAGCAATGGTGTCGCCGGTGCGTAAATTGAAACGTCGAATTTGGCTTGGCGAGACATAGATATCATCGGGGCCTGCCAAATAAGAGCCATCAGGCGAACGTAAAAAACCAAAGCCATCTTGTAATATTTCGAGTACGCCATCGCCATAAATTTTGTGTTGTCGCGCATGGACCTTCAGTAAGGCAAAAATAATATCTTGTTTGCGTGAGCGGGCCATGTTTTCAAGATTGTATTCTTCGGCAAGTTTAATGAGTTCGCCGGGTGTTTTTTTCTTGAGTTCAGTTAAATTCATGCCAGCTTTTTCGGTCTTGGCTGGCGTATTGTGATCATCTTGGCTGCTGTTGTTATTGTTATTATTGTGCTGCTGTTGCTGCCCAGTCGTCATGTGTCCATTGTTCCCCCCTGTTTGGGTGGTGTAATGGCTGTGTGAAGCAATTTCTTTTCTGTTGCCAAGCTCCGCATTCCCTCGTTTTTCTGCGGTAGTGTTTGTGCTGTGGATCGGCGCTGTGTTTCCCGGCGAGCTATCGCCTGTGGCAGCTGATTTGGCTAGTTTTCCTGCTCTGGCTGCTTTGTGTCGCGCTGTTGTCGTCAGTGTTGTTCTGTTTGTCGCTTTAGGGTAGCGAATGGTTTTCGTTTGCTTTTGCGGTTTTTCAAAGGTTTCTTGTGGTTGTGCTGGTGCGGAAGGGTCTTTTGTGTTGATTTCTGCCATGGTAGCTTTTTGCCTGTTTTGTTTGAAGGGGTTGGTTGGTCAGGGACAATGGGAAACATGAATGCGTTCCCAGCGCTGACTGTTTTTTTACGGTTTGAACGGATGAGTTAAAAACAGAAGTAAATAACAACTCGTCTAAATTATCATTAAATTGGGCTGGAATCCAGCCCTTTTGGGTTTTTTTACTATTTTTTTTTGCTTTTTTTAAACCGTTCCTCACTGAGTTTTTACTGTTATTTCAGTGAGCTAGCTTGTTGCATGGGAAACGGTATCACGCGTAACAGGATGCATAGTAAGCCGGTTCTTCTTTTGAGAGAGTTAATTCGTGATGCCTGTATGATTGTCGATAAAGCTGACTAATTCATTACGAGAGAGGAGCCCAACTTGCGTGGCTTTTGCTTGGCCTTCATGAAAGAGAATCAGCGTGGGAATGCCGCGTACACCAAAACGGGGTGGGGTGGCAGGGTTGCGGTCAACATCCATTTTGACGATTTTGATCTTGCCGTCATAATGCTTGGCAACCTCTTCCAACATCGGGGCAATTGCTTTGCAGGGACCGCACCATTGGGCCCAAAAATCAACAAGGACTGGGACGTTAGATTGGATAACGTCTTGCTCAAAAGAATGATCGGTAATTTCAGACAAAGTGCTCATGTGTGTTCCCAAAGTGGTTAAATAAATACGGTACAATTTAATATTTTATATTTTTTTCGCGAGAGGGAAAGGGAAAATAATTAACAAGTGAGACGAAAGGGATAAAAATTCTTGCGTTTGATAAAAAAAGTTCCATAATTGCCCCTCTTTTTTGGTTTGTGGGCTTAAGAAGCTGATAACGATTGTTTGTTGCATGGGGGTGAAGAATGGAAAAGAAGCGGGCTGAGTTGTTATCCAAGACGGTGCGTCATATTGATATCAAAAAACTGGATTTCGTTGGGCTGGTGGAAGCGATGGAAGGAACGGCCTTCCAAGCACGTAATCTAGCGCGCGCAGCGGCCATTTATCATGACATGTTAGCAGATAAGCAATGTGGTGTTATTTTGTGCCTTGCAGGGTCGTTAGTGAGCGCCGGTTTAAAACAAGTGATTCTTGATATGATCGAGCACAATATGGTGGATGCCATTGTCTCGACGGGTGCAAACATTGTCGATCAAGATTTCTTTGAAGGGTTAGGCTTTCGTCATTATCAAGGTTCACCACGCTTAGAAGATACGGAGCTACAGGCGCTTTCGATTGATCGTATTTATGACACCTTAATTGATGAGAATGAGTTAAGAATTTGTGATAACACCATTCGTGACATTGCGAATGCCATGCCGGCAAAAGCGTATTCTTCACGTGAATTTATTCGTGAGATGGGGCGGTATTTGCAAGTAAAGAATAAAGGTGCAGATTCCATCGTGCGTCGAGCATATGAAAAAGATATTCCAATTTTTGTGCCGGCTTTTAGCGATTGCAGTGCGGGTTTTGGTTTAGTCATGCATCAAGTTGAGCACCCTGATAAACACATTAGCATTGACTCAGTAAAAGATTTCCGTGAATTGACGCAGTTAAAAATCAGCATCGGCGAGACAGGATTATTGATGGTAGGTGGTGGCGTGCCAAAAAATTTCGCGCAAGACATTGTGGTTGCTGCGGAATTATTAGGTGCGGAAGTCCCACTGCATAAATATGCTGTGCAAATTACGGTAGCGGATGAGCGCGATGGCGGGTTATCTGGCTCAACCCTGCGTGAAGCTTGTTCATGGGGCAAGGTATCGGTCGTGCATGAACAAATGGTCTTTGCAGAGGCGACGATCGCCATGCCGATGATCGTTGGTTACGCTTATGGCAAAGGCGTTTGGCGTGCACGGCAAGGCCACGCGTTTGCACGGTTATTTGAGGATGTAGCAGCGCAGGTGGCTCCATGAGTGAATGGTCAGTTCGGCATTCGCGTGACATTTATCATATTGCTCAATGGAGTGATGGTTTTTTCGATATTAGCGAACAGGGCACTTTGTGTGCTCTGCCGCATGCAACGCGCGACCGCTCGACCATTGATTTACCAGAGTTGGTAGAAAAACTCTATGCAGCAGGGATTACCTTGCCCGTTTTAGTGCGTTTTACAGGGATTTTGCGTCATCGTATTCAAATGTTGAATACAGCATTTGAAAAAGCAATCCGTGACCATGATTATCAAGGAAAGTATTTAAGCGCGTACCCTGTCAAGGTCAATCAACAGCGTCGCGTGGCAGAAGCTATTTTATATAATGGCAAAGTCAAAGTGGGGCTAGAAACAGGCAGTAAGCCCGAGATGCTTGCCGCGTTGGCGTTGATGACTGATGCAGGTGTGATTATTTGTAATGGGTACAAAGATCGCGAATATATTCGTTTGGCACTGATTGCTGCACGTCTTGGCCATCATGTGATTATTATTTTAGAAAAATTTTCTGAACTAGCTTTAGTCTTAGAAGAAAGTGAGCGTTTGGCTATTGAGCCTTGTTTAGGTGTGCGTATTCGGTTGTCACAAACGGGTGAGGGTAAGTGGCAAGATTCCGGTGGTGAAAAAGCAAAATTTGGTTTTTCCGCGCCGCAATTGTTGCATATGGTTGAAGAATTGCGTGCAGCGGGAAAGTTACATTGGCTGCAAGTGATTCATTCGCATTTGGGTTCGCAAGTTGCCAATATTTCACAAATTCAACGGTGTATGCATGAGGCGGCGCGTTATTATCACGCGTTGCGAGAGTTGGGTGCGCCAATTGATACGATTGATGTCGGCGGCGGTTTAGGTGTGGATTATGAAGGTACGCGTTCTCGTAGTTATTTTTCGATGAATTACAGCGTGCAAGAGTATGCAAATAATATTGTGTATACGTTGGTCGAAACGTGTCAGCAATTTCATTTACCCCATCCCAATATTATTACGGAATCAGGCCGCGCGATCACTGCGCATCATGCGATGCTCATTACTAATGTGGTAACCACTGAGCCTGCCTGTGAAGTGACGGCTTTAAAACCACCGGCTGCGCATGACAAAATGATTTTACATAGCCTGTGGCAAGCGCTGATTAGCCTGACAGAAAATACAGCATTGGAAGTCTATCACGATGTCTGTCATTGGATGTCAGAAGTGAACACGATGTATATTCATGGCATGATTGGTTTAAAAGAGCGCGCGTATGCAGAGCAAGTATATTATGCCGCCTGTTATCGTTTGCGTGATGTATTAAAACCAGCAGCACGAGCGCATCGTGAAGTGTTGGATGAGTTAAATGAAAAATTGGCGAATAAATTTGTATGTAATTTTTCATTATTTCAGTCACTGCCAGACGCATGGGCAATTGATCAAGTCTTTCCAATTATGCCACTGTCGGGCTTAAACCAACGCCCATCACAACGCGGTATTTTGCATGATGTGACATGTGATTCAGATGGTCGCATTGATATGTATGTCAATAATTATGGCTTAGAAACGACGTTGCCGTTACCACCGTATGATCCAGAAAATCCTTGGTTGTTGGGGATTTTTTTAGTTGGCGCCTATCAAGAAATTTTAGGTGATTTACATAATTTGTTTGGTGATACGGCCTCGGTGCAGGTGGAAACAACGGAAGATGGCGGTTATCGTTTAGTGGATGTGATGGAAGGCGATACAGTGGAGGCGACATTACGCTATGTGGATTTTTCGCGTGAAGATGTTTTAAAAGCATGGCGTACACAATTTGATAAATCCGCTTTATCTACAGAAGATCGTGCGTTATTTATGGAGGAATTGGTGACAGGTTTGGAAGGCTATACCTATTTTGAAGGATAATCTGCTGATGACGACTGTGTTTGATCCGAATGCTGCTGCTGCCCCTGATTCGGGAATTTTTGGGTTGCCATATTCTGCTGAGGAAGCTGCCCTTATTTATTTGCCGGTGCCTTGGGAAGTGACGACATCGTATGGCGGTGGCACATCGGATGGACCACAGTCGATTCTTGCGGCAAGTCATCAAGTCGATTTATTTGATTTAGAAGTCGATAAACCCTATTCAGCGGGCTTGCATATGTTGCCGGAATCCGCTGAAATTCGTGCCTTAAATAATACAGCGAAAGCACTTGCGCAGAAAATTATTCAAGCTGGTGGTGTGCTAGAAAATGATAAGGAAAGTCTTGCTGCATTAGAAAACGTGAATCGTGCAGGGGAGCAGTTAAATCAGTACGTCTACGCCCAAACGCGGCGTTTGCTAAAAGCCAATAAAATTCCAGCGATTGTTGGTGGCGATCATTCTGTGCCATTTGGTGCATTTCAAGCGGCTGCAGAAAGCTACCCAGAGTTTGGTATTTTGCATTTTGATGCGCACTCCGATACACGTGTCGCGTATGAAGGGTTTACGTGGTCGCATGCATCGATTATGTATAATGCGTTAGAACGCATTCCACAAATTAAAAAATTAGTCCAAGTCGGTATTCGTGATTTTTGTGAAGCAGAGTTTGACTATACGCATGTGACACAAAAAGAACGGGTTCATGTGCATTTTGATGCGCATCTCGCACAGCAAAAAATGGAAGGGAGGAATTTTGCAGATTTAGTGCAAATGATTTTGCAACCCTTGCCTGATTATGTCTGGATTTCATTTGATATTGATGGGTTAGATCCTGCTTTTTGCCCGCATACCGGGACACCAGTACCGGGTGGATTAAGCTTTGCAGAAAGTGTGTATTTGGTACAGGCATTGGTGCGTTCAGGCCGAAAAATTATTGGTTTTGATTTAAATGAAGTGGCGCCGGCAGCCGATGGTGAAAATGAGTGGGATGCGAATGTGGGTGCGCGATTGTTATATAAGTTGACTGCAGCGACACTCGTAAGTCAGGGGTGTGTGCAGTTACGATAAGTTTTTATTGATTTTCTTACCAGGGTCTGTTGACAATTGTTTTTTTTTAACCATTTTAACATCAAATACACTCTTCCTGATTGGATTTGATTATCGAAAACTTCCTGTTTTCTCGCAAAATGGTTAAAAAAAACCAATTGTCAACAGACCCCAGATAAGTATTTTCTGCAGTAAATTGCTTGCATAAGCTAATTAATTTTTTTGCATAATAGCAAGTGCTATTGCATAGTCATTTTTTATATAAAAATAATAAGGAGTCTGGCTTGAAAAAAGCTATCTTACCTGCTCGTATAGAAGAAAAAACGAATACATTGCAAAATGTGGGTGATTGGCTAGATTCAGTTGAGACGAAACAGCTATTCGGTTCTGGCTCAATTAATAAAGAAATAGTAATAAAAAAACATGCTGAATATTCATTTGACGCTGAAACACAAGCAAATTACAGAAAAAATTTAGATAATTTTTTTTCATATGGTCGAGTAAAAAAATTAGTAGAAGAGAATGTTGTTGATTTTGATTTGTTAATTAATGAAATCGATTCATCATGGTACAGCCTTGAAAAAGCAAAATTAGAAATTGATAAATTATATTTTTTGTCGAAAGAAGAGAGTGCAAAAAAATTATTTGCAGAAAAAATTATTACTGCAAGCTATTTGAAACCAAGAATTTATCAGTCATTGTATCATTATCGACGCGCAAAAACAGATATTCAAAGATTATATTGGATGTATCATTTTGAAGAAGTGCAGGTGTTATTAGCATCAGATATTATTGATGCTGATTATTTGAGAAGAAGATTAGATTGGGTGTTTTTCGATAATAAAAATTATGAGGCTGGCATTAAAAAATTATACAATTTGTATTGTAGTGCAGAAGGGAAAAGCTTAATTGAAAATAAAGTTAAATTGCTTTCTTGTATTAAAGAAAGAATTGCATTGTTGGATGAATTAAATGAACGGCATCTTGTATATAAAAAGTCACTGGAAGAATCTGGATATAAAAAATCAAGAGAAAGTCGTTTAAAATTAGGATATGAAGAAAAAACATCTTCAAAATTTTATACGCATAGTATCGTCAATTTTAACTTGTTGCATACAATTTATAATCTAAAAGAAACAGAGTTTCTTTTAGATGCGGGTATTTTGTTTCTTGATTATCCAGAGAAGATGGTGAAAGAAACTGGGCTTGAAACTGCAAAAAGAAATATTCAGTGTGTATATGAGTTGTTTTCTTTGGAAAGCACAAAAAAGCTTTTTGCGCTGAAGGTTATCGATATAAGGTTTTTTGAAAAACTTTCATTTAATACTGATATTTTAAAGAAAAAAATAAAAGCGGTATATAATTTATGTTTTTCTGATGAAATACAGGAGTTATTAAAAAATAATAAAATTAATTTTGCTATTATTGAAAGCGTCGTTCTATACAAATCAGGTGATTTGACTGAAGCAAGAAAATACCTAAATTGTCTTTGTAAATTATTGCAAATAACTGAAGTAAAAAAGCTTATCAATGATCAGTTGATTGATGTAAATTATCTTGATGATTTGATGCATTTATATAATCCGGGCAAAGATTATGAAGTGATGTTTAAAGAAATTGAAGAGTATATTAGAAAGCTTTATGGTTTATACCAAATGGAAGAAACACATACATTAATTGATGCAAATATTATTGCAAGAGATTATCCGCAGAAGCAGCTTCTTTGGACAGATTTGGATGAGATTAAATTAGTACTTTATAGCATGCATTTTTTATACAATGCAGATCAAGTAAAAGTATTGCTAGCTGTGGGATTGATTGATGCTGCATATATTCAACAGCAAGCTTATTTATATCATCCGGAAAATGTCAAAGACCATCTTATTCAAAATGTATTTAATAATCCAAAGCATAAAGAAAGAATTGCAAGTTACAGCGCTAGCGAAGAAAAATTATTTTCGACTTCATTTAGTGAGAATAAGAATTTATTTTTCCAGAAGGATATAGTAGAAGAAAAAAATGAAGAAAAAAATGACTTTTCAGTGCCTGTGATTCGTGTTGTTTAGAGTTCTTCACTACTTAAACCTGACAGTCACTTTTATAGAAAGGAACTGTCAGGTTGGATTAAGACAAATCCAAATAAAAATTTAATTTTAAATTCTACCTTGGCCGCATTGTGCTTTGTCTGCCAGCTTTTAAAGTTTTTTCAGCATCAACTGTTGGCAGGTCTAATTTTCCCACTGAGTTAATGATAAATTTGCATAGCGCGTCTTTCTCTTTCGCACGATCTGTTAGTTTAAACATGCCAAGTAACCCGGAATGACTTTTTCTTTCTTTTGCAGTAGCTAAGATAGCAGCTGCTTTTTCTTCTGAAGTTTTTTGGCTATTATTTAAAATATCTGATAATTTTTGAATAAAATGACTCTTTTCATGAATCTCTAACAAATTTATTTTATGCTGAATGTATCTCAATGTAAGAAGAGTTAAGTGACTGTTCAGCTTTTTTATTTCATCTGTTATTTCTCTAGGATTCTTATAAGCTACTGAAAGTTCTTTTAATGGTATATATTTTTTGTCAAAAAACTCATTAATCGCATCTGGAATTTTTTCAATTGTTACATGCTTAAATGGGGCTCGTACCAATGCTTCAAATCTTTGAAACGTTACACCTTCGTATAATCTATTTGCATTTTTCAGAATGTTATTTAAGGATTGATTTATCTGATCAAAATTTGTTGCAGGTGTCACTTCATCACGTTTTTTTAGTTCAATTTCTGCTTGTTTTAAGAGAATTTTTGCTTCATTTTTTTTATTTGAAGTTTCAAAATAAAGCAAGCTTAATTCTTCAGTATAATCTCCTTTTTGGACAAGTTTTTTGTCAAGTATATATTCTTTTTGTTTTTCTATGTTATTCATTTTTAGAATATGTTCTTTAACGTAATTTTCAGTTTTTAAAATAAAATCAGCGGGCATATCTGGATGTTCTTTTTCAGAATGTCTTTTAAATTCTCTACATAAAAGCTCATATTTAGGGATTATTTGTATGGGCCTGATAGCATAACTATTTATTGTTTCGCCAGAATGTGTAATTTTGTTCAAATTCTCAGTTAATTGTCTTGAAAAGTGCATGCTATCTTCAGATGTGCTTTTAGTAAGGCTAACTAATGGATTCCCCTCTTCATTAAGGTAAAAAGAAGAAATTGCTATATGATGATCTACAAAATTTTTAAATTCATCATTTTCATAACATTGTAAAAAATATTTTTTTTGTTCTTCTGCATTCATGTGAAGTGTTTTTGGCAAGGAGATTGCTTCGAGCCATTTCATACCTGCTGAAATAATATTTTTAATGTGTTGCATATATGCTTCAAGTTTTTCATCAAGTTTTATTTTTGGATTTTCTAATTTTGTTTGTTCGAAAGCAGCGTCGATTAAGCGCATTGCAACAATATAACTATATGTTGCATCGTGTGCCTCGTTAATTGTAAGCATTGATTTTGAGGAAGTTTTTAGGGTGCTTTTCTCATTTTCCGGCACTCCGCCTGACGCTGACATATGACCTCCTAAAAGGCATATTTGATATTTATGTAAAAATTATAGACCAAATAAAGACAATATAGACTTGGTAATACAATTTATTCGGCAGGAGAGGATTGTTTTTTGAAAAGAATCAGGTCGTTGCTTTAAAAAAATTCATAAATTATTTTTTCCTAGCATGCGTTTAATGAACATTTTTTTTGCAGGTTTGAGGCAGTCAAGTAGCGTCATCCCTGCTTGTCTCGCTATCGGAAAAGGAAATAGTGTTGCTGTAAATAACCGATGTAAATAATGTGAAAATTTAGGGTGAACAGCAAAATGCTGAATATCTTCAATAGAGTAGGGTAAAGCTAAATTTTCAACCGGTTGATTTTTTAAATAATTCACTAATGCCGCGATTTCGGTGAGTGCCAGATTAAAACCTTGTGCCGCAATAGGATGCAAAGTATGTGCTGCATTACCAATTAAAATTGTATTTTTTTGGATTTGATCTGTTGGTTTGATAAATAAGGCTTTTAATGGATACGTGTAACGTTTTTCTATTTTGATTAATCGACCGCAATAATAACCCATTTGTTGTTGTAATTTTCTAAGAAAATCCTGATCAGATAATTGCATGCATTCGTTAATTATCTCTGTACGATCCGTCCAAATCGTCGCCACACGATTCTCTGTTAATGGCAAAAATGCCAGTGCGCCGGTTTGATGAAAACGTTCAAAAGCGGTATTTTTATGACTGCGTTGTAAATGTGTGATGGTGACTAAAGCCTGTTGCTGATAGTCGATCATTTCGCTCGGGATGCCCAACAGATTTCTAACGGTAGATTGCGTGCCGTCTGCGGCAATGAGTATTTTTGATTTGAATTTTTTTATTGTATTTTCTTGGTCAATCACAAAAGAGTTATTTTGTATATTGATATCAATGAATTTTGCCGGACGCAGTGATGTGATATTTTTTATTTTTTTAAGTTTATTTTGTAATGCCATTTGAATATAACTTGCAGGAATGACATGCCCAAATTCACTGATATCTAATTCGTTTGCCTGTAATTTTACTGCACCAAATTTTTTATATTCGGAGACATGAATGGCTTTAATGGGTGCGGCATGGTCTGCGAGTGTTGACCATACATCGAGGTGCACTAAAAAATCACAACTGGATTTTGTTAAAGCAATCAGACGATGATCTGATATGTTTGAGAGAGGAGTTGCATCAATTAGCATGAGTTTAAAGGGTAAGTCTTTTAATGCACAAGCAAGTGCCATGCCAGCTAAACCACCGCCGATGATGGCAATATCCGTGGTAGCGTCAAATGTTTCAGGCAAATTATTCTGTGTGTAAGCAGACATCAGTGTAATAGCTCAGTGAGAGGCGTGTTCTTTTTGCTTAACTGCATATCAGTCGTGCAGCAGCTATTGAAAGTGATCAAAGCCATGCCCTTCCTTGTTAAATGAAACGTATTTTTTTTCGTAAAATGCAGCTTGCTGTTCAGCAGTTGCAGTCAGTAAAGCAAAAATAACACGCCTCCCACTGAGCTATTACTCATTAGTTAACTAATTTCGCATCAGTTCTTCAATGGCATCCGTGCTTTTGGGCGCAGCAATACTTAGAATTTCATTACCCTCTGCTGTCACTAAAATATCATCTTCAATACGCACGCCAATATGATGCCAACGTGCGGGCACGCCTTTGATTTTATCTGAAATATATAAACCAGGTTCCATGGTACGTACCATGTTAGGTGCAAGTTTGCGCCAACTGCCATCGGTCATGCGATAGTGTCCTGCATCATGCGTATCTAAGCCTAGCCAATGTCCACAACGATGCATATAGAAGGGAAAATAGGCGCGTGATTCTAATAAGCCATCTAATTCGCCGTGTAATAAACCAATTTCTTTTAAGCCTTCTGTTAAAATTCGAGTGACTGTTTCTTCTATTTTATTCCAAGCAGCGCCGGGTTTAATGGCCTCAATGCCAGCCTCCTGTGCAGCAAGGACGATTTCATAGATTGCACGTTGTTCACCTGTAAAACTACCATTCGCGGGAAACGTACGTGTAATGTCAGAGGCGTAACATCGATATTCGCATCCTGCGTCGATCAGGACTAAATCACCGTCTTTGATTTTTTGATTATTGGTGATGTAATGCAGAATGCAACTGTTTGCGCCACTGCCAATAATGGGTGTATAGGCGTGCGCGCGCGCGCCTTTACGTAAAAAATCATGTGTCATTTCTGCTTCTAATTCATACTCATACATACCCGGACGGCAAGCTTGTATGGCACGAATATGTGCAGCGGCTGAAATTTCACAAGCATGGCGCATTAGGGCAATTTCCGCAGGACTTTTGATAATACGCATTTCATGCAAAATAGGACGAATGTCTGTAAATAGCGTAGGAAATTGCACGCCATTGCGAATTTTTAAACGTAAGTGGTCAATGGTTGTAAATAAAAGTTGATCTAATGTTTGGTCAGCGCCAATGGCATAGACAACTTGATCGCGACCATTTAATAATTCGGGTAATTTCTCTGTGAATGTATCCATTTCAAATGCTTCATCTGCACCAAATAGTGCGCGTGCACCTTCTTGTCCCACGCGATAACCATCCCATGTTTCTTGTGCGGGATCATGCGGGCGATTAAATAAAATAAACTCACCCTCTGAGCGACCGGGTGCTAGCACGATAATGGCTTCAGGTTCTTCGAAGCCCGATAAGTAATAAAAATCACTATTTTGTCGATAGGGGTATTCATGATAGTGATTGCGATGCAGACTTGGCGCAGCTTTTAAAATCGCTATGCCAGAAGCGCCTATTTGCTGCATGACTTTTGCACGTCGAGTAGCAAATTCGGTGAGATGTATGTCTGGCATAATGTCTATCCTTTAGAAATCAAGTCGCACAAATATCACTAAAACCTAGGCCTTTTTTACGTATGCCGGCGATAATACGCGGTAATGCGGCGACTGTTTGACCACGATCGGCATAACCATCATGTAACAAGAATACTTGGCCAGAATGCGCATTGTTAACCACTTGACTCACAATTTTATCGACACCGGGTTTCTCATAATCAAACGAGTTCCATCCCATTGCAACTGGTGTAATGCCTTGTGAACGAATATATTCACGCACATGTGCATTTGCTAGACCAAAAGGTGGGCGTAAACAAGCCGGTGCTTTGCCGGTAATATTTTTAATAATCGTTTGTGTTGTTAAGACTTCATGCTGTAAACCCGCATCCGATAACTTGGTTAATTTGGGATGGGTTAGCGTATGACTTGCAATGGCTTGACCATCTGCTTGCACCATTTTAACTATCTCAGGGTATTTTTTTGCATTAACGCCTACCATGAAAAACGTCGCATGAATGTGATTTTTTTTCAAGATAGCAAGAATTTGTGGGGTGTAAATGGGATTAGGACCATCGTCAAATGTGAGTGCAACGGTGCCTTTCAGCGGATGTGAACGTACATTCTCAGTTGTATTTGCAGCAAATCCTTGTGTCACACTGAGTAGAGAAATAAAGATAAAGACGAGCATCCTGATTTTCATGTCAATCTCCTATCGTCACAAAAAGTCGCATAAAGAAAAAAGTTATTTGTTTCTCCCATAAACTAGCGCTTTAGTAATTTGAGCAACATGATTGCCTTGAAAATGTGCGATAGCTAATTCATTTTCACTTGGTTGGCGGCTGCCATCGTTCCCTGCTAAAGTGGTTGCACCGTAGGGCGTACCGCCGGTGATTTCATTCATCTCAACTAAGCGTTTTTCTGAGTAAGGTACGCCGACGACGACCATGCCAAGGTGAAACAATGTTGTATGAAAACTGGTGATTGTTGTTTCTTGGCCGCCATGTTGGGTGCCTGTGCTGGCAAATACACTCCCGACTTTGCCAACTAATCGATCTTGGAACCATAGTCCGCCTAATTGATCGAGGAAATTACGCATTTGCGCACACATATTTCCAAAACGTGTGGGTGTGCCAAAAATGATCGCGTCGGCATCCGCGATTTGATGGGTTTGAATGAGTGGAATATGGCCAAACGCTTTCTGTGCCGCTTTAGCGCCACTTTTTTCTAATATTTCATCAGGCACTAATTCGGGCACACGAAATAAATTGACTTCAACGTCGCTAATTTCGCGCGCACCTTTAGCAACGGCTTCAGCCATTTTGTAGATATGGCCATACATGCTGTAAAAAATTACATGAATTTTAACGCTCATCGTTTACCCTCCATGGATAAAGCCAAATTACGCGGTGTCTAGAAGACTATCTACCAGACCCCGCAACAAGTGCGGGGTGACAAACTAAAGCGCAACGCAACAAACTAAAGCGCAACGTGACAAGTTAAAAAGTGCAGGATGACAGATTGACTGAAGCGGAGCACTAGTTAACCGTAAAAATTTTCATGGCATTGGTTTTTCCTTGCGCACCCATCATGTCGCCTTTCGTGATAATCACAAGGTCGCCTGTTTTTAAAATGCCGCGTTTTTTTAATTCATTGACAGCGGATGAATTGACTTCGCGACGATCAATATCGGTTGCATCAAACGCGATGGGATACACGCCACGGTATAACGCCATGCGTCGCAGTGTGGCATCGTGCCGGCTGAGGCCATAAATTGGAATATCTGAATTAATACGTGACATCCATAATGGCGTCGTGCCCGATTCGGTGAGCGCAATAATCGCACGAATATTTAAGTGGCTCGCGGTATACATCGTTGCCATCGCAACGGCTTCATCCACAAAGGTGAAATGAAAATCCAAGCCACGAGGAGAAGATTTTGCTAGCGGATTTTTTTCTGCGCCCATGCAAATACGATTCATGGCTGCCACTGCACGGTCAGGATACTTGCCGACGGCTGTTTCTTGCGACAGCATCACTGCATCTGTGCCATCGAGCACGGCGTTCGCCACATCGGAAACTTCCGCGCGTGTTGGAATTGGATTGTATGTCATGGTTTCCAGCATTTGCGTTGCTGTAATGACCGGTTTTTTTAATTTACTGGCTTGCTGAATAATTAATTTTTGTACGCCAGGCAGTTCTGCATCGCCGATCTCGACACCTAAGTCACCGCGTGCCACCATCACGGCATCGGAGGCAAGAATAATTTCTTCGATATTTTTGACAGCTTCTGTACGTTCAATTTTTGCAATAATCCCGGCTGACCCGCCGGCAGCACGCAATAAGACGCGTGCTTCTTTAATGTCATCTGCATTTCTAGGAAATGAAATGGCAATATAATCGACTTTTAGGCGAACTGCCTCTGCCAGATCGATGCGGTCGCGTTCTGTTAGTGCTTCTGCAGATAAACCACCACCTAGACGATTAATGCCTTTGTTGTCCGATAGTTCGCCGTCTTGTAAGACAGTGCAAATGACACGATTTTTCTCAACTTTTTCGACGCGCATCGTCATGCGCCCATCGTCAAGTAATAATGTGTCGCCCGCATGCACATCGTTCGGAAGATTTTTGTAATCCAGACTGACAGCGTGTTCATCACCTGCTTTGCTATCCATGTCTGGATCAAAAATGAAGGTTTGATTTTCTTTTAGTTGAACTTTTTTCTCTTTGAATTTGGCGATGCGAATTTTTGGGCCTTGTAGATCAGCAAGAATGGCAACGATACGCTGTTGTTTGGCAGCGATATCACGCACCATTTCAATGCGCTGCGCATGGGTTTCATGCGTGCCGTGCGAAAAGTTTGCACGGAAGACATCCGCGCCTGCGGCAATGACACGAGCAAGTGCATCAGGATCATCCAGTGCAGGTCCAAGGGTAACGACAATACGAGTACGGCGTAAAACATTCATGAGACTTCTTCATCCCGAGTGATGCGTGCTTCCAATGCCGCGATGGCTGGCAGCGGGCTGCCCTCCAAGAAAGACAGGAAGGCTCCGCCACCTGTCGAAATATAGTCAATATCGTTGGTCAACCCATAGGCTTCAATCGCTGCAAGCGTATCACCGCCGCCAGCAACTGAATAGCCGGCACTTTCTGCAATGGCTTTACCGATTGCGCGCGTGCCATTTGAAAATTGTTCGATTTCAAATGCACCGACGGGACCATTCCAAAGAATCGTTTTTGCTTTTTTAATAATGCTCGTGATGTGCTTGATTGTATCAGGACCGATATCATAAATACGTTCGCTGTCATCAATTTGTGAAACAAGGCGGACTGCGCTATCGGCTTCTTCAGATAATTTTTCGCCGACAATGACATCTGTTGGAATGGGTAATTCTGCGCCACGTTTTTTAGCCATCAGCATCAGGCGTTCAGCTTCATCGATGAGATCCGGTTCGTAAAGTGATTTACCAACGGTATAGCCTTCTGCTGCAAGGAATGTGTTGGCAATCCCGCCGCCGGTGATTAAATAATCTACTTTTTGGACGAGTGCTTCAAGTAACGAGAGTTTTGTCGAGACCTTTGAGCCACCGACGATAGCGACAACAGGGGCGGCTGGATTTTTCATGATACGTGTCAGGGTTTCTAATTCCTGAGCAAGCAATGGCCCTGCTGCGACCTCGGGTGCGAATTCAATAATGCCGCACGTGGAGGCTTCTGCGCGGTGGGCTGTTGCAAAAGCATCCATCACAAAGACATCACAGAGTTTAGCCATTTTGCGGGAAAGTTCTGGGCTATTATCCATTTCGCCATTATTAAAACGGACATTTTCTAGGAGGACAACGTCATGGTCACCCATCGAAAAGCCATTCACCCAATTTGTAATAAGAGGGACGGTGCGCAGGTGCTTAGAGAGGTACTCCGCAACTGGCGCGAGTGAAAATTGCGGGTCGTGCGTTCCCTCTTCTGGTCGGCCAAGGTGTGACATGATGATCACTTTGGCGCCTTCTTTTAAGGCGAGCCGAATAGTGGGGATTGCAGCTTTAATGCGAGTATCACTGGTAATGACCCCGTTACGAATAGGTACATTTAGGTCTTCGCGAATTAAAACGCGTTTCCCTTTTAGTGACAGGTCTGTCATCTTGGCAATTGGCATGGCGTGTCCCTTGCGTGGGAAAAATGAAAATGGAGAAGTGCTGTGAATTTATTGCATAATCTTCCGGAAAACAAGATGCCATATTTTAAACAGGATAGAAAATTCAGCGGAGGGTGAGAATGCGTGCGACATTGCAAAGGCGAATAGCCGGCTGGTTGTTACATGGATTTACCGCCAGTGGCGGCTTTGTGGGGTTGTTGGCGTTATTAGCAATTCATCAAGGGAATTTGTCGAAGGCTTTTTGGATGATGGGCGTTGCCATCATTATTGATGCTGTGGATGGCGCGTTTGCAAGGATGATTCGCGTGAGTGAAGTCATTCCACAGATTGATGGTGCCTTGTTAGACAATATAGTCGATTTTTTTACTTATACATTGGTCCCCGCTTTTTTTCTGTTAGTCACTTCTTTTTTGCCTGATGCATTGCGTATCTTTTGCGTCGCTGCCATTGTGTTTTCCTCTGCTTATCAATTCACGCATGTGAATGCGAAGACGCAAGATCATTTTTTTCGAGGGTTTCCAAGTTACTGGAATATTGCCGTTTTATATTTGTATCTGTGGCAAATGAGCACCATGGTGAATGCGATTGTTATTTTATTACTGGCATTATTAAGCTTTGTGCCGATTAAATATGTCTATCCTTCTCGCCTTGAATATTTGACAGCGCATCGCGGGTTGCGTTTTGTGATGTTGCTGGCAACGGTTGTCTGGGGTGTCGCGACAGCAGGGTTATTATGGCGTTATCCGCACAGTGGTGGATTATTTATGTTGTTCTCTGTGGGTTATCTCATTGTCTATGTTGTGATTAGTTTGTATCGAACATGGGTGCCATTGCGATCAGCGAATGCTGTCACTTAAACAACATACTACTAGAGATGATAAGATAATGGTCATTTTGGTTTCTTTTGAGATTGAATTGAGTAAGTTATGCAAAAAATATTAGTGACAGGTGGTGCAGGGTTTATTGGTTCCTACGTTGTGCGGTTGTTGTTGAAAGAAGGCTTTCATGTCGTCGTTTATGATAATCTCGCGTCTGGTTCGTTAGACGTCTTGCCGAAACAGCATTCGCGTTTAGACATTATTTGTGAAGATATTTTGCATTATTCTGCATTGGCTGCGGCGATTGCGCAGTGTGATGCCGTGGTGCATTTGGCGGCACTTTCTTCCGTCACGGATTCTTTAGTTGATCCTGTTACATCTCTTCAAGTCAATACACTCGGTTTTGTGCATGTATTACAAGGCATGCGTGAAACGGGATGCGCCAAGCGATTAGTGTATGCCTCAAGCGCTGCTGTTTATGGCAATACGCCAGCACTACCTTGTCATGAAGCACAGCTATTGGATACATCAGCACTTTTGTCGCCTTACGCGATGCAAAAAGCGGACAATGAACGTTACGCTACATTGTTTCAAACATTTTCGGCAATACAGCCACTGGGGTTGCGATATTTCAATGTCTACGGCTTTGGTCAGTCGGCAAAGTCACCCTATGCGGGTGTGATTACCAAATTTATGGATGCGTATCGTTCGAACAGTGAAATACAGATTTTTGGCGATGGACAGCAATCGCGTGATTTTATTCATGTGACGGATGTTGCTCACGCAACGTTGTTAGCATTACGTAGCCCTTATTGTGGCGTATGCAATATTGCCACGGGTGTTGCTCAGACACTGCTGGATTTAGTTTCGCATCTTGCTGCGGCAGGGAAAAAAAATCCCTTCGTGCGCTTTGCACCAGCGCGTCCTGGCGATATTATGCACTCCTGCGCTGATACGGCAATGGCGACGCATTATCTTGGTTTTCGTTCGTCAGTGCAGTTAAAAGAGGGGATTGCCGCGTTGTTCGCACAGACGGAGGATCCGACATCACAGGTAGGAGGAATGACATGATACAAGATAAGCCGACTCGACAGGCTTGCACAAAAGAACTTTATGAAGTCACGTCAGCAGATTTACCTTTATCTTGTCCATTAGATTCAATGCGGTTATGGGATGCGCATCCAAAAGTTTACTTACCGATTGAAGCAACTGGTCGGGCTAAATGCCCTTATTGTGGCGCAGAGTTTGTGCTGAAATCCCCATGCTAGCACAGCGTATTCTGATTGTTGCGCCAGCATGGGTGGGTGACATGGTCATGGCGCAATGTCTTTTTCGATTATTAAAACAGCAGCGTCCGCAGGTCGTGTTGGATGTTTTAGCACCTGCGTCGACATTTCCATTGTTAGCACGGATGCCTGAGGTGACTGGTGCGATTTTGGCACCATTTCGACATGGTGAGTTAGCACTCGCCGCACGTTATCGTTTGGGGCGAAGTTTACGTGCAAGACACTATGCTGCTGCGATTGTGTTACCGAATTCATTTAAATCTGCGTTAGTGCCTTTTTGGGCAGCTATCTCTGTGCGTACAGGGTTTCGTGGTGAGATGCGTTATGGCGTGTTGAATGATTTACGTTTCTTAGATACACAACGTTATCCGTTGATGATTGAACGTTTTATGGCGCTCGGATTGCCAGCGAATGCTGCTTTACCTGATCCCTATCCGTATCCAATATTGACAGTTTCATCGGAAGCATTTGTGCGTGCTGTTGAGAAACAAGGTTTAGAGCATACAACGCAACCCATTTTGGCATTATGTCCAGGGGCGGAATTCGGTGCAGCCAAGCGCTGGCCGGCGGAATATTATGCAGATGTTGCGCGGGAAAAAATACGTGAGGGCTGGCAAGTTTGGTTATTAGGTTCGCCTGCCGATCGAACCGTTGCAGAAGAAATTGCAGTGGCAAGTGGCGATGGCTGCATTAATTTAGCGGGAAAAACCAAGTTAGAGGAAGCAATAGATTTATTGTCAGGTGTCACGGCTGTTGTGACAAATGATTCTGGTTTGATGCATGTCGCTGCGGCGCTGAATAAACCTTTGATTGCCGTGTACGGTCCAACAAGTCCGCGCTTTACGCCACCATTGCATCCAGCTGCAAAAGTCTTACAGTTGTCTTTGGCGTGTCAACCGTGTTTTCAGCGTGAGTGTCCTTTGCAGCATCATCGTTGTATGCGTGAGTTAACGCCATCGCAGGTGTTAGCTGCATTGCAGGAGTTGCCGTCTTAATGCGTGTCTTGATTGTGAAAACCTCGTCGATGGGCGACATTATTCATACGTTACCGGCATTGACAGACGCAGCGCAGGCGCTGCCTGCGGTTCGTTTTGATTGGGTGGTAGAGCAACAATTTGCGGAAATTCCGGCATGGCACTCGCAGGTGGATCGTGTGATTCCGGTGGCGATACGTACATGGCGTCGACGGTTATTTTCACGTCAAACATGGCGCGCCATGCGAGATTTTTATGCGCTGATACGTTCGCATCATTATGATTATGTGATTGATGCGCAAGGCTTACTAAAAAGTGCATTGATTGCAGCGTGTGCGCATGGGAAACGAGCAGGACTGGATCGTACTTCTGCGCGTGAGTCATTGGCGGCATTTTTTTATCAAGATGCTTTTCCGATTGCGAAAAAACAACATGCGATTGCGCGTGTTAGGGGATTGTTTGCGGCAGCTTTAGGGTATGCCATGCCAAATACGATGCCGGATTATGGCATTGATCGACAGCGATTTGTCTCTGTAACGAATGACTCTGCCTACTTGGTTTTTTTACATGGGACGACGTGGCAAACAAAACTGTGGCCAGAGTCGTATTGGATTGCGTTGGCAGAATTGGCGGGGAAAAATCAATTTCGTGTGAAAATCACATATGGCAATGCAGAAGAGCAGGCGCGGGCAGAACGTCTTGCGGCAGGCTCAGCGTTTATTGAAGTGTTGCCAAAGCAAACGTTAGCAGACATGGCGTGTATTTTGGCGGGCGCGCGTGGTGTAGTTGGCTTGGATACGGGGTTGGGTCATTTGGCTGCCGCGTTGTCTGTGCCAGCAATTTCATTGTATGGGCCAACGAGCCCGGGATTAACTGGTGCACTAGGTCGCTCACAATTGTCGTTGTCGGCCACGTTTCCTGCCTGCGCGCCATGTTTTGGCCGGACTTGTACGTATGAAGGCGTTGCAGGTGCGCGCACGTCTGCGGGGCGGTTAATTATGCCGCCGTGTCTTGCTTCACTCACACCAGAGAGCGTTTGGGCGGCGTTGCAGAATAAATTGTAATTATTTTTTTATTTTATTGGGCGATTCTGTTATCGACGTTTGACTAAATAGAGTATCTCCGCATAGCAGTGCTATTAATTGCTTCATCTTTTTCTTCATTAATTTTACTGTGTTTTCTCTCATGATACATATTTTCAAAAAATACAGAGGTTGATAAACTGCCATAATCTGGCTCTGCTTGAAACTGCGTTAAGTAATAGCCATATTTTTTGGGATGTAGATTTTTTTCTTCAACACTGAGCAATAAGCCGCAAATTTTTTTGATATTTAAATCGTTAATGATTTTTATCCAATCTTCACCGTATAAGTAATCACGGTGATGAAGTATGCTTTTAAGTTTGAGTTGAATATGTTCATAATTATCTGGGTATATATTTTTTAAATCATGAAGAGAGTAATTTTCAATAAGTAACGGTGCAGATTTTTTGTCTTTGTTTGCTTCATAAATCGAATAAATTGTTGTAAAAAAAATAAGGCTAGCAAAAAAACCAATTAAAGCAGTGATTGCGGCGTGTGTAAAAGCGTGTTCTTTTTTATGCGAAGAAGCATAACCGGCAAGTGCGCTCATCCCAGAAACGGTTAATGAGAATAAAGTCAGCGTGCAAGCGAAATGACAACTTGTATTGATGTCATTTTCCATGAGTTGTTGTTTTTTTGCATGGTACGTTTTTAAATCATGATATGCATCGAGTAACTCATCAATGAGGTGATCAATAGCCGTGTATTTTTCATCTATCGGTAAGGTGTGTGCTGGAAAGAAAAAAGAGTTTGTTGCAAAATAAGACGTTTTATTCATTAATTGATTTTCTTCTTTTTTCCCTATTGTTTTTTCTTTTTTATTTTTGTTATCTATATCGATCGTGATGCTGGAGAGTAGAGGATCAGTGAGTCCATTTTTTTTATCTTCTAAATTGTCTTTCTTTTCCCAATTGTACAGATTCGTTTTTTTCATCATTATATAGTCCTTGTTGTTCATATGAAAAGTCAGTGAAATTTTCACAAAAATGAAGACATGCTTCTCGTGCTTGTTTATCGAGAAGCGCTTCTTCAATGGGCGATTTTTTTTTGTTTGTCATGGATCTAAAATGAATTTTATTAGAAAGTATCTGGATTTCTTGGGCATATTTCTGCTTTAGTTTGTTAATATAGAATCCATTTGATGACTTTGATATGGCGTATTGATTTGGATTTTTATAGATCTCCATGTAGAAAATATATCCGCATACTTCAGTAAGAGGTAATTTAGTGAGTTGTTGATAAGGCATTTTTCTTTTTAGAAGTCGATTTTCTTCTAAATAATTTTTGAGATTTTGTATAAGTAAATGGTTTTCAGTAGAAGGAAAATAATATAAAAGTTTTTCAATAGACGCAACGCCTGGTTTTAAATACTTTCTTTTAATATATTTATTATAAAGTTCTAGAGCGATAAGTAATGTGCCAACAGCAATGAGTAATCCAATGCCAGCTCCTTCAATCGCGGCATAAAATTTTCCCATTTTATTTTTAGGATGACTGAAATTTTCTGCGATTATGCCGCCGGCAATGGCAAAGCTAGTTGCAAAAACGAGAATGAAAATTGTCTCTTGGCAGGATAATTTTTTATGTGTGTGTCGGCAGTCAATTTTTTTGCGGATGCCTTCTGTATATAATTCATTGTATTTTTCTTTCAGAATGCAATGTGCACTTAGTAAATTATCTATTAATATATCAGCATCAATTGTATTTTTATGCTCAGGTAAGTTAGGCGATTGATGGGCAAATAATAAAAAGGGATTGTTTTGCCTAGATTCTGTTGGTGCTTTTTTTTCTTCATCCATTGCCCATGGTGTAGGATCTTTTATGGCTATCATTGATCTGCGTATTGCTTGCTGTGAAAATGCAAATGGAAAAGAAGAATGCAGATGATCATTTGGTAAATGAAAATTTTTTTGTTCTTCTAATTTGACCATCACAAATTCTTTCTCTGAATCTTTGGTTTTTTCATCCTTTGTTTCTAATAGAGGTTTTTCTTCTGCATATTTTTCTTCAAGTGATGACTTTAGCATAGCACCCTTTAGTAATAAGTTGTTATTTTTTTATACGAAATGATTTTTAAAATGCTAAGAATTTTTTTAGTGATATTAGGTAAAGATAAAAGATATCAGATAGAAGAGTGTAATACAAAATGGAGAAAATATAAAAATAGCAAATATCAGGGAATAGAGATAAATAATTTTTTAGATATGTTGATGGTTAGTTTATCAAGGGTAAAAAAATCCCCTATTTTCTTTTTGATGCTAAGAAAATAGGGGGTTTATTTTTTTGAGCGTATTGATTTATTTATTGCAATTTGCAGCCATTGGCTTCTGTTAGTAAGACATGCAGTCTCTCATTGAGCTGCAAATTACGGCAATTGGCAGGAATGATCGCATTACTTGTTCCTTTTTTTACATAACCTAAAGTAATGTAAAAGCTGGCTGTATTGGGAGCGACGTTAGAAAATTCACTCTGAATGGTTGTTAAGATCTGATTAATGGCACTCGTCTCTACACCGCTGTAGATGACATCTCTTTGTATTTGACCAGGTAGTACGCGAGGATCGCCCGTCACAACGTGATGCTCATAATACAAGTAGTCTTGGTTTCCGATAATGTCATCTGCACTCACTGTTAAGTCCTTGGCAAATGCGGCAGTGCTAAAGCCAAGTACTGTCGTGAGTAAAATGACAGAAAGACGTTTGAACATGTGTTGCCTCTCTTCATAAAATTAAATCGTTTAAGTGTTTGGTGCGAATTGAGCAAACTAAGCAATGGATAGTGCTGCTAGGTTATGATCAACGTGTGAACAATAATAACAAAATTTTACAATAAGTGTTCAAGAATTGATTAAATAAGATAGATTTTATTTTGATACTTAGCGAGACCAATTTTTTACATTCAACTTATTGATTATATTATAAAAAAATATTTTTTTAAAAAATATGAATAAAATCAGTAAGATAAAAAATTCATTTTTTTTCAATAAAATCAGTGAGTTGACCTAAAAATAGGCCGTGAGACTAGGGCCGGCTTATGGCATTAAAAAGTTTTATTTATAATAAACAGACTTTTGTGCAGAACTAATAGGTTCTTCACCAGAGCCAATAGATGGATCTTTCCAAGTTGGTGGCATACTGGTCTCTGTAGGCATTGTGTAGATACCAGCATTCACTGCGTCTTGTGGTGAGCCAATATTTGCAAACAGTTGGTCACTGGCGCTGGCATGTCGTGTGCCATGCGGTGGGTACGCAGTGATTTGAATGCGGCTATTTTGGCGAATACTGACCGCCCGAATGTGATTTGCAATGGGAAAGAAGTCCCCGTAACCGACGTAAATCGTGCGTGCACAATCTAGTTGATGTGAAGGCGGTGAATCTTTGCAGCCGCTGCTAATGCCATGCTGCCAGAGAAAATGGGCGACTTCACTGGCACGTTTTTCACTGAGTTTGCGTTCATGACGATGTGTTCCGAAGCCGCTGGTATTGCCTGAGACAATAATGCTGTTATTGGGAAAATGGTTGAGCACAGCAATGACACTCTCAAGCGCGGGTGTTGCGGCGGGAAGAAGTTCAGAAGAGTTGCTATCAAAAATAGGATCAGTGGGTAGATTGATGGTGACATAGTCACCTTGTACGAAGACGATGCCACCTGCTGCTTGAATGCCCGCCGCCGCTGCAGTGAGTGTCGTGACGTAATAACCGAGCGCGCCACCTGTTAGGGCAGAGAGGACAATCACCGCACGATTACCACCCAATAAACCTGCCACGCCCCCACCGGCAACAGCACCAATGGCAGCGCCACTGGCAGAGCCAGTTAAATGATTATCGGTGGTGAAAGGGTTAAAAGAACAGCTGCCGAGGAAAAAGGGAAGTAACGCGATACCAACTTTTTTGGGGAATCCTCGCATGCAGCTATCCTTGTGAGTCATTGCCTATTCCCGTGTGGAAGAGGCGAAGTCATTCTGGGAAAAATAACTTCGAGTGTCAACAGACCCTAACTGAATCTTCCCCATTCTGCGCTACCCGACTCATTGCGGCCATTAAAGACAGTCATCCGCATACCATAAATGCCTTGATTGTTCAGGTCATCAGGATGTGTGGTTAATTGCTGCAGAAACCAAAAGGAGAGTTCTTCGAGTGTGACATTGGAGATGGGTAAGATCATCACGTCTTTCTTCAATAAAGCAAAGTTTGTTTGATTGAAACGCAATTGCCATTGCTGTGTATCCGTTGGATGGTCTTGAATAGTCAGATGGCGGCAGTTGCCCGGTAAAATGAAATGATAATCCAGCGTTTCGCAAAGGGCTTGTAGTTTATCGCGATATTCGCGCAGATCGAGGGCAAGGCCATTTTCACCAAGCGCCGTATAAAAAGCTGCAGCGACACGGTAATCATGACCATGTAAGGTTTCACGCTCACTGGCTGAAAGCACCATGAGATGGCCGGCAGAAAAGGCGAGCGCATCCTTGTGCAGTTCAATTGTCGCAAAGCGGGTCACAGTGTCGTTTCCTCGATGAAATATAGGTGCTGTTGACAATTGGTTATTTTTAATCATTTTAACATCAAATACATTCTTCCTGATTGGATTTGATTCTCGAAAACATCGTGTTTTCTCGTAAAATGATTAAAAATAACCAATTGTCAACAGACCCTAGTAAACAGCAATTAAAAGGCTGCGGATTATACCTGAAGTTCGTGGCGTCTGTCCCCGCGTTGTAGCCCAGAAAATCCAGGCAGGGCAATGGCGCGTGCGGAATCGGTATGAAACCCCATGACTTTGATGACTTCGCCCATTTCCGAGGGCAGCGTCAGTGTTTTAATGATTTGTGCTTGGGCGAATAATTCTTTGGGCGATAGCTGTGTTGGCGAGGTTGTCAGCAGGCCAGAGTCTAATAGAAAATGTGCCTGTGTGGTAAAGCCAGTAAGATGAAGGCCAGCATCTGTGCCCGCTTCCGCCACAGCAGTAAAATCGACATGTGCGGTGATGTCTTGTAATCCCGGCCAACAAAATGGGTTGTTGTGTCGATAGTGACGATAAAAACATGTCAGGGTACCTTGCTGGCGAGCAGGATGATAATACTCGCGTCGGCCATAGCCATAATCAAATAATAAGACACAACCGTGTTGTAATTTATTTGCGATAGCTTGGATCCATGGGGTGAGTGCTAGTCGTATTTCGGATTGATAACCAGTCGGTAATTCGTATTTTTCCCTTATTTTTTCAATGCTATTTACTAATAAGCGGGACGCTGGTTTTTCTAACCATTGCAATTGATGATCTTGTATGCCGACAGCGCGTTCAAGAATGGTTTGTGGGTGAATAGTAAAGCAATGGACGGGCAAAGCATCAAGGACTTCATTCGCAATGACGATACCGGAAAACGCATCGGGTAACTGATCTAACCAGTGAATGCGCTCGAGGAGTGCGGGGCAATCGCGTTGCAATAAAGCGTGCTGTTGTTGCCGTAATGGTTGGCTAATCTCGATGATGTAATAGGCGCGAGGTAAAGTCTCTGCGTCTTGCAGTGCCAGCAAAAGATCGCGAGCAAGCATGCCATTGCCAGCGCCGATTTCTGCAAGGCAGCCATGGGGCATCACGTTTAACACAGTGGCACAATTTTGAGCGAGACAGCGGGCGAAAAGGGGTGATAGCGTGGGTGCAGTGATAAAATCACCGTCTGTTCCAAAGACTGTGTGCTGCGCGTTGTAATAACCTAGTGAAGGCGTGTAGAGTGCCCTATCCATGTAACGGGCAAAGGAGATTGCGCCGTTATTTTTTTCAATTTCCGTACAGATGTCAGCAAGCAGTGCATCACTTCGGAGTAGGTCGGTGGCAGACGGTTCAGGTAAGTTCATCGCGCGATTATGGGTATATCATCATGAAAATACCAGTGGTATGGGTAACAGGCGGGGCGCGGCGTGTTGGCGCAGAAATTGTTAGGACATTACACGCCGCAGGGATGAATATTGTATTGCATTATTATCGTTCACAAGAGGCAGCAGAGCAGCTTGCTGCAAGGTTGAATGCTAAGCGTGCTGGGTCTGTGAAATTGCTGCAACAGGATTTAGCGGCGCCAATTGAGCAATTGGCGGAGCAGGTTGCAGTGGCAGTCTCACTGTTTGGTCGACTCGATGTCTTAGTGAATAATGCATCAAGTTTTTATCCGACGCCTTTAGGGACAGTAGATGAAATAGCGTGGAATGGCTTGCTAGATAGTAATTTAAAAGCGCCTTTTTTTCTGTCACAAGCGGCGGCACCCCATTTACGTTTAACGCAGGGCTCGATTGTCAATATTTGTGATATTCATGGTGAGCGACCCCTATTAGATTATTCAGTGTATTGTGTGGCAAAGGCTGGATTATTAATGTTAACCAAAGTGCTAGCAAAAGAGTTGGCGCCAGCGATTCGTGTGAATGCCATTTCGCCAGGTCCTGTGGCGTGGCCAGAAGGGGTGAATACTTTATCCGATGCGATGAAGCAGAAAATCCTAGCGCAAACGCCGTTAGGCCGTCATGGTGACCCGATTGATATTGCAAAAACGGTGCGTTTTTTAGTGCAAGAGGCAGAGTATGTCACGGGTCAAGTTTGGGCAGTCGATGGTGGGCGATCGCTTGGCATATAAAAAAAATTGGCTTTCTTGAACCGCAAGGCTGCACCACCGATAATGTGCCGCAGGAGTGGTTGGGAGTAAAAAATGAATCAGCCAAGAAATCCAATTCAGGCAGTTTGGCGTGCGCGCTTGTATCCCAATTACTGGGATGTTGTCGCGTTGCTGTTAGTCTTTGCGGTGATTGCTATGCTTGCTTGGAATGCGCGGCAGATGACGGTGCCGTATCATTTAGGTCAAGTGATTCCTATTTCATTAAGTCCGCATGCTTTGCCGAGTTATGCTTTACGTACTGTGTCACGCATGTTAATTGCTATGTTATTTTCTTTACTGTTTACGTTTATTTTTGGTACATGGGCAGCGAAAAGTACGCGCGCGCGTCGTTTTATTATTCCAGTCATTGATATTTGTCAGTCCATTCCCGTGATTGGTTTTTTATCTGCAGCGATTACAGCATTTATTGCGTTATTTCCAGGTAGTTTATTGGGACCAGAGTGCGCAGCGATTTTTGCCATTTTTACGAGTCAAGCATGGAATATGGCGCTGGGATTTTATCAAACCGTACGATCTGTGCCTTTAGAATTACGTGAAGCAGCAAAAATGTTTCATTTATCTGCGTGGCAACGTTTTTGGCGAATCGATGTACCATTTTCCATGCCAGGATTGTTATGGAATATGATGTTATCCATGTCGGCTGGTTGGTTTTTTGTAGTGGCTTCGGAAGCTGTCTCTGTTGCTAATCAACAAATTATGTTGCCAGGGATTGGTTCGTATATTGCCTTAGCGATTCAGCGTGCGGATTTTGTCGCAATTGGTTATGCGATTTTAGCGATGTTGATTGTTATTTTATTATATGACCAATTATTATTTCGGCCATTAATCGTTTGGGCAGAGAAATTTCGCGCTGAGCAGGTAGCATCAGAAAAGGAATCGATTTCTTGGGTGATTGATTTATTTTTGCGAACACGCATCTTGCGGCGTTTTGGCAGTTTGATTCATCGTGTGATGGAAAATTTCATTAATCTTTCTTTTTTGCGTTCACAGCCAACGATCAAGCACACCAAACGTATAATGAAAAATTCTTTTTTTTCTGAGCGATTTTTGAATGGCGTCTTCATGTGTTTGGTTCTGTTTAGTATGATTTTTTCTGTGATTTATATTTTGCAGCATATCCCTTTATATTCGTTAGCGCATGTGATGTATTTGGGTGGATGCACGGCATTGCGTGTCTTGTTTGTGATTATGATTGCATCCTTGATCTGGGTGCCAGTAGGTGTTTGGGCAGGATTGCGTCCGCGGATTGCGGCGATTGTGCAACCATTGGCACAATTTTTTGCGGCGTTTCCAGCGAATTTGCTTTATCCCGTCGTTGTGATTGCGATTGTGCGGTATCACTTAAATGTCGATATCTGGGTAACTTTTTTAATGATGATTGGCGTGCAGTGGTACATACTTTTTAATGTGATTGCAGGTGCCTCTGTGATTCCAAAAGATTTATTGCAAGCGACCGATAATTTTGGTGTGACGGGTTGGTTGCGTTGGCGACGGTTAATTTTACCAGGTATTTTTCCCTATTTTGTGACTGGCGCGATTACTGCGGCAGGCGGTGCATGGAACGCCAGTATCGTGGCAGAAGTTGTCAGCTGGGGGCAAACAAAATTAGCCGCAACAGGCTTGGGTGCATTTATTGCGGAGTGCACGACGCGTGGTGAATTTTTACAAATGGCTTTGGGCATTGGGGTAATGTGTACGTTAGTGCTTATTTTTAATCGGCTGGTGTGGCGGCCATTGTATGTATTTGCTGAAAGACGTTTTCAGCTAGATTGAGTGAGGTTAGGCATGCAGGCTGAAGAAAAGAGTCCGCTGATTGATGTCGTGAATGTTGGAAAAAGTTTTCGTAAAGGCGATCGTCAGCAAGATTTATTAGTGTTGCAAGATGTCAATTTTCGCATGGCAGAAGGTGAAATTATTGCAATTCTAGGGAAATCTGGCTCAGGTAAATCGACTTTATTGCGGATTATTGCAGGACTCATTCGGCCGACGGAAGGTGCGGTTTTTTATCGTGGTCAAGCAGTGCATGGACCAGCGCGTGGCATTTCGATGGTATTTCAAAATTTCGCATTATTACCTTGGTTGACCGTGTTGCAAAATGTGGAGTTAGGATTAGAAGCATTAGGGATTGATCGTGATGAACGGCGCGAGCGCGCGTTAAAAGCCATTGATACGATTGGTTTGGATGGATTTGAATCTGCATTACCTAAAGAATTATCAGGCGGTATGCGACAGCGTGTTGGGTTTGCGCGCGCGATGGTGGTGAATCCTGATATTTTGTTAATGGATGAACCGTTTTCTGCATTAGATGTATTAACAGCAGATAATTTAAAAAGCGATTTATTAGATTTATGGCAGTCACGAAAAACAGGCATTCATGGCATTATTTTTGTGACACATAATATTGAAGAAGCGGCGTTATTGGCGGATCGAATTATTGTTTTTAATAGTAATCCTGGCAGTGTGCGCGGTGAATTAAAAGTCACTTTGCCGCATCCGCGTAACGAATTAGATCCGCGTGTGAGAAATCAAGTTGATCGCGTTTATATGATGATGACAACCCAAGTGCAAACACAAGAAGAAACAAAAACGGGTCAAACAATCATTGATATTGGTTACCGGCTACCAGAAGCGAGCATAGCGGAAATTACCGGATTGTTGGAAACACTTAATGCACCAGAAAATAATGGCAAAATGGATTTGCCAGTGGTGGCAGAAACGTTAATGCTGGATATTGATGAATTATTTCCTTTAACAGAATTACTGGAAATTTTGCGTTTTGCACGTGTGTCACGCGGTGATATTACGATTACAGAAGAAGGCCGTGCGTTTGTTGAAGCCGATATTCTCGAGCGAAAAAAAATCTTTTTAGCGCATTTAAAAAAATATGTGCCGTTAGCACGTTATATCCATGATCAATTGATGCGTCATCCGCGGCATCGTGCGTTAGAAGAAAATTTTTTGTCGTTGCTTGAAGACTGGTTAACGGATAAAGAAGCAGCGCGGGTATTAAGTACGGTGATTGAATGGGGGCGGTATGCAGAGTTATTTGCTTATGATTATAATGCCGGCGTATTAAGTTTAGAAAATCCGGGGTAAAAATAAGTTGAATCAAAAAGAAGTGCTTATGACGCGAAAAAAATGGATTGGTGGCAATTGGAAAATGAACGGTGTGCAAGCGTCGGTGTCTGCATTGGTGCAAGCAATTCGTCAGGGGGTGGCATCACAGCCTGTCACAGCCGAGATTGTTTTATTTCCGGCGTTTTTGCATTTGTTGTCAGTGCGTGCTGCGTTACAAAACACGGCTATTTTTTTGGGCGCACAAAATCTTTATCCAGCAGCAGCCGGCGCGTTTACGGGCGAAGTTTCCGCTGCGATGTTAAAAGATGTTGGGTGTCAGTATGTCTTGGTGGGGCATTCGGAAAGACGACAATTGTTTCGTGAGACATCGGAAGAGGTCGCTGTAAAATTTCAGGTAGCCGCTGAAATGGGATTGTGCCCTGTCCTTTGTGTGGGCGAGACAGCGGCCGAGCGAGCGGCGCAACGTACAGAGGAAGTCATTGCCGCACAATTGGCCCCTGTATTGGCGCGTGCAGGGCAAGCAGCGTTTCAGCAAGCGGTGATTGCTTATGAACCTGTCTGGGCAATTGGGACTGGCGTGTCTGCAACGCCTGCGCAAGCACAAGCGGTGCATGTGTTTATACGAGACTGGTTGGCAAAAGAGTGCGATGAAGCGTTTGCGAAAACGTTACGAATTGTTTACGGTGGCAGTGTGAAAGCGGATAATGCAGCAGAATTGTTCGCAATGTCGGCGATCGATGGCGCGCTGGTCGGTGGCGCTTCATTAAAAGCAGAAGATTTTTTGGCAATCTGCGCGGCGGCAGGGTAGAATGGCCCGGCTTTTTCAAGGTGCATCCCTAAGAGGGTAAAAATGTATCAATTAGTTTTAGTCGTTCATATTTTTGTGGCAATTTGCTTGATTGCATTAGTGATGGTGCAGCAGGGTAAAGGTGCTGTTGTTGGTGCAGCATTTGGTGCGGGTGCATCGCAAACAGTATTTGGTAGCCGTGGCGCCGGGTCATTCATGCTGAAATTGACAATGGCGTTTCTCGCAGTATTTTTCGTGACGAGCATTTCTTTAAATTGGATGGCGAGTCATGCAGCAAAGCAAGCGCATACTGGATTGCCATTGCCGGTAAGAGAGCTATTACAAAAAGAAGAAGCACAAAAAGCTGCACAAGCTGCTGCTGAGCCAGTAAAGGCATCAACTGTGCCGGCAATTCCCTCGTTGCCAGTGTCGGGAAAAGAGTAAAAAAATAAAATAGATGAAAAGATAAAAATTGTGTGTTGACGGTAACGTAAGTAAAAAAGCATTGGCCGAAGTGGTGAAACTGGTAGACACGCCATCTTGAGGGGGTGGTGGCGCAAGCCGTGTGGGTTCGAGTCCCACCTTCGGCACCAATAGTGGAGGAAGTCAGTGCCGCAAAATTATTTACCGGTTCTCCTATTCATGTTAGTTGGTGGCGTGCTCGGTGTAGCCGTGCCACTTCTTGGTTGGTTTCTTGGTCCTAAACGTCCTAACGCTGCAAAAAATTCGCCTTATGAATGTGGCTTTGAAGCATTTGATGATGCGCGCGCGCCATTTGATGTGCGTTATTATCTCGTTGCGATCTTATTTATTATCTTTGATTTGGAAACAGCATTTCTTGTGCCGTGGGCGGTTGTTTTTCGTCGTTTTGGTTGGTTTGGCATGACGGCGATGGGCATTTTTCTTGGCATATTAGTTGTTGGATTTATTTACGAGTGGAAAAAAGGGGCGCTCGAGTGGGAATGAATTTACCTGGTATGCAAGAACAAGGATTTTTACTGACGTCGTTAGATAAGTTGGTTGCTTGGGCGCAAGGTAGCTCGATGTGGCCGATGACATTCGGTCTGGCGTGTTGCGCTGTCGAAATGATGCATGCAGGTGCTGCGCGTTATGATATGGATCGTTTTGGTTTATTGTTTCGACCAAGCCCGCGGCAATCGGATGTGATGATTGTGGCAGGTACATTATGCAACAAAATGGCACCTGCTTTGCGTAAGGTTTACGATCAAATGGCAGAGCCCCGTTGGGTTATTTCGATGGGATCGTGCGCCAATGGTGGCGGCTATTATCACTATTCTTATTCTGTGGTGCGTGGTTGTGATCGTATTGTGCCTGTGGATATTTATGTCCCTGGTTGCCCTCCAACTGCAGAAGCGTTGTTATACGGTATTATTCAACTACAGAAAAAAATTCGGCGCAGAGTGATTGAACGATAATTAGGGGAAAGACATGGCGGATCTCCAAGCGCTGTCTTTAAAGTTACAAACAGTTTTTGGTGAAAAACTTTTGCAGTGTGCGTTAGTGCGCAATGAGTTAACTTTGCATATTGCAAGGCATCATTGGCCAATGATTGCTTTGACGCTGCGAGATCATGCGGATTTTGCATTTGACATGTTGATTGATGTCTGTGGCGTGGATTATTTGCATTATGGCTGCGCAGAGTGGGAGACCACGCGTGCAACGGGTAAAGGGTTTGAGCGTGGTGTTGATCGTTTAGCAATGGATGCTGCCAGTCAACAAAATCAATTGGCTAAAAATCGTTTTGCTGCTGTGTTTCATTTGTTATCGCTAAAAAATAATCAGCGTTTACGTGTAAAAATTTTTCTGGATGAGTTGGACTTGCGTCTCCCTTCTGTCATAGAAGTTTGGCCGGCAGCGAATTGGTTTGAGCGTGAAGCGTTTGATTTGTTTGGTATCGTGTTTGATGGTCATCCAGATTTGCGTCGGTTATTGACTGATTATGGTTTTATTGGCCATCCCTTTCGAAAAGATTTTCCTATTAGTGGGCATGTTGAGGCGCGTTATGATGCGACAGCAAAGCGCGTAGTCTATGAGCCAGTCAGTATTGCGCCGCGTGTACTAGAACCTAAAGTGATTCGTGCTGCATCTGTGGGAGAGAAACCGCATGAATGAGCGCATGCCAGAAATTCGTAATTACACGTTTAATTTTGGGCCGCAGCATCCTGCGGCACATGGTGTGTTACGTCTTATTCTTGAAGTAGATGGTGAAACGATTGTGCGAGCAGATCCACACGTGGGTTTGTTGCATCGTGCGACAGAAAAATTAGCAGAAACGAAACCATGGAATCATAGTATTGGTTATATGGACCGATTAGATTATGTGTCCATGATGTGTAATGAGCATGGTTATGTTTTAGCGATTGAAAAATTGCTGGGCATCGATGTGCCAGTGCGTGCGCAATATATTCGTGTGATGTTTGATGAAATTACGCGTATTTTAAATCATTTATTGTGGTTAGGTGCGCACGGACTAGATTTAGGTGCGATGTCGGTTTTCTTGTATTGTTTCCGTGAGCGAGAAGATTTATTAGATTGTTACGAAGCGGTTTCTGGCGCAAGAATGCATGCGACTTATTATCGACCTGGCGGTGTGTATCGTGATTTGCCGGAAAAGATGCCGCAATATCAAGCCTCTCGTTGGCATAATACACAGGATGTCGCGAGATTAAATGAAAATCGTAGTGGGTCGTTATTAGATTTCATTGAAAATTTCACGCAACGATTTCCCAAATGTATTGATGAATATGAAACATTGTTAACTGATAATCCCATTTGGAAACAGCGAACAGTGGGTATCGGCGTTGTTTCGCCTGAGCGCGCCATAGCGCTTGGCTTTACGGGCCCGATGTTACGTGGTTCTGGTGTCGCGTGGGATTTACGTAAGAAACAGCCTTATGAAGTTTATCACAAATTGGATTTTGATATTCCTGTGGGCGTGAATGGCGATTGCTATGATCGTTATTTAGTTCGTGTGGAAGAGCTGCGTCAATCCAATCGGATTATTCGTCAATGCGTGGATTGGTTGCGTCGGCATCCCGGGCCGGTGGTTTCTGCTGATCATAAAATCGTTCCACCTAAGCGTGTCGACATGAAAAAAGATATGGAGTCGTTGATTCATCATTTTAAATTAATGACAGAAGGCTATTGTGTGCCAGAAGGCGAAGCGTATGCTGCCATTGAGCATCCTAAAGGGGAATTTGGTGTATATGCGGTATCAGATGGAGCAAATAAACCGTATCGTTTGAAAGTGCGTGCTGCAGGTTTTTCACATTTAGCAGCGCTGGAAGAATTGGTCCGTGGTCACATGATTGCGGATGTCGTCGCGATCTTATCGAGTCTCGATATTGTTTTTGGAGAAATTGACCGGTGATGGGGCAATCTGAGCAAACAGCCTGTTCTGAGCGTGTTGAGCTTTCAGCGAGTGTGCGTGCTGAAATTGATCAATGGTTGTTGCGTTATCCACCAGAACAAAAACGTTCAGGTGTGACGCAAGCGTTAATGATTGTGCAACGAGAAAATGGCGGTTGGCTAACAACGGAATTAATGAATGCGGTGGCTGATTATTTGGCTATGCCGCGGATTGCCGTGTATGAAGTGGCGTCGTTTTATTCTTTGTTTCATTTGAAACCTGTCGGTCGACATATCATTGATGTTTGTACGAATGTTTCGTGTTTATTACGTGGTTCAGAAGATATTATGGCGCATTTACAAAAACGCTTAGGCATTCAAGTGGGTGAAACGACAGCAGATGGTCAATTTACGTTGCGTTCTGTGGAATGTCTAGCGGCTTGCACAGCGGCGCCTGCGTGTCAGATCGGCGAAAATTATTATGAACAATTGACACCAGAAAAAATTGATACCCTGCTAGAAGGGTTGCGCCATGAGTAATCTACAATTAAATGCCATTTGTTTTCGTACACGCCATCTTGCGGAGTCTTGGACGTTGGCAACGTATGTTAGTGCAGGCGGTTATGTACAATGGAAAAAAATCTTACAAGAAAAAATTCCGCCATCGACAATTATTGATGCATTGAAATTATCTGCGCTGCGTGGTCGTGGCGGCGCAGGTTTTCCGACCGGATTAAAATGGAGTTTTCTGAAACACGATCTGCCTGGGCAAAAATATGTGTTGTGTAATGCAGATGAAGGTGAGCCTGGCACGTGTAAAGACCGTGATATTTTACGTTTTAATCCGCATCAATTAATTGAAGGGTTGGCCATTGCAGCCTATGCAATGGGTGCATCGGTTGTTTATAACTATATTCGTGGTGAATTCCATGAGCCTTGGCAGCGTTTCGAACAAGCATTAAAAGAGGCATATGCAGCAGGATTATTAGGAAAAAATATTTTAGGCACAGGGATGGATGTTGATATTTATTCACATCTTGGTGCGGGTGCCTATATTTGCGGTGAAGAAACGGCATTGATGGAATCGTTGGAAGGGAAAAAAGGCATGCCGCGTTTTAAGCCACCGTTTCCTGCGGCATTTGGTTTATATGGTAAACCCACAACGATTAATAATGTTGAGACATTCGCGGCCGTGCCGGTGATTTTAGAAAAAGGTGCGGAGTGGTTTTTAGGTTTAGGCAAACCAAATAATGGCGGGTGTAAAATTTTTTGTGTATCCGGGCATGTTGAAAAACCGGGAAATTATGAAGTGCCGTTAGGGACACCGTTTCGTGACTTGCTTGCCTTAGCGGGCGGGATGAAAGGCGGTCGAAAATTAAAAGCGGTGATTCCTGGTGGTTCTTCGATGAAGGTATTGCCAGCTGAGATCATGATGGATATCACCATGGATTACGATGCATTGCAAAAAGCAGGCTCAGGTTTAGGGTCAGGCGCGGTGATTGTGATGGATGAAACCGTCTGTATGGTAAAAATGTTGCGCCGTATTTCGCATTTTTATCAGGATGAATCCTGCGGACAATGTACGCCTTGCCGGGAGGGCACGGGCTGGATTTATCGTTTAGTGCATCGTATTGAAGAAGGACATGGCACACTTGCTGATCTCGATAATTTGCAGCGGGTGGCAAAAAATATTGAAGGCCGCACGATTTGTGCATTTGGTGAAGCAGCAGCTTGGCCAGTGGATGGATTCTTGCGGCATTTTCGTCATGAATTTGTTGCGCATATTGAGCGGGCAGGTCAGTGTGAGGTAGACGCGTAATGCCAGACATTGAAATAGAAATTAATGGGCAGTCTTTAACAGCAAAACCGGGCCAGATGGTGATAGAGGTTGCAGATGCGGCGGGAATTTATATTCCGCGTTTTTGTTATCACAAGCATCTATCCGTTGCTGCAAATTGCCGCATGTGTTTAGTCGAAGTGGAAAAAGTACCAAAAGCGTTACCTGCGTGCGCGACGCCTGTCGCACCTGGCATGAAGATTTCAACGCGTTCAAAAAGTGCAACAGATGCACAAAAAGCGGTGATGGAATTTTTATTAATAAATCATCCCTTAGATTGTCCGATTTGTGATCAAGGTGGTGAGTGTGAATTACAAGATTTGAGTTTAGGTTTTGGTCGTGCGGATTCTTATTACAATGAAGGTAAACGATCCGTAAAAGATAAAGACATTGGTCCACTTGTCGCCACAGAAATGACGCGGTGTATTCAGTGTACACGTTGTGTCCGTTTTGGGGAGGAAATTGCTGGCGTGCGTGAATTGGGCGCGACGGGACGTGGTGGTCAAATGCAGATTGGGACGTATGTCGAACAAGCTGTCACATCGGAGTTGTCAGGCAATATTATTGATCTTTGTCCTGTGGGTGCGTTGACGTCAAAACCGTTTCGCTTTAAAGCGCGCGCGTGGGAGTTACAACAATTTCCCTCGATTGCACCGCATGATGGATTAGGCGCAAATATCAATCTGCATGTGCGCAATGGTAAAGTGATGCGCGTGGTACCACGTGAAAATACCGATATTAATCAAACATGGTTATCCGATCGTGATCGTTTTAGTTATGAAGGCTTATCTTCACAAGATCGATTAACAAAGCCTTTGATTCGTACTGCGGACGGTTGGCAAGAAACAGATTGGCAAACGGCATTATCTGCAGCAGCCGATCGTTTGCGTGCAGCGATGTCGGCAGAAAAAATGCAAGCTGATGCAGCATCAACACCGATTGTCTCATTAGCCACACCAAATGCTACGTTAGAAGAATTTTATTTATTACAAAAATTAACGCGCGCGCTAGGTAGTTCGCAGATTGATTATCGTTTACGTGAATCAGATTTTTCAGATGAGGCAGAGTTTGCTTTATTTCCCGGGTTCGATTTTCCAATTGCGGAATTAGAAACAAGCGATGTGATTTTATTAGTAGGCTCAATCATTCGTCATGAGCAGCCTTTGTTAGCTGCGCGTATTCGTGCGGCTGTGAAGCGCGGCGCACAAGTGATCGTGCTCGCTATGCAAGAGGATGTTCTCAATTTTGAAGCAGCACTAAAACAGATTATTGCGCCACAATATTTTTCTTCCGTGTTAGCAGGCATTGCAAAAGGGTGTGATATAGATAATGCGCTACTTGCGAATGCATCGATCACTGCGCAAGATCAACAGATCGCTGATTTACTAAAGCAAGCAAGTCAAACAACTAAAAAAATAACGATTTTGCTTGGCGTACAAGCGTCACAGCATCCAGAAGCCGCGGTGATTCGCTCATTAACAAAACAGATTGCGCTGACATGTGGTGCACGTTTTGGTTTGCTGACAGATGGAGCAAATACGGCGGGGGCATGGTTGGCAGGTGCAATTCCGCATCGTGGTCCAGCGGGACAAAAATTAGCGGATGGTGGAAGTGTACCGGTAATGCAATTTTTGCAACGGCCACAGCAAGCCTGTCTTTTGTTGAATGTTGAGCCTGAGGATTGTGCAATTGATGGCGGGTTACAAAAAGTACTGGCAAACATACCAAGTGTGATTGCACTTTCCGTTTTTTCACATCCCATGTTGTTTGAAACAGCGCAGGTGATTTTACCTATTACGCCATTTACAGAAACTGCCGGCACATTGGTGAATCTCACTGGAACATGGCAATCGTTTACGGGTGTGGTGCCGCCACTTGGCGAAGCGCGACCTGCTTGGAAAGTATTGCGTGTCTTAGGCAATTTATTGGGATGTGATGACTTTAATTATGAATCCGCTGAGCAAATTCGTCTGGAATTAGCAGAACGTGTTGCACAGTGTGAGTTTGTGCCAATGCCGTTCCGTTTACGTTTTGTGCCTAAAAGAAGAAATAGCGATATGGTGGCGTTAATGCGGATTGGCACTATTCCATTGTATGCCACGGATGCGCTGGTGCGACGAGCGCCAGCATTGCAGAAAATGCAGCAGAAAATAATCGGTTCACAAGCGGTGGTGAAGTTACATCCAGTCACCGCAGCAAGTTATGCAATACAAGAGGGTGCTGTGGTGACTGTCCAACAGGAAGATGAGTGTATTCAGTTACCAGTTGTGTTGGATAGTCGAATTCCTGAGAATGCGGCGTGGATTCCTAGTGGTATTCCGGAGACGGTGGCGTTAGGAAAGCTCTATGGCGCAGTCGAGCTTGTATTAAATTGAACGAAGAAATAAATAGCGAGTAATCGATGGCAGAATGGCTAACGCTGGGTTGGATTCTTATAAAAATTGTTGCACTTGTGCTGGTGTTATTATTAGCCGTGGCGTATTTAACGTATTTGGAACGTCGCGTGATTGGGTTTATGCAGACGCGTATTGGCCCCAATCGTGCCGGACCCATGGGGCTATTACAGCCTATTGCAGATGTGATTAAATTATTAAATAAAGAAATCATTTTACCTTCTGCGTCAAACCGTTTTTTGTTTGTGTTAGCACCGATGATTAGCATTGGCACAGCACTAGCCGCATGGGCTGCGATTCCAGTCAACCAATCATTTGTGATTGCGAATTTAAATGCAGGCATTTTGTATGTGTTTGCCATTTCTTCTTTGGGTGTGTATGGCATTTTGATTGCAGGCTGGGCCTCGAATTCGAAATATGCTTTATTTGGGGCTTTGCGTGCAGCGGCGCAGTCTATTTCTTATGAAATTGCAATGGGTTTTGCATTAGTCGGGGTGATGATGGCAGCGGATTCACTCAATTTTCGTGAAATTGTTGCTGCGCAAACAGGCGGTATATGGCATTGGTTTTGGTTGCCTTTGTTGCCATTATTCTTAGTGTACTGGATTGCGGGTATTGCGGAAACGAATCGTGCGCCATTTGATGTATCAGAAGGTGAATCTGAAATCGTGGCGGGTTTTCATGTGGAATATTCTGGCACGGTGTTTGCGCTTTTCTTTTTAGCAGAATATGCCAATATGATTTTAGTTGCTGCGCTGGCGACATTATTATTTGCTGGTGGTTGGCTATCCCCGTTTGAAGGCACATCACTAAGTGGTTTCTTTGCCTTTGTTCCTGGCATCGTATGGTTTGTTATCAAGTTAGGCTTCTTTGTGTTTTGTTATTTATGGTTCCGAGCGACGTTCCCGCGTTATCGTTACGATCAAATTATGCGTCTTGGTTGGAAAATTTTAATTCCAGTGACAATTATTTGGATAGCCGTACTAGCGTTGGCAATTACGTATCATATTGGTCCATGGTTTACAGGATGACATGCACATGCTGCGACGGTTAATGCATTATTTAAAAAGCTTTTCTTTATGGAATTTTTTTCCTGGCTTGTTGTTGACTGCGCGTTATTTTTTTCGACGAAAAACAACGATTCAATATCCAGAAGAAAAGACGCCGGCATCACCGCGTTTTCGTGGGATTCATGCGTTAAGGCGCTACCCTAATGGAGAAGAAAGATGTATTGCGTGCAAATTATGTGAAGCTGTTTGCCCGGCCCTCGCGATTACCATTGACTCTGAACCGCGCGAAGATGGATCTCGCCGCACAACGCGCTATGAAATTGATTTATTTAAATGTGTGTATTGTGGGTTATGCGAAGAGTCGTGCCCGGTGGATTCCATTGTTTTGACACGTTTTCATGATTATCACATGGAAAATCGTGGGGAAAATATTTTAACGAAAGAAAAATTATTAGCGATTGGCGATCAGTTTGAACCACAAATTGCAGCGGATCGACAGGAAGAGGCGAAATACCGGTGATGACAACGTCTGATGTTTCTATAGTGCCTTCTTTGTTTTTTTATTTATTTGCAGCTGTTGCAGTTGTAGCCGCGTTCATGGTGATTACGGTGAGAAATACGGTGAATGGCGTATTGTGTTTAGTACTCACTTTTTTCGCTTCAGCTGCTGTTTGGTTGTTGTTAGACACTGAGTTTCTCGCATTAATTTTAGTATTAGTCTATGTCGGCGCGGTAATGACGTTATTTTTATTTGTTGTCATGATGTTAAATTTACGACAAGAAAACCGTGCAGAACGATTAACACGTTATTGGTTAGTTGGTGCAACTGTGATGTTAGTTCTCACTGTGTTAGCAATAATAGGTTTAAAACATGGGAGTACGGATTTGCTGTCATCGACTCAAACAAATTCGTTGCTAGCTGTAGAAAATAGTTCTCAGGTTAGCAACACGGCAGCACTAGGCAGCGTGCTGTATACGTTGTATGTGTGGCCATTTGAAATTGCGGCGGTGTTATTGTTAGCAGCGATTGTTGCAGCAATTGCGTTAGCACATGGTAAAAAAGAACCGTATAGTCAGTCGCAGCGCCGTCAGGATCCTGCGGCACAAATGGCCGTGCGCAAAGAAGATCGTATTCGCATCATGAGGAATGTTTCATGATTTCACTCACGGCAGTGTTAGCTTTTGCGGCGTTATTATTTGGCATTGGGATGGCGGGCATTATTATTAATCGTAAAAATTTAATCGTGATTATGATGGCGATTGAGTTAATGTTTTTAGCGGTTAACACTAATTTTATTGTCTTTTCGCATTTTTATCGTCAAGTCACGGGGCAAGTGTTTGTCTTTTTTATTTTGACAGTTGCGGCGGCGGAAGCGGCGATTGGTTTGGCAATTTTGGTCGTGCTGTATCGAGAAGCACGTACGATTGCGGTTGAAAAACTTGATGGCCTAAAAGGTTAAGACGATGGACCACTCTTTAGTAAAAATTGCGCTAGTTATTTTATTGTTGCCATTGGTTGGTGCATTGGTTGCGGGTTTATTGGGTAAAAAAATAGGTCGACGTGCAACGCATACAGTGACGATTAGTTTAGTGGCAGTGAGTTTTCTGTTGTCATTGTATGTTGTTTGGGCATTGGTATTTGCGGGTCAAACAGCTGTGCATGAGACATTGTATACATGGATTGTCTCGGGCGAGACGCGTTTTACGGTTGGCTTATTGGTGGACCGATTAAGTGCAGTGATGTTGGTGATTGTGACGTTTATTTCGCTTGCAGTGCATCTTTATACTGTGGGGTATATGGCGGATGACCCTGGTTATCAACGTTTTTTTTCTTATGTGTCTTTATTTACGTTTGCGATGTTGACGTTGGTATTAGCAGATAATTTTTTATTGATGTTTTTTGGATGGGAAGGGGTTGGTTTTGTTTCTTATTTACTCATTAGTTTCTGGTTTACGCGTGATGCGGCCGTTGCTGGTGGGATGAAAGCGTTCATTGTGAATCGTGTGGGTGATTTAGGTTTTGTATTAGCGCTCGCGGCAATTTTATTTTGTTTTGGTTCGTTGGATTTTCAAACAGTATTTGCAGGCGCGCCATTAGTTGCAGATATTTCTCTGCCATTATGGCCTGGCACGATGGTGCCGGCCATGACATTAATTTGTCTTTTATTGTTTATTGGTGCGATGGGTAAGTCCGCACAAATTCCACTGCATGTGTGGTTACCCGAATCGATGGAAGGTCCCACGCCGATTTCTGCATTAATTCATGCGGCGACGATGGTGACGGCCGGTATTTACATGATTGCGCGTTGTTCGTGGTTATTTGAATATTCACCAGCCATGTTGAGTATAATTTTAATTCTTGGTGCCACCACGTGTTTATTGATGGGGATTCTTGCGGTATTTCAGCAAGATATTAAGCGTGTCATTGCATATTCCACTTTGTCGCAATTAGGTTATATGGCTGTCGGACTAGGTGCTTCAGCATATGATGCTGCTATTTTTCATTTATTAACGCATGCATTTTTTAAAGCCTTGCTTTTCTTAGCTGCAGGTTCAGTGATTATTGCCTTACATCATGAGCAGGATATGCGAAAAATGGGTGGTTTGGCGACACGCTTACCGATTACCTGTTTAACATTTTTTATTGGCGCCTTGGCATTGGCCGCATTACCACCTTTTTCAGGTTTTTATTCGAAAGAAGCGATTATTGAAGCTGTGCATCTCTCACAGACACCCGGCGCGCATTACGCATATGTGTGTGTGATGATAGGTGCTTTTTTGACGCCACTTTATATTTTCCGCGCGCTATTTTTAACATTTTATGGAAAATACCGTGGCGAGCATAGTGAAAAAGTCCATGAGTCGTCTTGGGTGATGTTAATTCCTTTGATTTTCTTAGCAATTCCAAGCTTGGTGATTGGTGGTTTGTTAATTGGCCCGATGTTATTTGATTCCTCGCATCTATTGGGCTCGAGTATTTTTGTGCTACCTCAGCATAATGTGCTGGGTGTGCTTGCAGAAGATTATCAGGGTGCAGTGCGTCTTGCGTTACATGCTGGCAACACATTGACTTTCTGGTTGGTGATGGCGGGGATTGCAACTGCATGGGTATTTAATTCGGGATTCCCTCAATGGGCAACACTACTAAAGCAGCGATTTTCTTTTTTTTACTGGATTATTCAACATAAATACGGTTTTGATGATTTTAATCAATTTGTGTTGGTGCGTGGTGCGCGCGGATTAGGTCGTTTTTTTTATCGTGTGACAGATCTGTGGTTGATTGATGGTTTGTTTGTGAATGGCTCGGGACATGTAATTCGTTTACTGGCGAATGCGGGTCGTCGCTTACAGACTGGTTATCTTTATCATTATGCTTTCGCCATGGCTGCAGGATTACTCATTCTGTTGATTTGGTTATTGTGAGGATGAAACACGCATGCAAGCCAATGCTTTTTCTGTAAGTATTTTTTCAGCTATATCTGAGTCCTTAAATTTTATGACAAATTTCTTGGCGCCTTATTTATTAAGTTTATTGGTGTGGCTGCCTGTGCTTGGTGCGGTGTTGGTCCTAGCTTTCGGTGGTGATGATCAGCACGCAAATAAAGCCCGTTGTATTGCAGCCACTGTTGCGATATTAAATTTATTATTATGTGTGCCTTTGTATCTTGGATTTGACCCATCGTTATTTACGATGCAATTCCAAGAAAATTACTTATGGATTAGTGCTTATCAAATTCATTATGCGTTGGGTGTGGATGGGTTATCGCTAGCGATGATTATTCTCACTAATTTTACCGGTTTATTAGTTGTCCTAGCGGGCTGTCATGCAATTAAAGTACGTGTTGCGCAATATATGGCAGCATTTTTAGTGATGCAAGGCATGATGGTGGGTGTGTTTGCGGCAACCGACGCGATTTTATTTTATGTCTTTTGGGAAGGTATTTTAATTCCCATGTATTTAAGTATTGGGATGTGGGGCAGTAGTAATCGTTCTTATGCGTCCATCAAGTTTTTCTTATATACGTTTTTAGGTTCTATTTTGATGTTGATTGCGTTGTTGTATTTGTATACGCAGACCGGCACGTTTGAAATTGCAAAATACTATGGTTTGAAATTATCGTTGCCGATTGAGATTGCAGTATTTATTGCATTTTTCCTAGCATTTGCTGTCAAAGTGCCAATGTGGCCAGTCCATACATGGTTGCCAGATGCGCATACGGAGGCACCTTCTGGCGGTTCAGTTGTCTTGGCAGCGTTAATGTTGAAATTAGGTGTCTATGGTTTTCTGCGTTTTAGTATGCCGATTGTGCCGCAAGCCTGCGCACAATTAGCGTGGATCATGATTATTTTATCGTTGATTGCGATTATTTATATTGGTTTAGTCGCGATCGTCCAATCGGATATGAAGAAATTAATTGCGTATTCTTCGATTGCGCATATGGGTTTTGCTACGCTCGGTTGTTTTATGGTGTATGAGATTATGCGACGCACAGGTGTATATGCAACAGCTGCGTTGAGTATTGAAGGGGCGGTGATGCAAATGATTGCACATGCATTCGGTTCGGGCGCAATGTTTTTGGGCGTGGGCATTTTAGCTGATCGCTATGTCACACATAGTCGGCAGATTCGTGATTATGGCGGTGTAGCGCATCGTATGCCAATTTTTGCAGCTTTTTTTATGTTGTTTGCAATGTCGAATGTAGGTTTGCCCGGCACCGCCGGTTTTGTCGGTGAATTTATGGTGATCATGAGTGCTTTGCGTGCAGATTTTATCGTTGCGCTGTTAGCGGCAACCACGCTGATTCTTTCTGCAAGCTATACGCTGTGGATGTATCGTCGTGTGTTTTTTGGCCCGATAGCTAACGAGCAAGTAGCGATGATGCAACCTCTGCATTGGATTGAAAAAACAAATTATGTGTTGCTGGCGATCGGTGTGTTTTGGTTAGGTTTATATCCTGCGCCAGTTTTAAATTTATTGCATGTGACAGTTGAGCACTTGCTCTCGCTGAGTTTGCATTATTGATTGCCTAAATGGAAAGAAAAGAATGAATGAATTAGTGCCTGATTTTTGGTTAATTTTACCTGAGATTTTTTTATTAGCGATGACCTGCTTTGCGATGCTTGTCGATGTGTTTGCGGTGATTCAGCGAAAAAATAACGATGCTGATAAAAATAAAGCAGAATTGTTGCGGGCACGTCATGCAAATTTCACGCTCACTTATGCATTATGTCAGATTGCATTGATTGCAACGTTTGGTTTATCGCTTTGGCAATATATGCATTTTGATCAAGTCGTTTATGCATTTAGTGGTCAGTATGTGTTGGATCGCTTAGCGATTTTGACGCGTTTATTTGTTTTATTGACCACTATTTTTGCTTTTATTTATACGCGACAATATTTAAAAGGTCGTCGTATTGCATCCGGTGAATATTATTTACTCGGTTTATTTGCCGTCTTAGGTATGCTGGTGATGGCGTCCGCAGCAAGTTTTCTGACAATTTTTTTAGGCTTGGAATTATTATCTTTGTCGTTGTACGCAATGATTGCGTTAGATAAAAAATCTGGGCGCTCTGTTGAAGCAGCAATGAAGTATTTTGTCATGGGTGCGATGGCAACTGGTTTATTGTTATTTGGCATTTCATTAATTTATGGTGCGACGGGCTCGATTCAATTAAATGAAGTCGCGACAGCGCTGACAACAGCGAGTAAAGGTGCCGATACGTTAGCGCTTGTCGGCTTAGTGTTTTTATTAGGCGGTGTGTTATTTAAATTTGGTGCAGTGCCATTTCATATGTGGGTGCCTGATGTGTATGACGGTGCACCAACGAGTATGACATTATTTATTGCGTGTGCACCGAAAATTGCAACGTTTTGTATTGCCACGCGTATTTTTGCGGGGGCTTTACCAACAGCGACAGCGCAATGGCAAATGGTGTTAGTCGCTGTTGCTATTTTGTCGATGTTTTCTGGTAATGTGTTGGCGATTGCGCAAACTAGCCTAAAACGTATGCTCGCTTATTCGTCGATTGCACATATGGGTTACATGCTGCTGGGTATTATTGCCGGACCCAGTACAAAAAATGGCTATTCAGCAGCGATGTTTTATATGGTGACGTATGTCATGGTCGCAGCAGGTGCGTTTGCGGTGATTGCGTTGTTGGCAAGAGAAGGTAATGAATTTGATCGTTTAGAAGATTTTCGTGGGTTGAATGCGCGCAGCCCATGGCTTGCTTTCATGCTGTTATTGTTAATGTTTTCGATGGCAGGTATCCCGCCGACGGTTGGTTTCTTTGCAAAGTTGGGATTATTAGAAGTATTAGTGAAAGCGCATTATGTTTGGTTAGCTGCATTGGCATTAGTCTTTGCGATTATTGGCGCCTATTATTATTTGCGCGTAGTGATGTATATGTATTTTGAAGAACCGACAGAATACAGTTCACATCGTGAGTTAGTATTAACGCGCGGTTCGATGCTTGCTATTAGTATTAATGGGTTTGCTGCGCTTGTATTGGGATTATTGCCTTCTGCACTAATTAATCTTTGTCAGATTTCGTTTATTTAGTAAAGTGCCTGATGTGTTTTGTTTTTTTGTTATCCCGCAGTTCAATCGCTGGTTCCAAGGAAACACAAATATAAACAGGATATTGCGCATAAAGTGCGGTATGACAGAATGGATGCTTTAATTTTTATTTTTTAATTTTTATTTTTTATTATTTTGTAGTGTAAATTTTTAATGAAACTTTCCGATTTTGATTATGTATTACCTGAGCAGTTAATCGCGCGATTTCCGATTGAAAAAAGAAGTGCGAGTCGCTTGTTATGTTTGAATCGTACAACGGGCGAAATAACACATCGACAATTTAGTGATTTGCCCACATTGTTAGCGCCACATGATCTGTTGGTGTGTAATGATACGCGCGTAATCCCGGCAAGACTATGGGGTAAAAAAGTTAGCGGCGGTAAAGTCGAATTATTAATCGAACGTGTGTTGGAAAATGATATTTGTTTAGCGCATGTGCGGGGCAGTCGAGCGTTACAAAGTGGATCACGCATTATTTTAGAAAATAACGTGCAATTTGAAGTCATCGCAAAAGAGCATGATTTATGCCGTTTACGTTGCATGTTACAAGAAGCTTCGTCGCGTTATACAAGTATTTATGATGTATTAGAAGAATTAGGTGAAATTCCATTACCGCATTATATGTCGCGCGCACCTGACAAAAGTGATCTTGAACGTTATCAAACCGTTTTTGCAAAAGAAAAAGGGTCAGTCGCAGCCCCGACGGCTGGCTTACATTTTGATCAAGAAGTATTACAGGCGTTGGCAGCAAAAGGAATAATGCGAGCTGAAGTGACGTTACATGTCGGTGCTGGTACATTTTCTCCAGTGCGTACAGAAGATATTTTTGCGCATCGTATGCATGCTGAGCGCGTCGTTGTTTCGGAAGAAACGTGTGCAGCCGTCGCCCGTGCGCATGCGGCGGGTGGGAGAGTGATTGCGGTTGGCACAACTTCAACGCGGAGTTTAGAGTCTGCAAGTCGATCGGGTACATTAGAGCCTTATGCAGGTGAGACAGATATCTTTATTTATCCGGGTTTTCAATTTCATTGTATTGATGGGTTAATCACAAATTTTCATTTGCCTCGCTCAACGTTATTAATGTTAGTTGCGGCATTTGCGGGGTATGAGAATATCATGCGAGCCTATGCAGAAGCAGTGCGTGAAGCGTATCGTTTTTTTAGTTATGGCGATGCAATGTTGATAATATAATTTTTAAATTTAAGAAAAAAATTAAAATAAAAGTAATATAAAATAAAAGAGGTTTTTCGTGGAACTAGGAAGAGAAGAAAGAATAGCAACAAAAAAAGAAATTATATCTAAAGAGATGCAAGAAGTTTTAGATGAAACTTTAGAGATTGAGAATACAATTAAAATATGCAAGACAGAACATGAAGCTTACGCTAAATTATTCGTTGAAAAATTACTAGTTGTTGCTGACATATTACGTAGTTTAACAAAAGATAAGTGGTGGTTCAGTTCTCAAGATTTTAAAAAAATAGAAGAGGTAAAAGAATATATTGAATTGTGTGTGCGACCAAAATCTTCTATTGTGTCTGAAAGTGTCGCTGTTGATACGCTGACTAACACGGTAGAATACTTTACTAAACTTTCTGCAGGTGAGCTTTCTATTGTTTTAATCAAGTTATCAAGTTTTGGCATGAATTAAGTAAGTTATCATCATTTATTTCGTTAAGTCCTAAAAGCTTAACAGCTAATTTTCAGAAGTTAATAAATGAAACACCCATTGCATATTTGGATAGAATGCAAAGAAGTTTAGAGGAAATAAATCATCAAGTGGCATCTTTGGTTGATTCGCAAAAAAAGAAGATTTCTTTATTAGAAGAAGAAAATCGCAGATTGAAAGAAGAGCAAAAAATTCAAAAAGAAATAATACAAGATCAAGATGAATTAATAAAAACGCAAGCAAGGCTTACGAATGTTCTGCAAAAAAAAGACACGGCACCAGATGGATTTTTTAAAAAGAAGTTTAAAGGATGTAACTTGAATGAAAAGATAAACGAAGAAAGTAAGTATTTAGATGGGCGAGGAGAGCGTTCATTTAACTGTGTCATCACCTGATTTGCGGATGCATTGTGGCTTTAGTTAATCAGGTTGCTGTTTTGTAACATATATGGATTCATCTGTTTTGAGAAGAAATTTTTAACCTTTTGATAACAAAGGTAGAGATTGCGTACATATATCCGGCATCTTAATGAATCCATTCCAATTGATTTGTGCCCTGATGAAATTCGCGCGCTGCTTCCTTATCCGCTCATCGGCCATTTACACGAGATAGTTTTGCCATGATAAGCCACTATCTTAATATTTTCTTAAGCCTCATACGTTATGCTGTATTCACTTGGGAAAAATTTACAGCATGAAGAGCTTGTTGAGGTATCAATGCCATATTTATATACAGAAGAGCAAAAACAGCAATGGATCAAAGAAGATAAAATTTTTCCAGAAGAATGGCAGTATGCGGAAGCTATTTTGACAATCACAGTAAATGGCGTGAAGCAATTAAGAACGAATGGGGCAAAATTACGACGCCAAGATGTTAGGCCTTTCTATCACATTCCCAAGAATATAAAGATGCGTCATTCTTTCATGGTAATAGGTGAAAAGATTTATGCGTTTCCAAAGAAAAAGAAAAATAAATTACACCGATTGAAAGGTGCTTATGGTGAAGTTAAATTTGTCAGAGATAATAATGATAATTTTTTTGTTGTAAAACGCAGTAAACATTTAGATATCGCAAGACAAGAGGCTATTAAAACTAAGCAAATTGCAGAAGATCTTGGTAAGAAAGAGATGTATTTAGGGGAAGCGGAGCGACTTTCTGAAAAATATTCTATAATCAAACATTACATGTTGATGCATTATTTAGGCGAAGCGATCGCTTATCCACCGCCAAAATTTATGCCAGAACAAACATATCGGTTAGCAATGGCATTGGTTAAATGGCATGAGAAGGGGCATGTGCATCAAGATTTAAAAACAGCAAATATTTTAGTTGATCCGGTGAATAATGATTTTCATTTGATTGATTGCGGCTTTGCTGATGGCATTATGAAAATGAGGGGAACTAAAGATTTTTTGGCTCCTGATAAAAAAGCAACGGCAAAAGAAGATGATCTGTATGCAATCATGTTGGTTTCAACATGGAATCGAGATTTAGCAAGAGAGTATTTGCATTATTCTACATTTACATGGGCGGCAGACAACTTTCTAGAAAGTTTAAAAGAAGAGAATAAAAAATTATATAATTTTTGTCCGCGAGATGCTAAAAAAATCGCCATGTTGTTGCATGAATTGAGGAGTATGATTTATCCATTGAAAAAGGAACAAGCCTTTGAGAAAAGTGATATAAATAAAAATTTATTTGCAAAAAAAATAATTACTTTTCATAGTGAAGTTTCATTTTCATCAATCCTGAGCGTGCTTCGTTTAAAGGCACATAAGGTGTATCAAGTTATCCATTATTTAAATAATATAAAAAATACGATAATAGAAGAAGAACTCAAAGAATTGAAAATAAAATTTATTGATGAGCTAAAAGAAATGGTTTTATCTTTTTTTGTTAGTTTTGATGAAAATAAATTGCATGGAAGTGATGAGAAAATAAAAGCAGATAAAGTAACGTGGTTAGAGCTGGAAGACGAAATTTCAAAAATGTATATGAAATATTTGTATGATATATCTTTATTGCCAATTATGATGAATGTTTGTGTTATGATGAATCTTAAGATCAATAATGAAATTTTTTCAAGTTATTCTTTAAATGAAATGACAAGTAAGCTAGAGAAGTGGCAAGGTCTACGGTTGCATATGCTAGCGATGCATGGCTATGCAAAAAACTATTTAACGGATGCACCGGAAAAGCAAAAAGCTGTCCAAGCATTGGAAATCATGCTGGCAGATTATTTTTTATTTGGTGCAAAAAAGATATCTTTGGATGTATTGCAAGATAAGCTCAAATGGATTGGCGAGGTGTTACAAAAAAAACGTCAGGTATCATTCGTGGCAAGTATATCACATTTTTATCGAAGTGGTGGTCATTGTTCTCTTTTTCATAGAGAAAAGACAAATTCATTTTTTCTGTTCAAAAATATTAATGATGCATTGCATAATTTATTAAATTCTCAGGTTGAGATGCGTTTGACTTAGTTTTCATATCATTGGGATAATATAGTTTAAGCGGTTAGAGATTGCATTTTATTTGCCGTTTAGATGTCAGTCAGCAAACATTCATTATTTTACTGAGAAAACAATGATGAGAGCGATAACGATAGGGTTTTTTCAAAATTTCAGTTTAGCGATGTTTTTGCTCGCGCTCATTGCAGGCGTTGTGAATAGTCGACGCGATTTCAAGGACCGATTGGCTGAGTCTTTGTTTTGCTGGACTGCATTATTGGCCCTTGGAATAACAGGTGTTTACACATTTATTATGCACGCCTATTTTCCATCGTTGTCAGCCGCAGCGATTGGATGGGCGACGAGTCCATTTCAGTATGAAGTTGCCGTGGCTAATTTGGCAGTCGGTGTTCTGGGTCTGCTTGCTTTTCGCGCCAGCTATGATTTTCGCTTGGCAACGACTGTAGCAGCTTCTGTTTGGTTATGGGGGGATGCAATTGGCCATATCTATCAAATGGCTCGGTTCCATAATTTTTCTTCAGGTAATGCGGGTTCTTGGTTTTGGATAGATGTGGTGTTGCCTATTGTTTTATGGTGGTCATTGCTTCATATAAAAATTTGTAAGCTCAGGTAGCCCGTGTTTTTAGCTTCGCTGACCACAATCGCCCTACAGCAGACGACATGTTCCCAATGGAAGCGTGCTTCATGCCTCATGAAAGGGCGTTGCTTCGATGGAACAATGTCTCTGCGGGACACGAGTGATACAGGCAAGCTAAAAAACACCGACTAGCTGCGCTGTTACAAAAATTTATAAACAATATAATTATAAAGTTAATTTTTAAAAAAATAGTAATAGCTCAGTGAGTGTTTGTTTTTTTCTTTTCATTGAGTACTACAGCTAGTCCGCGAATACCTTCTAATGTTTGTTGCATAGCCGAGAGAAAGACATAAATTGCCTGTTGGGTATCTGGCGAATGATTTTGGATGATCGGTTGTATTTGTTCCTTTAAGATTTGTATAGCATATTCGGGTGACGCTGTTGAGTTTACTTCTGGAAGTAGGAAAGTATTTTTTGGTTGGATGAATTGTTTGGCAATTGCTTGAAGCATTGTTTGTATGTTTTCATCAAGTGAATGCATTATATTATTTTCTAAAATACAACGCATCTCTTCAGGTAGGCCCATTAAGCTATGTTGAATATGTAAGATGCCACGAATAATTTCACGTGTTGCTTGTTCAATTGTATGAAGTGATTGTTTAGTAAATCGTTTTTTTCCAGGTTCTCGTTTCGTTTCTTTCATTAGTTTTCGACAATCAGTTAATCCGTGTCGAATGTCTTCTTCTGTATCGTGAAAAAGAACGAGTGTTTCAGGCGTGATAGGCGTTTTGCGTGCAAGTATGTAAAAAATATCTAATTTTTTATATAAATCAGCTAGGGACTGTTGTAACAGTTGATGCGCATGTAAGGGTAGAATAAGTAGTGAGACGCATAATGAAATCAAGATGCCTACACTGATTTCAGCAACGCGCGTCATTCCTACGAAAAAAGAGGGTTCTTTGCCTAACAAAATAATGACAACTGTCACCGCACCTAATGTGCCGATATAACTGGTATCACTAGCATTGGTTGCGATATAAGAAAAACCTGTAATCGCGGCAATAATAATGATGAGAGTGAGGGTGTGATCTTGACCAAAGAAATAGAGTGTTGGTAGCGCAACCAGTGCACCGCAGAGAGTACCAAAAAAACGCATGATGGCTTTTTGAATTGTACTGCCGACATTTAATTGTGCGCTCATCACAACAATAATAGTGACAATGATCCATTGATTATTATCATTTTTATAAAATGATAATAAAAATAAGCCTAATAAACAGGCAATGCCTGTTTTGATAGCATGACGTAAACGTAACGGATTGATTTGCTGATCAAATACATTCATGAAATTTTCTTTTTTAAATGGTTACAATAATATAATGCTTTTTTTCCGATGCGTTCCACGATATTTATGGATTGCTTAAAACAATTTCCGCATTGACAGTATTGGGCTTTTCATCTTTGCGAATCCGCGCTTCTTTTACTTGAATACCATTTTTTTCTGAGAGCGTTGTTAATAAACGCATTAATACATCAAAATTTGCTTGTTTAAATGCAAGTTGTAACGTGTTGTTTTCCATCAGGCGTAATTGCGTCACTTTTGTAGAGAGAAGGGTTTGGTTGATTGCTGTTTGTACGGTTGCGCTAAGTGAGGTATTGGAATGCTGACTAGCTGATTGGTTGCTTTCAATACCGTCACCATTTTGTTGTAATTCTTGATCCGCTTTTTGCATAAATGCAAGCAATGTATTTTTGTTTTGAATCGTTTCTTGTAGTGTATTTATTTTGTTAAAAAGATAAAACCATAGTATACAAACGAGTACGCAACCAATAATTAACACATAATGAAAAATCAATTTCTTTTCTGTTGGAAGACGCCAGCGAGTGATCATGCCTGTTTCTCCAAATGGGTTTTGGCAGATGAAATAAGAAATTCTGCGCGGACATGCGAGTCTGTTGTCATAGCATTTTGTTGCTTAATTTTAAGTCCCGTGTGTTTGATCGCATTGATGAGTGTATCTAATTTGTCGAATGTGTCTCCTTCAACAGTCATCTTCAGTTTGTTATCACGGTAGTCAATTTGTGTTAGTCGAATAGTAGGCATTTGTGACAAGGTATTTCCCATTTGTGCAATTAAACCAAGAAAAATCATGTTGTTTGAAGAGCGCCCCAATTTTGCTAAAAGTCTTTCACGTGGCGCGACAATGGCAGTTGCATTGGGAAAATGACGACGATAAATTTTTTCAATAGCGTAATCTATCTTTTTTACTTGCGTTTGCAATGTATAAAAAGCAATGAGATTATACATTGGATTGATAAGTAAAAACATGACGGCGCATAGAGTTGTTAATTTCCACAAAGTTGCCGTGCTATCTCTATTATCTTTTGGTTGCCATTTACCTTGTAATAAATCAATTGATGGCAATGTTTTGAGTGCAGATTTGGCGAAATCAGCAAATTCATCTGACGAGTGTTGTATCCAATTTATTGAAACAGGTAAAGGATGAGGAAGAATAGATTGGTTTTCATCTGCTGTTGCATGATTAAAACAATGTATATGAATGCATTCAGGTAGTGCAGCAGCATCGCGTAATGCTGCAGATAAATATAAGGGTAATTGCGTTTTTTCACATGCAAACCCAGTCTCGCTGCCGGTGCGGACTAAACAGCGTGTCTCAAGAAGTGCAATTTGCCAATGTTGCGGAATAAACGGAAGTGCGAAAATATCTGGATAGACATGGGTGCGTTGCTGCGGTAAAACCGCAATCTCTTCTGATAAACGCTGCATTTTTTCATTAGCAATGATAGCAACAGGAATTTTCCCTGTACTATCTTGTGTGCCGATCGCAAAATGTAGCGTAGTGATTTCATCTGTTAGTTGATCTTCTAATGCGAATGTCACAGCAGCAAAGAGTCGCCGTTGATTCATTTTTGGTAAAGTGACAGAGGTAAGTAAAACATCTTCTGTTGGTGTGAGAAAAATCGTTGCGGTTGGTGTCATTAATTTCATAATGTTCCCCGGCTTTGCCAGACGGTCTTGATGACAGGCTTCTTGTCTTTTTCATTGCGGACAAGCAATGTGTACAAAGTGAAGCGTTGTCCATCGATTGTGACCTCTGTCGTCACAAAAAAATAGTTGCTGGTGATGGTGAGATTTTTATTTTCCGCAAAAGCACCATTGATCACCATAGGAAATTGTGTGCTGATTGTGGCGATATCAGCAAATGGCATATTTTTTCGCACACGGTCAAAAGCCGCTGCTTGTTCTGCGCCGAGTGCGGGGTTAAGCAGCATGAGTAAATTAGTAGCGGTTGTGTTGATGTTCATTGGCGTTTTATCCGGGAGTGCCGTGATAAAGGGTAACATGCGGTGAAATACTATGGGCGTGACATGTTGAATTAATCGGAATTCACTGACGCTTGCCATGGGTTGATGGGGCGCAACATAAGGTGGTCGTTGCTTACGATAATATTGGTCGTAGCGACTGTTATGAATCCCTGGTGTGATCCAGTCGATCGTTGCGAGGGTGATATCTTGGATGGTTTCTGCTGGCAAATCGGGTATGACTTGTTTGAGTAGTGTTTGAAATAAAGAACGTGTCTCAGGGTCGATTAAATTATTTAGATTAAATTTTGTTTGCGCATCTTCCAGCGTACTTTTGATTGTGTAGCCGTCCGGCGTATGAGCTTTTAATGTTTGTGGAAGGCGATCGATCGCCCTTGTATTTTCTTTTTTTTCCCAGTTGGTTGCTAAAAGACTTTTTGCCCATTTTACAGAGCCATCTGCATAAAGTGCAGCCTGTGCGTCATGTAAAATGAGTAAGGTGCGACGTGTGTCGGTATGTAGCTGCAATATCATGCCTAGAGCAATTGCAGCAACCAGTGCCGTGACAAACAGGGCAACCACTAATGCGCTTCCCTTGGCAGAAGAACAACACTGAACATATTTTATTGTTGTCTTTTTCAAGAAATTATCCTGCTGCTGGAATGATAATGAGCTGTGTCAGTCTACCCTGGTTCTCAAGAGAGAGCGAAATACGAATTGCACGTGGCAATCTTGCTGGTGGCGTATCCTCGGTTTTTTCTGGTGGCCATGTTGAATGAAATTGTCCTTTATTATCTAAATAAGAAAATGTCAGGGTATGAATCGATGAGAGGAAAATGCGTGCGTCTGGCAGTTGATTATTTGCTTGGTCAGGCAGTGGAAAATTTAAACGTTGTAATTGTTGTTGATTATTTAATTCCCAGCGCGTGCGTTGTAGCGTTGGACGTGTTAATTGCCAATTGGGATTCGGTAAGCCGGTGTGAATGAATGTCATACTATTTGTTGTGCCGGTAAAATTTTCATAGGTGCCTGCTGCGGTCATGGCGGGACGATCGATGATTTGTTCTATATCGCGTGTTAAAAGTGATAGCGTTATTTGCAATGCGGCAAGTTGTGCAGATTTTTTTTCTGTTGCAGATTGAGCATTTAACGTATTGTGTAGGGCAGTCGTCATGATCAGTGCCACAATTGAAAAAATAAATAAGGCAATTAGAATTTCAATTAATGTAAAACCACTGGTATTTTTTTTATTTAGTTGGCGCATCAAGGTATCCTGTTAAATTAGCCAGCTGTTGCGATTGGCTGTCATCATCAGACGCTGTCCCGACGCGTAATCGAATTTCTTGGATCGCGGGATTGTGCGTCGATGAAATGATTGCACGCCATGTAAATGTTTGATTAAGAAAAGTCGTTTGACCGCGTTCTTCGCCGGCACCTTCATTTCTACGTAAGCCAAGACGAAACTCATTGAGAATCGTCATGCCAGCAAATGTCGCGAGTGTTCGATCTTGTAAATAGAGCGTTTGCCGAATGCTTTGCGCAGTGACCTTAATGGCAGCAGAGAGTGCAATAGATAAAATCACAAGTGCAACGAGGACTTCGAGGAGTGTTAGACCAGTAGTATGGTGTGACAGTTGGTATTTATTTTTGTTGGTCATGCACATTCTCAAGTTGTATCTCGCCGTTTGCTTTACCAATGATTCTCCAGTCGACCGAGCCGTCCGGGCCACCAATGAATAAGATAAAAGGGGTTAAACTGCCATCTGGGCCAATAATAACCCGGGTGTTGGGTTTAAGTTGGAGCGTGCCGGTGAAATGGTGTGGCCGAAAAATTTTTTCTGTGAAGGGTAGCCAGCGTGTTGTGAGTGTCGTTGTGTTTTGTACTGCGAGGGAAAAGATAACAGCATTATTGACGACACTCATTCCGAGCGTAGCGGGACGCAGTAAGGCTTCTTGTTCGGCGAGTTCAATTTCATGAGCAAGTTGCATCGCTTCTCGCCGGGATTGCTGTTGATGATTGGTGCTCATCGAAATGACAGCAACCCCAGAGACAATACTGATGATGAGAATAACAATCAGTATTTCTATTAGCGTAAAACCGCGGCTATTCACTGCCCTCGCCATTGTTTTCATTGCTGATGCTGCCTTCGCCTTCCGTGTCGGTGCCTTTCGGGCCATAGCTGAATATATGTAGTTTGCCGTCATTATTGATGTATTGATAGGCGTGTCCCCATGGATCTTTAGGTAAATGTTGTAAATAACCTTCTGCTTTCCAGTTAGCGGGTACAGGCTCGCTATCGGGTTTTCTGACTAGGGCGTCGAGTCCTTGGTCGGTTGATGGGTAGAAGCCATTATCAAGCCGGTAAATGTCGAGAGCGCTTTCGAGCGTCAAAATATCTTGTTTTGCTTTGATAATACGGGCTTGTTCCGGGCGACTCATGATTTTGGGTACGATGAGTGTGGCCATGATGCCAAGTATTACCATGACAACTAGGATTTCAATTAAAGTAAAACCTGCATTTTTGTTCATAATATACTCAATTTTCCGTTTGGGTTCAGGAAAAAAGATTATACTTGAGTTACGGTCCTTCATGGGAGGGCAGTTTATGAGTCGTCAGCCAAAAAGAGGGGAAAAAGAGGCGGATTTACTAAGGGAGTATATTGTTCAGACTCTATTAGGTTTGCCGACAGAGGAAAGAGTTGGCAAAGAAGCATTGCATCAAACCAAAGCAGCTCTCGAAGAAAATATTGAAAAAACAATAGGTTATAATCATAAACAGCTCGCCTCGATTCGCCAAGCGCTTTGTTTATGGTTGGTGAGACCTGAGTCAAGTGATATAAAAAATGCGCGCGTGGTTAATTCGATACTTTTACCGATGGGTCATTATATTGATGCTGCATTAGAGGCACATTATCAGTTAAATGCCAAGATTCATCTAAGTAAATTTGTTGAAAAAGACGAGAAAAAGATGCTTAATTTGAACAATCAAGGTAAAGTAGCGCATATAAAGCCGAAAAAGTAATGCTCTGCTTTATATTAGGTAAAAAACAAAGGAAGGATAGCCTCAGGAGGAGAGCGAAGGATGAGTACGATGATCAGCACCGACACAAACAGGGAGTAAGTGTAGGGGCTATTTCCTAGAGGTGTTTAGTGATGAAGCTATCTAACAAACAAGTTGGGCAAGATGTATTAGGTTTGATGACTTTTCCAATAACGGGTGCATTGCAAACAGGTGGAATGGATCCATCACTATTGCACGAACTCGTGAACGGCATGAATGGAACGTTAAGATCAATGATTAATGAAAATCATGATCAGAAAATGGGAGCAGCGCGTAAAGCTGAATCTACGGCGGTAAGATTGCAAAGAAGATGAATCAGTTTAGCAGGCTGTTTAATAAATTCAGTAGATGATAAGTACATCGTAAAGCAATAAAGCGCTAGAGTTAGAATTTGTTAATGGGATAGCATAAAAACATCAGGAGAGACGCATGTTTGATCGGCTACAAAAACCTTTTTTGACAGTCGAAACTGGTGAAGCATATCAACCCGTGCGTCTCACTTACAAGGTTGCTCAACCAGATGCATTAATTGATCTGTTTGAAAAATTACAATGTGTGACAAAATCTGTGGGTGCAGATTACGCGTGGGAGTGGTATTGGCAAGCGGAATGTGACGAGTTACATTTTGAATCACTCGATAGTTATCAACGAAATTCTGCAAATCCACTGCGTCTTGCATCTATTCATCTTGTAGATAATTTTTTATATATTAATTTGCGTTCTTTTAAACGCGCGTGTTTAGCAGTGCCTTTTTTTCATCAGAAAATTCATCGTACGATTGCATGTATTCTGCATGCCGATTTTATTAATAAAGTATTTGCGACAGATGAGCGTTTGCCACATGGTTTTAGTGAATTATTTGGCGAAGAAGAATTACAGAAAATTTTGAATCAGCGTTTAGTGGATTATCGAAATGTGCAAGAGTTATGTGAAAATGCAAAAACAGCAGAAGAAGCCTTTTCTTATTTAGCGACGTTTACAGAAGCAGAAGCCAGAAAGCGTTTGCCTTACGCTGAGCGCTATGCATTTGTGTTGCAAGAAGAAGATGATCCCGAAGTTGTGTTTCTTGGCTTTTATATTTTTTTGCGTGGTCGAGAGTTGGTTGCCATTAAGCGTTGGTTTGGTGAAACCGGTTATTCGCTTGCCGACGCTGCGGATGAAACGGTCGAATCGGTGTTTGGTGATATGGGTATTGATTTGATTGATTGAGTTTTCGTGTTGTTTTGATTTAACAAAAAACAGAAAGTTTTAAAATAAAAAATATCGTCTTGCTGAAGAGGTTTTTAATTTTCTACCGGAGTTTTTGCGGGCGCTAAAATCTTTTATAGAAAAAATAAGGTCTTTATAAATAGTTTATCTTTCTAATAAAGATTTTCTTTTAATAAAATCTATTTTGTCTGATTATCCTTGGCAATTTTATTTATTTGGATCCCGTATTAAAGGGACACACAAAAAATATTCTGATTTAGATATTTGTTACAAAGATTTTATACCAGATGCTATTGTTTCAAAGATCCAAGAAAAATTTGAAGAATCGGCACTTACATTCAAAGTAGAGTTGTTGAGTTGGCATCGATGTGATGCGGATTTTCAAAAAAGCATTGAGAAAGATCTTGTTAGGATAGAGGATGCACAGCCTGCTGATCATCTAGATTGAATCATTTCTCTCACCCAGCCATTTGATCCAATTGAAAAATAGGTAGTAAGACGGCTAACACAATAAATAAAACAATCCCACCCATCACAAGAATAATGGCGGGTTCAAATAACGCCAGTAATGTTTGGGTGAGGCGCGTAATGTCATTTTCCCCTGCAGTAGCTGCGCGTTCTAACATATTTTCTAATTGTCCGCCGGCTTCGCCGCTCGCAATCATGTGAATACTCATTGGTGAAAAATAACCGGTTTGTTTTAAGGCTAAATGAATACTTGCGCCTTCTCGTACGACACGTACGGCTTCTGTGACGGCATCTTGGATAACGAGATTAGTGATTAAGGAGGAGGCAATGGTCATTGCCTCAACAACCGGCACGCCTGCAGAAGAAAGAATCGCAAACGTTCTTGAAAAGCGTGCGGTATTGACAGTTTGAATTGCTTGACCGAGTAAAGGTAATTTTAGTAAAAAACCGTGTATTTTTTTGCGGAATGATAGACGCGTTTTCATTTGCCAACGGAGAATCATAATGCCAATGAATAGACCTCCCAATAAATAGAGTCCGTAAGCTTTAACACCTTCACTCACGCTAATTAATACTTTGGTCATAGCGGGTAAGACTTGACCGGAAGTTGTGTAGACAGCAATCATTTTTGGGACGACATATTCCAATAAAAATCCAGTAATACCAAACGCCACACAAATCATGATGATTGGATAAATTAAGGCATGCATGATTTTTTGTCGCATTTCATATTGTTGTTCGGTGTAATCCGCTAGTCGTGCTAGAACAATATCTAGATGGCCCGATTTTTCGCCTGCGGCAAGTGTTGCACAATAAAGATCAGAAAAAGTATCGGGAAACTCACGTAACGCATTCGCGAGTGAATATCCTTCGCGTACGCGACTACGGACAGATAAAATGAGTGCTTTTGTGCTAGGTTTTTCAGTCTGCTCTGCAACGGCAGTCATCGCTGCTTCAATGGGTAAGCCTGCTGCTAACAATGTCGCAAATTGACGGGTAAATAAGGTTAATTCTTTTATACCCGGTGATTTAATCGCTTGTGCGGCGTGGGAGCTTTTGTATGTTGACAAAAAAGAAAAAAATGAGCGACCTTTTTTTTCTTGGTTTGTTTTAATTTCAATAGGAAATAATCCTTGATTACGCAGTAACTGTCGTGCCATACGAGGTGAGTCTGCTTCAATGATACCGGATGTTTCGCGGCCTTTGGCATTGATTGAACGGTGATGAAATGATGGCATACTCGTCTGTCCTGATTAGCTTTTGTAACAGCTCAGTGGGTGTGTGTTGTTTTGCTTAACTGCATAACAGTCGTCCATCGGCTGTTGCAAGTGATCGAAGCCATGCCCTCTCTTATCATATGAAAGATACTCTCATTAGTAAAATGCGGCTTGCTGTTAGGCAGTTGCGGTCAGTTAAGCAAAACAACACACACCCACTCAGCTATTACTAGCTTTCTGTGGTGACGCGCAATACTTCTTCTAACGATGTATCACCACTTAATACGCGTAAATTGCCATCTTTGCGAATTGATGGAAATAAACGGTGTGCATGTTCACGCAAGACCGCTTCGGGTTGGCGATCGTGAATGAGTCCACGCAAGACATCATCAATGACGATCAGTTCATAAATGCCGGTTCGACCGCTATAACCTGTATCGCGGCATTTTGCGCAACCTTTTGCATGATAAATCACTGGGGGTGGGTTGGTGTTCACGCCCAGTGTTTGACATTCGGAGGGCGTCGCTGGACGTGATTGTTTACAATGATTGCATAATCGACGCACCAAGCGTTGCGCTAAAATACCGATTAAACTGGAGGAAAGTAAGAAAGGTTCAATACCCATATCGGTTAAACGTGTAATCGCACCGATTGCGCTATTTGTATGTAAAGTCGACAGCACCAAATGCCCAGTGAGAGAGGCTTGAATTGCAATTTGCGCCGTTTCAACATCACGAATTTCACCGACCATCACGACATCCGGATCTTGACGCAAAATAGAGCGCAGTCCTTTTGCGAATGTCATGTCGACTTTAAAATTCACCTGCGTTTGACCAACGCCCGGAAGGTCATATTCAATCGGATCTTCGACAGTTAGAATATTACGTGTTTTATTATTCAGTGCAGTGAGCGCAGCATAGAGTGTCGTCGTTTTCCCTGAGCCAGTTGGCCCAGTCACTAAAATAATACCGTGCGGGGAATTGACAAGTTTCAGCATGTGTTCCAGTGATTGTGGCTGCATGCCTAAATGTGTCAGATCAAGATGAGCGGATTGTTTATCTAATAGACGTAATACAACACGTTCACCGTGACTTGTCGGTAAGGTTGAAACGCGAACATCGACGGCACGGCCACCTATGCGCAAGGTAATACGCCCATCTTGCGGTAAACGTTTTTCAGCAATATCTAATTTTGCCATGACTTTAATGCGCGACACGATGAGTGGCGCAATCACCCGTTGCGGTTCTAAAACTTCGTGTAACATGCCATCGAGACGAAATCGAATCGCAACACGGTCTTCAAATGTTTCGATATGGACATCTGATGCGCCTTCGCGAATTGCTTCACCTAACAAAGCGTTGAGTAGGCGAATAATCGGCGCATCATCTTGATGTTCCAGTAAATCTTCTGTCTTGGGAAGTTCATGAATTAAGTCAGCCAATTCCATGGATTCACCAAGGTTTTCTGCCATTTGCATTGCAAGATTACTGTCAGTTTCGTAATGCCGAGCAAGTAATTGGCTGAAATGCGTTTCATCGGTATTTTCTGTTTGGAGCGGTAAGCCAAAATGACGCTGTAATTCTGCTAGGGTTGTTAAAGAGAGTGGGCGACAAGCAATAATTTTTGCGTGGCCATTCACAATCCCATCAAATAAAACGCCATGACGTTTAGCAAACGAAAATGGGAAAGTGGCAGTCATGAATGTTCGTGCCCTCCCGCAAAGGGTGATGGCAACTTAACATTATTTTTCCAGAGTGGAATCAGGTTAGGTGCATGTTCTGGTGATTCGGCAGAAAGATCCATTGGCCAGCGCGTTTCTTGGTCACGGATAAAATTATATTTATTTTCTGTCACATTGTCTGCTTCTGATGTGCTACGCAAAATAATTGGCTTAATAAAAACTAATAAATTTTGTTTTTGTACTTTATGAATTTTTTGTTGAAAAAACGCTTTGCCAATCACGGGTAGGTCACCGAGGAGCGGCACTTTATTAATCACCTGTGTTGCACTATTACTAATTAAACCGCCAATGACCAAGACATCCCCACTGTTAATTAATACAGCATTTTTGATGCTGCTGGTATTAATAATCGGGGTGAGACTTGGGGATTCGGGGTTTTGCAATGTATCGTTTTTTAAAGCGATCGTGAGACCCACCGTTTTTCCAAGATTAATTTGTGGCGTGACTTCGAGTTTCAGTGTGACAGGTTTGGGTGCGATTGTATTAAAAGGTGTGACAGTGGAGGTGTTCCCTGTCGTCGCATAGGAGCCTTGGGAGTAGGGTACATCTTGTCCAATTTCTAGCGTTGCTTTTTGGTTGTCTAAGACAGTGACCGACGGTGTTGAAAGAATGTTGGCATCATCGCGTGTTTCGAGAAAACTTAAAATTGCTGCAATATCTGTGTTCGGAATAATGCCAAGTGTGCCAGCGCCTGGTAAAGGGAAACCGCTGGGATTGGTTGTACTCGCATTGGTTGCGGAGGAACTGCTAAAACTACTGACTAACGTGCCCCATTGAATACCGAGATTTTGCAAATCGTTTTGATTGACTTGCACAATAATCCCTTCCACTAAGACTTGTGCCGGGCGAATATCCAGTCTTGCGACCACAGCACGCAAGGCACGCATCATTTCCGGTGGTGCGGTAATGACAATCGCGTTGGTTGAGTTTTCAGCTTGGATGGTTGGGCCTGCTGTTGTGCTGCCCGTTGCGCCAGTCGTGTCGTTGGTAGTAGCGTTAGCGTTTTCGTTTGTCGGGGTGACATTGTTCCCTGCTGCACTGGTGACAGAGCCAATGCTATCTTTGTTTTTACCTTTCATATTTTGGGCGATTTTATTTAAGATCGGCGCAAACGTTTTGGCTTGAAGGTAGCGTAAATAGATCACTTCGGTATTTCCTTCGGCACTACCGGGTGGAATATCTAAGCGGCTGATTAAATATTTAAGATGCAGACGTGCTGCGCGGTTCCCGGCGAGTAATAAGCTATTACTGCGTTCATCTGCTGCAATTGAGACTTGCGGAGATTCACCTGTCGCACGCGCTGACATTTGTAACCGATTGAGGACATTGGCAAGCTGTGTTGCCGAGGCTTGCCGTAATGGCACGATATCAATATCGTTAGCAGAGTTTTCATCGATCTCTTTGACAATTTTAACAATACGTTCCAGATTGGCCGCGCGTCCGAGTAGCACGATGACATTGCCGGGAGAGTAAGCGGCGACATTGCTCCATTGCGGTAACAGGGGTCGGATGACTGGGATTAATTGATTCGCCGAGACTCTTTCGAGTTGCAGAATGCGTACGACAATATCGTTGCGGCGTCGGTCATGATTTTTGTAAGAAATAGCAGTCGCAAATTCGCCACCTTCCATATTAGGGACAATTTTAACAACAGGCCCATCAGGAATAGCGGAAAAGCCCAGCAGTTCTAGTACAGACAGAAAAATATCATAGAGTTCATTTGGTTTAACGGGTTTACTGGAGATCAGCGAAATTTTGCCTGTTACACGTGGGTCGACGACGAAATTTTTTCCCGTTTCCGCAGAAACTTGGTTAATAATGCTGAGAATATCTGCATTTTGTAGATTCCAAAGACGGGCTTGTTGCGGCGCTGCAAGGGTTGTCTCCGCAGCTTGCGTTCGTGTGATCACGCAGGGAAGAGATAGCAGGAAAAGCAGCAGAATAGCAACTTTTTTCATGGAGTCCTGTCGCGGTTCCGGGTTATCGATGTGAAGATATCACAAATTTTACGTCAGCGTTAGTAAGAGATCAGTGAGGGTTTGGTTTGATGATTTGGGTGCATATCAGTCGTTCACTGGCTACTATCAGTTAGCTCGGGTAACAGCTCAGGTAGTCCGTGTTTTTTAGCTTGACTGCATCACTCGGGTCCCGCAGAGGCATTGTTTTATCGAAGCATCGCCCTTTCATGATGCATGAAGCGCGCTTCCATTGGTGAAATGTCGTCTGCTGTTGGGCGAGTGTGGTCAGTCAAGCTAAAAAACACGGACTACCTGAGGTGACTAGCTCGGTATGTGTAAAATGTGTGCGTAAATAATTTTCATAGTCATCTAATAATGTGTGGTCGATAGCATTATATGATTTTTCTGCGCGTAGTGTTTGAATTGTTGCCAGTGCTACGTCTGGGGTTAAGCGTTTATTCCCTTGGTAATCAATCGGTGTTGTGATGTTTTGCTTTGTATCATTTTCTTGTGATATCTCTCGAATAGCGGCTGCTAATTCAGGCGGGAGTGTAGAAATAAAATGACGCTTGAGTAAACGTATCGCAAGTGTTTTGGTCGTGCTAGTGGGTGCCTTTAAGGTGAGCGCTGCTTTTTCCATGGGCGATGCGGCATGAAATTGTCGACAAAAATTTTCTTCTTGTGCACTGCGAAAGCCGTCTAAATATAACCTTGCTTCGGCATCCGTTTCAGGGAAAAAAGGGTATTGATAATTTAGATGCCAATCAGTGATTGCTTGCAATAGATCTTTATGTGCCATCAACCAAGTATAATTCGTTTCTGTGAGCGCAAGACGTTCCGCGTTGAGATGCTGTAAGAAGCGCTCAGCCGGTGGCAAAATAAAATCAGGTTCACCCAATTTTTTATAAAAACTAAAAGTGTTTTCTTTGATTGTATCGGGTGTCACATTTTGTAAAGTTTGGCTATCGAGACGCAACCAAACAGATTGGTTTTTATAATGTCGGTGTTGGCCTAATAACATGACGGGGCAGTGAAAAAAATCTTTTGCGCCTAAGCGATTGCGAATCATGAGAGCCCAAGGGGCTTGAATTTTTTGGATACGTTCATTGTCGCTATTTTTTTGAAAATACCCTTGTAGATAATGCCATAATATCTCTTCTTTTGCTAAGTGTCGTGCGAGCGCAAGTGTAGCGACGACATCGTTCATCGCATCATGCGCGGGCCCTGTAGCCAACTGATTCGCCGTATTGAGATCTTCTAATTTTAGTGAAACGGAGCCGTCCTCTTTGGTTGGCCAAATCAATAAATCATTTTTAAATAAATAAAATAAAATTATTGAAGGATACATATCCATACGGCCGCATTGTTGTGCGAATTGATGAGTATAGGGCGAGAGCAAATGGCGATAGAAACCAAATCGTAAAAATTCATCATCAAAACCAAGGGAATTATAACCCAGGCTGATGGTGCCCGGGGTATTGAGTAAATGATGAATTTTTTGCATGGCTTCGTATTCAGACAATCCTTCTGTGCGCATGTGTTGGATGCTAATTTTATGCGTCAGTAATGCTTTAGGCGACGGGATCATGTCTGGATTTAGTCGCACGCGAAATTCATACCGTGCAATTTCTTGTAATGCCATGTCTGTACGAATAGCAGCAAATTGAATGATTTGATCAAATGCTTTATTTAAGCCTGTTGTTTCAATGTCATAAAATAAAAATGTTTTCACGTGAATTTTTCTAATTTAATGATGTGAAAGGCGGGCGTTTCATAGGGATGTGATTTTTTGAGTGCATTGACTGCATCGAGAATATGCGCTTCATCACACACCATTTCGATTTTTAATTCAGGGACTTTAGTAACTTGATGCGGTTCGCCAATAAAAGGAGAGGCATGGGTGAGAGGCATAAATTCCCCTTCACCCAGCGTTTGCCATGCACACCGCGCATACTGTCCGATTGTGCCAGCACCCGCTGCAAAAAGTGCGTCTTTTACAGTATCAGCGTGTTCTATTGGGACGTAAAAATAAATAGCATACATGGCAATTTTTCTTTTTGTTTATTGGTTTTTTAATTGGTTATTGCTGAATCAACCCATTTGGCCATCACTTTACCTGTGGGAACCGTTGGGTGTTTGCCATCATAAAAAACATAACCGTTGCAAAGTGGCGTTTTGCCGTCTTTCACACAATTGTTAGAAAGATGTGTGACGCCAAAATAATCAGGGTCAGTAAAAATTTCATCGAGCATTGCGTACGCTGAAATAATATGGGAGCTTGGAAGGTTATGTTTGTTAAAAGGGTTGTGTACTAATATTTGCTCAAGACCCGTATTAAAAGTGATAGTTAATCCATGAATAATACCGGTAATCACTTTGTTGCCTTTAGCAAGGCGGACACCTGCAGGTGCCTTGGCAAGATCAGGCATATTAATAAAGTAAATTTTTTCAGGGCTGACGCCTGCGCTAATTAAGCGATCTTTAGCACGTAATAAGTTTAATAGTGGGAAAGAAATCGCAGGAAATTTTGCATGAAATTTTGGTGCAGGCGTTGTGGTGAGAGCGGCGGTGAGTGTTGTATTGAAGGCAGAATCGGGCGCATTTGCCGTTTTCTTTTTTGGGATTAAATCAATTAATCGGCTGATATTGTTAAAAATATCGTTACCACCTGCCCAAATAATAAAAGTGGTATCGGCGGCAGGATGGGGTACGGCGGCTAAATATAAATCAATTTGTTTTAATACGCCGGGCACGCACGCTAATTGTTTATCTGCAATGACGCCTGGCATGGCGCATGCTGCATCGACATTTTGTGGTGTGGTACTTTGATCGAGATCGTTTAAATAATGCGCGCCGGATTCAGCTGAGGCAAATGCATAAGAAATGCTATGTGTGGCGGGATCAAGATGTTGTGCATTGGCAACACGCCAAGGAATGAGTGTTTCGCCCGGTATTTTTTTAGCAACAAACCAATTAGACCATAATGGATGTGTTTGCGTTGTGTTATCTAAACTCGTAATTGGTGTACCGATACGTCCTTCAGAGGGAACCCATGTATTGTTACCACTGTCTTGTTGCGGTTGATTCATGCCGGCATCAGAGAGGCTGTCACCAAAGACCACAATATGTGGAGCAGCGTAAATCGAAGTGGCAGCAAGAAAGGTTACAAGTGCTGCTGTTATTTTTTTTAATGTAAAAGACATAATCATTTCCTCTTGTTAGTAAAAGTTTAAATGCATAAATGATAACTTGATGATACGCATTTGTTCATTTTGATTGTCGTGAAATGGAGGGTGAACTGGTTGAGCGCATGGATGATATTCCTATATTTGTATAATGAATTATTGTTAGGGATAGAGGTTGACTGAGTAAAAAGATTTCAATCGCATTGCGAGAGACAATAGCAGCTGAAATTAGTTGGGGCAAGTGGAGGAAGTTGGGATAAAACAGCGGAAATAGAGTTGAATAAGAAATTAACCAATAGTTGACCCTTGATAGAATTTGCATATACTCAGCATCTTCGTGCGGGTGTAGTTCAATGGTAGAATAGGAGCTTCCCAAGCTCTTGGCGTGGGTTCGATTCCCATCACCCGCTCCATTTGTTTCTATTGACAGCTAAATCTGGCAGGTACGCATGAACAGATTTCTGAAGCGTTTGATTCAATTTTTCCTTCTTCTTGTCGTTTTGGTTGCCATTGCGATCACGTTGCTAGTGGTGTTTGTCAAACCTGAGCAATTGAAGCCGATGATCATTAGTAAAGTCAAAGCGTTAACCGGCCAGACGTTGGTGATGGATGGTCAATTGTCGTGGACTTTCTTTCCTGTTTTAGGGGTCAGTGCTGGTCATTTAGCCTTGTCCAATCCTGCTGGGTTTTCTGGTCGTTATATTGTCGAAATACAACATGCAAAATTAGGCGTACGCGTTTTTCCTTTATTTTATGGCCATATTGAAACCGGTGATATTATTTTACAAGGCATGACAGTGAGTTTGCAGAAGAATGCAGCGGGCCAGACGAATTGGTCTTTGCTGCAGCCCTCTGCTGCTTTGCCGTCTCCGTCTCATGCTTCCACCTCGCCTGCTACAGTTTCTTCTAACTCGACGAAAAAAACAGCCATTTACTCTCAAAAAACAACTGCAACACGTGCACCATTCTTTTTTGCGATGGCTGGTATGCAAGTACGTGATGGGCGTTTAATTTATCGTGATGAGGTAAAGAAACAAACGATTCAGTTCTCTGCTATTGAGATGCATGTCGGCGACATGCGGCAACGAAATGAACCGTTTCCTTTGACGTTGGCAATGGATTACGCGTTATCACCACAACGTCAGCAAGGGCATTTGCAGTTAAAAACGCAGGTGAAATGGAATGGCGCTGCGCAAACCGTCTTATTGGATACGCTGCATGTTGTCGGAACAGTGATGCGCAAAGGCGGTGATGCCACGCTGGATGTCACGACGCGAGTGGCAGTGGATGGGCTGCACGATACGTTAACAGTTGATAAATTAACAGGGCAATTGGCGGGTGCGCCATTTACGGGTGAAGTGCACGTCAGTCAGATGCAAGTACCGTTGGCGGCAACCGGTTTTATCGTATTTCAACCATTTAATTTGCAAAAAGTATTATCAAGTGCGGGGGTAAATGCACAACCCTTACAAATGGGGAAAAATGTACGCGGGCGAATTGATTTTTCCTTAAAAGGCAATGCATTGCTTGGCGTGACAGCAGAAGGAAAGTGGCAAGCAGATGCGCTTCGGGTTGCGCAATTGTTGATGACAGATGTGCAAGCAACCTTTCGTTTACATGAAGGTATCCTTGATCTTTTGCCAGTGGAGGCAAAATTTTATCAAGGCGATGCAGTGGCAGAAGCGCGCGTGCGTTTGGCAACAGCCGTGCCACAAACCAGTTTGAAATTGACCTTGAGTGGTGTGCAAGTGCAGCCATTATTGCAAGATTTAGGTGCAGCACACGGTGATATGACGGTGACAGGTACGGGCAATATTTCACTGTTAGTTGCCACATCGGGCGTCACACCAGCCGAGATCACGCCTCAATTAAATGGTACAGCGCAGTTTAGTTTGACAAATGGTGCGATTAGCGGATTGAATCTTTACCATATGCTAGACAGTGCCTATGCACTAGCGAAGCGTCAATCGGCACCGCCGGCACCGACCGGTGATGAGGCAAACCGCACACCATTTGGTTTATTGCGCGGTAGTTTCTTGATTCATCATGGTGTGATGACAAGTCATGATTTGCAATTAGATGGACCGAAATTAGCAGCATCGGGTGGTGGGGATATTGATCTTGTGGCGCAGAAAATTAATTTGGCCTTAAATCTAGAAATTAAGAAAACCAATGCAAATGACCATGACAATTTGCGTAATTTATATGGCATTCCATTGGCAGTGCAAATTACGGGAAATCTCTCGCATCCTGTGCCGCATTTGGATGCTGCGGCTATTGCTGCAGCGTTTGCACAGAAAGAATTGCAAAAAGCCGTGACGGATAAAGTGAATGAAAAAGCAGGCGATTTGCTGAAGCAATTTCTGAATAGATAATAATTGAGTTAATAAATTTTTATGTTACGTGTAATTTCCTTTAATTTAAATGGTATTCGTTCGGCAGCGCGAAAAGGATTTTTTGAGTGGTTGCAAACACAAAACGCGGATGTTGTGTGTTTGCAAGAATTAAAAGCGCAAGAAGCGGATTTGACCGATACGATTTTTCAGCCCTCAGGTTATACCGGTTATTTTCATTATGCAGAAAAGAAAGGGTACAGCGGTGTTGGTATTTATACGCGCTATGTGCCTAAAAATGTCATCACTGGTTTGGGCTGGATGGAAGCGGATAGTGAAGGTCGTTATATCGAATTAGATTTTGGTAAACTGAATATCGCGTCATTGTATATGCCATCTGGCACATCAGGTGAAGCGCGACAAGCGATAAAATATGATTTTTTAGCGCGTTATCAGGCGCATTTAGCGCCGCGAGTCGCGCGTGACTCGTTGATTATTTGTGGTGATTGGAATATTGCGCATCGACAAATTGATCTGAAGAATTGGCGTAGTAATCAAAAGAATTCGGGTTTTTTGCCTGAAGAGCGTGCGTGGATGGATCATTTATTTGATCACTTGGGTTTTGTCGATGCCTTCCGTGTGAAAAATTCGCAGCCGGAGCAGTATACATGGTGGTCGCATCGCGGACAGGCTCGCGCGAATAATGTTGGTTGGCGCATTGATTATCAAGTGATTACCCCCGATCTTGCAGGACGTGTGACAGCCGTACGGATTTTTCCGACCCCATTGTTCTCTGATCATGCGCCTTTATTAGTCGAGTATGATGTCAATTTATGAGAATCCTGCATGCATAGGGTGATCTGCAAAAAAAAAGCATAAGAATTCATTCGAGAGAATCGCTTTGTCGGGAATATGTTTAAAAAAATCTTTAAAATCAAGGGGAATTCTATATAAGTGGGTTTTGCTGAATGGAAATTATTTTTGTTAAGATTTTTTTAAGTTATTTTTTGTAGAATATGGGATAATTTTCTAAGAGTCGTTATAGGCAAACCTCGTGCTTAGGTTGTTTTTTGATAGGATAAAAAGAGAGAGGGATATGAGCAATCGTGTTATTAATCATGCAAAACCGAATGATTCTTCATCAACCACGCTTGCAGAATCCCTTTTAGACGCACCGAAGACAACGCAAATTGTGCATGATCAGGATGAGTTAAATCATGCAATTCGTGCGATGTTATTAGCGCCTCAGTCAGGGTGTGTCCGTTTTGAATTGCAACAAGCGGGTAAAGAAGCCACCTTTGATCTGCAAGTCATTTATTCAGAGGTGAGTGGCGAAAAGAGAATTGCTTACCGCGATAGTATGGGGCGGCCATTGCAGAATGCTAGCATTCTGACGGTCTTGGCAAGTTTGGGGTTTGATCATCATCATATTGATGATTTGAATAGTGCTGCGAGAAAACAGCGGGCAATTGCTGGCGCTATCACATCACAACCTTCTGTTGTTGCCTCACCCGTCACATTTTTCCATACGACTACTATCCCTGTATCACAAGATCATTTAGAGCATAAGAATATACTGTCGAATAAGTAAACGTAATACCTGAGGGATGACATTAGTAAGCTAATCGTTGTATGAAAATACATGTAATTTTTTTGGGACAAGCATTTTTTTTAGACGAGCATAATCCGGCAAACCATTTTTATAGGGCGGATAGGCTTCACCGGTAATAAAGGGCGCAAGGTGTGCGCGGCATTTTTCTGTAATACCAAAGCCATCCGGCGAGATGAAGTCACGCGGTAAATTCATTTCAATGTTTGCGACTTTTTCGAGTGGTGCTGCGGCAATATGCCAACGATAGGGTTGTGTGCTTTCTCTCACAATAATCGGCATCACTGCATTTTTTCTTGCAAGCGCAAATTCGACGGCTTTCACGCCAAGCGCATAAGCTTGCTCTACATCCGTTTGTGAAGCGATATGCCGTGCTGAACGCTGTAAATAATCGGCAATTGCCCAATGATATTTATAGCCTAATTTTTCTTTAATTAAATTTGCTAAAATTGGTGCAACACCCCCCAATTGTTTATGACCAAAAGCATCCGTTAGGCCTGATTGGCTGATGAAAGAGCCATCGCTATTACGTAAACCTTCGGAGGCAACGATGGCGCAGTGCCCATATTTTTTTACGCAGTTTGCTACTTGCTGTAAAAAATGCGTGGGTGAAAAGGGTATTTCAGGAAATAAAATGAGATGGGGTGCATCGCCATCTTTTTCATTCGCTAAACCACTGGCAGCTGCAATCCAACCCGTATGACGGCCCATGACTTCTAAAATAAATAGTTTGGTAGAGGTCGCGGCCATGGAAGCAACATCGAGGCCTGCTTCTCGAATGGACGTTGCAACATATTTTGCTGTTGAGCCAAAGCCAGGTGAGACGTCGGTGAGTGGTAAATCATTATCGATAGTTTTGGGAATGCCAATACATGTCACGGGGTAATCGAGTTTTTGGCTAATTTGCGAGATTTTGTAGGCGGTGTCTTGAGAATCGCCGCCGCCATTATAAAAAAAATATTGGATATTGTGTGCTGCAAAAACGGCAAGTAAGCGTTCGTAGCGTGCACGGTCAGTTTCGAGGGTGCCTAGTTTGTAGCGGCAAGAACCAAATGCAGCAGATGGTGTGTGTCTTAATGCGGCAATTGTAGTGGGGGTTTCTTGATTGGTATCAATTAATTCTTCATTTAAAATACCGATAATGCCATTTTGTGCGGCGAATACGTGCCCAATTTGTTCTGAATAAGTACGTGCGGTTTCAATTACGCCACAGGCTGTGGCGTTAATGACAGCGGTAACACCACCTGATTGAGCGTATAGTGCATTAGCAATTGGCATAGCGACGTTGAACCTACCAAGCAAGAAAAGTCAATCTTACCAGATTGGGTACAAAAAAAATCCCATCTTCTGATCTACAGAAGATGGGTGTCCGGATCGCGACGAGGGAGGGTGACAGGTTAAGCGTTTGCTAGACTGCTAATGCTTTTTACAGGTGTTGGACGGGAGACTCTTCCAGTAGTTAGAAAAGAAGGATGAAGATCTTTAATACACTGGCTGCCGGCTAAAATAAAATGCGTTTCCAGTTGATTCGCCAGTCTGAGTACTTCAGAGCGAAGTTTCCCAGTGATGAGCCATTGATCGCTTTTGGGTACATTGAGCGCTTGACCGACGGTGCCAAGTACACGCGTTGCTTCACCATAATAGCGTTCTGCAAGTTGTACCATGGAGGGAATGTTAAAATAACAAGCGGGTAATCCCGGGATGACATGTACTAGCCGTAATCGAATTTTGATCGATTGTTGCTCGCCGGCCCGCGCAAAAGCCTGTTGAATTTGTTTGATTTCTTCGTCATATGTCGAGTTTGTGACAAGTAAAATATTTTTAGCGTCCGGCATAACATGTCTCCCTAGTCTTTTTTGAGAATAAGATCCTCTTGCCAGTCTGTCCTGCCCTGACTACGCATTCTTACGTATGTTGCAGCGGAGGAACACTTATCATCTCACTATCGATGGCTTGTCGAAATTGGCAATAACCAAGAGCAAAACCCCTAAAGACCCCGATCAAAATCAGGGTTTGTCCCTAAGCGATTACTCCTCACTCACGGTTTCTTGGACGCCATTTGTTAAGACTAATTTGACGAGTTCTGGCACTGATTTGACACTCATTTTTTTCATGACGCTGGCACGATGCGCTTCTACTGTCTTCAAAGAAATTTCTAACTCGGCTGAAATGACTTTGTTTTGCTTGCCTGCAACAATGCCTTGTAATACTTGAACTTCTCGTGGGGATAAAAGCGCAAATTTAGCTTCTGCACGGGCATTTTCTAACTGTTTTTCGCGCCAAGAACGATCAAGTCGTAATGCTTTGTTAATGCTTTCAAGTAACACTTGATCATTAAAAGGCTTGGTTAAAAAATCAACAGCGCCAGCCTTCATCACGCGGACAGCAAGTGGCACATCGCCGTGCCCACTAATAAAAATGACTGGCAAGGTAGCAGAGAGGGCATTCAGTTTTAGTTGCAGCTCAGGCCCACTCATCCCAGGCATGCGCACATCAAGTAAGAGGCAGCCGTGTTGTGCAGGGTTGTATTCATTGAGAAAATCCGTCGCTCGAGTATAGGTTTTCACTTTCAGCCCAACGGATTCTATGATCCATGAGAGTGATTCCACCATGGCTTCATCGTCGTCTACAACATAAATGATTGGATTCATTGACATGTGTTGTCTCCTTGCCTTGGCAGTGTGAAGCGGATCCAGCTGTTATTGTGCGTGTTTGGGTGAATAATGAATTCGCCACCATGTGCCTCAATAATCGAGCGGCAGATAGCCAGTCCCATGCCTCGACCGTGTGCTTTTGTTGTAAAAAAAGGTTTAAAAACTTCATGAATAATATCTTTTGAAAAACCTGGGCCTGTGTCAGTGACTGTGATTTCAATCAGTTGATCACTATGATTTTTCGTTTGAATATAAATTTTGCGTGCATTTGCCGGTGTTTCTTTCATTGCTTCGATGCCATTTTGAATAAGATTTAAAATGACTTGCTGTAATTGAATACGATCTGCAGAAACAATGGGAATCTCTCGATCAAAATCGAAATCCATGCGAGTGCGGGAGCTATTTAAATCACTACGAATCAGTGACACGGCTTCGCGGATGAGGCTATTGATTTTGCAAGGTGTACGAATTAATTGTCCTTTGCAAAAAAAGTTTTTTAAGCGATGAATCACTTCACCCGCTCGTTCAGCCTGCGCAACTGCTTTATTCATAATCTCAGCTAATTGTGTTGGATCATGCGATTCTTTTTGTAGATAGCGTACGCAGCCTTGTGTGTAGTTAACAATGGCAGCAAGCGGTTGGCTAATTTCATGCGCCATGCCTGAAGCCATTTCTTCCATCGTGCTAAGACGAAACACGTGGGCTAATTGTTGTCCGCGGAGTCGTGCTTTTTTATCAAGAATTCGATCTGTAATGTCACGTGAGGCAAATTGAATTTCACTAATAATATGATTGCGCTCATCGCGAATAAAACGAATATTGCTTTCAAACCAACGGAACTCACCATCTTTGCGACGTAAACGATAGGTTTGTGTACCTGTTGTGGCGGTGCCACGTTTGCGGCGAAAAATTTTACGTAAACGAGTGATGTCATCATGATGTACAAATTGAAATAAGTTTTTGCTGGTGAGTTCTTCGGGTGTGTAACCTGTAAGCGTTTTGCAGGCAGGCGAGACATAAAGCCATGTGCCATCGGGTGCATGCCGTGAAATGATGTCAGTTGCATTTTCTGCAAGCAAGTGAAAGCGTAATTCACTTTCACTAAGATTTTTTTCAAGTTGATCATTGGTAAGCAAGTTACGTGAAAGTAAAAAATTATTTATTTTGATTAAGTTAAGATACGTGTTTTTTTCAAAGGTATTTCTTTCGTTGAGTCTGTCCAGTTCACAGATTTTTTCATATTCATTGGTGAGGTCATAATGTGTGACAAGGGTAATCAGCTTGCCTTGCAGGGTTTGTCCGGCGGGGCTGACTGTGGTGCGGCACATGCCGGTAGAGCCATCTTTACGCATGAAAGGCGTATTGGTTTGCCATTTGCGTTGATGGTTCCATGTGTCTTGAATAATTTTGGGGAAAGGGTGGTTTTGTTGGTAAACTAAATTAAGTGAGCGACCGATGACTTCTTTTGGTTGGTATCCGAATAAGGCACTGGCACCGCCATTCCAAGCAGTAATGCGTCCCGCGCGGTCAAGTAATACGCCGCTGTCCGTGATTGCCTCGAAGAGCGCTTTCCCTTCCTCAAGTATCATGGGAATATCCCTTATTCCCGTTCGTAGCATGCCTTAAGCATAGCACAGAGAGTGTGCGAGAATAAAATGGGTTGTTACGTTTATTTATCTATTCGTTCGTGACAGCATCTCGTCCGGCAAAAGCCCGAGCAAGTGTGCCGCTGTCGATGTATTCTAATTCGCCACCCAGTGGCACGCCATGTGCAATGCGTGTGATACGAATCGCATAGGGTTTAATTAAATTAGAAATATAATGCGCAGTTGCCTCACCTTCGACAGTCGGATTGGTTGCAAGAATGATTTCTTTGAATCCACCATGTTTGATGCGTTCTTCAAGTTGTTTCATCCCGATTTCTTCTGGTCCAACCCCATCAAGTGGTGACAGGTGTCCCATTAAGACAAAATAGAGGCCGCGATAATGACCCATTTGTTCAACAGCAGCCATGTCAATCGGTGACTCAACAATGCAGAGTAGTGATGCGTCACGATCTTCAGCGGCGCAAAGTTGACAGAGCGGCACTTCACTAAACGTGCGACAGTTTTCACAATGTTGGATACGCATCAGCGCTTCTTTGAGAAGGGAGGCAAGGTGCAGGCCATTTTCGCGATGACGTTCGAGTAATTGAAAGGCCATTCGCTGTGCTGTTTTAGGCCCTACTCCGGGCAAGCAGCGCAGCGCCTCGATCAGCTGGTCCAGTAGCTGGCTGAATTTCATGCGTTAATCCAGTGAGTGATCAAAGTAATAGTTTATTCGGATGGTAACTCAAATCCATCAGGTAGTTTAATGCCTGCTAAGGCGCTCATTTTTTCTCGGGTGCCTTTTTCGATTTTACCAGCAGCATCATTAATGGCAGCGGCGATTAAATCTTCAATGATGGCTTTTTCTTCTTTCATGAGAGACGTATCAAGGCTGACGCGTCTGGCAAAATGTTGGCCTGTCATGATGATTTTCACTAAACCACCGCCGGATTGGCCTGTCACTTCCATTTCGGCAATTTGTTTTTGAATATCCTGCATTTGTTTCTGCATTTCTTGTGCTTTTTTCATTAAGTCGCCAAAACCAGGTTTTTCGGCCATGGGAGAGTCTCCTGTTAAGTTAAAAAATAGTTATTTTTTGCGTTATTTACCCTCAATGGAATCGATATCCAATGTTGCATCAAAGAGGTGCATAATTTTTTTGACCCCGGGATCATTGCGTAACGTTGTATCCGCTTGTTGTTGGCGTGCGCGATCCGCTTGTTGTCTGCGCTCAGCGGGCGTATCGAGTGCATGCGTTTCCGTGCTGGCGACAATCTCAAGTTTAATGGTTGTTTTAAAATAGTGACAAAGTGCTTGCTCAATGCGTTCAATCATTTTTTTATTGAGTAATGAGGTATGCTTTTCTGTTAGCGCCATTTTAACATGCGTCGCAGAGGCTTCTTGTACAATGCAGTGTGCAGCCAGTGCTTGTACCATGCCAGAGAGATTTAGCTCAGGCAGGATCGCTGCCCAATGCGTGACAAGTTGCTCGGGTGAGCGTGTTGTGGGGGCCGGGATCGCATGCGTGTGAGGCGTGACAGAAGAGGACGAGTTGCTCGACATACCCGTTGTTGTTTTGTTTGTATTTTCCTGTATCGAATGGTGTGTTGGTACAGGCGGGGGTGTCGCTTGTTTGTTGGTCTGCGTGGTAGGTGCGGGCATATTACTAGGATGAAAAGCGAGTAGTCGCAATACTAGCATCTCAAAACCATCAGCAGGTGTTGGCGCAAGTGGTAAATCGCGGCGCGCAATCAGTGCAATTTGATAATACAGTTGCGCATCTTCTGGCGACAATTGTGTGGCGAGTGCTTGTATAGCAGGGGTCGCTGATTGATCTTGTAAGATCTGTTGCCGACTGATTTGATGTAATAGCAAAAGTAAATCTGCGATGAGTTGATCAAAGTCTGGCGAGCATTCCAGTAGGTGTTGGTATTCGGGTGTTGTTAAGGGATTTTCTTGTTTAATCAGTGTTTCGAGCAAGTGGATGAGAATGCTCTCATCGGCGAGACCCAGCATATGACGGGTTTCTGTTAACGTGAGGGCCTGACCGCAGAAGGCGATGGCTTGGTCTAATAAGCTCAGTGCATCGCGTAAGCTGCCGCGCGCTGCCTTTGCGAGTATTTTTAATGCAGCACTTTCAGCCGTGATGGTTTCTGCTTCGCAAATATGTGCCAAGTGTTGTTCTATTTTTTCGACTGGTAAGGGGTGTAAATTAAATTGTAAACAGCGCGATAAAACAGTGATTGGCAATTTATGTGGATCGGTTGTGGCTAATAAAAATTTCACATGTGCGGGAGGTTCTTCTAATGTTTTCAGCAGTGCATTGAAACTATGGCCTGATAACATGTGAACTTCATCGATTAAACAAATTTTGAAGCGTCCTTGTACGGGTGCGTACTGCAATGTATCGAGTAGGTCACGGGTATCTTCCACTTTGGTCCGTGAGGCGGCATCGACTTCGAGTAGATCGGGAAACTTGCCAGCATCAATCCCCGTGCAAGCACCGCAGGTATTGCAGGGTTGTGCAGACATGCCAGCTTCACAGTTTAAACATTTTGCCAGAATCCGCGCCAAGGTGGTTTTGCCCACGCCGCGTGTGCCAGTAAAGAGCCATGCATGATGCAGGCGGCCGGTGGTGAGTGCATTGGTTAGCATCCGCAGGATGTGTTCCTGTCCAACCATTTCAGACAGGGTATGCGGGCGCCATTTGCGAGCGAGGACTTCGTATCCCATGAGGCGTTCTCTTGTCGGTAAGAGGTGGCAACCATTACCAGCCTGACTTCGGCGCCCGCATCTGCTGCTACCGTTGCTTCCTTCCGGACCTGGCGGGGTTCACAGCATAGCGTCGCGAAGAGACCGGCATGGCTACCGTCACACTTTCACACTTTCGGAGAGAGAGGGATTCGAACCCTCGGTACGTCGTTAAACGTACACACACTTTCCAGGCGTGCGCCTTAAACCGCTCGGCCATCTCTCCCGGAAGGCGCCAAGGATAAACGGGATTGAGGGTGCTTTGCAATCATTGATAGAGTTTAATTTACTGGCAGCGTAAATTGAAAAATAGCGCCGCCGCCTTCGCGATTATCGGCGAGGAGTTTACCGCCGTGGGCTTTGATAATTTCACGACAAATGGCGAGCCCTAAACCAGAGCCTCTTTCTGTCGTTAAATTGCGGCCGCGATAGAATTTTTCAAATAAGAGATTCACTTCGTCAGGCATAATACCTGGACCGCGATCTTCAACACGAATGATTACTTCATTGCCAGAGAGTCTCGCGACAATATCAATTGGCGATTCAATAGGCGTAAATTTAATTGCATTGTCAATTAAATTAGAAAAGACTTCACGAATCAGTTTTTCATCAAAGGGAATCAAAGGTAAATTATCAGGAATGGCCAATTGAATTCGTCTTTTATCAGCACGGCTGACGCTGGTTTTGATAGCAAGATGAATGACGTCTTCAAGGTTATGCGGGATTTTCTTTAATTGAATGGATTCCGATTCAAGCCAAGTAATTTGTAATAAGTTATGTAATAACCGATTTAATTGTTCTGCTTCTGCATAAATGCTTTCTCCCATTTTTTGAATCGTTTTGACATCTAAATCTTTTGCCATTTCAGCTTGCATACTTGCAGCGCTCATGATGGTGACAAGTGGTGCGCGCAAATCATGTGAGACAGATTGTAGTAGGGCATGTTTTGCTTGCCCGATAATCGGTTGAGGGTCAGCAGCACGTTCTTTTTCTGCAAGTTGGTTTGATTCAATGGCAATTGCAATTTGTGTGGCACAACTTGTTATGAAGCGTAATTCTTCAGGTGAAAAAAGACGTCCTGCGGTATGTGGGTGTAAGCGGATAACACCAATCGTGCCGCGTGATCCAGTTAATGGCACAAATAAAGAATCTGAGAAAGACAGTGTGTCCGTGCCAGGGCCTGCCATTTGTCCAAGATCCAGCACCCATTGCGCAATGCCTTTTTCTTTTTCAGCAAATAGTTGGTTTGCAGGATGCATCGTGCGGATGTGGAGTTGTTCATGATCTGCTAATAAGATTAAAACATCACTGGCAAACGTTTCTGCTAAATGGCGTGCAGAGATTGCTAATAATTTATCTGTGCCACGTACACTGGCTAAACGTGAACTTAAAGCATGTTGCAATGCTGTTCTTTTTTCTGCAATACGCGCCGACTCGGCTTGTTTACGACCGGACAAGACTAACCAAATAATCACTTGTGTGACTAATAACATGATGAGTATCGTAATACCGTATTGCAAATTGCCTGTGCTGTGATACTGAGTATGTGGCACGAAGAAAATATCAAATGCCATCACACTCGCAATGGATGCAAATAAAGCAGGTCCTGTTTTTCCTGTCAGTGCAACACCGGTGACGCCAAGTAAATAAATCATAATTAAATTACTAGGATGTAAACTATCTTTTAATAAAAAATTAAAACCCGTCAGAAATGTCACAACAGCGATAGCAATTCCCCATGTTTTCCAAGAAAAATGAGGGCTTGGTTCTTTTTTAGGATGATGAAGCAGTGTAGGATTTTCAATGCCACCTGTCACAATATAGACATCAATCTCGCCACTTTTACGAATAATTTCATCCGCAAGTGAATGTCTGAAAAATTCTTTCCAACGAGGACGAACTCTTTTATGAATAATAATTTGTGTGACATTTGCTTCGTGCGCAAAATTGATGAGCTCAGTGACAATATTTGTCCCTGTTAATATACGCGTCTGTGCACCTAAACGTTCTGCCATATGTAAATTACGAATCGCTGCATTACGATTTTCTTCAGAGATAGATGTGTGTGGTGTATCAACGTACACAACAATCCAGTCAGCATTTAACGGCGTAGCCATACGTTTTGCAGTACGAATTAATTGTAACGAACTTGGATGATGCGTAATGCATACCATTAGTTTTTCATGACTACGCCAGATATGACGAATGCCGAGACCTTGACGATAAAGTAATACTTCAGAATCAACATGTTCTGCCGTGACGCGTAAGGCAAGTTCGCGTAATGCAATTAAATTTCCACGACGAAAAAAATAGTCTTTTGCTAATTCAGCTTGTGCTGGAAAATACACTTTGCCTTCTTGTAAACGTTTTAAAAGATCATCGGGCGGTAAATCAACTAATTCAATGGTATGTGCTGTTTCTAGCATAGAATCAGGCACTGTTTCACGAATACGACTATGAATAATTTGTGATGCAATATCATTTAGGCTTTCAATATGCATGACATTGAGCGTGGAAAAAACATCAATTCCTTGATCCAGTAATTCCTGAATATCTTGCCAGCGTTTTGTATGTCGTGAACCAGGAAGATTGGTGTGAGCCATTTCATCCATTAAAATAATAGCAGGATGACGTTTGAGTGCTGCATCTAAATCAAATTCAAAAAAATCTTTTCCTTGATACTGAACTGCGCGACGTGGCAGTGTTTCAAGTTTTTCTGCGAGTAGGTTGATTTCACTACGGCCATGCGATTCAACAATACCAGTAATGACATCCGTACCACGCGCACGCAGTGTGATGGCATCTTCTAACATGGCATGCGTTTTGCCAACGCCGGGAGAAGCGCCTAAATAAATTTTGAGTTTGCCACGCTTTGCTTCTTCTTCCTCTGCATGCGCACGTTTTAAAAGATTTTCAGGTGTGGGACGTGAATTTGGCATGATGTGTTTCCATGGTTAAGGTATCGAGCTGCATGTTGAGTTGCAGTACAGGGATACGCGGCTCACCGAATAGGCCAAATGTCCGTGGGATAATCGTTTTATCAATCAGCTGGCGAATCATGGCATCTGGTAAATGACGCTGACGGGCAATGCGTGGTATTTGATAGTAGGCCGTATTTGGGCTGATATCAGGATCTAAGCCGCTCCCTGACGCAGTCACAAGTTCGACAGGGATCGGGGCAGTATTCGTTGGGTCGACTTGTTTGAGTGCAAGAATGCGCATTTTGATCGTATTAATCAGTGCGGGATTGGTTGGCCCTAAATTTGAGCCGGCGGAACTTGCTGCATTGTAAGGAATCGTCGGTGTAGCAGAGGGGCGTCCCCAAAAATAACGTGGATCCGTAAATGCTTGGCCGATGAGGGCAGAGCCTTGGAGCATGCCGTTTTTTTGGATCATACTGCCATTTGCCTGCCAAGGAAAAAAGTATTGCGCGAGTACGGTGATCACGCTTGGATATAAAATGCCCGTTAAAATAGATAATGTGATGCATAGTAAGAAAGCTGTTTTGCATTGTTTAGAAAAATCCGTCAGCATCCTTGTTTGTCCTTTGTATCGTTTTTGCAAAATCAAAAATTATAAAATTAGAATTAAAATTAAAATTAAGATTAAAATTAAAAATAATTTATTAATACATCAATGAATTTAATACAGGCAAACGGAAGGCATAATCCACCTAAGCCAAATAGCAGCACATTGCGCTGTAATAATGCGGCAGCAGACACACGACGATAACTGACGCCGCGTAATGCAATCGGAATTAATAAAATAATAATTAGTGCATTGAAAATCACTGCAGAAAGAATGGCGCTTTCTGGATTGGCAAGATGCATAATATTTAATTTATTTAAGATGGGCCACGTGCTCGCAAATGCGGCAGGTAAAATGGCAAAGTATTTTGCAACATCATTTGCCATGCTAAATGTCGTTAATGCGCCGCGAGTCATTAATAATTGTTTACCAATTTCTACCACTTCAAGTAATTTTGTTGGATTGGAATCAAGATCAACTAAATTGCCAGCTTCTTTGGCTGCTTGTGTGCCGGTATTCATTGCAACGGCAACATCGGCTTGTGCTAAGGCGGGAGCATCATTGGTGCCATCGCCGGTCATGGCAACAAGGTGACCTTCTGCTTGTAGCTGACGAATCAATGCTAATTTATTTTCAGGTGTGGCATTTGCTAAAAAATCGTCGACGCCAGCTTCTGCTGCAATAGCCGCTGTGGTAAGTGGGTTGTCGCCGGTAATCATAATGGTTTTGATGCCCATTTTGCGAAACTCAGCAAAGCGTTCACTGATCCCACCTTTGACAATGTCGCGTAGAAAAATCACGCCGAGGACTTTTGCATTTTCTGCCACGACTAAGGGTGTGCCGCCTTTGCGTGCAATGGCGTTGACAGTATCGTGAATGACTGGATCGACGGTGCCACCTGATGCGGTGACCCATGCTTCGATAGCTGCTGCAGCACCTTTGCGAATTTGGCGATTCGGTAAATTTGCGCCACTCATTCGGCTTTGCGCAGTAAAGGGAATAAATGTTGCGCCTGTGGCGGCCAAATCACGTCCGCGCATGCCAAATTTTTCTTTGGCTAAAATCACAATACTGCGCCCCTCAGGTGTTTCATCACTTAATGAAGCAAGTTGTGCGGCATCGGCGAGTGTTTCAATGGAAATCCCTGGTGCTGGAATAAAATCAGTCGCGTGACGATTGCCCAACGTGATGGTGCCGGTTTTATCTAGGATCAACATATCAATATCACCGGCAGCTTCGATGGCTCGTCCAGATAAAGCAATCACATTTGCTTTGATCATGCGATCCATGCCAGCGATACCAATTGCAGATAGCAATCCGCCAATCGTCGTAGGCGCGAGGCAAACAAATAAAGCAATCAGGACAGTGATCGAGGCAGTTTTTCCTGTGAGTGCGCTGCCATACAGTGAAAAGGGTAATAGGCTAGCGCAAACGACGAGAAAAACTAATGTGAGTGCGGCTAATAAAATGGTTAATGCCAATTCATTTGGCGTTTTTTGACGCTTTGCGCCTTCGACTAAATCGATCATGCGATCAAGAAAGGTTTCGCCGGGGTTAGCGGTAATGCGAATAATGAGCCAATCCGAAATCACTAATGTCCCGCCGGTGACCGCACTTCGATCGCCTCCACTTTCACGAATGACAGGTGCGCTTTCGCCCGTAATGGCACTTTCATTCACGAGGGCAACACCTTCAATGACTTCGCCATCGCCTGGAATGTAATCACCCGATTCGACTAAGACAATATCGTCAATGGTTAATTGTGTGGAAGGAACGGTAGAAATTTTTGCTTGTCGTGTCGGTGCTGCTAATTTTTTTGCAATGATTTCTTGTCGAGATTTTCGCAGTGTTTGCGCTTGTGCTTTGCCGCGTCCTTCTGCCATTGCTTCAGCGAAATTCGCAAATAATAATGTGCCCCATAACCATAGTGCGATATGTAAAATAAAAAAGGGCGAGTGTGCGCTCTCGTAAAATAATGCATGAAAAAATAAGCCTGTTGTGAGTAAAGAAGCAATATACACCGTGAACATGACAGGATTGGTTATTTGATGTCGTGGCGATAATTTTTTGAGTGCGCCTTTCATGGCGGTGATGAGAATGGTTTTATCCCATGGGCTAATTTTAGTTGCCATGTTGACTCCAAAGTTGTAGGTGTTCGACGATGGGGCCGAGTGCGAGGGCGGGGAAGAAGGTCAGTGCGCCAAGAATCAGAATCATGCCAATTAATAACATCACAAATAAGGGTGTGTGCGTTGGTAAGGTGCCAGCACTGAGTGGCAAGGTTTTTTTCTGGACGAGTGCACCGGCGACTGCAAGAACTGGAATGGCAATCCAGAATCGACCAATCAGCATGCCGAAGCCACCGACAAGATTATAAAAAGGCGTGTTTGCATTGAGCCCTGAAAATGCGCTGCCGTTATTGTTGAGCATGGAGGTAAATGCATATAACACTTCTGTAAAACCATGTGCGTGCGGATTGCCGATGGCTGATGTACCCATCGATGTTGTGACAGCAATGGCAGTAAAGAATAAAACAAAGATTGGCATAATCAGTACAGCAATCACTGCCATTTTCATTTCATGTGGTTCAATGCGTTTTCCAAGGTATTCAGGCGTACGGCCAACCATTAAGCCACCAATAAATACTGTGAGAATAATCAACATCAACATGCTGTAAAGTCCAGAGCCCACGCCACCAAAAATCACTTCACCTAATTGCATCAGCCAGAGAGGGATAAGGCCGCCTAATGGCATGAATGAATCATGCATAGCATTTACTGAGCCATTCGCTGTGGCGGTTGTGAGCGTTGCCCAAAGGGCGGAATTAGTAATGCCAAAACGTGTTTCTTTGCCTTCCATATTGCCGCCCGGACTGAGATCGCCATGCGCTGCGGTGTCAATGCCAAGCGGTTGCAATAATGGGTTTCCTTGTTGTTCATAATAAATTGTCGCGAAAGTCAGGGGGATTAAAATGGCGAGCATCGTGGCAAGAATTGCCCAGCCTTGGCGTTTATCGCCAACAAGGAGCCCAAAGGTATAACAAGAGGCTGCAGGAATCAGTAAGATAGCGAGCATTTCAAGAAAATTACTGAGCGGCGTGGGGTTTTCGAGAGGATGCGCAGAACTTGTATTGAAAAAACCGCCGCCATTGGTGCCAAGTTGTTTGATCGCAATTTGTGAAGCAACGGGTCCCAGCGGAATGGTTTGTGTAGCGAGCAAGAGACTTGAAGATGCTTTTGGGGGTTGGATAGCTTGTGCAACATAGCGCTGTTGCTGTAATAACTGAACGCTGCGTGAAGATTGTAAAGATTGGATAACGCCGGTTGCAGCGAGCGCGAGTGCTAATATGCAGCTGAGTGGTAATAAAATATAGACAATGCTGCGGACGATATCGACCCAAAAATTACCTAATGTCGCTTGTTCATGACGAATTAATCCGCGGATGAGGGCAAGTAAAAGGGATAGCCCGGTGGCGGCGGATAGAAAATTTTGTACGGTGAACGCAAGCATTTGTGTGAGATAGCTCATCGTTGTTTCACCACTGTATGCTTGCCAGTTGGTGTTGGTCGTAAAACTCGTGGCAGTATTAAATGCTAATAAAGGGGGGATGTTGGAAAAATGCTGCGGGTTGAGTGGTAGCCAAAATTGGATACGTTGCAATAGATAGATTAATAAAATGCCACATATTGAAAAAAGTAAAAGTGCAGTTAAATAACTTTTCCATGTCATTTCTTTGCTTTTATCAATTGCACAAAAAGAATAAATCATTTTTTCAATGGGTGAGAGCCAGCGTGCCGCAGCGGGAATAGTGTCTTGATGGATAGCTGCAATGTACCAGCCTAAGGGTTTGACAAGTGCCAGCAGTGTTAGAAAATAAACTATCACTTGTAACAAGCTGGCCGTCGTCATCGTGTCAATTCCGCATTTGTTTTATTTGAAATAGAGGAAAAATTAAAATAAATCAGGCTTAAATAACACAAGTAACAGATAGATAAAGACGCCGAGTGTGACGGTGCCACAAATCGCATACAATGTCATATTGTTATTCTCCTGAAAGTGAGTCAAAAAAATAAATAAGCCCAAAGCAGAGGATAAAAAAGAAAAGTATGCTAATCACAATAAAAAAATCGACCATGAGTGATGATTATCCTTCCTTGGAACTTGCATTATGCTGGCACACCACGTTTGATATAACAACTGGTAGCAAGTAGCTTTGCTAGACTGATTTTATTCATTTTAGATCAGTTGAATTTAATTTTGATAAAATTTAGACATTTCGCTTGAATAAACGATACAATTTAATGTTATATTGGATCAATAAAAACGATAATAATTGTGCTAATCTGAATAGAAAGTAGGATGAGTCAATAGAAAAAATAGTTTGTATTTTAGTAGACTGATCCATTCTGTCTACTTTAGTCATTCCGCGGTTCATTCGCGGGATCCAGAGAAACGTTAAACAGAACTGGATACTGCGCATGAAGTGCGGTATGACAGAAACGATGAAATGGAGTACTAGGAATGATTCATAAATAAGGATGTTGTATGGCAATTGACGAATCGAACTGGGAAGTGAATTTAGAGCAGCGTAAAAAAATCATTCGGCAGCAGCCTGTGTTTGCTGCATTGTCTTTAGAAGAAACAGAAATTTTAGCAAGTTTATTAAAAGAAAAAAAAGTGATCGTTGGTGAAATCATTGTGCAAGAAAGTGATCCAATTGATAGCGTTTATTTTATTGTGTCAGGTAGTGCGAATGTGCAGCATATTACTTATAAAAATGGCGAACAACAAACGACGTTTGTAGCCGTATTACGTGCAGGTGATACGATTGGTTTAAATGATTCCGGTTTTTATTCTGTCACGGGCCGTCGGACGGCAACCGTTCGAGCCAATGAATCGATGTTATTATTACGTTTAGGTTTAGCGGTATTTCATGGTTTTGCGTTAGTGCATCCGCATGTCAATCGTGTGATGCGTGAGCATGCGGCTAAAATGTTGAATATGCGGTGAGCTACTTTATAATTTAATTTTTTATTATTTTGGTTTTGGTGTATTTGTTACTTCTAGGTCTTTATCAATTATTTCTTTTATTCTTTCTAATAATTCTTCGCCAGCTACTTTCTTTGAAAATATACCTAAGTTCAATCCTCTTCTCATTGCTAATGTTTTTTTTATGTGACTGATGTCAGGTGCGGGTTCGTTATTTTTTAAAGTGGTTTTATTGTCTACACCAGTAGCAGCACTTCTTAGTAGATCAAGTTTTTCTTCAATGTGGATAGTGGGATTATCAATCATAGTTTGCAATACTTTTATTGCATCAAGTTTCTTTTTCCTAGTTTTTGGTGATAGATAATTATTTAACGTTGCCGTCATAAAATCCGATTTTTTCATATGGCCTGAATAGGTTTTTTCAAGATGTGCTCTGTAGTCTTTAAGTAATTCTCTTATTTTATCTAATTTCTTTTGTTGCTCAGGATCAATTTTTTCAATTTCCTTTGGTGTTATTTCAGTAATAGGTTTTATTTCGGCGATGAATTCTTCTTTTTTGGTAGGGCTATTGTCAATGACAATCTCCATTGCTGGTATTGCGGTAGGGTTGATTACCTCAACGCGCTCAGGGTCTAAATTGACGACTTCTCCAGTGGTGGTAAATATAGAAATTGTTGGATTGTCTTTTAGTGCTCTTTGTTCTATTTCATCGTCTAATACCTCTTTTAAAATTTCTTTTTTTCTTGTTAGAAATTCCTTGTATTCCAATTGGCTGAGATTATATTTTCCTTTATTGCTTATGCTGAAAATAGGGAGCTGCCAGAAGCGTTTGTCGTCATTTAAGCTTCTGCGTATTTCATCTAACGCATCTAGGGTTGCTACTTTTATAGCTTCTTTAAATCTAATAATAAAGAGCTCACCTCTATCATGTAGGGTTGCTTTATCATTAATGCTTGAGATTTCTTTTTTTATTTTATATTTTCTTAGCATTGTTTCTATATATACACTCTCAGCTAGGCTTCCCTTAAATATTTTTTGAATTTTTTCAAATTGTTTTGTAGATTTAGTCTTACTTTCTTCTATAGATTTTATTTCAACTTTTTCATCTTTAATTTTTTCATGTTTTTTCTCAGTTTTAGCGCGCTCGAGTGCTTTTGTTTCTTCTAATTTTGCGATGTCGTTTTCTAAGTCGGAAAAATTAGCAAAAACCTCTTTTAATATAGTCTCCTCACGTTCTGAAAAACTGTTAAAAATTTCATTGTAAACATCTTTTTCTTTTCCCTCAGCAAGTTTTGCAAATTCATCTTCGGTTAGTGTTGTTACTATTTGTTCACGTATATTATTTTGAATATTTTCTGAAATAGCTGTTAGCACGCTATGAATGTAACTAAGATTATCTTCATTGATTTCTTCTGATTTAAAAACGATATTGTAGTCAACAAACTCTCGGAGCATTGCTGTAACTTCTTGATTTTTTCCATTAAAATCTTCTAGCATGGTTTCGATATAATTTTTTTTAAGAAGCATCAAGTAAAGCCAGTTATCCGCGGTCACTTTTGCATACTTGCGTGTATCAACAAATGAAAGATTTTCTGTGTCTGCTGCCCATGTGGAAAATGCTTCTAAAATACGTTCCTGCGATGCGGTAATTTCGTCTTTGTCTTCTTTGTCAACCATAGTCTTTCTCCCGTCTTATTGTCTATAAGCACGCAAGAAATAGAGAGTCTTTTCTACATATTCGCTATTATAGCAGATAAAAAAAACAGGAAAGGGGTGTGCATCTGGTTGGTAGCTTTATCGTAATAGTATTTCGTGTCTATTCAGAGACCTGGCATTTGAGTGAATAATGTTATTTTTAATTTTTGTTATATTGACAATGATAAACTGTCGCCGTTTGATCAATCAAAATGATCATCGCTAATGGACAATAGTTTTTTTGTTATTTCAATGAAAAAATCTTTTGACCATAAGTCCAGCGCATGGTGGTCTTTGATAAATGGGAGAACGTCATTGCGTGCGCTGACAAAATTCGTGTCATTAATTTTTTGAATCAACATTGTAAGAAGTTGACCGTGTGAAAGCGATTGGTGAGGGATTCGATTTCTTCACGATTCGCTGCTTTACGGAGAGTGTGTATATCCATTTTAATCCTCTAGTATGTCGATTATTTTACGACATACTGGCGAGTATTGTTAGAGAAGAGAGTGCCCCTTTCAAACCATCAACAATTGCAAAATACGCTCATATATCTTCGTTAATGGCGCTAAATCGGCAATCGAAACATGTTCGTCAATTTGATGTGCGCTGGCATTACATGGCCCAATTTCAACGACTTCTGCGCCTGTCGGCGCAATAAACCGGCCATCCGATGTGCCGCCTTCTGTTGATAAATACGTGGTGATACCCGTGATAGCTTGAATCGCTTGTTGTGCGGCAGGTATTAATTTTCCCTTGGTTGTTAAAAAGGGACGAGCCGAGCAGTCCCAAGTAAGCGTAAATTGTAAATGGTATTTGTTTAAAATAGCGGTGACACGTTCTTGTAAGGATTCAATCGAACTTGCTGTGCTAAAACGAAAATTAAAGCGGCAGTCGAGAGTCCCGGGGACGACATTCGCAGCACCGGTGCCAGCATGTAAATTTGAAATTTGAAACGTGGTGGGTGGGAAAGCGTCGTTACCTTGATCCCACGTTGTTCGGGCCAATTCTGCAATGGCTGGCGCAATAGTATGAATCGGATTGATCACATTTTCAGGGTACGCTACATGACCTTGTCGGCCATGCACAATTAAATGGCCGTGCAATGAGCCACGTCGACCCACACGAATCTTATCGCCAAGGGTTTTATCACTGCTCGCCTCACCAACAATACAGTAGTCGATTTTTTCATGACGTTTTTCCAGCAAATTCACAACTTTTTGTGTGCCATGAATACCGGGACCTTCCTCGTCACTTGTGATTAAAAAAGCAATCGAACCTTTATGCCTTGGATGTGCTTGAATAAAATTTTCAGCGGCCACAATCATGGCAGCCAAGCCGCTTTTCATGTCTGCCGCGCCGCGACCATATAACTTGCCATCACGCTCTGTGGGTGTAAAAGGATCCGATGTCCATGCATCCAGCGGGCCGGTGGGAACGACATCGGTATGGCCAGCAAAAACCAGTAAAGGGGCCTTCGTGCCACGTCGAGCCCATAAATTACTTATGCCTGCATGCGGCATTGATTCGATTTCGAAACCGCATTTTTTTAAGCGCTCAGCAATAATCGTCTGACAGCCTGCATCATCTGGCGTCACAGAGGGTCGGCTAATGAATGTTTTTAATAAGGCAAGTGTGGCAGACATATATAGATCATTCCTCAATCAGCAATATCGCGTAATAATTCATTAAGCGAGACTTTTTCACGCGTTTTTGCATCGACTTGTTTCACAATGACGGCACAATACAGGCTATACTTGCCATTCGCGGCGGGTAGATTGCCCGGGACGACAACAGAGTTAGGTGGGATATAACCATAAGTGACTTTGTCTGTTTGCCGATCATAGATGCGTGTACTTTGTCCAAGATAAACACCCATTGAGATGACTGAACCTTCGCCAACAATCACGCCTTCAACGACTTCTGAGCGCGCGCCAATAAAACAATTGTCTTCGATAATGGTGGGGTTGGCTTGTAAAGGTTCCAGCACCCCGCCAATCCCGACGCCACCGGATAAATGCACGTTTTTACCAATTTGTGCGCAGGAGCCGACAGTTGCCCATGTGTCGATCATGGCACCACTGTCGATGCGCGCACCAATATTGACATAGGAGGGCATTAAGACGGTATTGGGTGCGACATAGGCCCCTTTACGGACAATGGCGGAGGGTACAATACGGACATTTTCTGCGGCTAATTCTGATGCATCTTTATGGCTATATTTGAGCGGGACCTTGTCGTAGAACTGCAAGCAACCGGCTTGCATGGGTTGATTGCCATAGAGGCGAAAGTACAATAAAACCGCTTGTTTGAGCCATGTATGCGTGTGCCATTGGCCATCGATTTTTTCGGCAATGCGCAGTGTGCCTTGGTCGAGGCAATCGATGATTTCGTTGACTGTGGTGATTAAGTCGCTTGGCGCAGTTTCCGGTTGCAGTGTTTGACGATGTGCGAAGGCGGCTTCGATGCGTGCTTGGTGCGTTGCAAATGATGGCATACAAGATTTCCACGTGAGGGGGGTTCATAATCGTGTTAGGATAACCAATTTTTCGACTAGGTAAATGATTAATATGGGTCGTTCGGCAAAAAAAACGCTTTCATGGCGTGAAGCTTATTTTATTTATCAGCGATTGTTTCAGTATGTGCGTCGTTATCTTGGTTATGTCGTGATCGCGTTCATTGCCAGCATGGTGTATTCAGGGATTGATGCATGGTTTGTTTATTTTTTGAAGCCATTAATTAATCGCGGATTAGTCGCAAAAGATCAGCATTTTTTAGAATTAGCGCCACTGTTAGTCCCCGCAGTGTTTATCGGACAAGGTGTGGTACGTTTTATTTCAAACTATTGTATCGCGCGCGTTTCGCGTAGCGTCATTATGCAATTGCGCGAGGATTTATTTAAACATTTACAAAAATTACCTGCACGTTTTTATGATCATGCGAGTTCAGGTAATTTACTTTCTTTAATTTTATATAGCGTTGAGCAAGTCGCGAATGCCAGTGCCGATGTGCTGACGACTGCCATTCAAGCCGGTTTTTTAGTGATTGGTTTGTTGATTGTGATGTTTCATATTAGTTGGAAATTGTCTTTATTATATTTTCTCATTATGCCGTTAATTGCCATCATTATGCGATATACCAGTTTGCGCGTGCGACGATTAAGTCTCTCGATTCAATCCTCCATGGCAGAATTAACGCAAACGGCGGAAGAAAATATTGAAGGCTATCGTGTGGTACGCGGATTTGGTGGTGAAACCTATGAAGCGCAAAAATTCACAAAAGCATTACGAATTAATCGTCAACGAGAAATGAAAGTGGTGGCGGCGCGTTCGTGGAGTGTGTCTGGTGTGCAAGTTGTCGCAGCAATTGCTTTATCGGTGACTTTATTTGTCGCGGCGCGTGATATCGCCGGGAATTTGTTGTCTCCTGGTGGCTTTGTGACGTTGGTCGCTGCGATGTTGGCATTACTAAAACCGCTGAAAGATTTAACGAGTATGCAAAATAAATTATATCGTGGGCTAGCAGGCGCAGAAAGTGTCTTTACGATGTTAGATGAACCGGCAGAAAGTGATACAGGCACGTATACAGTGTCACGCGTGCGTGGCAACATTGAATTTCGTCATGTCAATTTTGCTTATTCGCCCGATCAGCCTGTTTTATTTGACATTGAATTTTCCGTGAATCCGGGTGAAATTGTTGCATTAGTGGGGCATTCAGGTAGTGGTAAATCGACTTTGGTAAGTTTGTTGCCGCGCTATTATCCAGAGTTTTCTGGGGATATTTTACTTGATGGCATTTCTATTCGTGATTACAGGTTAGCAAATTTGCGCGAACAATTTGCGCAAGTCTCTCAGCATGTGGTGTTATTCAATGATACGGTGCGTAACAATATTGCTTATGGACGATTTGCGACGGTCAGTGATGCGGAGATCCTTGCTGCAGCAAAAGCGGCGCATGCCCTCGAATTTGTGGAAGCGCTGCCACATGGATTAGATACAATCATTGGTGAAAAAGGTGTTTTATTGTCGGGTGGTCAGCGACAACGTTTAGCGATTGCGCGCGCCATTTTAAAAGATGCACCGATTTTAATTTTAGATGAAGCGACATCTGCTCTCGACACAGAATCGGAACGTGCAATTCAACAGGCGCTAGATGTTTTTATGCAACAGCGGACAACATTAGTGATTGCGCATCGGTTGTCGACCGTCGAACATGCGGACAAAATTATTGTCATGCATCAAGGACGTATTATCGAAACCGGCAAACATGCAGAATTATTAGCGCAAGGCGGTCATTACGCCAAACTGTATCAGATGCAATTTCGTGATACGGAGTCATCGGCGTGATGAATCAAACCACATGGCGTGCACGGATAGAACGACTTTGGTACGGTCCTTCAAATAAGATCATTATTTTTTTTCGATTGTTATTATTGCCTTTTTCGTTGTTATTTTATTTTGTTGTGATGTTGCGTTATTTTTTTTATCGAGTCGGTTTTAAAAAAATGCTTTATTTTCCGGTTCCCGTTATTGTTGTCGGCAATATAACGACAGGCGGAACTGGCAAAACACCGTTTGTTATTTGGTTGGCGCAACAATTAAAACAAGCAGGTTATTCGCCTGGGATTGTGAGTCGCGGTGTGGGTCGTGATAAACATCATCCATGGATTTCACCGCAGTGGGTGACGGTAGACACTGCACCCAGTGAAGTGGGTGATGAAGCGGTGTTACTAGCGCAACGTACACAGTGTCCAGTCGTGGTGGCTGTCGATCGTGTGGCGGCGGTGCGCCTATTATTACAAAAAGCAGCATGCAATGTCGTGATTTCGGATGATGGTTTGCAGCATTATCGTTTAGGCCGTTGTGTGGAAATTGCGTTAGTCGATAGCGTGCGGCAATTTGGTAACGGTCTATTATTACCAGCGGGACCTTTACGCGAACCGCGTCATCGTTTGCGGCGTGTCGATTGGGTGATGAAAAAAAATCAAGATTTTACTTTATTAGGTCACTCGCTAGTTTCATTGGTCGATGAAAAAAATAAAATGGAAATTCTTGCATGGCAGCGTCTGTACGGTAAAAAAATACATGTTTTAGCAGGGATTGCACATCCAGAAAATTTCTTTGCCATGTTGCGCGCATTTGATTTTGACATCATTTCACATGTCTTTCCTGATCATTATCTTTATACAAAACAAGATGTTTTTTTTGCAGATAACTTGCCGGTACTGATGACAGAAAAAGACGCGGTCAAATGCAAACAATTTGCCGATCAGCGGCATTGGTGTTTGCCTGTGACACTGCAATCGACAGCTGTATTGGAAACAATGTTGGTCAATTTAAGGAAAAAAATCGATGTCAGCTTTTCTTGATCTCACGCGTGTATTGAATGGCACAGTGTATTTTACTAATCAAATCGCGGGTGTCGATGAAGCGGGACGTGGTCCTTTGGCTGGTCCGGTGATTGCTGCAGCCGTGATTTTGCCGAGTAATCATTCTATCGTCGGTTTAGCGGATTCGAAGAAATTATCTGCAAAACGTCGAGAAAGTGTGTTTGATGCCATTGTCGAAAAGGCGGTTGCGATTAGTATTGGACGTGCGGAGGTTGCTGAAATCGATTCGTTAAATATTTTATGGGCGACGATGTTAGCGATGCAGCGTGCCATACAAGGATTGACTGTTTCACCTGCCATTGCATTGATTGATGGTAATCGTTGCCCAGAGGTGGCGTGTGAGACGCAAGCGATAATTGGTGGTGATGCGATAGAGCCAGTGATTAGCGCTGCATCCATCATTGCCAAAGTGACACGTGATCGAGAAATGCGTCAATTAAATGAGCAATATCCGGAATATGCTTTTGCGACACATCAAGGGTATCCGACTAAGCAGCATTTAGCTGCTTTGCAACAACATGGTCCGAGTCGTGTGCATCGTCGTTCGTTTGGGCCAGTAAAAGCTTTATTATCTGCAGTGACGAATGAGGTAGAATCATGATGAAAGTATCTTGATTTTGCTGATTATGCTGTGTTCATCAGGGAGACGACAATGCCAAGAGGAAAAGGGCCGCATGGACCAAAAAAATTAAGAAAACGTCGGAGTAAGTCGTAACATACAACAGCATGTAATGAGTTGTTGTTCTCATATGGTGGGGTCAGCCTGTGAGTTTGAAATGTTTCATTGTGTCTCACGACAGGGCCACCTCATATAAATTGATATCTTTTCTATCTTAAATTTAGTTTTTGGTAAAAAATTAACTAGAAAAATCTTGTCATCCCGCGGTTTATCCGCGGGATCCAGAAAATGATAGATAAAGAGATTGGATACCGCGCATAAAGCGCGGTATGACAGCTTCTTTTGTTAAAAATGGTTCATAAAAAGACCATTTTATATGAGTTGGTTCTGTGTCTCACAAGCTTTTTTGAGCTAGCATGTTGATTATATTCAAAAAAATTTTTTTCTGTGACTTGTTGATTTTATTGATATTTTTGCTCTATTGCTTATAACTTATTGATTTGCAATGTAATTTTTTTAAACTGAGTGGCATATCCTTCATGCGGCCGTCTTTTGTTGCATCGTTTTATAAAAATCTTTTGTGACTACCAGCGTCGTTACAATCTTTTTCTAATAGTCACTTAATCTTTTCTTAATGTATGCCTTGTAAAATACAGTGACTCCCTGCATTTTATGGCATTGCATGCAGATTAAAATAATAAGGAGAAGGTATGGGTCTGTTTAACTTTTTTGATGCACTTAATCAGCTTAATGATGAGATCGCAGAAAAATGGCCTAGCAAAAAAGATCATTATATTTCAATCGATGAACGTTTCCAAATACTGACAGAATGTGGGATGGATGATGCACAGCGTACTCGTTTGCATGATTATCTCTTTGCCATGAGTGATGAGGATTTTTATGGATTTATTCTATTTTTACGGGATGTTCTTGTTGAGCATAAAGCATTATATGCTATTTATTTCGAAGCAATCATCGGTATTGTTGAAAAAAATTGGCAATTTATGCAAAAAGAATCACTTTATAATTTTCTTGGAGTTTTATCTTATTTTGATATTACCATTGAGGATTATCTTGCACCGGTAGCGAAAGATAGCTTAAAGCGTTCACGTGCAGAAGAGAGCGAAAATCCTGCAGAAATTATTCAGAGCAAACGGCAAAAAAAAGATGAAAAAGAAATAAGTGAGAAAAAAAGTAAGCAAGAAGCTCAGCAGCCAGATTTTTATAAAAAAAATCTTTTGGATGAATTAGATAGAATTATGAAATCTTATAGTAATTTTCTGACAATAGAAAACAATCCTGCTTATGTCGATTTATTGAAAGAAAAATACGGTAAAGACGTGGATGTGCAAAGTAAAAAATACGAAGCACTCACACAATATAATAAAGAACTTAATTTTTTTACCAGCGAATTACAAAAGCTAAGTGCGACGAAATTAGCAGCTGCTAATAAAGTACAGGCAGAATCGAGTACCGATTCTAATGCATTGCCTAAAATACGGTTTCGTTAAAAAATATTGGACTATTTATTTTAAAAAGGATCTGCATGCAAGGTGATAGAAGAGAGCAGTGAAAAATGAATGATAGATATAGAGGTATTATCCGTACAATCCTGTTTATGCAAAAAAATATTCAATTCTTTGCTGCGCCTTTTGATCCAGTGTTGGCTGGTGCTTTTCAACAATGGGCGAAAGAACATGAGAAAGAAATTAAACCATTCTCAGATGAGATTTGGGATATGCTATACAAGCATCCTGATTCAATTTTTTATATGGCTTTAGCAAAATATCGTCGTGCTATTTTAGCTTTGAAAGAAAAAGATTATAACAAAATATTTTTACTTATTAACAATGACTTTCCGATGCTTGTTGATATTATTAATAGAAACAAAGGAAATGATATTTTTAATCATTTTGGTAGCTTTCCACTAAAAATTAAAATAGTCGATTATCAAGAAGCTGTTTTTTCTTATAAAAAAGAACTAAAAAAACAGATCATGGCTCAATTAGACAACCGTTTTTTTGACTTAACAGAGCTTATTCAAGAGATAAGAGAAGGCTGTGAGAGTGAGTATTGGGCCGCATTATCTCGAGATGAAAAACAAGCATTCTTTTTAGAAAATTACTGCAAAGATACGAACTTTGCAGAGCAAGTAAACCACTATTACATGCATGATCCTTCTTTTCTTATTACGTTGCAGCGTTATGCGGTGATTGAACAAGGCGAAAAAATGCTTGCAGTACAAGACATAACTGATGCAGTAGATACAAAAGAAGCAATTGAAAATTTTCATTCACATTTAGCTGCCAATAAATCTCTGTTTGTAAAGAAACGCGATACGGCATTGATGACATTTGTGAAAGCATTAGGTGTGGTGGCAGCAGCTATTTTGGGCGTTGGAATTGGCGGCGTGTATGCCTATCAGCGTTTTTTTGGTGCCAGTGCTGCGGACAAATCTGCCAAAAAATTTATACAGCATGTTGAGCAAGATTGTCCGCGTCACAGGTTAAGCATGTTGTCTTAACTTTATTTTTAATTTCTCGTTTATTTTACAAAAAAGAGTAACGTAAAGAAAAATAACTATATAAAATTTGTAACGTGTAAAGAATTAAAGTTTATGGGTGAATTTTTTAGACAAGGAGGTTGAATGAAAAGATAATTTTTGAGGTGGTTATGTTAAGTAGGGTTGATTCACAAAAATATCATCAAAGAGAAAAGTTAACACAGCAAACGGTTGATTTCATTAAGCAGCATATTAATTTCTTTTGTGCGCCAATGGATCCTTTTATGGTAAAGATTTTTCAAGAGTGGGCAAAAAGTCATGAAGAGAAAATAAAACCTTTATCTGATGAAATATGGCTTGGGTTAAATTCTACTTCTTTTACAAGCCCATTTTCTCGAACATTTGTGAAATACCGAAAAGTTCTTTTTGCGTTGCGTGACGGTTCTCAGCAAGAAATTTTTGAATTTATTTTTAAAGAATTTCCAAGAATGATTTCGATTATTGGTCGTCATAAGGAAGATGCAATTTTTGATTTGTGGAATACACATCTTAAGGAAAATAAATATCAATTATATGCCGCTGCTATTAAGGATTGTCGACAACAATTGGCAATCGCGATTAGTCAATGTGTGAGCAGGGAAACAGAAATTGCAAGCATTGCGCGAGATTATTCTTTAAAAATAAATGGGCCCTTTGCTGTTACTTTACCAGAAAAAGAAGTCAATAGAATTCTGGATTTATATAAAAAACATATCAAAAATAAGAATTACTATTTATCTAAAGTAGATAATAGCGATAGTAGCGATAGTAGCGATAGTAGCGATATTAGTGATGAAATGAATCCGTATTCCGCCAAATTTTTTCAATGGCTGTCTTGGTATGCTTTTTTCTTAAAAGCTGAGACTTTGGCGAACTTGTTTGATGCGGGTATTTATCAAGAATTCGTGCTTAGAAAATTGTATCAGCATTTTGCGTGTAATTTGGAAATTTTTACTCAAGCTTGTGGGGGCAGATTTCTAGAATTTTCTAACTTAATGGATCGTGCTCTTGTCAATGAAATTATACATAAACAGCGTTTAAAAAGTTTATCCAATTTTTGTTTTAATCTCGAGCAGTGTCATCGTATTAAAGAGTATATTTTATTGATGCAGGATAGTGAGTTTAATACATTTGTTGAATTTCTAGAAGATAGTTGGTTAAAAAATGATGATACATATCCTTTTTATGTCGAAGCGTATGTCAGAATTATTGAAAGTTATTTGCCAGATATTCAGTCTATGCAACATCACGATTTTCTTGTTTTTTTAGATGAGAAAGATATTGATATTGAAACGTACTTAGCTGAAGTTGATAAAACACAGCCTAGCCATTTAAAACGGAAGCGTCCTGATCAGATGGATGTGGCAGATGGTGTAGAGCCCGAAGAAAAAAAACAAAAAATTGAAAATACTGTTGGTTTCTTTTCATCAAGGTCAACTGGCGAAGTAACAACGAAGTTGAGTGATCTGAATAGGCAGCTGTTCTCTCGTCGTCAAGGCTAACAAGACCCGGTAACAAATAAGAGGGAGTATTTTTGACGACTTGATTGACGGCAACAGCTAAACAGCTAACTGCATTTTACTGATAAAAATACGCTTCATGAAAATCAGAAAAGGGATGGCTTTGATCACCTACAATGGCTGATGGGTAAACTTAATGATATCGCGAAACACTCCTCATCAGCCCTTCGGGCAGCTTCTCCCACAAGGGGAGAAGCGAAATGACGAAGCAAACTCTTATTTATTCAAAAAAGCCCCCACAAGGGGAGAGATGAAATTCTCTTCAATACATTTCGCGCCAGTGGCTAAATCACCATGTTTGTTGTGATGTTTATTCATGTTGCCTTAAATATTTTTCCATTTTTTTAATTTGCCGGCTGCGTTTGAGCGAGGATAGATAATCAATATATAAAATACCGTTTAAGTGATCAATTTCATGTTGTAAACAATGGCCTAATAATTTTTCGCCTTCTATTTCAAAAAATTCACCGTTTTCATTTTGTGCACGTACAGTGACTTTCGTAAACCGTGGGACACTGTCTTCTGTGTTCGGGACAGAAAGACAGCCTGCGGCCATCATAGCCCGACCACTAGAAGCAATAATTTCTGGATTAATAATACAAAATGGACTGTTACGTTTTTCCGAGACATCGATTACCGCAATTTGTTTGCTAATCGCCACTTGCGGTGCGGCTAAGCCGACGCCATTCGCGTGATACATCGTTTCTGTCATGTCTGCGATGAGTTTTTTTAAATCATCATTAAATTCAGTAACGGGCGCTGCCTTTTTCTTTAATACGGGATGTGGGTAAATCGCTATTTCTAAAATGGTCATATCTGTTTCCTATGTTTCGTTTGTCCTATTTGCTAGGATCTGTTGTTAATGGATTATTTTTAATTATTTTAACATCAAATACACGCTCCTTGATTGGATTTGATTCTCGAAAACGTCCTGTTTTCTCGTAAAATAATTAAAAATAAATCATTAGCAACAGACTCTAATAAAAAAATAAAATTAATAGACTATTTCAGTCGCATCATGGCTGCCGAGCGATGTTTGAATAGCTTCCAGTAATTGATCACTTGGTCGAATACGCCAATTCTCACCAAGGCGCAAATTGGCGCGTGCTGTTTTTTCATCGTAACGAATAATCACTGGACATTCGCCACCACGGTGCGCCGTTAATAATGTCGCTAATTCTTCGAGTAGATGTGGTTGTTGTGTTTTTTCAGCAGGTAAACAAATGCCAAGGTATTTTGCATGTTGTTCACGCGCTGTTTCAATGGAGGATAATGATTCGCATGTTAATCGCATGCCACCGCTATAATCATCGATGCTCATTTCGCCAGTCGCAACAATTAACATATCTTTCACTAATAACTCACGATACGTTTGAAACGTATCAGCAAAACAAATGGCGTCGATGCTGCCAGTTTCATCTTCCAGCGTGACAATAGCCATACGATCACCGCGTTTTGTTTGCAACACGCGTAGGTTGCTGATAATGCCAGCGATTGTCACGCGCTGTCCGGGATTGGTGTGTAGCATACCAATTTGCCCAGTTGTAAAGTGTGCTAATTCTGGTAAATAACGATTGATGGGATGGCCGGATAAATACAGCCCCAATGTTTCTTTCTCGCCTTGTAAGCGCATACTTTCATGCCACGGTGCACATGGCTGGTGGGTTAAATGCACGGCTTGTGTCTGACCAAATAAATCTTGTTGTCCGGCGGAAAGATCACGTAAATGTTGTTCGGCATGTGATAAGGCTTGTTCTAAGGTAGCAACAAGGCTCGCGCGATTTGGGTCAATCGTATCGAATGCGCCCGCACGAATGAGTGCTTCCAGTGCGCGGCGATTGAGTTTACGCGTATCAACGCGCGCACAAAAATCAAAAAGATTTTGAAATGGATTGTTTTCACTGCGTGCATCGATGATGGCACGAATGGCATTTTCACCAACGCCTTTGATCGCACCGAGTCCCCACAGTAAGGTATTTTTATTTTTTTGATCGACTCGAAAAACATAATCACTTTGATTGATATCCGGTGGTTGTACCGTGAGTCCCATGGCGCGACATTCTAAAATAAACAAAACTACTTTCTCTGTATTATCCATATCTGAAGATAAGACAGCGGCCATATAAGCAGCTGGATAGTGTGCTTTTAGCCATGCCGTTTGATAAGCAATTAACGCGTACGAAACAGAGTGTGATTTATTGAAACCGTAACCGGCAAATTTTTCCATTAAATCAAAAATCGAATTTGCTGTGTGTGCCGCAACGCCGCGTTCTGTTGCACCTTTGCAAAAAATAGAACGCTGTATCGCCATCTCTTCCGGTTTTTTCTTACCCATCGCACGGCGTAAAATATCGGCAGCACCTAATGAATAGCCTGCAAGTACCTGCGCGATTTGCATCACTTGTTCTTGATAGACAATCACGCCATACGTTGGTCGTAGAATAGGTTCTAAATCAGGATGCGGAAAACTCACCGCCGCGCGGCCATGTTTCCGATTAATAAAATCATCCACCATGCCTGATTGTAAAGGACCTGGGCGAAATAAGGCGACTAACGCCACAATATCCGCAAAACAATCGGGTTGTAGACGTTTCACCAAATCTTTCATGCCGCGGGATTCTAATTGAAAAATCGCGGTAGTTTGACACGCTTTCAGTAAGGCATACGTGGCCGGATCGTCGATGGGAATGCGATGAATTTGGATGCGATCACCATGGACTGCCGCAATTGTTTGAATCGCACGATCAATAATGGTTAACGTTCGTAAGCCCAGAAAATCGAATTTCACTAATCCCGCGGCTTCGACATCGTCTTTATCAAATTGCGTGACGGGATGTTTGGTTTCGCCAGGTTCGCAATACAGTGCCGTGAAGGCGGTTAGTTTTTCTGGCGCAATGACGACACCGCCGGCATGACGCCCGACGTTACGTGTCATGCCTTCGAGTTTGCGCGCAAGGTCCATTAACGTACGTACGTCATCTTCTGCTTCGTAGCGCATCGTTAATAACGGCTCTTGGGCGAATGCTTTATCCAGCGTCATGCCTAATTCAAACGGAATGAGTTTTGCTAATTTATCAACGAAACCATAAGGTAAACTTAATACACGGCCGACATCGCGTACCACCGCGCGTGCTGCCATGGTGCCATAGGTAATAATCTGTGCGACGCTTTCTGCCCCGTGTGCTTGAATCACGTAATCAATCACGCGATCGCGTCCTTCCATACAAAAATCAATATCAAAATCTGGCATGGAAACACGTTCGGGATTGAGAAAACGTTCAAACAACAAATCATGTTCAAGTGGATCGGGATCCGTAATACCGAGTGCATACGCAACCAATGAGCCGGGGCCTGAGCCACGACCTGGACCGACAGGAACGCCATTTTCGCGTGCCCAGCGTGTAAAATCAGCCACAATTAAGAAATAACCCGCAAATCCCATACGGTTAATCACATCTAATTCTGTTGTCAGACGTGTGTGATACGTGGGGAGTTGATCAGCAGGACACTGTCTTTCTGTTAAACGGGTGTTTAGCCCTTGTTCTGCACTGTGCGCGAGCCATGTTTCAGTGGTAAAGCCTGTGGGGACGTGACAGCGAGGTAAAAAGTTTTTTCCAAGGGTCAGCGTCACGTTACAACGTCGCGCAATCTCAACAGTATTTTCTAAGGCTTCTGGTAAATCCGCAAAGAGGGTGACCATTTCCTGTTGTGAACGAAAATATTGTTCTTCGGAATAATTTTTGGGTCGTCTGGGATCGGCAAGCGTATGGCCACTATGAATGCAGACACGGGCTTCATGCGCATCAAAATCATCACGCGCTAAAAAACAGACATTATTGGTAGCGACCAACGGGAGTGCCAATTTGCGAGCAAGCGCCACCGCAGCTTGCAAATGGGGTTCATCGTGTGGCTGTCCGGTGCGACGAATTTCTAAATAATAACGATCTGGAAATACACCTTGCCAAAAATGACATAGTGTTTCTGCTTCTTTGATATGGCCAGTCAGTAAACTGCGTCCAGTGTCGCCTTCGTGCGCGCCGGATAATAAAATGAGCCCTTCAGCGCGTCGTGCAATGGCGTCACGTGTGAGTAAAGGGATTGGATGGGTGGCGGTCTGACCAGAAAGATAACTTTCAGAAAGTAATTCTAAGAGATGCAAATACCCTTGGTGCGTTTGGCAGAGTAATGTTAGGCGGAAAGGATGCGTTGGCTCATGTGTATTTTCTAGCCAAATATCGGCACCAAGTAATGGTTTGATGCCTGCTGCGAGCGCATTTTTATAAAATTTGATGGCCGCGAAAACGTTGCTTTGATCCGTCAGGGCAAGTGCTGGCATGTTGTCGGCACAGGCTTTTTCAATCAGCGGCTCAATTTGGATCAAGCCATCACTGAGTGAAAATTCCGTGTGTACACGTAGATGAATAAATTGTGGCGACATGTATCCATTTTCCTGAAAGCGCGGAGGGTATTCTAACCCGGGAAACCATTCGCTGCATCAATGTAGCGGAGTAGGTGCAGGGCTACCTCATATAAATTGATCTTTTTTCTATCTTAAATTTTTTTTTGATAAAAAACTAAAAACTAAATAGAAAAATCTTGTCATCCCGCGGTTTATCCGCGGGATCCAGAAAATGATAGATAAAGAGACTGGATACCGCGCATAAAGCGCGGTATGACAGCTTTTAATATGAGGTGGCCCCAGGAGTCGATGTTGGAAGTGGTAATGACCGCAAGAGTTCCCGGCAGATAAATTCGGTGGCATACAGTCTTGTTTTTATCCCACGCAGTGGAATAGAGGCATCACACGCAAGGTGCCCGGCTTTTGGATAACGAAGGTGTAATTCAGTAAAGGGCGCGTCAATGCCTTGCCAGAAAGCGTCTAAACCCTGGATGATAATATCCGGTGCGTTATTTGCCGCGACAAATTCCAAAAAAGGGTATGTGCTCGGCGTTTTGATCGTTTGTTCCAGCGTGCCGCCGGTTGCTTCATCACACAGACGTAGTGGGCGAGGTTGTAAATGTAAACGTTGGCGTAACAAGGCGGATGCCATCTCTTGGCCATTCTCTGTTAAAAAAGGCGCCACTTCTTTTTCAATCAAGGGTAACACGGCAAGAAAATCAGCTTCATGGTCAGACAGTAATTTGAATTCCACATAAGGGTAGGCTAAACGATAGCCAGTGGTGCAACGGCTAGATGCCACTAAACTATCCAAGCGCTCAGCAATTTTGCCTTCGCTGACGCCAAAGAGTAGCCACGATTGACGAAAACGGATGACACGGAAATCTGCTTGCTCTAATGCCGGTAAAACAACCTGTTTGACCATGGGTAAACATTCATTTGGCGGGCCAGGGAGCATAAAAATGCGTTTATCGTCTATCGCTAACATGCAACCTGCGGCTGTGCCCGATGCATTAGGGATCAGAATGGCCTTCTCAGGAAATAAAGCCTGTTGCCGATTGGAATCCGGCGGCGTTGCATGGCCTAGTCGTTGTAAGCGATTGACAATATCATCCCATGCGGCTTCATGAAATACTAAAGGATGTTGGATAGCTTTGCTGAGCGCATAACGCGTCAGATCATCAGATGTCGGGCCAAGGCCGCCAGTAATAATCAAGCCGCGGTGTCGAGAGAGTAAATATTGAATGGCTTCCATGATTTCGTTGATATGGTCTGACACAGTCATGTGCATGCCAGGCGTAATGCCATCCGCAGATAATAGGCGCGCAATTTCACGCGCGTTGGTATTTAATACATCACCCTCGCTGATTTCATCACCAGTAGCGAGTAGGGCGACTCTGTTAGTTTGTGTGTCATGACGATTCATGACATGAAATCTATTACAATCTGCAGCGTTTGCATAGAGGGGTTGGAGTGAAGAATTTTTTATGAAAAAAAAGAAATATAATCTTGCGTTGTTACCTAAAAATTGTCGTGTAGACGTTATTGCTTTATCCAAAGCTTTTGCAACTGTGGCAGATCACTATCAATTGGGCGAGCATTCGTTGCCGCATGTCACATTGGCGCAGTTTTATGCTTATGATGAAATGGTGCCGTCGCTTTGGGATATGATTTGTGCGGCTTTGACACAGAATAAATTACCCCAAAAAATCCAGTTGGTTTTTCAAGCGGTTTCTTTTACGACATCGAATCAAAAAACTTTTTATCTTTCGTTAGTTCCAAATATTAATAATGTATTAATCAACATGCATCTCGTTGTGGCAGCGTGTGTTGGTGAGCCATTGAATCGCGCGTATGCAGAGTATGATCCGCATATGACGTTGGTGAGTACACAGCAAAAAGACCAGGCTTATTTATTATTTAAAAAACAACAAAAAGAAACGATTTATTTGGCAGATGAATTTGTGTTGTCTCTGTGTGATTGTGATGTGCATGGACAAGTGACAGGCGTGATTTGTCAGGTTGAATAAAAAAAATGTAACAGCGCAGTGGGGTATTGTTTGACGACTTGACTACATATCAGTTGCCCATCAGCTGTTGAAAGTGATCAAAGCCATGTCCTTTCTGATGACATGAAGCGTACTTTATCAGTAAAATGCAGCTTGCTGTTTGGCTGTTGCGGTCAGTCAAGTCGTCAAACAATACCCCCACTGAGCTGTTACAAAAAAATGAATGCGTGTCAGCTTAGCTGTGATGCTTCTCAGAGTTGTTACGCTATTTTAAGTGGGGCAGGTTCTATCTTTCTTTTTACTGGCTCCATCATGAAAGTATTTCGTATTTCTGAGAAATTTTTATGGAAATCGTCATGGCTCTTTTTCACTTGCTTGGTCTCAGATCTTATTTTGTCAAGAATAGTCAGCCTGAGAACAATTTCTATATTTTTATCCATATTCGTGGATTTGTTTTTAAAATCCTCCCATTTTTTAACAGCCATATGGGATTCGTTCATGAGCTTGCCAAATTCTCTAAGACTCATTGAGAAATAAGTTCTTATAAATTTTACTTGATTTCCAGTTAATCGTTCTTTTTGTAGGGGGAGGCCTCTAATTGCAGCATCAGCCACTTTTCGAATATCAATTTTTGGATGGTGTTCTCCGTCAATTTCGACTAATGAAACGTTCGACAATAAAATTGGGAAGCCAAGGCCTTCATAAATGTATTCTTTGATTTTTTTCATTTGGCACCTCTTTTGTTGCAAAGTCGTATCACGGTAATCACTAATAAGTTTAATTCATCAAAAGATATAATGATCCTAATTTTATCGCCATCATAATCAATTCCTTCGATACAATATTTCCAGTCTATATTGCCTTCGATATAGTGATCTTTTGCTTTGTTTCGCTTTCTTTTTCTTCCAAGTTTTCCTTCCAAAATATCAAGCACAGTGATATCTGAAATGTCCCTATCGCGGAGTCTTTGCTTGGCATGGTTAAGAAAAATATAGGAACCTGCGGATACGCTTTCATCAACACGTTTTAGTAATTGCACGTCAGATTTTTTTTGGGGCTTCCCTAATTTCTTCATTATTTGGGTCTTCATTAATATAACTAGTATAGTTCATCAGAAGTCAGATGTAAACTTAGTTTACGAGCCTGTCGTTACAACTGAGTGAGTGTATCGTTTTGAGGTTTAACAGCTTGATTGTCATACCGCGCTTGATGCGCGGTATATGGATTTTATCAGGGAAATGATAGAGCTATTTTCTATTTACGATTAGACCATTTTTCACCGACAGATTTTTTGGTCCCCATGGATTTTCTATTGACAGGTTTACCAATTTTTTTTGCGGTATTGAACGTATTATTTGCTTTATCGGTAGGATATTTTTTATTTGCCTGCGCAGGCTTTCGAGGAGAGCGTGAAGGCGAACGTTTTCTATCCGTTTTTTGGAAAGTCGTTTTCTGTGGTTTATGGCTAGTTGGTGGTGCAGCGGTAATGCCTGCGATTTCATCAGGCGTGAGCTCCGCCCAGCGGCCTTTGGGTAACATACGGGGTAAAGTAAGCGCACCAAAGCGAATACGAATTAAACGGCTGACACTTGCGCCTTGTGATTCCCAAAGACGACGGACTAAGCGATTCCGGCCTTCACGCACTGTCACATGATACCAGCGATTACTGCCTTCGCCGCCTGCTTCGATGACGCTTTCAAAGTGTGCCATGCCGTCTTCCAGTTTCACGCCTTTTTTAACGCGCATGAGCGTTTCAGGCGTAATATCGCCTTGAATACGCACGGCATATTCGCGTTCAAGATTGGCAGAAGGATGCATCAGTTGATTGGCTAACTCGCCGTTATTGGTAAAGAGTAATAACCCGGCAGTATTAAAATCGAGACGACCGACAGAAATCCAACGGCTCGTTCGTAATGGCGGTAGGCGATCAAATACGGTTGGGCGACCTTTGGGATCGGAACGCGAACAGATTTGCCCTTCGGGTTTATGGTAAAGCAAAACGCGTGTTTTTCGCTGAGAGCTTTCAGGTAAATGTACTGGTCGGCCATCAATGCGTACTTGTGCGCCGGGCAACATGCGGTCACCGAGTTTGGCAACAGTGCCATTGATGGCAATGCGGCCTTCACGTAACCAGTCTTCAATTTCGCGTCGCGAGCCGAGACCGCATGTCGCTAAGACTTTATGAATTTTTTCGGTGCCACTATTTTTATTTTCATTGCTAACCGTAGTAGGACGGTTGTTATTTTTTCGATAAGGCACATTTGTCTTTGTTTTACGGCCTTTTTCATCAGAAAAAGCCGATTCTTTTTTTAGACCTGACTGAGCCGAATTTTTTTGCGAGCGCGGTTTTGCGCTGGTTGGCCACTTTGGGCGCTGATATGGCGTATAGCCTTCACGTGTGACTTCTTCTTCACCTGTTTTTTTACGGAAAGGCGCGCGCGTGCGGGTTGTATCACGCGGACTGCTGGTTTTTTTAAATGGGCGGCGTTCGTTATTTCCTGATTTTCCAGCGTCACTCGGCCGATCTGATTTTTTAAAAGATTTGCGTGCAGTACGCTCTGATGTATCTGCGCGGAAATTGGATTTATTCCGATCGGTTTTCGGTGATTTCTTGATGGAGGATGTTGTTACTTTCTTCTTTGGAAGAATCGTGATGGGGACTGTCCGTTCCTTCCACTCCGTGCGCTCCGTGCGTGTGATCTGTTTTTTTGTCGTCGTTAATTTCGGTTTCATTGATCTCATTCGCTTCGTTAAATGCAGGGTTTGCTTCTTCAGTTGCAGTGTTTGTTAAAGTGAGTTGGACGGTGTGTGTCGTTGTCTTTTCTTCCTCTTCTGTCGTGTGTGGCGTCGGTAAAGGCGGAAGATGATTTAAGCTTTTCAGGCTGAAATGATCTAAAAATGCTTTGGTAGTACCAAATAGTGCGGGTTTGCCGGGCACATCACGGTGGCCGATGACACGAATCCAATCACGCTCGAGTAAGGTCCGTGTGATATGTGTGCTTACTGCTACGCCGCGCACTTCTTCAATTTCTGCACGGGTAATCGGTTGGCGGTAGGCAATTAATGCAAGCGTTTCAAGTAATGCGCGGGAATAACGTTGTGGTCGTTCTTCGGAGAGTCGCGCTAACCACGGTGCGAATTCGACGCGAGAACGAAATTGCCAGCCACTGGCGACTTCGTGCAATTCAATGCCACTGTCGGCGTAACGTTCAACTAAATTTTTCAGCACTAGACGAATATCAGCAATATCAGGTTTTTCGCCTTCATCAAATAGTTTCTGCAGTGCAGCAGGTGTCAGCGGCGTGCCTGCCACCATGAGTGCAGCTTCAATAATTTTTTGTGACTTTGCTAACTGTTCGGGCGGAAGCGCCATAGGAAACCTGCTTAAGCGTTTTTCAAAGACCATGTTAGCAGCTCGACTCGGCTCACGCTACTACCCCTTTTAAGTGAATGGGCGCGAAAGGCGCTGCTTGAACGAACTCAATGAGATGGTCTTTGAGTAATTCAAGTAAGGCGAGAAAGCTCACAACCAAGCCACGGCGTCCTTCTTCTGGGGTAAACAAACTTGAAAAGGCCACAAATTCATTTTGTTGGAGTTTTTCGAGAATGAACGTCATGCGTTCACGCACAGAAAGAATTTCACGTTGAATTTGATGGCTTTCGTGCAAACGAGCGCGCTGCATCACATCGGCAAAGGCAAGGAGTAGCTCGTTGAGTGTGACATTGGGCGGTGGTTTCGTGCCAGTTGGCGTGTCTAGTACAGCACGTGCCGTATGAAAATCGCGGGTGTCTTGCGGCAATGTATCGAGTTTTTCAGCCGCTTCTCGTATACGCTCATATTCTTGTAAACGACGGACCAATTCCGCGCGCGGATCTTCTTCGGAATTCTCGTCGAGTAGATTTTCTCTGGGCAGCAGCATGCGTGATTTAATTTCAGCAAGTAGGGCTGCCATCACTAAATATTCTGCAGCAAGCGTGAGGGAGAGCTCTTTCATGAGTTCGACATATTCCATATACTGCCGTGTGATTTCGGCAATAGGAATGTCTAGGATATCGAGGTTTTGTTTCCTGATCAGGTAAAGTAGCAGATCAAGCGGGCCAGAAAAGGTTTCGAGAAAGACCTCGAGTGCATCCGGTGGAATATAAAGATCTTTTGGAAGATTGGCGAGAGGCTCACCGCGCACGTGCGCTATCACGGTCGCAGGCGTCTCAGCAGATGTCAATTCAATAGCTTGGGAATCAGTCATGGTGACTATCTTACCTGAAATGAGTGAAGCAGTAACAATACTTTGTGCAGGTGGTTTGGTGGGCATGCCAACTGAGACTGTCTATGGTCTGGCGGCGGATGCAACCAATCCTGTTGCGGTGGCGAAGATTTTTGCCGCAAAAGGCCGTCCCGCCGATCATCCCTTAATTGTGCATTTGGCGGATAGTGCGTGGTTGTCGGCATGGGCGCGCGACATCCCAGACATCGCAAAGCAGTTGGCAGAAGCATTTTGGCCAGGTCCCTTGACGCTGATTTTGCGCGCACAACCGACGGTGTCAGCATTGATTACCGGCGGACAGTCGACAATCGGGTTACGCGTACCGGCGCACCCCGTCGCGCAAGCCTTATTAAAGCAATTTGGCCGCGGTTTAGCAGCCCCATCGGCCAACCGCTTTGGTCGGATTAGTCCGACGACGGCAGAGGCGGTGCGTGAAGAATTGGGCTCAAAAGTGGATTTGGTGTTAGAGGGTGGGCAGTGTGAAGAAGGCATTGAATCGACTATTGTGGATGTGAGTAGTGCGCAACCACGTATTTTACGACCCGGCGCAATCCCCGCTGCAGCGATTTCTGCAGTATTAGGCATTGATATGGCAGCCAACTCAATAATAGTTAATCAAAATAATCACAAACAAACTAATAAAAAAAATAATCATACCGTGCCGCGTGTATCGGGCGCGCTTGACTCTCATTACGCACCCGTGACGCCCGTAAAATTAATCGAAACACAACAAATCAACGATTTATTAGTTTCTCAGCAACAAGATCAACACATTGCGATAGTAACGTGGTCATTGTTGCAAAATCTGATGAAAACATCGATAAAACACGTAAGACTTGCGGCAGATGCAAAACAGTATGCGCATGATTTGTATGCGATCTTGCGTGCGTTAGATCATCAAGATTTGCAAATGATTTATATTGAAAAAGTGCCAGAGACAGCTGCGTGGGATGCGGTGCGAGATAGATTGAAGCGTGCGGCAGGGTGAGGTGTTTTGTAAAAAATTGCAGAAAAAAATCAAAAAATTAAGGTTTGATATTAAGTTGAAGGAGTGGGTGGCTTTGAAGGAGTCGAAGCCAATTCTATCTCTGTCTTTTTTTCCTCACTGATTTCAGCTTTTGCACCAAAAAGTCCGGAATTAACAGATGGGTCGAAAATATCTTTTTCTTCTTTTTTCTCAGTAAGTTCTAATTCACTTTTAGCAGAAATTGGTTTTTGGGAAAGTTTTTGGGAAAAAAGTGTAGCAACTCCTTCGGTTAAACTACTTTGATATTTCATTAAACGCGAAGCGGCTTGCGTACAAAGATCAGCGTATTCTTTGTTGAGTTTGGGGTTTTTTCGGATATAAGCTGCTAATTGTGTTATCGCATTTTCACTAAGTATAACAACTTTTTCAGGATGTTCGTCTAGCGTAAGTTTAAAAAGTTTTAACGTTTCTTGAGGTTTTCTTTGTTGCTCGACAATAATTTCATTTGCATCAATTTTGATACTTGTGGCTTTTGCCATTTTATCTAAAGCATCCTTATAGCTGCTAGGAACTTCTACTTTATTCACAGGGCTTGTGATAGTGTCTTCAAAAGAGAGCTTGTTTTTCTGTGAGAATATTTTTCCAATCCATTTAAAAGGTTTTGCGATGAATTGCAGGCCTGACTGAATAACGGCGAAAGGCGCTAATAGTGTGACGAGTGGGATAGCAATCGTAGTCGCCACAACTTTCAGTGCTGTGCTATTACGTTCATAAGTTAATTGTACGGTGTCAAAGATTGCATCAATAGCACGTTGTGGATTGGTCAATGCGCCTAGCAAAGCAAAAGGAAGTTTTGCAACACCAACTAATAGGGCAAGTGTTACGCCCGCTGTTTTTTGTAGCGTACTTGTTTTTTTATCCATAAATAAACTAATGCTGTAAGCGAGCGCTTTATCTAGAAAATTAAACTGAAATAGATTCGAAAAGATTGAAGGTTTCTCATTTCTTGCAAGGGCAATACTCGCAGCTTCTGCATTTGCAAAGACCTGTTGTGGGGTGCCAAAATAATTAAAAGCGAGTTGACTTAAATGATTTTTTAAAACCGGATCATGTTCTGCACCGGCTGTTAAAACCTCAATAGAGGTAAGCGAGCAATTTTTTTGGTATAAATCAAATTCTTCACCGCCTGTTGCTAATGCATGCATTTTTTGTAACATGGCGAGCGGCGATAATCCTCTTTGGCCACTCTTTTCTTCAAATTGCAGTGGGATTTTAACATAATTGTCTGGTGGTGAGCCTAAAATGGCGTATTCATCTTGGTTTTGAATGAAATAATCAAGCGGATCTCTATATTCATTTAAATGTTTTTTCATTTCTAAAAGTGTTTTTTTCATGGAATCAATTCGTTCTTTCTCAAGTTGTATTTCTTCATCTCTTGTCTCTGGGCTAAGTTTTCTTTTCAGTCTTTCTGTAGACTCTGGCGTAAGTTGATCACAATAAGATGTTATTTCTTTCCATTGAGGTATCTCTGTATCAAAATAATTTTCAAGTTCATCTGTTAATTGAAAACCATTTTTATTTTCATTTAAAAAATTATATACTTTGGATAATCTAATTCTTTCTGGAATTTCTTTAGCAAATATTTTGCTAATGCCTGCTTCATCGAGCGCGTCTTCTAGTGGTAATTTATTTTCAAAGCAGTGCTTTTTAATTTCATTGTATTTTTTAATCATTTCATCATCGATACCTGTGTATTTTTCTTCTATCTCTTTATTGAGATAATCAGAGAGTTTTTGTACAGAATCAGCAGTGATATAACCATTTTCGAGTTCAACTATATCAATTATATAGTTGTATTCGCTGATTAATTCTGCTAATTGTGTTGTGTAAGGGGTGGGTGTTGTTTGCAGTAGTCCAAATAATGTTTGGATAGTTTCTGATGAAAAGGTTAGTTTTGTAAATTCTTCTTTTTCATTTATTGTTGTTTCATATTTTTCTATAGAATTTTTCAGTAATTCTAATGTGGAAAAATCACTTAAGTTTAAAATCATTAATTCATCTAGCAAATGGTGTTGTTTCTTTTTGATTTCATCTAATATAAAATTTTTTAAAGAATCAATTGTTTTTTTATCCTCGCCCCCCATTTTTTTTGTGTACTCTTTTTCAAGGACGTCTGGGTTGATACCAATGTTCATTAACATCGTGCGAGTTGATTCATTATTTTCATTTGTTAATGTCGAAGAATTTAAAGCAATCATTTTATTTAAGAGGTTCTCATTAATTAATTTTAGTTTTTTTTCAATTTCTATTATTTTTGCTTTTATTTTTAAACCTTCCATAAGTAAAGGCGGGAGGTCGCGTTGATGAATAATGGAGCTTGGCGCATAATTCATCACCCGGGCACCGATTTTGCCTTTATGTTTTCTTTGTTCGGGTTCTAAATATTCTTTCCATTTGTCTGCATACTCAAAATGTTTGCCTTCTCTTTCTAACAGCATATCATCGTGTACAGATTGCAATCTAGCTGGCCACCAGCTGAAATCAATTTCAAAATACGCTTGTTGAAAAGCATTTTTTTTACCTGATTCACTTTTATCAGCTGGGTCATCATCTAATGAAGTTAAACGGACAGTCTGTTGTTTTATGCGAAAGGGGATGAGTTTGTCTTCTTCTTCAAATGTATTTAGAAAATCATGATAAGAAGCTTCAGGGTGATTCAATTTATAAGTATCGAATGTCAGAGGATTTTTATTTTTATCACAGCAGTATGTTGCTATCCATTCACAAGTTTGATCAGTAACTGGGATTTTGAGTTGTACCATGGCATGACCGACGTCACCACCAAATAATTTTTGATCAAGAAAATTAATTGCGCCATTACCATTTTCAGGTTTCGTTCCCCACGTTTGCACGGTCACGCCGTAAAAACTAAGGTTCTCTTTTTCTGATGGCATCGGCTTTCTCCCCAGAATGGATATTTAAATTATATCAGTAATTTTTTGTTATATTGAAAAAGACGAATTAGTTAGTTGAAAGCATTGAATATTTTTTTTGAGATATATAATACGTTCAAAGAGAATTTATTTAATAATAAGAGCATTAGTAGATAATAATTTGAGTATGAACTTATGATATTTATAGCTGTAGTGAAAGGATAGTTGTATGATTTATATTATATATTTGCTTTTACATGTTAGATAGTAGACATGTTTAAAGGGTTTATATTGCACAAGTAGTTGATATAGCAGAGTGGAATGCGATGAAAGATAAATGACAGTGCGCAGCGAGATGAAAAAATAAATAACAAAATTTTCGTGTGGCGAGATGTGGTATTTTCTTTTTTTAAGATTAATTATTTTATTTTTGAACTAAAATGGTTTGGTTCGTGAGTAGGATGTTTTTCAACTGCTTTATCTGCAATTACTAGCAAATTTAATAACTTTTCCTTAAGTTTGCTATTAAATACAGTTCGCGTTTTAAAAATAGAACTATTCTTTGTATCATCTAATAGCGTTATAATTTTTGTAAAGCTATCTGCGTCATTAATATTTTTAATTAACTCTCTTGCGAGTGCCACATTTTTTTTAACTTGATTAGAATTTCTAAAAAAACTAGAAAAAGTCCAGCGAAGCGTGACCTTGTTAAGATCAGTGTTGCTAACAGCGCGAGAGTTTATATATTCTGTTAGTGTACCGTTTATAAATGTTTTGAATTTATTTAGATCTTCATTATAGTCTTTTTTACCCAAAGAACTAACAATTTCTACAGTTTCTTGGATAATATCTTTACTTGTGTTTTTGGCTTCAGTTTCTTTGAAGAGGGATGTTCCAGCAATTTTTTCACTTTTAGGTTTTTCTTCTGTCGCTGTTATGAATCCAGCGGTCTCTTCGTATTTATCTTCGTGTTTGCTAAGTTGTTCTTGTGCGATTTCCTTTGTTTCTTTAATAGTTTTATCTTGAGTGGGTTTAATAGTTTTTTCTTCTCTGAGCGTTTTTAGTTCTACCAAAGCATTTATTTTCTTTTCAGGAAGTGAGTATGCATTGTAGTCTGCTGAATATGCTTCAGCAAGTTTTGAAATTAATTTTTTGTTAACTTTTCCGTCTACTATTAGAAAATTTGCATCCGTTATTTCAGGGCAATATCGTTTTATGAAAAGCAGCGCTTTCACAGTTTGTACGGGAATTTTATTAGCCTCTGTTTCTTCCATCTGATCTAACCAACCTTTGCGGCCGTTTCTGCTGCCACTGTAAATGCGATCGTAAGTTTCCCAAGCTTCTGCGCTGACAATGCTGCCCCTACGTTTTTTTGATTCTTTTGTGCTAGATTTTATTATTTCTGACTCTGTTGCTAATTCAGGCACAGGCAGGCTAGCTTTATCAGATAGTAAGTCATCAATTTTTGCTAAAGCTTTTGTTTCTTCAAATGCTAAATCAAGCGCAAATCCGATATCAACGCAAAATATGCGCCCATCTTTTGTTTTCAGAAAGTTATCTTTGACAATTGCATCGACTACGATTCTGCCGGTTCTGTTGAATACATCAATCACGGCTTTAGACAATTCCTCAGGGGTTGGCTGCGTTCCTGCAATAAATGGACAAGTCCACGCTTTTTTTCCATCTTCCATTTTGATTTCTTTAGCAAAAGGGGGTGTCGGATTGATTTCATTCCAAAGTCTTACGCTACGCTCAGGCGTATCTGTTTTTTCAGGGGTATCGGAAGGTTTAGCTATTTTTAATACTTCTGTTTTATCTTTATTTACATATGCATGATTAAACGATCCAGCACCTAGGTAAGTCCATTCCTCACCATTAATAATTAAAGGAGGCTTTTTTTCTTTTGGCATAACCTTTCTCCCTCAAAGACTGATATTTAAATTATATCAGCATTTTTTCTTTTTTCTGGATAAGATGAATTAGCTTGTTGAATGCAATGAAATTTTTTTTGTATAGAAAATTTTAAATATACTTTTTGAAAAAAATTCTTAATATATTGTTTGTTATGTTAATTTTTTAGCTTTTTTTATTAATAAATTGTATAGGTAAATAATTTAGTGATAACTACAGTCTTTTTCATGGCGGATAAGCTAATTAAGTGTTAGTGGATAATAGTTTAAGTATTAATTTTTTAATCTTATGTGATGCAGTAAAGTAGTATCTATATGATTGATATATTACTTCTTGCGTTTGAGATCATTTGCTTTTTTAGAGGATTTATATTGCGAATTGCTATGAGTTGGATGCGTAGCTGCGCAGTGGGAAGGGTTTTTTTTAATAGCTAAGACAGGGAAGATTTTTTAGCAGGACTTTCTTCAGTAATTTTTGCTGTTAGTGAGTAATGTGCTCGTTGAACGTTTTCTGTCATGACTAGACAAAAAGCTAAAGACTTTTTCAAAGAGCTACTGACAAAACGAGAATTTGTTTTTGTAAATGCAGGGTTTTTGTTTGCTGCATGAAGCAAATCTTCTATGGTTTTCATAGTTTCAGCTTCACTTATTTTGCCAATGAGTTCCTTTGTTAAAGTTATTTTTAATTTTATTTGTTCGCTGTCTCTGAAAAAATAAGACATATAATCTACTTTAACCTTGCTTTCTTCAGTTTTTACCCGAGAGTCAATGTATTCTTGTAAAACTTCAATGCAGCGGCTTTTTAATTGATTGAGATCAGGTGGTACGGTTTCAGTAAGGAGAATTTTTGCTTTATCAATAATAGTTTTTTTCTTTTTAGTGTTATCTTCAAAGTATTGTGCATCATATGCTTGTGATAATACATCAACAAGGGCAAAGTCATTTTCTTTTAAGAAGTTCGCGTTATCAATATCAGGCCGATATTTTCTTATAAAAAGTAATGCTTTTATTGTGTTAACGGTGAGATTGAAACCTATAAAGGATGCGTGGTTTTGAAAGATGATTGTATTGTACTTGTCTTCAAGCATTTCCCAAGCTTGTATGCTTGTTATGGAAGTTTTTCTTTTTTTTCTTGGTTTTTCTAATTCTTTTTCTTCAGAAGGTGTGCTGATTTTTTCTTCTAGTGGGGAAAGTTTTCTTTTATCAGCAATGAATTCTTCAGTATATTCTAAAGCTAGTGCAAGACCGATATCAATACAATATATTTTCCCCTCTGGTGTTTTTATGAAATTCTCTCTTGATGCACCATCCACAATAATTCTGCCTGTTTTGTTAAAAATATCTAGAATTGTTTCAGCAATTTCATGTGGAAAAGGTTCATCTCCTTCGATATATGGCGCTGTCCAAGCTTCAACATTAAAGTAATTTGTTGTAAATTTTTCTATTTCAGCAATATTCTCTCCTTTTGCTGAATTAATTTCATTCCAAAGCCTAACACTACGTTCTGCTGCGTCTGTTTGGAGAGCCATTTTACCCAAGGGAGGCTCTTTAGCAATTTTAAGTACTCGATTAGTTTGTTCATGAAAAAAAACATCATTATATGAACCTGAAGCTAAAAAGCGCCAACCACTTTCTATAAGAAATTGTTGAAAAGATTTTTTTGGCACGTTTTCACCTCATTGAAGCTATATGTTGGATTATATCATTTTTTAGCAAATTGGTTTTTATATATAAAAATTTTTTCATTTCTTTTGTAGAAGCGAATGTAGTAGCGAAGCTCCCAGTTTCTCTTTAAATAGATTGATTTTTTGATAAATAAGTAGAGCGTATTATTATTTTGTGGGTGTTATTCTTGACGCCGCCCCCGCTTCTTCTTTTAATTCTAAGTTGAAAAATTGTGCAGAGCTGTCAAGTATGACGTTACAAAAAGCGAGTGTCTTTTGTTTTAATTCACTGCGAAAGATGCTTGGGCTATTAAAAATAGGATCATTTCGTGCTTTAGTAATTAAACTTTTGATTTCTTCAAAACTCTGAGCTTTTTCAATATTTTCAATTAATCTTTGAACAAAGAGCAATTTATTTTTTTGTTTGGAACTCCTAAAAAAACTAGAAAGATTCGAGTGCAGTGTGATTTTATTTATTTTTTCATGGCTTTTTTCAATTTTTCCTCGTGAAATAATGTATCTTTCTAAATTTGTTTTGAGAGATTTTTTAAGTGAATCTAAATTATTCGGAGCTATTTGGTTTAAAATTTCTTTTGCATCAACTATTATCTGTGGATTAAGTTTTGTATTTTTTCTTTGTTTATGAGTACGATAATCTTGATCATACGCTGCGGCTAACTTTCCAATTAATGCGATATTATTTTTTAAAAAATCTACTTTAACAATGTCGGGCCTATATTTTTTGATAAACAGTAGAGATTTTGCAGTGTTAACTGCAATTTTAAAATCGCCGTATTCTGCATGGTTGTCAAATACACCCCCATCTCTGCTATACATTGAATAAAATCTTTGTTGCCAAACGTCGTTGCTTGTCACGCTGTCGCGTCTTTTTAATCGTGGGAGTGCTTGCCTATCTATTGTGTCATTTATCGTTTTAAGTGTTGCTTCTTCTGCAAGGTCTAATTGTAAGGCGAGACCGATATCAACACATAAAATTTCGCCATTTTTAAGTTTAATAAAATTTTTTTCTGAAGTGCCGTCTATCACGATTCTTTGACATTTATTGAAAACATTGATCAATGCTATTGATAATTCCATACCATTCGGTTCTTCGCCGCTAACATATGGACACGTCCATGCTGTTGTTCCATCTTCCATTTTAAATTCCGTTGCAAAAGGGGGAGTGGGATTAATTTCATTCCAAAGTCTCACGCTACGTTCAGGGGTGTCAGTTTCTGGCACTTCCGCATCAGTTCCTAGCCCATTACTTTCTTTAGGCTGCATAATTTTCAATACAGTTGTTCTATCTTTGTTTACATATGCATAATTAAACGATCCACCACCTAGGTAAGTCCATGTCTCACCATTAATCTCTAAAGGAGGTCGTGTTTTTTTTGGCATAACTCTTCTCCCTCAAAAACCGATAATTAAATTATATCAGCCATTTTTTGTTTTTCAGGGAGAAGAGTATTATCCTATTGAATAGACGTGAATTATATTTTTTATAGGGAATAAAAAACGATTTTTTTACTCCCCTTGCGCTAACGAAAATCCAGGCTTGCCATCAAACAAATATAGATTTTCTGTTTTGATGACATCTAATTTATGCTGCTCAAATTGTTGTAATAAGAGAATAATATCTTGATGTGTAATCGTTTCTGTTTCGGAAGATTGAGGTAAAAAACGACAACAGCAATGGCCCATCCATGGGACATCGATTTTGCAATCAGGCCAGACTTTTAAGCCGCGACTGGATAATGTTTGTAAAATTAATTTTCCTTTAAAATTTAGGAGTATTTTGCTCAGTGTGTCGCAATCATTCGATAAATTATCAATAAAAATATCCACGCCTGTTAATGTTTTTTTTGCGAGAGGTTTGCGCGGTAGGCCGTAACATTCAATTTTAGTGCGCACATCTTTGGTATAGTTAGCAGGTTTAAATTGTGTTGGTAACTGACCGAGACGCGCAATCACCGCGTCGGCGAATGCTTGCGTGCCAACTTTTTCACGACTGAATTCTGCAGAATAAATATCCGCGGTGTGAATGCCATCTTCTAATGTTTTTAACCATGCGTTTTCAATCAATGCCGCCGTTTCTGGTTGATTAATATGAATCAGCATTTGTAGCGCGCCTTGCAACAGCCCAGAAGGATTTGCAATATTTTTGCCAGCAATATCTGGTGCGGAACCATGAATGGCTTCAAACATCGCCATGGTATTGCCGACATTGGCAGACCCCGCAAGGCCAACAGAGCCTGTCACTTGAGAGGCTACATCCGATAAAATATCGCCGTATAAGTTGGTCGTGACAATCACATCAAATCGTTCTGGTTTGTCCGCAACAAGTGCAGTGCCGATATCAATAATTAAATGTTCAGATGTAATATCTGGATATTCTGACGCAATTTCATTGAAGACTTGATGAAAAATACCATCTGTCATTTTCATGATGTTATCTTTCGTGAGGCAAGTGACTTTTTTGCGATTAAATTTGCGCGCATATTCAAAGGCATAATGTACAATGCGTTCGCAGCCGGGACGTGTCACTAATTTTAAACATTGCCAAGTATCATCTGTTTGTCGATGTTCAATGCCCGTATACGTATCTTCTTCGTTTTCGCGAATAATTACGAGATTGACTTTAGGATGCAGGGTCGGCACATAGGGGGCGTAGGAAATACTCGGTCGCACATTGGCGAATAAGCCGAGTGTTTTGCGTAACGTGACATTTAAACTTTTGTAGCCACCCCCTTGTGGTGTGGTAATCGGTGATTTGAGTAATATTTTTGTGCGTTTTAATGCGTGCCATGCCTCATCAGAAATCCCTGAAGAAAAACCGGCGCGATAGACTCTCTCGCCAATTTCAATTTCTTCAATGGCAATCGCTGCGTTAGCGGCTGTTAAAATGCGTAGCGTGGCATCCATAATCTCAGGGCCAATGCCATCACCCCGTGCAATCGTAATAGGCGTTTTAATCGTCATGTGGAGGCTTCCAACAGTGAGTGGACAATTTTTTCCATTTGCATGGAGCGCGAACCTTTAATCAAAATCGTTGTATTTTCCAATAATAAAGCACGTAAAGCTTCAGTTAATTGTTTTTGATCCGTAAAGTGTAGTGTTTTCGTATCAAATGCTTGTGCGGTATGTTTACTGAGATTTCCGTAAGTAAAAAGCTGATCAATGCCTGCATCACGAATTTTTTTGCCGATAGCTTGATGTAAGGCGATGCTGTTTTCACCAAGTTCTAACATGTCACCTAAGACAAGAATTTTTTTTGTTGGTTTTGTCTGCAAAAAATCAATCGCTGCTTGTAACGAAAAAGGATTGGCATTGTACGTGTCATCAATAATGCAAGCACCATTTGTGAGCGAGTGAGTTTGTAAACGACCTCGCTCGGCGGGGACATTCTCTAAGCCTAATTTAATCGCAGATAATGGTATGCCTGCCGCAATGGCAGCAGCAGTGGCGGCTAATGCATTTAATTGATTATGTTTTCCAGGTAGAGACAGGACGACGGTAAATTTACCGAGTGGTGTGTGAATGCAGGTTTCTGTTTCTGTCAAAAGCGTGGCGCGAATATCCGCTGCTTGATGAAAGCCAAACGAGAGCAGGGTGTGAGGGGAGGCGATGTCTTGCCAATAAGCAAAAAAATCATCATCACGATTTAAAATAGCGGTGCCTTGTTGTGTCAGACCTGCAAAAATTTCACCTTTTGCTTTGGCAACGCCGGCAAGGGTGTTGCCAACACCTTCTAGATGCGAAGCCCCAGCGTTAGTAATGATGGCAATGGTCGGACGAGCAAGCTTGGTTAAATAATCAATTTCACCAAAATGATTCATGCCCATTTCTATGACTGCGTAACGATGTGTTGGGCTAAGACGCGCGAGAGTCAATGGGACGCCAATCGCATTGTTGAGATTGCCAAGTGTAGCTAATACGGCATTTTCAGCAGGGAAACATGCAGCATGACAAATTGCATTTAGCATATTTTTAACAGTCGTTTTGCCATTGCTGCCGGTGACGGCAATCAGCGGTAAAGAAAAACGATTGCGCCAATAAGTTGCGAGCTTGCCTAATGCTTCGATCGTATTCGCAACGCGTAGTGTCGGTATCGCAAGCGGTGTTGGATAGTCCGTGGAAATGAGCGCTGCAGCCGCACCTTTTTGCATAGCAGTTGTCAGAAAATCATGTCCATCAAAACGTTCACCTTGAATGGCAATAAATAAATTGCCGGGTTGGAGTGTCCGTGTATCATGACTAATGCCCTTGAAAATGACAGGATTTTCAAAATTATCAGTGGGTAAGGAGAGTGCAAGGCAGTTGGCGGCATCACGTAAAGAAAGCTGCAGCATGTTAGTTTTTCCATACTATTTTCTTAATTATACTGATTATCTCGAATGATGTATTGTTTTGTAGGTTTTGTTGTTAGGTAGAAAAAATAAAAAAAGCCATTGTTAAGGAACTCTAGTACAGTGTTTCATTTGCTATTTTTGTTTTGTCATCCCGCGGTTCATCCGCGGGATCCAGAGAAACGCTAATAGAATCTGGGTGCCGCGCATAAAGCGCAGTATGACAGAATCAATAAAATGAAGTGCTAGTCACCCATTTTTAATGCTTCCCAGTATTTTTCATACAGTGCAAACGTGTCATCACCGATATCCGTTTGAAATTCCCCTTTTTTTAACACGCTGAGCGGAGGATAGAGTGTCTGATTATTTCTGATTTCTGGCGGCAATAATTTTTTAGCCGAAGCATTCGCCGTGGCATAGCCGGTAGCCAGCGTGATTTCTTTTGAAATTTCAGGACGTAATAGAAATTCTAAAAATTTGTAGGCATTTTCTTTGTTCGGCGCCGTTTTTAAAATCACTAAATTATCGACCCAAATTTCAAACCCTTCCTTCGGAAAAACAAAAGCAAGCTGTTTGTTTTCTGCATAGGCATTGGTAAGGTCGGCATTCCAAATCATGCCTGCGACAGCATCTTCATCAATCATGAGTGAGCGCACTGCATCTGTATTAAACAAACGAATGTTTGGCATCAACGCATGTAATTTTTCTGCTGCTTCGCGAATATGTACTGGTGAACGATCATTGATGGAATAACCCAGCATCAATAAAGCCATTGAAAAGGCTTCACGCGGATCGTCGAGCAGCATGAGTTGATTCGCATAGCGCGAGGTGAGCAAGTCAGACCAACGCGTCATACTCGTTTGCGAGAAATAATGTTTATTGACAAAAATACCAGTGATGCCCCACAACAGCGGAATACTGTAGTGGTAGAAAGGATCGTACGTTTGATGTGCAAAAAAAGGGTCGAGGTGTTTTAAACCCGGCAGTCGCGATTGATCCAGTTTTTCAAGCATGCCTTCATGGCGCATGCGTTCAACGTAATAACTGGACGGTTCGACGATATCGTAACCCGGCGATTTCTCAGCGCGCAGTTTTGTATAGAGAATTTCATTGCTATCAAAACTGGTGCGATTCACATGAATGCCGGTTTCTTTCTCAAAGGCAATAAACACACTATCTGGGATTTCTTCCGCCCAGACCGAGACGCTGACTGAGGAAGCGGCTGCAATCGAAGCAAAAATGGGTAAGAAAAAAAGAACGCAAGGGGCAAAATAACGTTGCCAAGATTTCATCGTGTGTTTTCCCTGATGAGTGCGCGTAAACGCAGGGTTTCTATTATGATAAATTGGTCAGTACAAAGCATATGAACGATTCCCTTTACGCTGCATTATGTTGTAAAAAAGTTACAGAAGTCTATGCTCATGTTGTGTTTATTTGATGGTTTTTTTATTAAGTAGGCCCATGTCTCACGGCTAGGGCTGCTTCATATAACATGATATTTTTCTGAACTATTTTCAACAAAAGAAGCTGTCATACCGCGCTTTATGCGCGGTATCCAGTCTCTATCTTTTTCTAGATCCCGCGGATAAACCGCGGGATGACAAGATTTTTCTAGTTAGTTTTTATTAAAAATCAAATTTAAGATAGAAAAAATATCAGTTTATATGAGGTGACCCATGTCTCACGGCCTGTTTTCGGGTTAAGTCGTTGATTTTTATAGAAAAATCAGATAGATCGTTGTGCGTTGATTTTATTGGTTATTTTACTCTAATCAAAATTTTTATCATTATAATCAATAAGATAAATATGCTTTTAGGTAGTGGGAATATTTTTCAGCGCGAGTTGATAGGCTTTGGCGAACCATGGCGTAAAGTTCTCAGGTTGATCGTGTAATTCATGGTTTAAATCTGTCAGTGAAATCCAGCGATACGCTTGCGCTTCAGCAGCGTTAGGCTTGATCACCGTGGGGTTCATGAGGATGCCAGTGAACACATGGTCGTTCTCATTCTCCGTTAAGCCATTGCCAACTGCAGCGATATAGTGAAACCAGCCAGCGTAGGAAAGTGGTGTTTGGAATCCCATTTCTTCTTGTAAGCGTCTGGCAGCGGCTTCTTCAATGCGACCTTCTGTCGGCTTCGGATGTGAACAGCAGGTGTTCGTCCATAATCCAGGTGTATGGTACTTGTGGTTAGCGCGTTGTTGTAATAGCAGTTCCCAGTCACGAGGGTGTTGTCGAAAAACAAAAATTGAGAAGGCGCGATGCCGCAAACCGAGACGATGCGCGGCTATTTTCTCGATTTCCCCCATCGGTTGATCGTTGGGGTCCACTAAAATGACGTGTGTTGTTGCTGTCATTTGGCTTTTTCCAGTAGAATGGGCCGCTTTTATAGCATATCCATTCCAGAGAATCTCCTGACTTTATGCGCTGGCAAACAACTGAACAGATTGCAACCATCCCAATGCGCCTTGTTGGCCCTTTAAAATTTGTTGGCCCACTGGTGCATGGCGAGCTGATGCTGCCGTTGGCAACCTTTGAAACTCCACTTTGGCCCTCGACGCATCGTGGTGCGCGGGTGTGTTCTGAAGCGGGCGGCGTGCGTGCGGTGGTCATCGATGATCGTATGGCACGTTCCGTGCTCTTTGAAGCGGAGAGTGTGATTGAAGCGCATGAGGCGGTGATTAACCTCAGCGAACACCGTGAAGCCATGCAAACCATTATTGCGGAAACCAGTCAATATGCGCGTTTGATTGATATGCATTCGCAGGTGGTCGGCACGTTGGTCTTCGTGCGGTTTGAATTTCGGACGGGGGATGCAGCGGGCCATAATATGTCGACGTTGGCTGCGGATCGTTTATTGGAATGGATTTTATTGCGCTTTCCGCATCTGCGTTATGTGTCTGTTTCTGGCAATTATTGTACCGATAAAAAAGTCTCTGCCGTGAATGGCATTTTGGGTCGTGGAAAATATGTGGTTGCTGAAGTCACGATTTCACGCGCGTTATGTGAAAAACAATTAAAGACGACGCCCGAAAAAATTGTGCAACTTAATATCAAGAAAAATTTGGTTGGGAATATTGTCGCCGGCGGCTTGCGTAGTGCAAACGCGCATTTTGCGAATATGTTACTCGGATTTTATTTGGCGACGGGGCAAGATGCGGCAAACATTATTGAAGGGTCACAAGGCATGACGTATGCCGAATGCCGAGGAGACGATTTGTACTTCTCCGTGACACTCCCTAATCTCATTGTGGGGACGGTGGGAAGTGGCAAGACATTTGATTTTGTTCGTGAGAACTTACGTGTATTGGCGTGTTTAGAGCCGCGCGAAGCAGGCGAGAATGCACAGCGCCTTGCGGTCATTGCGGCGGGTGCAGTGCTATGCGGTGAACTGTCTTTATTAGCTGCACAGACAAGGCCGGGCGAATTGATTCGGTCACATTTAAAATTGGAAAGAAAAAAAAATGGAGAAGGTGGACGGCATGGCTAATCCAGAGCAGCAAGTGGCGGCGGGTATTGATTCCATTGCATTTGAGACATCTTCTTATGCGCTTGATTTGGCTTTATTGGCAGCAGCACGCGGCGTGGAGGCAGAGAAATATTCAATAGGCTTAGGCCAACATCAAATGGCTGTCGCACCACCGGATGAAGATTGTGTGACGTTAGCAGCAAAAGCAGGACGTCGTGCATTACGTGATATCCCATTGGCTGACATTGAAATGGTGTTATTTGCGACAGAGTCGGGGATGGATCATTCCAAAGCAGCGGGCTTGTATATTCATCGCTTATTAAATTTACCGTCGCGGTGCCGCGTGCTCGAATTGAAACAAGCGTGTTATAGCGCAACGGGTGCATTGCAACTTGCGTTATGTTTTTTACGTGCGCACCCAACTAAAAAAGTTTTATTAATTGCTTCGGATGTTGCGCGTTATGGCCTAAATACACCTGGCGAATCCTCACAAGGTTGCGGTGCGGTGGCGATGGTTTTGTCAGTCAATCCGCGTATTTTAGCGATTGAACCGGAGTACGGTGTTGCTGCAGAAGATGTCATGGATTTTTGGCGGCCGGCTTATTCTGATCATGCCTTTGTTGAAGGAAAATATTCGAGCAGGCTGTATCTTTCGATGTTAGAAAAAACGTTTCAGCAATATCAAGAGACGTCCGGACGTGATTTTGCGGCCCACAATCGTTTTTGTTATCACGCACCGATTCCCCGTTTAGTTGAAAAAGCACATCGGCATTTAGCAAAATTAGCAGGTGTCGTTGAGCCTGATTTAACATGGCTTGAGCCAGCATTGTTTTATGGGCGACGCATTGGCAATAGCTATACCGCATCGTTGTATGTAGGTTTGACGGGATTATTAGATTTATCAGGCAATCAGTTAGCTGGACAGCGTATTGGATTTTATAGTTATGGTTCAGGCTGTGTGGCTGAATTTTTTAGTGGTCGTGTGCAGCCGGGATATGATGCTTTTTTACAACGCGACGAACACGCACGCTTGTTGGCAAAACGGCGGATGTTAACAGTTGCAGAGTATGAAACATTTTATCAGTTTCATTATCCGCAAGATGGCAGTCATTGTGAGGTGCCGAATTTTGTGACTGATCAGTCAATAGATACATTTCGTTTGGCGGCACTGCGTGATCATAAGCGAATTTATGAGCATATTCCTGCAAGACCTGCACAGGCGTTTCTTGGGGAAAAATTAGATCATTCAAATCATTTTAATTCGTTAGAAAAGTCAGACACTATCGTAAAAAAAAATAACCAAGAAGCAGCGACTTCACACTTTGCGACAGCAGTGAATGATATATGAGTAGAAAAGTGTATGTGCCAGGAAAAATAGTGCTGTCTGGTGAGCATGCAGTTGTCTATGGTGCGCCTGCCATTGCCATGGCAGTGAATCGTTATGTCGTAGCGTCTGTCAGTCCGCAATTATTGCCGATTATATCGTTTGATTTGTCTGATGTTGCTTACGAGCATGGATTGACCTTGCATGCGTTGCGACGCCTGAAGCGTCGCATTAAACAACAGTATGCGCGTTTTGTGACGGGAGAATGCCGCATTCGTGATGTGTTACGTAAATCGCATGAGTTAGCACAATTTGCTTTTACATTATTTGTTGAATCGTTAAATTTAAAATTATCAGAAGGTGTGCGTATTCGTTTGCAGTCAGATATTCCGGTTGGTTGTGGTATGGGATCGTCTGCCGCCACGATTTTAGGTGTCTCGCATGCGTTAGCGCACCATTTACAAATGCAGATGGCGCCAGATTTTTTTTTACGACTCGGGCTCGAAGCGGAAATGATGCAACATGGGCGGTCGAGTGGCTTGGATTTACAAATTTGTCAGCAAGGTGGTTATTTACTCACGGAAGAAAATAAAACGTTACTTCGTCCTGTGCCAAATTTTTCATTTTATTTGGTGAATACAGGAACGCCCAGTGTGTCAACGGGTGAATGTGTGACGCAAGTTGCGCCCTTTTTTGCTGCATCGCAAAGGTTGCTCGACGAGTTTACTGCTGTGACGCGTGCGTTTGATCAAGCTTTATATGATACGACTGAGACGGCATTGGCAAAGCAACAAGCAGCCGTGCGAGAAAATCATGCGTTGTTAGTCCGTATTGGTGTTGTGCCACCGAAAGTTCAATCGTTTATTAGCGAGATTGAGCGGATGCAATCCGCCGCAAAAATTTGTGGCGCGGGTGCAGTGGCCGGTGAAACAGCTGGTATGGTATTGGTGTTAACGCAGGATCCAGCAGCCCTTGCTGCGATTTGTGCGCGTTATCATTATGCTATTTTGCCGGTAACAGGAGAAAATTGTGGTGTGCGTATCGTTTAAGGCATCTGCGCCTGGTAGTTTAATGTTATTGGGCGAGCATGCTGTCTTAGCGGGCGGACCTGCGCTGGTGACAGCATTAAACAAGCGTATTGAAGTGACCGTCACATCGCGTACGGATAACATCATCAAAATTGTTTCGGCGCTTGGACATTACGAAACAGATTTAAAAAATTATTATTCTGATCCAGTGTTTCGTTTTGTATTTGCTGTGTTGGATTTATTTCGCCATAAAATGCAGCAAGGATGTGAGATCACGATTGATTCACAGATTGATGCGACGACGGGATTAGGTTCTTCTGCGGCCGTGACTGTTGCGACGTTAGCAGCCATGGCAGCTTTGCAAAAACAAAAAATGACGACAAAACAATTATTATTGCAATCCATAAAAATAATTCGCAACGTGCAAGGTGTTGGTTCGGGTGCAGATGTCGCAGCATCTGTCTTAGGCGGCGTGATTGCCTACCGTTGTCAACCGCTTAAACTAAAAAAAATCCCGTATTTGCTTCCTTTAACGGTGGTGTATTCTGGCAAAAAAACACCTACTGTCGACGTCATTCGTTATTTGCAGGATCGATTTTCCACAGCGCGAGAAAAAAAAATAATGAAAAGTTTGTTTGCTGCAAAGAATGTGACAACACAAGCTGGAATTATCGCAGCAGAAAATAATGACCTAACAACATTGGGAAAATGTTTTCAGGTCAATCAGGGTATCATGGTGTCATTAGGGTTAAGTAATGCAGTCTTAGAATCCATTGTGACGACGTTGCAGCGGCAATCGTCAATTCATGGCGCAAAGATATCCGGTTCAGGCTTAGGTGATTGTGTGGTGGGGTTGGGCGATGTGCAAGAAAATCATTTGTTTTCTTATGGACAAAATACACAACGTTTAATGGTACAAACAGCAGCAGCGGGAGTATGCGTGAGTGACGCCAGCACAAACAATTAATTTTTTATTGCGTGAAAAAAATCGTTTAATCCCTGATAAAAAAACCGTTACTGTGTTTGCGCCAGCGAATATTGCCTTATGTAAATATTGGGGAAAACGTGATACGACATTAAATTTGCCAATGACGTCGAGTTTATCCATTTCTCTGCCGCGTGGTTGTCATTTAACATTATCGATTAGTGAAACAGAGAAAGATTGTTTTTATTTAAATGGTCAATGGCTTGCACCAGAAACGAATTTTGCACGTCGTTTATCTGACTATCTCGATTTATTTTTTCCAGAGTTTGTTTTTCATGCGGAGATTCAATCGGATATTCCGGTAGGTGCAGGATTAGCTTCCTCTGCCTGTGGATTTGCCTCGGTGGTTTTAGCGCTCGATGCATTATTTGCGTGGCAGTTATCGCGTCGAGAATTATCGTTATTGGCGCGATTGGGCAGCGGGAGTGCGAGTCGTTCTTTATGGTCAGGTTTTGTTGAGTGGCATGTGGGTGAACGTGCAGATGGGTTGGATTCGTATGCAGAACCTTTAGATACTGATTGGTCGGATTTGTGTGTTGGCATTTTGCTGATGAGCAAAGCGGAAAAACCCGTAAGTTCGCGCGAAGCGATGGCGCGTACAGTAAAAACCAGTGCTTTATACCCTCTATGGCCAGAAAAAGTCGCGCAGGATTTAGTTGCCATTAAAAAGGCCATCAAAAATAAAGACATTGCACAATTAGGTGCAACAGCGGAATCCAATGCATTAACCATGCATGCGTTGATGTTAAGTGCTGTGCCAGCAGTTTGTTATTTTTTACCAGAAACGATACAAATGATGCATCAACTTTGGGCGTTACGGGCGACTGGTTTGCCAGTGTATTTCACCCAAGATGCTGGCCCAAGTTTGAAATTGTTATTTTTAGCAGATGTCGCTGACAGGGTACGCATGCATTTTCCAACGGTGGAAGTTTTGCAGCCATTTGCGGCAACTGTGTGAAATGTTCATTTATTTTGATGAATCGAGGCTGTTTACAATAGGTTGTTTTAAATTATTTTAACATCAAATACATTTATCCTGATTGGCTTTGATTCTCGAAAACTTCCTGTTTTCTCGCAAAATAATTAAAAACACCCCATTGTAAACAGCTCTTAATAAAAAAGTAGGTAAGAAAATGTTTTTATTTAAAAAAATAATTAGTATATTTTTTTATTTGTTAGTTAGTTTGACGACTGTTTTTTATATGTCTTGTAGTTTTGCCGCGCAAGATAATGTCACGTTGTTTCCATTAGATCATTATGATCAAACGCTTTCGACTTGGATTAATCCTAATGATTCAGCATTTGATAAGGATTTATTAGATTTTGAAACACAGCAAAGACATATGGCTCTTTTTTATGAGCATTATATTGGTGCGCTGTCACCATGGAATAAAGATCATATTCTTCAAATCTTACAGCAATCGCCACAAAATAATTTAAAAACCACAGAACAAGCATTAATTAATAATTTTAGTAATGAGGGAAAACAAGCAAATGAAATTGGTTATGGTGAAAACTTTCGCCCGTATAATAAAACGTGGATAGAAAAAATCAGGGAAAACATTGATCTTGCGCAATTCGATGAGATGCTTTATCAAGCAGCGCGTCGAGGTATTGCCGTTGCCAATTTACAGGTAAGAGCGTTGCCAACGGCAGATCCGTTTTTTTATCATTACACTATCGCAGGGGAAGGGTATCCGTTTGATCTTTTACAAATGTCTGCATTATGGGTGGGTACGCCTGTTTATGTGCTGGGTGAAACACGTGATCATGCATGGGTCTTGGTGGCAACAGCGGATTATGTGGGTTGGGTGAAAAGTGACGGGATTGCCCAAGCGGATGAAGCGTTTATCGCGCAGTGGCAACAAGCAGCTAAAAATAAATTAGTTGCGATGACGCGTACACAAACGAGTATATTGGATACACAAGGAAAATTTTTATTTTCTGCCTACGTCGGTACATTTTTTCCAGCGAGTAAGACAGATTCTGATGTTTCAGGTATCACGATACAAGTGCCTGTGACGGATGCTGCAGGCCATGCAATAATTACCAATGCACTGCTTGCGGAAGAGGATGGTGTTGCGATGCCATTGAGGGCTACCCCGCATCATTTTTCTATGTTAATGCGCACATTGTTGGGTCGACCGTATGGGTGGGGTGGTCTTTATTTCTATAATGATTGTTCAGCAGAATTAAAAAATTTACTGACACCTTTTGGCATTTGGTTGCCAAGACATTCATCGCAGCAAGTCAGTGTAGGAAGAATGGTAGATAGAACGGCTGCGTCTCCAGCAGAACGATTGGCTTACTTGGTGGCGCATGGGAAGCCATTTCTCACGATTGTTTACATCGGCGGGCATGTTTTTCTGTATCTTGGTCATTATCCCGACCCGCAGCATCGTGATACAATGATCGCGCTGACGTATCAAAATCTTTGGGGGTTAAGTCCTTCTCCGGCAGTGAGTCGAGCGGTGATTGGGCAGTCGGTTTTGTTTCCTTTATTGCTGCAATATCAAGAAGATCCCCATTTAATGTCGCTTGCTAGCAAAAAATATTTCCAGATAGCGTATTTAAACCAACTGCCAATGGTAAATTTCTTGCTCGACGATACAGCAGTTTCAATTAAGTCATTGATGTACCCAGAAGATGTATCAAATGAATAGCAATTTTTAGTCGCTGCTAAGTGATTTCGCTTCTCCCCTTGTGGGAGAAACTGCCCGTAGGCGTCGGGCTGATGAGGGGTGTTTTGTAACTTTAAGTTTCTCGCTAACTCATCGTTAACCTATTGTTTTTTCAAGTATAATCCTAACGATCTAAATTTAATCAACAAAAGCCATTTGTGTTCTTTATTTGACCGGAGTAAGCTATCTCCGTGCCAAAAAAAAGAATAATAAATGACATAAACGTGGAGGGTGGCGCATGAATGCCTATTCAAGTGAAGCTCAAAAAAGTGTTATCAATGAGATGTTTGCTTATTTCGTGCGTGCTGGCGCCGAATGGAATTATGCCGTTGGTGTGCCGTTAAACTACGTGGCGAGTTTTTCAAAGGCCATTCCAAAACCTGCAAGTCTTGGTATTTCATTAGGCTGGAACTATCTTGATGCAATTTATTGTATAGCGCAGGGTATGGAGCAATTATGTGATGAAACAGATTATCGTCAAACAGAAAATAAAATCAAAGGGGTGGCGAATATTTTATCTGGCGTGCAAATGTTTTTATTATCCTATAATCCAGCATTAACATGCGTGCTGGGTTTGTCTGGTGGCGCAGCTTTGATAGCGCCTTCGTTTGCTTTATCGATGGGGTTTGATTTAGTCACTGCGGTGATTGATTATCAGCATGCACAGAAAGAAGTGACATTCGAGGGTTGGAAAAAAGAGCGCGAAAAAGAAATCAATTTTTATCAAAGTAAAATAAAAAAATTAGAAAAAATAAATTCTCAAGATAAAAAAATAGATTTATTAAAAAAGAAAAAAGAAAAAGTAGAGGGGCAAATTAACTTACGAGCCTCTTTTCAAAATAATAATTTGACGAGTTTAGAAACAGAGATAAAAAGAATAGAAAATATGTGGGATAAAAATGAGGATGATAGAAAGAAATTAGAAAATTTAAAGCAAGAAAAATGTATCCATGAGAAATTGCATGAAAATTATCAAAAACAACGCACCAATTTATTCGTCAAAACGGCAAGTTTTGTCGGGATGACATGCTTGGCTGTTGCGAGTTGTGTGTCGTGTCCGCCATTATTGATGGCAGGTCTTGCTATTACCGTGATGGTCGCAGCGTTTTATATTTATAAAAATAGTGATGAGATTGTGGCGACAGCAAAAAATGGGTTACAAAAAGCGGGATTTTTTAGTTTGTCTTCGTCACGTACCAACACATTTGGTTCTTCTTATTCTTTGCCTTATCCTTTTCAAGAAGCTAGTGGTGTGCCAGTGTTTTCACCTTCGCTTTCACCGTAGCAGCTCAGGTAGTCCGTGTTTTTTAGCTTGACTGCATCACGCGGGTCCTGCAGAGACATTGTTTCATTGAAGCAACGCTCTTTCATGCTACATGAAGCGCATTTCCATTGGGAAAATGTCGTCTGCTGTTGAGCGATTGCAGTCAGTCAAGCTAAAAAACACGGACTACCTGAGCTGTTACGAGGTGTTTATGAATTCATCAAGATAATTGCAGCAATTGCTAATAGAATACCCAATGCTTGTCGGAGATTGACGCCTTCTTTTAATAACCCCCAAGAAAGCAAGATTGTAATTAAGGGATACAGTGCAGTGAGTGTGACGACTGTCGTAATTTTGCCACGTTCAGCAGCAAAAAAATAAAATAAACACCCTAAGCCATAGGCCATGCCGGTTAAAATTGCTAAACCGATGCCACGTAAATCCGTGGCAGGTCGAAAGTGCATCAGCGCAAGTGCAATCAAGCCAGTAAAAGTGACACCTAGCGTTTGAAAAATTAACGCACTGCGCGCATCAATATGATTCACCGTTAAGCCTGAAAAAAATCCCCATAAACCAAAACCAATTAACGCCATCAGCGCTGCAGGTAACCATGTTGCCATTAGGAAAATAGCCTCGCTGCCAGTTGTAAAATACAAAGACTGTAAATACCCGCTAGCACGTCATCTAAAATCATGCCGGTGCCGCCATGTAAATGCGTATCTAACCAGCCGATCGGCCACGGTTTGACGATATCAAACAAGCGAAAGAGTAAAAAACCAGCAAACAAATAACCGATATGATGTGGCGCGCCCGTCATTGTCACCAAGAATCCAATAATTTCATCCAAACACATGCCTTGATGATCATCAACCGCAATCTCGCGCGAGACGCGTCCGCATAACCAAATGGCAGCTAACGTACACATAAAAACGATGGTGATATAAAAGGGTGTACTGAGTGGCGCGAGTGCTAAATAAAAGGGAATCGCCATCAGTGTGCCAAAAGTGCCTGGCGCGATAGGTAATGCGCCGCTACCAAAACCAAAGGCAATAAAATGCAATGGATTTTGCCAAATACTGTCGGGAGTGGTGGGTACTTGATATTGTCGCATTTGTGTTAAGCCCTGTTGTTTGTCTCTTTTGTTTTAGCAACTTGTTTTAAATTTTTAATTGGCAAAAATAATTATTATTAAAATAGTAATTAAAAATGTTGATAGCCGTTAGGTGTAATTTTTTTTACGTTGCCATCTTGAAATTCTAATAAAAAATCTGCAGATGCCGTGATTTCACCAATACATACACTCTCTTTTGGTAAGTGAATCAATGCACTTTCTGGTGCGGTAAAACAAAGTGCATAATCATCGCCGCCAAATAAAGCATACTCTCGTGCTTCTTGCAAAGAGACGTTATCGCGAAGTGTCTTAGATAGTGGGATCGCCTCTGCCTGTAATACGGCGCCGACATGACTGGCTGTTAAAATATGGTGTAGGTCCGCAGCAAGGCCATCCGAAATATCAATCGCGGCAGTCGCTAAACCTAAAAGTTGTTGACCCAGTGCAATTTGCGGAATCGGACGAGTGAGTGCAGGTAAAATCGTTTCATAGTGTTGAGTGGGAAGTGTTTTTTTGTTTTGACTGCAAGCGAGCGCAAGTGCAGCATCGCCTAAATGACGTGTTACATAAATTTTATCGCCAGCTTTGGCGCCAGTGCGTCGCAGTGCGCGGTGTTTTTCACAGTAACCCATCGCTTGGATTGTGACAGATAATGGACCGCGTGTGAGGTCGCCACCAATTAATGCAACAGCATGCTTGTCTGCTAATGAAAAAAAGCCATTCGAAAATTGTTGTAACCATGTTGAGTCGGCGTTAGGTATCGTTAATGCGAGGGTAATCCACGCGGGTGTCGCACCCATTGCCGCGAGATCACTCAAGTTTACCGCTAGTGCTTTCCAGCCTAAATCAAATGGTAGCGTATGTTCGGGAAAGTGGACGTTTTCAATGAGTGTGTCCGTGGTAATCAGTAATTCTGTGTTGATAGGTGGTGCGACAATCGCTGCATCATCGCCGATACCCAGCACAACATCGTTGCGTAATAGTGTGCGTTTAAAAAAATGATCAATGATGGCAAATTCATTCATGATTTTTTGGTAACGGAAATTTCTTCTGCACGTAGTTTGTGTGCAGTACGATCAAGCACACCGTTGACAAATTTATAGCCTTCCACAGAGCCAAAACGTTTGGTGAGTTCGAGCGCTTCGTTAATGATCACGCGCCATGGCACATCGCGTTTCTCTGTTAATTCCAGTGTAGCAATACGCAGAATAGCCAGTTCGACAGGATCGAGCGCGCTGACTGCAATATTTAAGAAAGGCGTAAATGCTTGGTCAAGTGTTTGGTGATGGCTGCAAACACCGCGTAATAATTCAGAGAAATAGGCACAATCGGTTTCTTGTTTTTTAGGGGGCGTTTTATCCTGCGGATCTTTTTTTTCTTGGACTGCCGTAGCAATGTGTGTGGTTAAAAAATCGGCTTCAATGTCTGCTACAGGCGTGCCAGCAATTTGCCATTGATAAATGGCTTGTAGTGCAAACTGGCGTGCAGAGCGGCGTGCAGCTGGATTCATGTGTTTCCCTCATTTTCAAGGCGACTAACTTCAGCGAGAAATTCTCGGATATCTTGGAAGCTACGATAGACAGAGGCAAAACGTACATAAGCCACTTGGTCAAGTTCTTTTAACGCTTGCATGACCCACTCACCCAATTGTGCAGAAGGGATTTCTCTTTCGCCAGATGTTCTTGCAAGATGCAAGATGCGATTGATAGCACTCTCTGTTTTTTCGAGTGGTACAGGACGTTTTTCTAACGCACGTAAAATCCCGGCACGTAATTTGTCCTCTCGGAAAGGGTCGCGTCGACCATCTCGTTTAATCACCGAGGGCAAGCTAAGGCGCGCCGTTTCATAGGTTGTGAAACGTTCGTGGCATAACACGCATTCACGTCGTCGCCGGACTTGGTTATTTTCCGGGATGAGGCGTGAATCGGTCACTTTTGTATCATCTGCTTCACAGAAGGGACAATGCATAGCTGTTGATCTTCAATTATCTCGAGTGAGTCGCAGTCTATAGTATTTATTTTTTCCGTTCCATGAGAGAGTGCGTAAAATCAGTAACAAGTTGTTTTTTTTCACCAGAAAAAGGTATCCCATCGATGGCTTTTTGAAAAAGGGTGGTCATTTGGTGCCGACTTTGCTCGATGCCAAGCATCGCGGGGTAGTTTAATTTTTTATTGAGTGGGTCAATGCCTACAGGTTTGCCAAGATCGTGACTGTTGCCTTCCACATCCAATAAGTCGTCTTGAATTTGAAACGCCAGCCCAATGCATTGTGTGTAATGTGTTAACCATTCGCATGGCATATTCGCAGCGATAGAGGCCATGGTTGAGCAGGCAGTTAATAGCGCGCCTGTTTTCAATCGGCAAAGTGTTTCCAGTACGTCGGGGGTCTTGGCGCCTGTTAAATCGAGACTTTGTCCTGCTGCCATGCCATCCATGCCACTTACATGGCTTAGTGTCGCGATCATTTCTAGGCGTTGTGTAGGCGATAAAGGTGCAGGATGCGTTGCTAATATTTCAAATGCGAGTGGCTGTAAGGCATCACCTGCAAGGATGGCAGTTGCCGGGCCAAAGGCTTTATGACAGGCGGGTTGGCCGCGACGTAGGTCAGCATTATCCATGTCAGGTAAATCATCGTGAATCAGGGAGTAAGTATGAATCAGCTCGATTGCGCAGGCAGGTGCATCGAGGGCTTCGAAAGGCACGTCGAGTAAAAAACCGGAGAGATAAACGAGTATTGGGCGAGTGCATTTACCTCGTTGATTGACGGCATAGCACATCGCTTCTTTGAGTGTTGGTGCAAAACAGGTGCGATCCATCAGATAGCGCTGACACATTGTTGTTAAACGTAATTGAGTAGTCGTAAAAAGTTCATCAAGTGTCATGAGGATTCATTTCCATACTCATCCAATTTTTTTGTGCCATTTTTATCAAGCACGATTTTCACTTTTTGTTCTGCAGTCTGCAAAATTTTTTGTGCATGTTGAATGAGCGTCATGCCACGTTCAAATTGTTTCAGTGATTGTTCAAGATCCGCATCGCCTTTTTCCATTTGCTGTGTCAGTAGATCAATTTCTTTGAGAGCGTCTTCAAGTGACGGTAATGTATTTTTTTTCGACATGATCATTTTTCCCGATAATTATAGTCTCGTATGATAAATGATCTCTCACGGATACGGTGCAAAGTGAGAAGAAAAAAATATTTAAAATATTTTCGTCTTCGAGGTTGACACAAAAATTCTTGTCTGTAGAATGCGCCTCTCTGATCGGCGAGGCGAAAAAGCGAGAGGGCAAGAAG
>CAZYJL010000002.1:0-244799 GCA_964647825.1 uncultured Coxiellaceae bacterium | reverse complement strand
TTTTTTAGCTTGACTGCATCACTTGGGTCCCGCAGAGACATTGTTTCATCGAAGCAACGCCCTTTCATGATGCATGAAGTGAACTTCCATTGGTAAAATGCGTCTGCTGTTGGGCGATTGCGGTCAGTCAAGCTAAAAAAACGGACTACCTGAGTGTTACGTTAAGCAAAAAACACACCCGCACTGATCTGTTATTACTTATTTTATGCATTTTACCCATTGAATTTTTTTTTGAGCGCTGTATCATTGGGCCCTTCTACAGGGGTCGTTAGCTCAGCCGGTAGAGCAGCAGGCTTTTAACCTGTTGGTCCTGCGTTCGAATCGCAGACGACCCACCAAAAAAATGTCCGAAATCAAGAAAAAGCTTTTTCAGTTGTAGGTTCACTTTCTATTTCATCGGATAGCAATAAGTCTAATTGCCTGCACTTTGTTTCTTTAATTAACCAGTGGCTAATGATTGCCGCTAGAAGATAGCACAGTGGCACAAGTATCAGCGCACTGCGGTAGTTAGCGACATTGTAAGTCGGTGCATGATTTAATAAAGTGCCATCCCAATGTAGCCATAATAGCCATCCAATGAGCGGTTGAAGAATTGCGCCACCCGCGACTGTGGCAAGATTATTAATACCAATAGCGGTACCAATTGCAGTAGCAGGGTTAATATCTTTGACAACGCAAAAGGCAAGAGATTGACCGCTGCCTGCTAGTCCTAAGATAAATAAGAAAAAGTAAAGTGCAGGTAAGGACAGTGGATCGTAAAGAATCATGATGGATGATGTGAAGCCCAGCAAGCTGCAAGCAGTCAATATGGGAGAGCGGAGTTGCAGTTTTTCTGAGAGCCAACCACTTAAGGGTGAGCCGAGACCAATGCCTATCCATATCGCAGCACAGGCTTGTGAAGCGCTTTCCGTAGTGAGATGGCTTGCAATCTTTAAAAAAGGAATTCCCCAGAGCCCGGCAAATGCGGTGACGGGTGCCCAGATTAAAAACGAATAACAGGCAATCCAAAGCGTGCCCGGATTTTTTAAGACAGTTTTGAGATGATTTGTTTTAGATTTTCCTGATCGTGTCTCATTGTTTTTGGATAAATGAGTTGTCTCTGCGTTAGGTGGCCAGTTTCTTACAATCAGCCAGACAGCAATACCAAGCAGTACACCCGTGCATGCCAGCCCAGTCATACTATTGCGCCAACCCCAACGATGAATGGCGACAGCAAGCGGTTGTTCTCCGCCAATGGCACCAATTGAGCTCATTAACTGGACCATGCCAGCTAATACAGCGAAGTACATCGGCGGAAACCAGCGGGCAATTAAAACTAATACCCCAGTGAATGAAAAAGCAGAGCCGGCGCCCATGAGGATGCGTCCAAGCGCTGCACCCATGAGGGTGTGACTAGCAGCAAAAAAGAGTGCTCCGAGGCTACAAGCAAGAATGGCAAGCGTTAGCACTATGCGGGGACCAAAACGATCATGCAATAGGCCCGCGGGAATTTGCATGGGCGTATAAGCATAATAATAAAATCCAGAGACGAGCCCAAGGCTGGCAGCATTCAGCCCAAGATCGCGCATTAATTCGTGTGTCATGACACCTGGCGAAACTTGTAAAGTGAATTCATATAAGTAAAAAAGAGCAGCCAGTGTGCAGATAAATGGTGCTGCGAGTGAAACGGATGACTTTTTTTGCATGGTGCTAAGTGGGTCCTTTTTGCAACAGTGTTTATTGTCACCTCAGAAGGAGCGGATTTTTTGCTTCGCTGACCGTCATCGCTAAACAGTAGATTGCATTTTACTTATAAAAATTCGCTTCATGAATCATGAAAGGACGCGGTTTCGATCAACTGCTATTTCTGTGGGACCCCTGCTATGCAGCGAAATAAAAAACCGCCCCTTCTGAGGTTACTGTCTTTATATCATCGTAGTATCAGTGCAGCAACAACATGACGGTTTTCTGCGGATAACGCATTCCATGTGCGGCACGCAGCAGCTGTGTTCATAATTTCAACACCAATCTGTTGGTTAATAAGAGCACCATAACGTTCTTCTGGGGGAAAAACCAGTGTACTACCGGTGCCAATTAATACAATCGTCGGTTTGAGTGGCAGAATGAGTGTTAAATCCTCAGTCGTGAGTTCATTGATGGATTGCGGGCGCCACGGTGAAATTAATTGCCTAGGTGCAATAATAATGCTTTTTGTGAAAAGGTCGTCATTTATGCGGATCTGTCCGGGAGCGAAAGCGCGGATTTGATAATCAGAGGCATTGTTGTCAAGTGTGAGTGGTGTCTTCATGCAGCAAGTGTCTTAGAATTATCCACTTTCGTCAATGATTGAAATGCTAGATTTTTTATAATACGGTACGGCGGAATTCTAATAAAGTTTATGGAGCTGCTATGCATCAGGTTGATGATGATAGTTCTGCGTTGCAGAAAAAAATAGTGATATTGCGTCATTATTTACCATTAAAGAGTGTCGCAGTTTCTCTTATTTTTTGCGTACTTCTTGGCCCATTGGGGGTCTTATATTCTTCTATTGTCGGTGGCGTAATTTTAATTTTAGCTGCTTTATTAATTGTAAAAAGTAAATTGTTTGTTTTGTTAATTTTAGTTTGGTTGGTTTCGTGTGTCTGGGGTGTGATTGCGACTAACTATTATAATGAAAAAATTGTTAACAGACTCTAGTGGTTTATTTTTTATATTTGGTTAATTGTTTTTTTTAATGCGATATTGGGAATTTTTTTACATGATGAAAAAAACAATTATTCGACGTGAATTAGAGATGTCTCTGAACACAGCTGAGCATTTGCATCCACTTTTACAACGTATTTATGCGGCAAGGGGTATTCGCTCTTCTGAAGAATTAGAGCATGAACTAAAACATTTGTTACCGTGGCACTCTCTTCGTGATATTCACGTTGCGGCAGAGTTGCTGGCGTTTGCAGTGATGCAACAAAAAAGAATACTTGTTGTGGGCGATTTTGATGCAGATGGTGCAACGGGTACCGCTGTTGCTGTACGTGCGTTAAAAAGTTTTGGTGCGCAACATGTGCGCTACCTAGTGCCGAATCGTTTTTCATTTGGTTACGGCTTAACGCCAGGATTGGTTGAAGCTGCTTTGCAAGATACAGTATTTCGTCCTGAGATGATTATTACTGTTGATAATGGTATTGCGAATCATGCAGGTGTTCGTCTTGCGCGTGATGCGGGTATCACTGTGGTGATTACGGATCATCATTTATCAACTGGCGTTTTGCCGGATGCGCATGCAATTGTGAATCCCAATCAACCCGATGATTTGTTTCCAAGTAAAAACATTGCAGGTGTTGGCGTCATTTTTTATGTGATGCTGGCATTGCGGCACCAGTTACGCGCAGAAAATTGGTTTCATCAGCAAAATTTACCAGATCCAAATTTGTCACAATTACTTGATATTGTGGCGCTCGGTACAGTAGCAGATGTCGTGCCGCTGGATCGAAATAATCGTATTCTCGTGCAGCAGGGGGTGCAACGTATTCGTGCGGGACGATGTGTGCCGGGTATATCGGCTTTGATTGAAATCAGTCAGCGTCAGCAAACGAATTTGGTGACGGCGGACTTAGGTTTTGCGATTGCGCCGCGTTTAAATGCAGCCGGCCGTTTGGATGATATGTCACTCGGGATTGAGTGTTTGTTGTGTGATGATTTAGCAAAAGCGCGGCAAATGGCAGCACGTTTAAATCAATTGAATCAAGAACGCCGGGTGATTGAGCGTGATATGCAGCAGCAGGCGATGCAAGCAGTCGATAAAATTTGTTTGCCTGGGGCAGCGGGATTACCGTTAGGGTTATGTTTATTTGAGCCATCGTGGCATCAAGGTGTGATTGGTATTGTAGCAGGAAGAATGAAAGAGCGTTTATATCGTCCGGTAATTGCATTTGCTTTAGAAAATGCTGAGAGTGCCATGTTGAAGGGGTCTGCCCGCTCTATTCCTGGGGTACATATTCGTGATGTATTAGCAGATATTGCGGCGCGTTACCCGCAGATGATTGAAAAGTTTGGTGGCCATGCAATGGCAGCAGGTTTATTGTTGCATCGTGATCAATTTGATGCGTTTTCCGCGGCATTTCAAGAAGCATTATCTGCGCGTATTTCAGAAAAAGAATTGCAACATGTGATTCCCAGTGATGGCGCATTGCGACCTGAAGAGCATACATTAACAATTGCAGAAATGATTAAAATGGCAGGACCATGGGGGCAGGGATTTCCTGAGCCGACATTTGACGGTGTGTTTTCTATTTTAGATCAGCGTATTGTTGGAACCCGGCATTTAAAATTAACATTGGGTTGTGGGGAACGCGTTTTGCCAGCAATTGCATTTAATGTGGATTTAACCTGTTGGCCAGATCATCGTATGCGTGAAGTCAAGGTGGCATATCGTATGGATATTAATCATTATCAAGGACGGCAGACAGTGCAATTGATCGTCGAACATTTGGAACAAGCATAAAAAACCCGGCAAAGATACTGTGCTGGGTGTTATAAAAATAATTGTGAAAAAAGTAACATACCAGAGGGGGGGCTAGGACGTGTTTTTTAGCTTGACTGACTGCAATCGCCCGACAGCAGACTACATTTTACCAATGGAAGTGCGCTCATGCATCATGAAAGGGCGTTGCTTCGATAAAACAATGTCTCTGCGGGACCCGAGTGATGCAGAAAAACACGGCCTACCTGAGCTGTTACATTTTTATCAGTAAAATGCAACTTGCTGTTTGGCAATTTCGGTCAGTCAAGTCGTTGAAAAATACTCCCTCTGATCTGTTGCAAAAATAGTATTTATTTTCCAAAATTTGTAGCAACAAATTCCCAGTTGACGAGATCCCAGAATTTTTCGATATAACTTGCACGTGCATTACGATAGTCAATGTAATAGGCATGTTCCCAGACATCACACGTTAACAATGGTGTCTTATAGAGTGTGAGTGGTGTTCCCGCATTGCTGGTGCTAATAATTTCCAATGATCCATCTGCTTTTTTAACTAACCATGCCCAGCCTGAACCAAAAGTAGTCAGTGCTGTTTGACTAAATAATTTTTTAAATTCTTCAAGAGAACCAAAAGAATTTTTTATCGCGGTTGCTAAGTGGGCAGGTATGTCTTTTTGTGCAGCAATGGGTGTGAGGCAGTGCCAATAAAAGGTATGGTTCCAAATTTGCGCTGCGTTATTAAAAATGCCGCCACTGGATTTTTTAATAATTTCTTCAAGTGAGAGCGTTTCAAATTCCGTACCGGGAATCAGTTTATTGAGATTATCGACATACGCTTGATGGTGCTTACCATAATGATATTCTAGCGTTTCGCGTGATAAATAGGGTTCAAGCGCATCAAGCGCGTAAGGGAGTGTCGACAATGTATGTTTCATAACGGATCCTTATATCTATCCAATAAAAAAAGGGAAGTTTAGGTAGGATAGCCGCAGAATGCAAACAATCTATTCTTGAAAATAATTGCATAATTGCTTATTTGTTAGCCAGTGCAGCGTGGAGAGTCGTGTCTTTTTCAATGATCTCTTCTATAAAAGTAGCAGTCATTTGATGGCCGACACGTGAAGGATGAATTGCATCCCAGAAGATATATTCATCAGGTTTATTGCATGGCACAACACCCAGTTTGTAGCGATTTGTTAAAAAATAGGTTTCACGTAAAACGGGTGAATATCGAATCCATTGTTGCGTTACGGGCATGCTAAGTAAAGAATCAGTTTTTAAAAAATTTTCAGTAAGTTGTTCTTTTTCTATCGAAATATTATTTCTAAAAAATCCACCAGTAAAACAAGCATTAGTCACGTCTTGGATATGTGTATGAAATTTTTGATTATAAAAATCTAAATGACTTTTTACATTTCGCATAATGGCATAAATATCAATTAATATGATTTTTGCTGCAGGGTATAGCATTTGCAACTCAAAAGTCATAGCTTGAATTTTTGAATTATGCATAATACTTAAGACGTGTAGGCGATCTTCTTTGTTATTGATTTTAGCAAAAGGAATATTCCCCATATCAGGAAGGTTAATTAATACGATATAATTAGCATGCGCTTCTATCAATCGAGTAATTTGTTGTTGTAATGTTTTAATAATTTGCGTTGTGAGTTTATCTGGGTTGTCATAGTCGTCAAACAAATAATCGTTCCCGCCCATCCAAATGAAAAATAATGTATTTTCTTTTGTAGTAAACATATTTTGTTCAAGATAGCGAGATATTTGCAAGTTTAATAAATCTGGTGAGACGAATTTAAATGATGGTAAATGTGGGATGATCGTTGCGCCGCCGACTGCATAAACTGTTGAATGGACGCTATAATTTTTTAAAAAATCTTCTGCTAATTGGTCAGACCAAACAGAACCATTGGAAAATCGACCTGCAAAATAAGGCGGTGACTTTGGAATAATATGCAAAAGCATATGATATAGATTACCATTGTCTGTAAGACTATCGCCAAAAAAAACTATATTTTTTATTGGAGGATTTTTTTGCGTGTTAGCATGGATGGATAAAGAAAAAATTAATAAAAATATAAATAAAAAATGAGAAAGTCTATAAGAAAATTTTTCATTATTTAAAAATTTCATATAATTATTCCTTTCTCTCTGATTTTTTTAAATTAAAATCTAGTACCAAATCAGATGTCCTGTATGAAGCAGGGTATAGCAAAAGAAAGATAAGTGTGAAAGCATTTATTTTTTTAGTTGATGCTCTACACAGTATTTTTTCAGTCCTATTTTTTGCACTAATGTGGGTGTTCCACTAGGCTGAATAAAATCAACAATCCAGTCGTATTGATTTGTATCTGTATTGCGAATATAAATTTTATTCGCCGTGCTGCTTAAGGTAGGCGTAATTGTGCCTGTAGTTGTGTTTAATACGCCAATATTAACAATAGTAGAATTTTTATTGATGATGCTTGCTAAATAATAAGGCCATTGTGTGGCAAGGTTTTGATTAGCAACTGCTTGATATGTCCATGAGCCAATTGCTTCACAATTTTTCATTAACCAAAAATTAATTTTTGTGTTAACAGGCACATCACTGGTTGCATTAAAATTATCAATGAGTTTCCAAGAAATAGGTGCGGGTGTGTTGCCGAGAATAATATTACTACAGGAATAGAAAGCTTCTGGGCTGTCGCTTCGTTGCCAAATAACATATAAAATTCGGCGTCCCGTTTTTGCTGGTAATGGACATGACATTGTGTAACGCCCATTCGATAATGTGACAGAATTGATCGTGCAAAAAGGCTGATCTTCTAAGTCACTCCATTTAAGCGGTGTTGTAAAATCATAACTATCTTTGGTTAAATAAAATTTAAAATATTTTGAAGCGTGTGGTACTGTTGCGCGCCAAACAAAATTAAATTTTCCAGTGCTGTCAGGTGTAATGGTTGTGGTGTACCAATCGACACGAGGTAAATTTAAGCCTGCATATTTATCGCGACCACCTGCGCAGAGTGTGCCATCTGGAATGACCGCTTTATGATTATCATTGGCAGCGCCTTGGTTCACCATATCCCAGTCATATAAAGCTTGTTTGCCGTCGCCATAATTAATCATAGCCTTACATGCATCAGATTTTAAATTTTCTGGGCCTTCTTGATAACAATTGTATACACGACTTAATGGGATTTCCATTGAGCCATGTGCGATCAGTGAAGGAGATGTGAATAAAAGAAAAAGAGAAAAACAAGAAATAACTTGCTGCTTTTTTATCATGATTGATAAATTCCCTTTTTTACACGAAGGCAATGAAGATAAAACTAGCATGATCACTTAAGGCTCGCTAGTCTTTCCCATGGGTTATAAATCGTGTTAAAGTTTTAAAAATTATTATAGAGAAAAAGGATTTTCTCATTATGCAGAAATTTGCTGCTGTGTTAGCTGCACTACTGATACCCTTATCTGTCGGTGCAACGGAGCAGTTGCAAGCCCTACAACCACGTAATGTGTTGGTCAGTGTTAAGCAAAATGGTTGGATAGAAACGTTATCCATTTGTAATATTTCAGGTTCACCTATCCCTCTGACAAATCTTGAATTAAATTTCACATACGCTTCTCCAGCCCCCTATAGTTTTTGGGGTGTGCCTTGGCTAAATTGGAAATATGTTTCGACAATCAATGGTCGAATGAAGTTAGTCGGTGGTTCTCAGGTGGCAGCTCCGTTACCTTTTGATCCTGAATGTAAAAATCCGATGACGGTGATTTTTAATGCAGATCCTGCATACCCTCAGCCAACAGCACCTTTTGTGTTGCTAGCTGAAGGTGCATCACCGGTAGTGGGAAACTTAACAATTACATTGCCTGCGGTGCCTTTAACAGGTTTGGTAGCACCAACTGTTGCAGTGACGGGGCCAGGGTTTAGTCAATCTAATCAGGTTGCATGGGGTGCAAAATTACAACTTACATCGCTCGCTGCGGGTAGTTACACGGTGAGTGGGTCATCAGTAGAGAATGGTGCGCAATTTTTTCGTTCGTTACCTGTCGTCACGAATGTTACAGGTGGTACGACAGCTGCAGTTTTATTGGATTATAAATCGGTACCAACATCGCAAGTAAAGTTTACTTTAATTAATTCACCACAAATTGAGCAACCTATTACACTTATCGGTAAAATATGGTCATTTGTGAATAAGACCATTTCAAATAACAGCACTCTGACACTCCCTGCAGATACGTATACAGTGACATCATTGTCACCAGGTGTTGCTGCTATGGCAATACCGTCACAATTTACCGTGCCGGGAACAACAGCGGTGACAATTCATTATCAAGCACCATTGCATCCTCGCTTTGTCGGTTACTTTGAAAGCTGGAGTGAATCTTCAACGACGGATGATGCATCAAAAATAAAGCTTGCGAATTTGCCTAGCTATCTCAATGTCGTCAATCTTGCATTTATGCGACCAGATGCTGTTTATCAAAAAGGAAGTTTTGCAATTGATGGGACAGGTTTACAGTTTAATTATCCAAGCCATACCGTTTTAAAATTTGCAGTGTCTTGGCTGCATCGAGCTCACCCTCAAACAAAAATTTTAGTTTCATTGGGTGGAAATCGTTATGGCAATTGGAATCTATTGAATCCACAAGCCATTGCGGATTTTGTAGCAGACTATGGGTTGGATGGTGTGGATGTAAATTATCAACCATTAAATGCGCTTTGTGCGAAGGGTGCAAATGGTTTAATTCAGTGCCAAGTTGATAAAGAATTTCAAGCAATTATACAAAATTTACGTGCTACATTGCCCCGCCCTTATTGGTTAACGGTAACGACTTATGGTAACGCTGCTTATGGTGAAGGACAGTGGGAAACAGCTCAGCCAGTCAATGGCAATTCAGGCTTAATTTTACCGCTATTACGATCACCGGTTGCTAGTGAAATTGATATGGTCAATATCATGGGATATGATCTGGGCACGTCGTTTGATCCAGCCACGGCATTAGCGGCTTTTTCATTCTCTTATCGTGGACCATTAAGTATGGGTGTGTCTGTTTCACCACAACAAAATCCAACAGCAAATACAGATTTATGCCAAGTTTTGCAATTGACACAATTAGCAAAAACGTCAGCGGCGTCACGCAATACGGCACCTGGGATGATGCTATGGTCTGTGCAGAAAAAAAATTCACTAATTGTTCCAAGTGTTCTTTATCCATCAGCACAAATGATGGCAACAACGGTCTGTTTGTCATTAGGATTGTATGACTGTCATGTACCTTTACTACCTTTAATGTCAAAAGAAAATAATTCTGTGTCTTTTCGAAATAGGATAAGACTAGATGCTTTGCAGTGTGGCATGTAAAGAAATATAAAAATTGAGTTGAGCTGTTATATTTATTCTTTTTTAATTTTGCAAGTTTCGTGTGTGATTAACCATTTTTTGATTTGCATCATGTTGCCTTCTGTTTTGCCAGCATAACCACCTAAATGTTGCTTCGCGACAACTCGATGGCAGGGGATAAAAATAGGCAAAGGGTTTCGTCGGCAGGCATTTCCAATCACACGTGGACTGGTTTGAAGATCTTCTGCGACTTGTTGGTAAGTGAGCGTCTTGCCACATGGAATAGTGCGTAATGCTGCCCAGATTTTTTGTTGAAATGGCGTTCCAATGGGGAAAATAGGAACAGTAAACGAATACGTTGGATCAATAAACCAGTGGTTAAGTTGGTTGTGTGCTTCAGTTAATAGTGGGTGTGTTGTATTTGAATGATTTTGTTTGCAGTGTAAAGAAGGGGTTGTTTCAGAGAGAAATTCAAGGCGAGTAATGGTTTGATCCATTACGGATAATAAAAGTTTACCAATCGGTGTCTCAATAATAGATTGTTTTGTTTGCACAAGGGTGAAATTTTTAGTTTTTATTGATGTTTCACTTCTCTCTCGTTATTTATCAGTCACAATGAATAGATAAATGGTCACTGGTGCAAAATGCATTGAAAAGACTGTCACCTCTCCCACAAGGGGAGAAGTGAAAATATATTTCGCGCCAGTGACTAAATACAGAGAGAAGTGAAATTTCTCACAAAGCAAAGTTATTCCGCTGTGTTTGCGTTATCTTCAGCGGCAATGTTGCCACCATTACCAGTAGCAACTTTCTCACCACGTGGTTTTGTGGTTAATTTCTCACGAATACGAGCAGCTTTACCGCTTAATTTGCGCATGTAATAGAGCTTGGCGCGTCTGACATCACCGCGGCGTTTTAATTCGACGCTATCAACGAGAGGGCTGTAAGTTTGGAAAACACGTTCAACGCCAACACCGTGAGAAATTTTTCGGACAGTAAAGGATGAGTTAAATCCTCGATTGCTTTTTGCAATCACAACACCTTCAAAGGACTGAAGACGTACACGTTCGCCTTCTTTGACTTTGACCATAACAGCGACGGTATCGCCAGGGGAGAATTCAGGCAGATTTTTTCCTGCTGCTTGCATCTGCTCTGCTTCTAAAATTCGAATAATGTTTTGCATGATAGTTTCCTCTTGGTAAATCTTTATTAAATAAAACCAGTAAATTTAAAAACTATTTCAGTGTTAGCCGGTTATTCCCTAGGGGTTGCTGATAATCGCTTATTTTAATCATTTTAACATCAGATACACTTGTTCTGATTGGACTTGATTCTCGAAAACATCGTGTTTTCTCGTAAAATGCTTAAAATAAGTAATTATCAACAGACCCTAATTTTTTATCTCTTTTGTTATATTTTGTTCATGAATCAGTTCCGTTACAAAGAGCCTTTCTTGTTTTGTTAATGTCTTTTTTTCGAGTAAATCAGGCCGTTTTTGTAATGTACGTTTCAATGATTCTTTGTTTCTCCATTGTGCTATTGCCTGATGATCGCCTGTTAGTAATATATCAGGTACCTTTATACCATCCACACAGGGTGGGCGAGTATAATGTGGATACTCTAGTAGTCCTGTGCTGATAGAGTCTTGGTCCGCAGAAGCTGCGTGTCCCAATGCACCTGGTAACAGCCGTGTCATAGCATCAATGACTACCATGATGGCGAGTTCACCACCGGATAAGATGTAGTCTCCAATAGACCACTCCTCTCCAGGTTCAAGCATCATTACTCTTTCATCAATTCCTTCGTATCGTCCAGCGACAAAAATGAAACTTTTTCTTGTTGTTTGCTTATTACTATCATGTTGCTGTTGTACGATTTTTTTCGCTATGATCTGGTCAAAACGCTTTCCTTGTGGCGAGAGGTAGATAATCGAAACCTCGTTTGGATTCGGTGCAGCCACTTTGGCCGCTTGAATCGCATCGCGCAATGGCTGTACTTGCATAACCATCCCAGGTCCACCACCATAAGGTGAGTCATCTACTCTACGATGTTTGTTGTGCGCATAATCGCGTGGGTTCCAGTATGTTATTGTAATTAATCCCGTTTCTAATGCCCGTCCAGTAATCCCACTATTTAGTGCAGAAAACATTTCAGGAAATAGGCTAACAACTCCGAACCACACTTAAATCAATTCCCAGTTAACATGTATTGTCTTGTCGGCAAGGTTAACATCGGTAATGACTGTTTTAGGTAGCCAAGGAACAGCATGTTGTTTATTTTGGCTATCTCGAATAATTAAGACGTCATTGGCACCTGTTTCCATTAATGTCATGACTATGCCTAATGTTTTGCCTGTTTGATCTATCACTGTCAGACCTTCTAAATCGGTCCAGTAATATTCATTGTCTTCAGTAGGTGGTAGTTGCGACCGTAAAACAGAGATATCTTTGCCAGTTAACACGCGAGCCTGCTCGGGGGTATCGTATCCTTTTAGTTTTACTGCGATACCTTTACCGTGCAAACGGCTCTCTTCTAGTTCAACAGGTCGCCAACCATCTTCAAAAGCCAAATACCACGGGCTAAAGTCAAGAATGCCATCTATTTCTGTTGTAAAAGAACGAATCTTAATCCAACCACGAATACCGTGGGGGGCACCCGCTTTTCCCATGATAATGTATTCTGCTTCATTTAGAGGTGCGGGCATGCTATTTTGCTCAGGAAGCTGCTTCTGTGGTGTTTGCTTCAGTGCTGTGCTTGGCATGGTGCTTGATAAGGCTTTGTACGCGCTCTGAAGGTTGCGCACCTTTCGAAATCCAATATTGCACACGCTCGCCATCAAGGCGCAGGCGAGTCTCTTTTCCAGCAGCAACTGGATTAAAATAACCAATACGTTCTATGCAGCGACCATCTCTTGCATTACGTTTGTCGGCTACAACTACATGATAAAAAGGACGCTTTTTTGCGCCTCCACGAGATAGACGGATAACTACCATTCTCTTTCAATGCTCCAATAGTCTAAGTAAAGCATCCCCGGGGCACGGTGCTCCGGAGGTATAAGGGTCGGCATTATACGTGAGTTTTATGGAGAGGAACAAGAAATATCGTTCAGTGTAATACCTCAGTGGGCGTGTGTTTTTTTGCTTAACTGTCTATCAGTCATCCATCGGTTGTTGAAAATGAGCATAGTCATGCCCTTTCTTCTTGCTGTTCGGCAGTTGCGCGGTCAGTTAAGCAAAAAAACACACGCCCACTGAGGTATTACCGTTCAGTTGCTTGTTAATGATTAGTCTTCTGTGAGTTTGAGGGTATCGTTGGGTTTTGGTATTTCCGATGATGCCGTTGATGCATTGTCATGTTCGAGGAATACCACCCAATCTTCTGCATTTTGAAGTGTTGGTTGCAGTGCTAGCGCTTTTTTGAAATGTATCAGTGCATCTTTATTATTTCCTAAAAAGTGCAAGCAGAGACCTATGTTGTAATCAAGGCTTGGTCTGTCGCCAACGAAAGGTTTGGCCATCGTGTAATACTCAATAGCAGTTTCATATTGCTTGATTTGATGAAAGAACAGGGCTATTTCGAATAAAACACATTCAATTTGTGGCATATCATAGAAATTAGCTGCCAATTTTTGCATATTTTGTGCCAAGAAGTATTGCGTGTCACGGTCAGCGTCTGGCAAGAGAGAGAGGATATGACGAGAAAGTTTAAGATAAATATGTGGATCCCAATTAGCAAGTTCTAAATGAGAGGCGAGGGTTTCAAGGTTACATTCTTCGAATGAGTCACTGATACGTCGATGTAAAGTAAAATAGTCGGCAGGTGAAAAGCCTTCTACCCAGTCTTGAATCGTTTGCCACGTTTCAGGTAGGTCGCGTAGTGTAAAGTGACTGGAAAAAACGGATGTTTTGATGCCTTTGCGCGGTGTTTGCAGGAAAAAGTCACCGCCTGCATTTTTTAAGTATTGACCTATCGCATGAAAGTTCACCATTGCAGAAAAGAAGTTCCCATGGAAATAAATGGCGGGACGTCCTATGCCATCTAAGGTATGTAAAGCACCATGGCCTTTATCTGTGGAGATTAACAGGAGACGATCGTTAGCGAGTTTTTTAAGAAAACCTAGTACGTGAAATGCACCTGTTGGAAAAAGAACAACGCTTTCTTTTAACGAATTTTTATAAAGCGTCAGTACATTATCGATATGGGGATGATGATAATAGTCGCTATGAATTTCATGCGCTTGATAGTGGATATCGACCTTTTCCATTTCTTTTGGCCAATTGTTTTCAACATTGCTTTCTTCTGTTTCTAAGGTGACAGTGAGCTCATATAATTTATTATCGCGTACGGCAAAAAGATCATTGAGTGATGTATCAAAAATATAATTTGCAAAGACGATCAGAGGATTAATAAGCGTTTCTTGGTTGAGCTGTATTTTGCTTCGTGAAAGAATAATAGGCCGATCCGCTTCCATATCGTAAATCGCAAAATCAATTAAACCTCTTGCTAAATAGGGTTGTAGTGCATGTTGTTGTTCCCAGTATTGTAAATTACTACGAGTAAAGTCGCTCATGACGTGACAGATTCTAATATCTGCCATATTTGCATTTTGCAGTAATTCATCTAATGTTTTAATAAAATAGTAACTAAAACGACCAGAGCCAGTGCCGGGTTCGAGAATATAAAAAGGATGATTTTTTGCCTCAGGATCTTGTCGGGTAAGGTCGCGAATAAAAGCAAGCACGATGCGTGCATAAGATCTTGCAATAAAAGGATTGCTCGTGATGTAGAAAGGGACTTGGCTTGTCCAAGCATGAATTCCCTCACGATCAAAAAAATCACGTTGAATACGCCAAAGTGCAGAGCGGGAGAATTGTTTGTTTTTTTCAATAATGATTTTTCGATGCGAATTATCAGGCTTCATTCCTTTCTCCTAATAAAAATTTTAATTTATTTTTTTAGGTATACATGAACAAGAGAATTTTAGCATAACTGAAAATAACCAGCTATTAACGTACAGACTTGCCGCAATGGTCTATGCGATGACAAGCGAATTCTGTGCTGCCGCTTTCTACTTGAAGGGTTGCATGATCAATCCGAAATTTTTCTTTGAGTGTTGTGTTGATACGATGAAACTCTGCGTCAGATAGTTTTTTTTCTGGCATGGTGAGATGTGCTGTTAACGCGACTTCGCGTGTGCTAAGTCCCCAAATATGTAAGTCATGTACATCCGTTACACCTGGTAAGGTGGCTAGCCATGAGGAAATGCCTTGATGATCAATATGACGTGGTATGGCATCTAAAATAAGACTAATTGAGTTTCTTAATAAGCCACTGGTGCTCCATAGAATAACCAGCACAATGAGTAAGCCTGTGAGTGGGTCAAGCCAGAGAATACCAGTGAAATGTGTGAGTATGCCTGCAATGACGACGCCAAGTGAGATAAGTGCATCCGCTGCAAGATGGATAAAAGCACCGCGAATATTTAGATCATGTTCCGAACCACGCATAAATAAGAGCGCAGTACTGCCATTGATAAAAATACCGGCTAGTGCAACAAAAATAACTGTTGTTGCTTGCATAGGTGTTGGATGAATTAACTTATCTATCGATTCCCACGCAATTAAGGTTGAACCTGCAGTGAGAATGAGTGCATTGATTAAAGCGGCAATAATGGTTGTACGTTTATAGCCATAGCTATAACGACGTCGAGCTGGGAGTGTTAGTAGCCAGTTAGCACCCCAAGCGAGGCTTAATCCAAAAACGTCACCAAAATTATGTGCAGCATCTGCTAACAAACTCATTGAGCCTGCTTTTAAGGCGTAAATCGTTTGTATTACAACAAACCCAGCGTTTAAAAAGATCGCAAGTGCAAAGGATCGGTTGTATGTTGCAGAATGCGTATGGTGATCATGTGCGTGAGAGTGGCTCATGGGTAAGTTAGTTCCGACGTAGCGTTTCGCTGGCAGCTAAAGGTGTGGGGTAGCGTAGTACAACCCAATAACAGGATGCAATGAAAGAAATAATTGTAGCGGCTTGTACAGTATAGCTTGCAGCCTGCCCCATTAATTTTGTTTGTACAGCAAGATAGACAATGAGTAAGGCAAATTCGCTAATTTGTCCTAGTCGGATACCAATCTCTGTCCCAACATAGCGTGTTTCGCCTGCGTTAACGAGTAATTGACTAAAAATAAGGGGTTTCATTATCAACATGACACCTGCAATTGTGATGGCGGGTAGCCATACTGCGGGTAAATAGCTGAAATTAAAACTTGCACCAATTGAAAAAAAGAAAAGCACGAGAAAAAAGTCACGCAATGGTTTTAGGCTTTCGGCGATATAAAGTGAAACGGGATGGGAGGCTAGTGAGACCCCAGCAATAAATGCGCCTATTTCTTCAGTGAGCCCCATAAAATGACCTAATTCAGCCATGCAGAGACACCAGCCGATGGAGAGAATAAAAATATATTCATGAATTTGGTCAAATAAGAGGAGAACACGCGCAAGAATAAATCGCTGAAAAAGGTAGCCTGTGAGCAATAGGATAGGAAAGGCAATCAAGATATAACCTACATCAGCAAATGAAACACTGCTTTCGCCAATTGCTTGCAAGACCAGCAAGATCGCAATGGCAAGTAAATCTTGTAATAACAAAATACTGATAACTAACTCACCAATATGTTGGTGATGTAGGATAGTTGTTGGCAGTAACTTTAGCCCAATAATCGTGCTGGAAAACATCAGCGTGCAACCAATCAGCAAGCTTTCTGTTAGGGTAAAGTGAAATTGATAGGCAATGAAAAAACCTGTGATAAAAAAAGCAAATGAGCTAGCAAAAGTAATCACATTCATTTTTCTGAGTGAATGCAAAAGATTTTTTGGTTGTAAGTCAAGACCTAATAAAAATAGTAGAAAAATAATGCCAATGTCCCCCGCTTGTTGAATCATGCTGGAGTCATTGACGTATTTAAGCCCCCAAGGCCCGAGTATGGCACCAAGAGCCATATAGGCGACTAGTAGAGATTGGCGAGTGAATAACGCGACAGTAGAAAGAATGGCTGTGCCAGTAAAGATTAAAAAAATAACATGAATGATGGTTTGAGTATGCTGCATTCGCCATCCGATTTTGGTTTATCTATGATCTATATTTCATCATAATAGAATAATTAATGTGCAATATTATAGCATGTTGTTTTTTAACTGTCAGTTATAACCTCAGTAGGTTAGTTATTCCTCTTTCAGTGAAACAAGCGTGGTATTCCCACCGGCAGCTGTCATATTAATTGAAAGTGTGCGTTCAACACATAGTCTTGTTAAATAATGCGGACCGCCTGCTTTTGGACCTGTGCCGGATAAGCCTTCGCCGCCAAAGGGTTGTACGCCAACCGTTGCGCCAATCATGTTGCGATTCACGTAAATATTGCCAACAGGCATGCGCTCGGCAATATCACGAATTTTGGATTGAATACGACTGTGAATGCCCAGAGTAAGGCCGTAACCTGTTTGTCTAATGCTGTCTAGGACATTATCTAACTCTTTTGCTGCATAGCGAATAACATGCAGGATAGGGCCAAAGACCTCGCCTTTTAATAACGAAAGAGAATCCAATTCAAAGACACAGGGTCTGAAAAAATTGCCTTCAGGTAGATTTTTTGCAGGGACTTCACAAATAAGTTTTGCATTTTTTAACATGCTTTCACGGTGATTTTCGAGAGAGGTGAGTGCAGCATGATCGATCACAGGACCAATATCGGTTGCCAAGAGTGAGGGATCACCCAATTGTAATTCTTGCATAGCACCTGCCAGCATATCGAGTATGCGAGGGGCAACGTCCTCTTGTAGAAAGAGAACGCGTAAAGCAGAGCAGCGTTGGCCTGCGCTATTAAATGCAGATTGAATAACATCCGTGACAACTTGTTCTGGCAGAGCAGACGAATCGACAATCATAGCGTTTTGTCCGCCTGTCTCTGCAATAAATGGTACAATTGGGCCATCACGTGTCGCAAGTGTTTGGTTAATACGACGAGCGGTTTCTGTTGAGCCAGTAAACATGATGCCATCGACGCGTGTATCTTCGGCTAAACGTGCACCTATTATTGCGCCTGAACCACGTGCTAGTTGTAATGCATCTTTCGGAATACCTGCTTCATGTAATAATTGAATGGCAAATGCTGCAATACGCGGTGTTTGTTCGGCCGGTTTTGCAATGACAGTGTTACCACACACGAGTGCTGCAGTGATTTGCCCAGTAAAGATCGCGAGTGGAAAATTCCATGGACTGATACAGGCAATGACGCCACGTGGATGCAGAGAGAGTTCGTTAAGTTCTCCCGTGGGTCCTGTGAGTATTTGTTTGGCGAGCGTTTTTTCAGCCTGTAAAGCATAATAACGGCAAAAGTCGATCGTTTCACGTACTTCAGAAAGACAATCCGCTAGCTGCTTTTTGCCTTCTAGGCACAATAGTGTCATCAATTGTGGTGTGTTTTTTTCAAAAAGATCAGCTGCTTTTTTTAAGAGTGTGGCGCGTTCAGTGAGCGGTGTATTGCCCCATGTTTTTTTTGCATCGCATGCAGTTTGTAGCATTATTTCTAAAGACTCAGTCGTTGCAGGTGTTGTATGGAAAAGCGCTGCAGAGTCAGTGGCAAATGCATCCATTGTTGTTTTTAGGTTCTCAAGAAGGATTTTATCGGTTAAATCCATTCCTAATGCATTGAGTCTTTCAGGCCCATAAATTAGGCGAGGTAATGGAATATGTGGGTGCGGAATGAATGACAGTTGTGTGGTTTTTGCTACGGGATCTTCAATAATCTTTTCAATCGGACAAGATTCATCTGTCATGAGATGGATGAACGAAGAATTTGCGCCGTTTTCTAATAAGCGCCGCACAAGATAACTTAATAAATCTTGATGTGTGCCGACTGGTGCATAGATTCGGCAGGCGTGGTCTGTAACAAGATTGTTATAAAGTGTTTCGCCCATGCCATAAAGGCACTGAAATTCAAAGTCTGAGGGTGTGATATTTTTTGTAAGTGCGAGAATAACAGCAACAGAATAAGCATTATGCGTGCCAAATTGAGGATAGAAACAGTCTGGGTGCGCGAGTAATTTCTTTGCACATGCGATCCAGCAAAGATCCGTTGTATGTTTGCGCGTAAAAACAGGATAGCCTGCTAACCCTTCAAGTTGACTTTGGCGGATTTCAGTATCCCAATAAGCACCTTTGATTAAACGTACCATGATGCGTCGTTGATGCTGTTTTGCAAGTGTTGTTAACCAATCAATCACCATTGGCGCGCGTTTTTGGTAAGCCTGCACCGCCAGTCCAAGACCTTGCCACCCACTTAATGCAGGGTGTTCGACGAGTTTTTCAAATAACGCTAGCGAGAGTGTTAGACGGTTTGCTTCTTCTGCGTCGATAGTAAAGCCCATATTTTTTTCTGCAGCGGCTTCTGCGAGTTGGATTAAGCGTGGCAACAATTCTGTCATAACGCGTTCATATTGCGAAAATTCATAACGGGGGTGCAGAGCAGATAATTTGATAGAGATACCAGGGCCTGTGATGGGGTCTTGATTTTCTGTCTTTTTTCCAATTGTTTCGATGGCATGTAAATAGGTTTCAAAATAACGCTGTGCATCGTGTTGAGTTTTTGCCGCTTCACCCAGCATGTCATAGGAATAACGATAGCCATGTGGTTTTGCAGAGGATGCGTGACTTAATGCGTCTTCAATGGATTCGCCAATCACAAATTGTTGACCGAGCATTTTCATGCCCTGCATTACCATCGGGCGTACAAGGGGGGCGCTTGTGCGAGCGAGTAATTGTTTTAAAGTGTTTTTGAATGAGGAGGTGGGTGTTGAATTCGTAGTAGGTGAGAGAAGTTTGCCAGTGAATGCCAGTGACCAGCTGGCGGCATTTGCAAAGAGCGAATCACTACCTTGGTCAGTGTGTTTATCCCAATTGGCTGCTGAGAGACGATCGCTAATGAGTTGATCTGCAGTTGCTTTATCAGGAATACGCAGCAGTGCTTCTGCAAGGCACATGAGTGCAACACCTTCCTCACTAGAAAGCGTATATTTTTGTAAAAATGCTTGAATCGTATTTTTTTCTTTGGCTTCTTTTTGTTGGGCGCGTGTCGCAATGACGAGTTCTTTTGCTAAGTCATGTATTTGAGCGAGTAGTTCATGGGGTAACGCCGCATCTTTGATGAGTTGTTGGACACACTGTGCCTCGTCAGCACGATAGGCATCTGCAAGTTGTTGATCAAAAGCATCCGGTTTTTTCTGGGATTTGGTAAAAATCATGTCAGTATTGTCCGATTCTGTTGTTTTGTTGATATACTCGCAGCCCGTCATCATCACGTATCACTACGCTAACTTGAGGAATCATACGCTTGTCTGCTAGACGAAAAAAGGGAGGAATGGCTCGGCGTTTTCGTGGCCTTTTACCGATTGTGGTGGATATTGAGACCACTGGCTTGCATCCTGCAACGGATGGTTTACTGGAGATTGCGGCAGTGACACTTGTTATGGATCAAGAGGGAAAGTTATTTCCAAATGAGATAGGCTTTTGGCCAGTAGAACCTTTTCCGGGCGCCCGACTCGATCCTGAAGCACTGGCGGTGACTGGTATTGATCCTGTGTCACCATTACGTTATGCCTTAACAGAACAGCAAGCATTGCACGGCTTGTTTTCGCTTGTAAGGAAGCATCTTGCAGAAACGGAATGTCATCGCGCCGTGTTGGTTGGGCATAATGCATGGTTTGATTTAGCTTTTATTAATGCGGCGATTCAACGCTGTGGTTTCGCGACACATCCTTTTCATTCGTTTACAACACTGGATACGGCTTCTTTGGCCGCAGTTGCCTATGGCGAGACCGTGCTGGCGAAAGCATTGCGACGTGCCAATATTTCTTTCGATACACGGCAAGCGCATTCTGCTGTGTATGATGCAAGTAAGACGGCGGATTTGTTTTGTCAGATGGTGAACACGAGTCGATGGGGCATGAAATAGCTTTTTTAGTAAAAGTGTAACAGCTCAGGCTGCTAGGATTTTTTTGCTTCGCTGACCGCCATTGCTCAACAGCAGGTTGCATTTTACCAATATAATACGCTTCATGAATCATCAAAGGGCACTGCTTCGTTTAAGGACTGTCTCTGCGGGACCTGTGTTATGCAGCGAAGTAAAAAAATCCTAGAGACCTTAGGTTGCGTAAAAGTTAACTCATTAATTTTGATTAAATTTGATTTAATTTTGGTTTTGAGGTTGATCAACAAAAAAGCCTGCAATTGCAGGCTTTTTTGATTTTGCTATTTACTTTTCACTTCAGATTACGCAATTAACCAAACTTAACAGCTGCGCGTAAGCCAATCGTGTTGTTGCTGTCGCCAGTACCGCCTTGGCCTTTGCCGTAGTCAATGTCATGACCGACTTCAACGCCCAAGTTGGTTGCTTTCCATACGTCTGTGTTCCAGCCAACTAACCAGCGGGATTTTGGCAGAGCAACATACAAAGCATTACCAGAAGCTTGGTAGCCTAAGTAAATGTTTTGGTTTCTTTCCATTGCAACAAAGGTATAACCAGCTTGGATATTGCCGGCCCATGGTTTTGCACCTTGTGTTGGGTTGGAAGCACTGACAGCTAAATCAGCAGCATTGAATCTTTGTAAGGCTGTGACATAGTCAGCGATTAAAGAGAATGGACCACTGTTCACTCTACCATCAATAGAAAGACCACTGACGCGATCTTTGTAGCTGCTTTCGGTAGATTGTGCGGTTGATGGTGGCGTTGTTGTACCTCTGAACTGATTAACAGCACCTTCCACATCATTCACGCCGGTCATGTTGTACAACCAACCGACATTAATGCCATAACCAAGTTGGTCATTCACTAAGTCGTAACCTAAAGACACGCCGTAGTCCGTGACATTGTGACCTTGAACAGCGCCGCTACCATTACGCTCAGGTAAAGGATTGTCGAAAGCGTAGACGCTACCGTGGAAGCCCATTGCTGTGATAAAGCCAAGGTTAGCAGAGGTCTGTAACGTTTCAGACAAGACTTGCGTCGTAGAACGTGTTACAGGATGGATGGTGTAACGACCGAAATCCTGAAATTGCTTACCGATTTGTAAGAAGACAGGGTATTGATCAAAATTGGCAAAGCGAATGAAGCCTTGTTCCAATGTGATTTTATTGTCGCTGTTATTGGTGTACACATTGCTATACTGGCCTGTGTGTGTGTAGGTACCAATACTGGTTGTGTTGAAAGTGTTGGTGCTTTGATCGCTTGGATCGCCATAGCTCAAGCTAGCAAATGCTTTGGTCCATTCATTGACATTACCGAAGACATTTAAGTAAGCGTCATTCAGTGCCAGTCTTTGATAGTTTTCACCTTGATAGCCAAGTGAGCGATTGCCCCACTTTGCATCAAAGTTAATGCCACCAGCAAAAGAAATTAACTTGTTGCAATCTTCCGTTGGTTTTGCACGACCAACGTTTTGTCCCATGACATCAAGTGTCGTTGTGTATTGATCAACGATCGGGCAGGTTGGCAGTGCACCCATGTCTTTGTAGCTGACTGGTTGTGCAACCGCATCACTATTTGCTACTTCCTGATGATGTTTTTTTACAACGTGGTGGTGGTGATGTTTGTGTTTTACAGGAGCTGTAGCTGTGGCATCTGCTGCATAAGCGGAGCAGGTAACCAGGCCCAAAACGCTCATTGATGCAACAACGAGTTTGAGTTTCATCTTTCTGTATCTCCTTGATATAAATTTGATCCGGACGGCTCTAAAAGCTACCGATAAATATTTCGTATTGCAAGTAAAAAATAATCTTAAATACAAATAGACTCTGTGTTTAGATTATTTTGTTCTCTTGGTTTGTACAGAATTTAAAAATATGTATAATTTTTTTAAATTCTGTCTTTTTTTATTGCTACTATTTTTTAACTTTCATAACAAAAAAATAGTAATAATAAAATCACCCTCGGGATTGTAAACAAAAAGTAGAAAATGTGAAGCAAAAAAAAGCTGCGCATCAAATAAAATGATGTGCAGCATCTTCGAATAACGAAAAAATAAAAAATATGAAATTTTTTATTTTATTTTTTTTGATATTTATAGCGAATCTGCTTCTGCTTCTAAATAATTTGCAATGCCTTTTGCATTGGGTTGGATTGCTGTTTTACCTTTTACCCATCCTGCAGGACAGACTTCACCGTGCTTCTCGTGATATTGCAGTGCGTCGATCAGGCGTAATAGCTCGTCAATGTTACGACCAATGGGTAAGTCGTTAACGATTTGTGAGCGGACGATGCCTTGACGATCAATTAAAAATGCAGCGCGTAATGCAATTTGTGCCTCAGGGTGTTCAATCCCGTATGCGCGTGCGATGGCATGGCTGGTATCGGCAATCAGTGGGTAACGGACTTCACCAATGCCGCCATCAGCAATGGCTGTTTTGCGCCATGCGTTATGGGTAAATTGGGAATCAATGGAAACCCCCATCACTAATGTGTTGCGCTCAGTGAATTCATTGATACGGTTATCAAGGGCAATTAATTCAGAAGGGCAGACAAATGTGAAATCTAACGGGTAAAAAAATAAAAGACCGTATTTGCCGTTAATTTCTTTGGAGAGATTGAAATTATTGACAATTTCGCCGTTAGCGAGTACGGCTGCAGCGGTAAAATCGGGGGCATTTCGACTTGTGAGTATCGTCATTGTTAACATTTCCTGAAGCAATTAAAACGGGGGCTAATTATACAGCAAAGCGTGAGGCGACTGTAGAGCCTACTCTTAAAAAAAGGTATGATCGCGGCATTTCATGCCATATAGGGTCGATCTATGCACCAGAATAATGAAGAATTTTTACCCTTTGCGAAGCCTTCGATTAGCGAGGAGGCGATCGCCGAAGTCGTTGCTTGCCTACGGTCAGGTTGGATTACGACCGGCCCACGTGTGGCGCAATTTACAACAGATTTATCTCGTTATTTAGACTGTCCTTATGTGTTACCGGTGTCTTCTGCAACGGCGGGTTTGCACCTTGCTTTACTTGCGATGGAACTTGCGCCGGGGGATGAGGTGATCACTACGCCGCTGACATTTGCGGCCACACTTAATGTGATTATTTTGGCGGGCGCAAAACCTGTTTTGGTGGATATTGATGCAGGTACGCGTAATTTTGATAGTGAAAAATTAGCAGCCGCCATCACGCCAAAAACACGAGTAATTTTGCCGGTCCATTTTGCAGGTTTACCCGTAGATTTAGAGCCTGTTTATGCGCTGGCAGAAAAACATGGGTTACGCGTTTTAGAAGATGCAGCGCATTCTATTGGTGCAATGTATCACGGGAAAAAAATTGGTAGTACAGGTGATACGCAAGTTTTTAGTTTTCATCCCAATAAAAATATGACAACGGGTGAGGGCGGATGTGTTGCCACACGGGATGAAAAATTAGCAAAAAAAATAAGTTTATTACGTTTTCATGGTATGGATCGTGAAGCATGGAATCGTTTTGGTAAAACCGGTAATCAAGATTATGAAATTGTGGTGCCTGGATTTAAATATAATATGATGGATTTACAAGCTGCATTAGGTATCCATCAATTAAAAGCATTAGATGGATTTATTGAAAAAAGAACGGTACTTGCAAAACGGTATCAAGACAGATTATCAGCTTGGCCTTATTTTACGTTACCAAAATCACCGACGTATTCGCATAAGCATGCATGGCATCTTTATGCGCCGTTAGTGAATGCAGACGTGGCGGGGATGTCACGCGATGCGTTTATGCAACGTATGAAAGAAAATAATATTGGTACCGGTTTGCATTATCATCCAGTACATCTTTTTCCTTATTATCGTAATGTATTTGGCTTTGCGCCGGGTGATTTTCCTGTTGCTGAACGAGTGGGAGCAAGTATTGTGAGTTTGCCGTTGTTTCCTGAAATGAGTGAAAGTGTGCAGGATCGAGTAATAGATGTGATGCAGCGCATTTTTTCTGAAAAATAATGATTTTATTTAAAAAAAATAGGTATTTCTGATGAGTCTGACAGTTTTAATTTTAGGTGCAAATGGCTTTATTGGTAGTCATTTAAGTGAAGCGATTTTAACGCATACTGATTGGCAAATTCATGCATTAGATATGGCGCAAGATAAATTAGAAAATTGTTTATCGCATAAAAAGTTTAATTTTCATTGTGGCGATATGTTGGTTGAAAAAAAATGGATTGCCGATCATTTGCAGCAAGCGGATGTAGTGTTACCGTTGGTCGCGATTGCCACGCCTGCAGTGTATGTGAAAGAACCTTTGCGTGTTTTTGAATTGGATTTTGAAGCGAATTTAGCGATTGTGCGGCAATGTGTTGAGATGAAAAAAAGGTTGATTTTTCCATCGACATCCGAGGTCTACGGTATGTGTCCGGATGCAGAATTTGATGAAGAAACGTCTTCGCTAGTGACAGGGCCTATTCATCGTGAACGTTGGATTTATTCAGCATCAAAACAATTATTAGATCGCGTGATTTATGCTTACGGTAAACATCATGGCTTAGCGTATACACTATTTCGCCCGTTTAATTGGTATGGCCCGAAATTAGATAATGTCTTTAATCCGCGGCCGGGTGGTTCACGCGTGTTAACGCAATTTATTGGTAATATTTTACGTGGTGAAAATATTATGTTGGTGAATGGCGGTGCGCAGCAACGTGCGTTTATGTATATTGAAGATGGTATTCGTGCATTATTAAGTATGATCGAAAATAAAAATGATTGCGCGGCACAACAAATTTTTAATGTTGGTAATCCGCATGAAACGATTTCTATTCGTGTGTTGGCAGAAAAATTAGTACAGTCGATTCGTGATTATCCTGCGTATGCGGCTGCTGCTGAAAAAGTGCAATTGGTTGATGTGTCAGCAGAACAGTATTATGGCGCAGGCTATCAAGATGTGTCATTGCGTGTGCCATCGATTCGGCGTGCGAATGACAAATTACATTGGCAGCCGACGGTGAATTTTGCGGATGGCTTGCGTCGGACGTTAGACTATTATTTAGCTCAGCCATGAAAATCAAATTTGTATAATTATATTATTGATTATATTGATAAAAATATTTTACAAAAGATAAAAGTAAATAAAATCAATAATATACAAATATTCGTGTTTTACTATTAAAATCAATGTGTTAACTTAAAAATACCCCGTGAGACATTTGTTAAAGCGGGGTTTTTCTATATCTTTACCGTAGTCATCCCGGCAAAAAATCCATTCCTACCTATACTCAAAATAAGGTAGGAAATTGGAGGGTATTTTTATGCCGCTAGAAGAAAAAGAACTTAAAGAAGAAAAGGAACAAGTAAAAAATAAAGTTCCATTTTATTATATAAATTATTTCAATACCAAAAGCAAAACAGCGACGGGCGGTGTAACGGGGAGTGCTCGTGTATATAAAGCTGACTCTAAAGGTAAGTACATTCCCAAAGGTAAACGCGAATATTTTCAATTAAAACCCTCTATTTTAGACAATACCTTCGTTAGAAAAACAAAAGCAAAAAGTACCGACCGAGAGAATTTTGGTGAAGTGCTGGCTTCAGGTTTTGCACGCGCATTAATGTCAGCAGACGATAAAGAAAAAGTGCCAGAGGTATCCTTAGTGCTAGATAAAACGGATGGTATTGACAAGCCCACGCGAATTCTTGTTGCTTCAAAGTATCTTAAAAATGTGAAAGGGACATTAAATGAGTATGCAAAGCAATGTCGATTTAAAAAACCAGAAAAACAAAAACATTACCATTTTAGCGATCGACAAATTGAGCCTGCAGAAACGGAATTGACAGGTATTGTTGGTTTAAAATCGAAAGAATTTGTAGGTGCGAAAGAGAGTCTTTGTAAGGCAATCGCGCTTTCTGCAGTGCTGGGCGATCATGATGTCAATCCTGGTAATATGATTGTTTTGAAAGAAGAAAAATCAGAAAAAATTGAAGTCGTGCGTATTGATTTTGGTCATGCATTTAATGACTTATTGAATGCGCCTGAAAGTTTTGGTGGCAAAGTGCGGCTTACTGAAAATAGAATTATTGATTTTATTAATCGAGAAACGGTTGCAGGTGTAAGTAAAAAACAAATGCAATCCAAGTTATGGCGTCATTATCCTGATTTAGTGCCATCAGAAGAAATTGCCAAAGCGCTGATTGAGTTAGGAACAGGCGCAGATAAAAAAATTGAAGAAGTGGTTGCGGAACAAAAAAATAATTTTCGAGCATTGTTTGATAAATTAAAAAAAGAAGATGATAAGGAAGCAATGTGGCATTTGGTTAATTCTTTGCAGGCAGTTTGTGGGAATATTGGGATAGCTTATGAAGAATTAACTAAAGAGTCTTTCATGTTAGAGGCTAATCGTAAAGAGAATATAGATTTTATGTTTGATAGTATTTTTAAGACATATAAGAATTTTATGGAAGAAAATTGTCGCGCAGCTTTAGTGGCTGGCAATATGATGAAACTACAAGTGATGATGGAAAAGAAAATAAAAGGAGAGTCAGTTGATACAAAAGAATATACTAATACACTTAAAGAATTAGACGCTCTCGGAATGAATGTTTCGACAAAATTAACATGGTTAAAAATGAGTAAAAATGAAAAACCTTTTGTGGGTGATATGGGCGAGTATGTGAAGTATCGTATGCAGCAACAAGAAGAAAAAATGAGGGTATCTGTAGATAAAAAAAGTTTATTGAGCAGGTTAAAAAATTCTTTTTTTGAAAAAAGTAGGACATCTTCAGAGGAAAAGCTATCTTCGATGAGAGAAGAGTCACGCAGTGAAAAAAGATTGTCGCAAAAATAAACCTTTCATGCTGTCACCCCGCACTTGTTGCAGGGTCTGGTGTAGAGAATAATTTAAGTTAAATCCAAAAAAGATTTCGCTATATTGAATTATTTTTTTATCAAGTTTAATTTTTTGTACCGGACCCCGCAACAAGTGCGGGGTGACAGCGTTTTTATGCAAGATAATGAGCTTAAATGAAAATCACGGTACTAATTATTTGCAAAACCTGTGTTATTTCAGACCATTTTATATGAGGTGGCCCAGCCTGTGAGACATTTGTCAAAGTGGGGTATCAATGACTTGTTCTTATAAAAAAATAAACCTATCACCTATAATTCATGTATATAACTTTTTTATTGAAAAAATGGGGTGATTATATGGAAAAGAAGTCAACTAAGTTGCCCTTGCAAGCGCCATACAAAATTAAGGAGGCGGAAAAAGAAAGACTAAATCCTACTTTTACATATCTAGAGAATATGGAGTATGAATCATTGATTCCTGGGGTTCCTTATCTTTGGGTAATGAACGAAGAGTCTAAGGTAATTGTGGGCATCGAAAAACCTTGGCTGTATCCACAAGCTTTAGGTTTTAAGGGGGATGAAGATATATGGCTAAATAAGATTAAAGTAAAGCTTGAAAAATCAGGCGCATCTACTGGTTTTGGGCACCCTTCACTTGCTCCTAAATTTAATAATGAGAGTGGAGAGATTATAACAACCACTGAATCAGAAGTTGCTTATCTTGGCGGTGAGATTAATTTCAAAAATGGTAAATGGATAGTTGATAATTATTCTGGCCGCTTTGGTTCTGTTGATGCAAAAATAAGTGACCATGACGTGCAAAAAGTCATGAGTAATGTTTCAGCAGAAGTACAGAAAAAAACGAGCCACTTAGTCGATGTACATATGATACGTAATTCGAGTCATATCAAAAGCTATTATAAGCAGTGGAATAAAGGTCAGGATCTCAAAAGTAGCGCGTTGAGACTGCTAGAAGATTTTTGTAAAGGGAGTTCATTTGGGTCTAAAATCAAGCTAACTTTTTTTCGTCAAAAGGAAGATGTTGATTGTGTTAAGCATTTTTTAAAGAAAATAAATACAGATGAAGTAAAAATAAATGAACCTAAAGACATTTTGAACTATTTTAAAGACAAAAAAATCATAGATCGTGGCTTAATAAGACGGTTGGATTTTATAGCAGGGCAGTGTGGACTTGAAAGTTTTTCTTCAATAAAAGATCAACCAAAAAATGATCTTGTTTTTAGAGGAAAATAAAGAAGTAAGTTGATTTTTTTGGCTCGATGAATTTTGGAGAAATGTAGAGAGTCGATTTGAAAATCTTTTGGTTGGAAGAATGTTACTGAGAAACAGAAATTTCATAATAAATAAAAATGAATTTATCAAATTCAATTTGGCATTATAGCGAGATACCGCGCATTAAGCGCGGTAAGATAGTATTACAGTTAAACATACAAAGTTGGATCCGCGAGCTTCGCCTCTGCAAAGCCTTTTTTTCTTAAGGCACAACTATCACATACGCCGCATGCTTTGCCTTCTGCATTCGCTTGATAACATGAAACCGTCATACTGTAGTCAACACCTAAGGATAAACCAAGTTGTACAGTTTCTGCTTTTGAGAGATGAACGAGTGGTGTATGGAGTGTGATTTTTCCTTCTTCCACGCCCATTTTTGTTGCTAATTTTGCGAGTTTTTGAAAGGCTTCGATATATTCGGGTCGACAATCAGGATAACCTGAATAATCGACGGCGCTGATGCCAAGAAAAATATCATCCGCTTGCAACACTTCTGCCCAGCCTAACGCAAATGCTAAAAAGATTGTATTTCTCGCAGGGACATACGTAATGGGAATGGTGTGATCGCCCGTATAATTTGGCACTTCTAACGAGCTGTCTGTTAAGGCAGAGCCACCGAGTTGCGCGATTGGTATGTGCATGATGTGATGTTCTGCACCAAAATGCGCAGCAATTTTTTTCGCGGCATTTAATTCTGCGGCATGCCTTTGGCCATAATCAAAGCTGATGGCATGGCAGTGAAAACCTTTTGATTTTGCATACGCAAGACAAGTCGTTGAATCTAACCCGCCAGAAAAGAGGATAACTGCATTTTTCATAGAGTGGTCCTTTAACTCCCCACACGATGAATGCGTGCGCCGAGTTGTGATAACTTTTCTTCGATGCATTCATAGCCGCGATCGATGTGGTAAATACGATCTACACAGGTTTCACCCACAGCGGCGAGGCCGGCTAACACTAGGCTAGCGGAGGCACGTAGATCTGTAGCCATGGTAGGTGCGCCATGCAAACTATCCACGCCAGTGCAAACGGCAGTAGAACCTTTGAGAGCAATATTGGCGCCCATGCGGATTAATTCCTGTGCATGCATAAAACGATTCTCAAAAATTGTTTCTGTGATGATGCTCGTGCCTTCTGCCACCGTATTCATCGCCATGATTTGCGCTTGCATGTCGGTTGGAAAAGCAGGATAGGGTGCTGTACTAACGCTGACTGCGCGTGGGCGATTCCCTTTCATATCAAGATGGATCCAATCCATTCCTGTTTCAACAAACGCACCTGCTTCCGCAAGTTTTGTTAAAACAGATTCAAGGAGATCGGGGCGAGTATTTTTGACACGTACGCGACCACGTGTAATCGCAGCAGCTGTCAGGTATGTGCCTGTTTCAATTCGATCTGGCATCACTTGATAGTGTCCATTCGTTAACTCTTTGACGCCATCGATAGTAATCGTCGCAGTGCCGGCGCCACTGATTTTGGCACCGAGTGTATTTAAAAAGTTGGCAAGATCAATAATTTCGGGTTCGCAGGCTGCATTATGAATCACTGTTTGGCCTTCAGCGAGGACAGCAGCCATTAAAATATTTTCTGTTCCTGTCACCGTAACAAGATCCATCACCACATGTGTGCCTTTTAATCGCCCCTTTGTGCGTGCTTTGATATACCCCTTTTCGACAGTAATATCTGCACCCATCAGGATTAAACCCTTCAAGTGTTGATCAACTGGCCGTGAACCGATGGCGCAACCACCAGGTAATGAGACGATGGCTTCACCAAAGCGGCTGAGTAGAGGGCCTAGCACAAGAATGGATGCGCGCATGGTTCTGACAAGATCATAAGGCGCATGAAAAGAGTGCAGATCGGTTGCATGAATTTCGACATTCGAACGTTCATCTAGCATCAGTTTTACGCCCATTTGCCCTAATAGGCTCATCATGGTGGTGATGTCATGCAGATGCGGGATATTTGAAATACGAATTGGTGCGGCGGTGAGTAATGCACCCGCCAGAATAGGGAGCGCGGCATTCTTTGCCCCAGAAATACGGACGTCACCATTGAGTGGAATATTGCCGCGAATGACCAATTTATCCATGTGAATTATCCTTTTCGATTGTCTTGTGGTTGAGCGCGCCACTCTTCCGGGGTGAATGTTTTGACTGATAGAGCGTGAAGACTGCCATCGTGAATCAATGCGTTTAGAGGTGCGTAGACCATTTGTTGTCTGCGAACGCGTGTTTTTTCAGCAAAGTCAGGACTAATCACAGCGGCCGAAAAATGAACTCCATCGGGACTCTCAATCAGTGCCGTACAATCCGTCAGGCTTTGTTCAATTAGTAAGCGAATCTGTTGTGGATCTATCATATTTTAGTCATGCCTTACACATTTCGCAAACGGCGAAGGGTAGCCGATGCATGGATGGCCGTCAAATAAGAAAATGCCTATAATCTTATTGGTAACATGTTTTTATCTGTCTCTCAGAGGAGTTTTTTGTGATAGAGCAGGGTCGCTTGATTGCCGCTCGGCAATTAGTTTCACCGCATTGTCACGAACGCCCGCTTAATACGGAGATTGATCTCATCGTGATTCATGGGATTTCATTGCCTCCGGGGCAATTTGGTACGCGTTATATCGAGGATTTTTTTTGCGGTAAACTCGTCACTTCTTTGCATCCTTATTTTAAAACAATTGCCGAGCTGCGTGTCTCTGCGCATTTATTAATTTCACGCACGGGCGAAGTGATTCAATTTGTCCCGTTTTCTCAATGTGCATGGCATGCGGGTGTGTCTTCTTTCCAAGGTCGGGCGAACTGTAATGATTTTTCGATTGGCATTGAACTGGAAGGAACGGATGTGCTTGACTATACCGATAGCCAGTATCAGCAATTAAAAAAAGTAATTGGCGCGCTAATGGCTGTGTATCCCAGAATTACGCCAGCAAATATAGTTGGACACGTGGATATTGCGCCAACACGCAAAACAGATCCCGGCCCTGCTTTTGATTGGGCGCGTTTGCGCTGTTCTTTACAAGAGTCTATGGAGAAAGAAGCATGATCTTTTTGGTGACGCTGTTATCGCTATTAACAGAGCGTTTTTTCCATTGGGGCCATTTACGTAAATGGCGTTGGTTGTTTTATTATCAGCAATGGCTTACAGCGTCTCGTTTAGGTAAACAGTTTGCATTGTTAGTGATTTTTGCGATTTTGCCACCGGTATTTTTGGTGGGTGCGTTACAGGCTTTATTATCTAACCATTTTTATCATATTCCCCTTTTATTATTTGATATTTTGATATTTCTTTATTGTCTTGGTCCAGAAAATCTTTGGTTGGAGTTCCAGCCAACTGCTTCTGTTTCAGCGCGTAATTTTTTTCTGGCAGCAAATTCGCGGGTATTAGCAGTCTTATTTTGGTTTTGTTTATTGGGGCCGGTGGGTGCGATGTTATATCGTGTGATTGCGCTCAGTGCGGAAGGACGTTTTCCTTTTGCTGCATTGGCAGGTCGTGCGCGTAGCTGGCTGGATTGGTTGCCGGTGAGATTTTTTGCCTTTATTTTTGCGCTTGGCGGGCATTTCACAGAAGTAATACGTTGTTATAAACGCTATGCCAGTAAAGGCCCAGCAATGAATGAGACTTTGTTCGTGGAATCCGGTATGGCCGCTTTAGATAGACTGGATACAGTAACGACGTCAGAAACAGAAATGCAAGAGGCACTGGCGTTATTAGATCGTGTGTTGTTGATGTTTTTTGTTTTGTTGGCGTTATTGGTTGTGATGGGGTGATTTTTATTAATTATAATTATTTTTTTTATTATTTTTTTATTATTTTTTTTATTTTTTCATCAAGATTATTTGCTTGTGATGTGATTGATGACGCAGGCCACAAAATCGCTTTGCAGCAACCTGCAAAGAGAATCATTAGTCTTTCACCCGATATGACAGAATTGTTATTTGCCGCGGGTGCGGGTAAATACATTGTTGGTGTGATGCAGGGAAGTGATTATCCAGTCGCCGCGAAAAAAATTCCGGTCGTAGCGGATTTTTCACAACTGGATCGAGAGCATATTGCATTATTACACCCTGATCTGATTCTTGTTTGGGCGGTAGGATCCTTACCACAACAGTTAAGATGGTTTTCTGGTGTGCCTATTTATTATTTTCAGCCAGAGAAATTAATGGATATTCCGCGTACGTTAAAGCACTTGGGTTGCCTTGCCGGCACAGAAAACATAGCGAATCGAGCGGCAGAAGCGTTTTCTCAACATATTCGGCATATTCAACAACATTATCAGGGAGCCAAAAAAATTTCAGTGTTTTATGCAGTGTCGCAACGGCCACTTATTACTGTGACAGCAAAAAGTTGGATCAGTGATGTCATCTCATTATGTGGCGGTAAAAATATATTTGATGATTTGTTAGGTGTTGCGCCTGAGGTAAGTACTGAGTCTGTTGTGTTGATGAATCCGGCTGTTATTTTTTATGGGTCAACGCAAAAAGAATGGCAAGTGTTTTGGCAACGTTTTCCTAGCTTGTTTGCTGTGCGTCATCAGTTATTATTTTCCGTTGCACCCGATATACTCGAACGGGCAGGACCACGTACTTTGCAAGGTGTAGAAAGCGTTTGTGCTGATATTGCGTTAGCGAGAGTCGCATAATTGTTTTTTATTTTTTTGAAGGCTGTTTACAATGGGTTATTTTTAATCATTTTAACATCAAATACATTCTTCCTGATTGGATTTGATTCTCGAAAACTTTCTGTTTTCTCGTAAAATGTTTGAAAATAACCCATTGTAAACAGCCCCTATGTTGGAAATAAATCTGGAGTAAAAAATATGGCGTCTATTTGGAAAGTAGCAGGCATGACCGTGGAGGCGCTCGATACACGTAGTCGTAATACGATGGGTGCGCATATTGGTATTGAGTTTATTGAAATTGGCGAAGATTTTTTAGTGGCGCGTATGCCTGTGGATGCACGTACGATACAACCCGCGGGAATTATGCATGGCGGTGCATCGTGTGTGCTGGCAGAGACGGTTGGATCGACCGCGGCAAATTGTTGTGTGGATCAAGCAACGCATTATTGTGTCGGTTTAGAAATTAATACTAATCATATACGTTCTATGCGTCAGGGGTTTGTATTTGGTACGGCGAAGCCCTATCATCTCGGCCGAACAACACAAGTCTGGAGTATTGAAATTGTTGATGAAACACAGCGGCTTGTCTCGGTGAATCGTTTGACGATGGCAGTCTTAACAAGAAAGTAATTGTGCATTATTTGTAACTCAAGTGGTCAGGATTTTTTTAACTTGACTGACCGCAGTTGCTCGACAGTAGGTTGAATTTTATCAATAGAAATGCGCTGCATGAATTAGGAAAGGGCGCAGCTTGAATAAAGTACTGTCTCTGCGGGACCCGTGTTATGCAGTCAAGTAAAAAAATTCTGACTACTTGAGTTACTATAGCAATATAACTAAGGTTAAAACCTGCACGCATTTGGGCTTTTGCTTCATTCAGGTTAAAATAGCCGTTCAGGTTTTTCTTCTAATAAAATCAAACGGGAATGCAGTATGACACAGGTCCGGCAAGATCAAGACCCCGTTGAGACGCAAGAGTGGCTGGATGCCTTTACCTCAGTATTGGAACATGAGGGCAGCGGGCGAGCACAATTTATTATCACACAGCTACTTGATGCAGCAGAAAAAGCAGGTCTTCCTGTGCAGGGTGCATTACCCAGTGCTGTTGTGTCTTATCTCAACACCATTTCATCCGCAGAACAACCGGCTTATCCAGGGGATTTAGCGTTAGAAGCGCAGTTGGATGCCATGGTTCGTTGGAATGCGATTGCGATGGTATTGCGGGCAAAAAAATATGCAGGGGGGGTAGGCGGACATTTATCTTCTTATGCCTCGATTGCAACGTTGTATGAAGTGGGCTTGAACCATTTTTTTCGTGGGGCGGAGCAAGGCACGCCGGGTGATTTAGTGTATTTTCAAGGCCATTCATCAGAAGGGAATTATGCCCGCGCTTTCTTAGAAGGCCGTCTTTCAGCCGAGCATTTATTGAATTTTCGACAAGAAGTGGATGGTAAAGGCGTTTCTTCGTATCCACATCCATGGTTAATGCCGGATTTTTGGCAATTTGCAACGGTTTCGCTCGGTCTAGGACCTTTGCAAGCCATTTATCAAGCGCGATTTATTCACTATTTAGTGAATAGAAAATTGTTACCTGCGAATGACCGTAAAGTGTGGGTGTTTTGCGGTGATGGTGAAATGGATGAAGTCGAATCCGTTGGTGCACTGACGGTCGCCGTGCGTGAACGGCTTGATAATATCGTGTATGTCGTGAATTGTAATTTACAGCGTCTTGATGGCTTAGTGCGTGGTAATGGCAAGATTGTCACCGAGTTAGAAGGCGTGTTTCGTGGCGCCGGTTGGCATGTCATTAAAGTGTTATGGGGTAGTGAATGGGATGCGGTGTTTGCACGTGACGCCAAAGGATTACTACAAAAGCGTCTGGCTGAGATTGTGGATGGAGAGTTGCAGTATGCGCAAGTGCACGGGGGTGCAGCCTTACGTCAATTATTCTGCCAAGATAATCCTGAGTTACTATCACTATTTGCAGACTATTCAGATGCAGCAATGGAAAAATTGGGCCGTGGCGCGCATGATCCAGTAAAAATTTACGCAGCGTATGCCGCAGCAGTGAAACATAAAGGTCAACCCGTTGCCATTCTCGCGCAAGGGATAAAAGGGTACGGGCTGGGGACGCAACATGGCGAAAGCCGAAATGTTGCGCACAATCAATTGGAGATGTCGTTAGAAGCATTACAGACATTCCGCGAGCGTTTTTCTTTACCCTTAACCGATGAACAGTTAGCCAATCTTGAATTCTATCATCCGGGTGCGGATCATCCTGCGATACAGTATCTGCAGGCACAGCGAAATAAATTACGCGGTTGGTTGCCAGCACGTTTAACTGTTTCACATCCGTTGAAAATACCTGAATTAAGTCTTTTTGATGCGATTTTAAAAGGTACGGGCGATCGCTCCATGTCGACGACCATGGTGCTTGGTCGTATTTTTAATAGTTTACTGAAAGATCCGGTGGTTGGCCCTCGGATTGTGCCGATTTTCTCAGATGAGGTACGCACGTTTGGTCTAGAAGCGTTATTCCGACAAATTGGTATTTATGCGGCAGGGGGTGCGCGTTATAAGCCAGAAGATCATGAGCAATTGATGTACTACCGTGAAGCAGAAGACGGCCAATTACTGGAAGAGGGTATTACGGAAGCCGGTTGTATGGCAACGTGGTTAGCGGCGGCGACTTCGCATAGTACGCATCAAGTGCCGATGATTCCGTTTTTTACTTATTATTCTATGTTTGGCTTTCAGCGTGTAGGTGATCTGATTTGGGCAGCGTGCGATATGCGTGCACGCGGCTTTTTAATTGGTGCCACGGCGGGTCGGACGACATTGGAAGGAGAGGGGTTACAGCATCAGGATGGTACAAGCTTGTTGACTGCATCGACGTTTCCTTCGTGTCGTGCGTATGATCCAGCGTTTGGTTATGAAATGGCGGTGATTGTGCGGCAAGGTTTAGAGGAAATGTACGCGCAAGAACAAGACGTTTTTTATTATGTGATGGCGATGAATGAAAAATACGTGCAACCCGCCATGCCTGCCGGTGTTGAAGAAGGCATTGTGCGTGGTATGTATTTATTGCAAGCGGCTGAACAGAGTAAAAAAGCCAAGAAAGATAGCTTGCGCGTGCAATTGCTGGGTAGCGGCGCGATTTTACGTGAAGTCCTATTTGCAGCGGAGTTATTAGCGAATGATTTTGCGGTAGCAGCAGATGTCTGGAGTGTGACAAGTTATAGTGAATTACGTCGTGATGCTGCACGCGTTGAGCGCGAGAACCGTTTAGCGTTAGCACAGTGTGCGAATGAAAAAGCGTTTCAGCCGAAACAAAGTTATGTGGCATCGTGTTTAGCAGCGCACACAGGGCCAATCATTGCCGCATCCGATTATGTTCGTGCGTTACCTGATTTGATCCGGCCATATTTACCAACACGTTCTTTGACTGTGTTGGGCACGGATGGTTATGGCCGCAGTGATACGCGTGAAAAATTACGGCATTTCTTTGAGGTAGATCGCTATCATATTGCGTATGCTGCATTGAGTGCTTTATATGAAGCAGGCAGTGTGTCATTTGCTATATTGCAGGCTGCGGCAAAAAAATATGGCATAGATGCAACAAAACCTGATCCGGTAACGGTTTAATGAGGAGAAACGACGTTGACAACAGCGGATATTGAAATTGTTGTGCCGGATATTGGCGGCGCGGGTGAAGTAGATGTCATTGAAGTATTAGTGCGCCCTGGGGATGCAATAAAAGTTGATACTCCCTTGATTACGCTTGAGTCTGATAAGGCGACGATGGAAGTACCTTCCACCGTTGCGGGGATTGTGCGCGAATTGAAGGTCAAAGTGGGTGATAAAATTACTGAAGGAGCACCGATTCTCTCTGTGCAGCAAGCAGCAGAGGCAGCTAAAAATCCCGAGGTGCAGAAGACGGCTGCTGTGGCCGAGCAGAAATTAACCGTTGTGACAGAAAGTACGTCTGAAAAATTAACCTCTAATATTCAAGCCATTCATCCGCCGCAAAAAAATCTATTACAAAATAATCCTGTGAATCCTGTCTCATTCAATATGCAACAGACAGAAGCATTTTCTACAGAGGGGGTGCACGCAGGCCCTGCGGTACGTAAATTGGCTCGTGAATTAGGTGTAAATTTAGTAAAAGTGCCACCAACAGGTCCTAAACAACGTGTGTTAAAAGAAGATATTGAGAGTTATGTTAAATCACGTTTAGCGATGATTGAGAATGGGGGTGCGTCGGCATTACCTGCAGCACCCGTCGTCGATTTTGCAAAATTTGGTCCCGTGCAGACACAACCATTGTCACGCTTGAAGAAAATCTCCGGAAAGAATTTGCATCGTAATTGGGTGTTAGTGCCACATGTGACACAATTTGGCGAAGCAGATATTACGGAATTGGAAGCGTTTCGTCAGACAGAAAAAGCGGCACTGGAAAAGGAAGGCATTAAATTGACGCCGCTGGTTTTTATTATGAAAGCAGTTGTGGCAGCGTTGCAAAAATTCCCGCAATTTAATGCATCGTTGGATGCGACGAGTGAAAATTTAATTTATAAAAATTATTTTCATATTGGTGTGGCGGTCGATACGCCAGAAGGTTTAGTTGTGCCAGTGATTCGTGATGTGGATCAAAAAGGCTTAGCAACGTTAGCGCGTGAATTAAGTGTATTAAGCGATAAGGCACGTAAAAAACAACTATTACCGAATGAAATGCAAGGCGGCTGTTTTTCGATTTCCAGTTTGGGCGGCATTGGTGGGACGGCTTTTACGCCGATTGTGAATTTACCAGAAGTCGCCATTTTAGGTGTCTCAAAAGCATCGTATAAACCGATTTTTGATAGTCATACGTTTGTGCCAAGGCTGATGTTGCCGTTAGCGTTATCTTATGATCATCGGGTGATTGATGGTGCAGAAGGCGCACGTTTTATTGCATATTTATCAGAAAAATTATCGGATATTCGAAAATTATTAATTTAAAAGTAATAGTACCTAGTGCAGTGCTCCATTTATTTTGTCTACTTTGTCATCCCGCGGTTTATCCGCGGGATCCAGAGAAACGCGAATAGAAACTAGATACTGCGCATAAAGCGCGGTATGACAGAATGAATGAATCAGTTTACTAGATCAATAAGAGGAAATGTGTCGCATGAATGAAATACAAACAGAAGTAGTGGTGTTAGGTAGTGGTCCTGGTGGTTACACTGCGGCATTCCGAGCAGCTGATCTTGGCAAAAAAGTGATTTTGGTTGAGCGTTACGAAGCAATTGGTGGCGTATGCTTGAATGTTGGATGTATTCCTTCTAAAGCCTTATTGCACGCGGCGAAAGTGTTAGATGAAGCTGCACATGTCGCTGAGTGTGGGATTACGTTTGGCACACCAAAAATTGAAGTGGGTAAATTGCGTGATTGGAAAAATAAAGTCGTTACCCGTTTAACAGGTGGTTTAAAAACGTTAGCAAAACAAAGAAAAGTCGAGATTGTGTGTGGTGTTGGCAGTTTTGCTTCGGATAAGACGTTAACAGTAAAAACAGCGGATGGTGAAAAAATCATTCGATTTGAGCAAGCCATTATTGCAGCGGGTTCTCGTGTGGTAAAACTGCCTTTTTTACCAGACGATCCGCGTATTATTGATTCCACTGGGGCATTGGAATTAGCAAAAACGGATGGAAAACTGTTGGTCATTGGTGGCGGTATCATTGGTTTAGAAATGGCGACGGTGTATCACAGTTTAGGTGCTGAAATTACGATGGTTGAATTGATGGAGCAAATTATTCCGGGTGCGGATAAAGACATCGTTCAGCCATTGTTTAAGCGTATTCAAAAACGTTATAAAAATATTTATTTAAAAACCAAAGTGACGAAAGTCGAAGCAAAAAAAGATGGGTTATGGGTGACGTTCGAAGGCGAGAATGCGCCTGCCCAACCTGAACGATTTGATCAAATTTTAAGTGCAGTTGGTCGCCGTCCAAATGGCGATCAAATTGCCGCTGAAAAAGCCGGTGTGACTGTCGATGCACGTGGCTTTATTGCGGTGGATAAACAGTTAAGAACAAATGTTCCGCATATTTTTGCAATTGGTGATATTTGTGGTAATCCGATGTTGGCCCATAAAGCGTTACATGAAGGCCGTGTTGCTGCGGAAGTGATTGCTGGGTTGAAACATTATTTTGATCCGCGTGTGATCCCATCCGTTGCTTATACGGATCCTGAAATTGCGTGGACAGGTCTCACAGAAAATGAAGCAAAAGCCAAAGGCATTGCGTATGGCAAAGGCGCGTTTCCGTGGGCCGCGAGTGGTCGCTCTTTAAGTACAGGACGTGATGAAGGTATCACGAAATTATTATTCGATGAAAAAACACGTCGTATTTTAGGTGGTGCAGCTGTTGGTCCGAATGCGGGAGAATTAATTGCCGAGATTGGTTTAGCAATTGAAATGGGGTGTGATGTGGAAGATATCGCCTTAACTATTCATCCGCATCCTACGTTGTCTGAAACCGTTGCGATGGCAGCAGAAGTGTTTGAAGGGACGATTACGGATTTATATTTACCAAAGAAAAAACCCGTCAAAGAGCAAGCTTAATGGGTCACCGCCTTACAAAAATCTATACCCGCACAGGCGATACGGGTGAGACCAGTTTAGATGGTCAAGCGCGTATCGCAAAAGATGACTTGCGGGTTGAGGCGGTGGGTGGATTGGACGAATTAAATAGCGCAATTGGTGTGGTGATTGCGAGTTTATTGTCACCTTCAGTCAGTTTAACGGTACAACAAGCAGCCGTGTTAACGGCGCTCACACAGATTCAACATACGTTGTTTGATGCAGGTGGAGAGCTTGCATTACCGGCGTATGTTGCAATTCATGCCTCACACATTACTGCATTAGAAAACTTAATTGATCAGTGGAATGCTGACTTACCGCCCTTAAAAGAATTTATTTTGCCGCGCGGTGAATTAGCTGTTGCTGCCTGTCATTTGGCACGTGCAATTTGTCGACGTGTTGAACGCACCTTGGTGGCATTGTTGCATCGTGATTTGGCGTTGCAACAAGAAGGAAGTCTGCAGGAAAATTTGCTTCATTGTCATCCAGAATTGTTACGTTATATCAATCGATTGTCTGATTTATTATTTGTCGCCGCGCGTGTGTTGGCGCGTGCAAATCCAGATGTATCCTCAGAAGTGTATTGGCAACATCAGCGCAGTAAATAAATTAAAAATCATAAAATTTAATTAAAGCAAAATAAAAAAAATAGAGGAGAGTGAAAATGAACTTTGCTATTTTAACAACCAGTACAGGGGATACGCAGTTAGCTTGTGCGACTGTGAAAAAAATGATTGAACAAGCGCATGAAGAAAAGCAAGCGTGTCAATTTACTTTATTACCATTAGATACAGTAGCAAAGACTGTTATACAGAAAGAATTACATGACTTGCTTGTTGACAAAAATGAAAACATTCTTTTTTCGGAAAAAGAGGGAGATGAATTTTCTGCAAAAAAATCAGAAGAAGAAAAAATAGAATATGTTAAATTTTGGATAGAAAAAAATAAAATTGATCACGTAGTATTAGGATTTCCTTCGCCATTAAATGATAAATTTGCTTTTGAGTTGGCCATGCAGTTACCAGATACGTGTCAAATGACATTACTGTATGAATATATGTTCAAAGAAAAAGAACATATTTATTTTAAAAATCACTATGGCGAAAAACTAGCAAAAAAATTGAATTTACAGATTGCGGTGCCATTAGATGCTGCAAAAAAAGATTTTCAAGAGTTTGCTGCAGAACACGTGGTAACTGTGGGGCATTTGTCGATTGATCAAGCGGTGTCTACATGTGTGACAGACAAAAGCCTCGCGCAAAATAAAAAGACACGTGAGTTACTGAAGGTGAGTGAAGAGACAGATTTGGTCTTTGTTTCGGGAACATCACGGTCAGATGACGTAGATATCGAATTTTTAAAAGTGCTTTTAGACGAAATGCAAAAGGGTCAAGTAATCGGAAAATACCAAGATATGCAATTACGTTTTGGATTGCATCCCGGGGTAAAGAATCCTGCGGCATATCTTCAAAAATTAATTACAGTCGTCGAAAATTATTTAAAAGATGCAAAAGAAGATTCAAGCTTGGTTTCGCCTTGTCAAATTATTTTGACAGAAAATTTCAAGAAAAAATTGAGTGATGACGAGCGAGCTTTATTTGAGTCTGAAACATATGCAAAAATTTTATTACATGCAGACGTCTCAGGCGCGGATGCGGCGCATGCAGCGAATCGCGTTGCGCAAGCTGTGCCGGGTGCATTGTTGAATGAAGCAGGGTTAAGTGGCAAACCTGCTTTGATAGGCAGCGGTGATTCTTATTTACCTAAAGAATGTATAACAAGTAATCCAAATACGTTTTTTGCGCAACTTACAAGAGACCCATTGGGTAAGAAGGAATTAGGGTTAGATCCTCAGTGTACAGCGCCAGAAAATGTCGCTCGCGCGTTATTTGGAAAGTAGTGATCTTTTAGTTTTAGTCATTATCCCGCAGTTTTGTCTGCGGGATTGGTATTTATGGTTTCTTCGTCGGTGTCGTATCATTTTCAATAAAAGAAGATACAGACGATAATTTTTCATTTATTTTTTTATGGAAAAGCTGTTGCGGCGCATTGAGCCATGCATCTTTTTGCGCGCTGAGTGCGCCAAATGTAATGGCGTTTGTTAAATGGTAAGCAATTTGTTTTAAGAATTTTTTTACAGCAGAGTCTGGGTTGGTTTTAAGAGCTGTTTGAATTTTTTCATCTTCAAATTTTTCTTTAAAAGTAGTTAATTTTTCGCTAGCTTTTTTATCTTTATTTTCTTGCAAGGTTTTTTGTAATTCATGTACGGCATGAAGACTGCCAACAGCTAATTTAAGTTGAGGAGTTAATGCATGCTTGTTTTTTTCGTTAAGAAAAGTTTTATTTTTTATTATTTCAGTTAATTTTTTTATTTTATCTTTTTGAATATCAGCAGTATTATCAATATAATCTTTAAATAACAGCGAATTTTTGCGAATTTCTGTTTGAATTGTTTTGATAAGTTCATTTTCTAGTGTTTTACATTCTTCTTCTATTGCAGCAGCTTGTACGCTAGGAAGATTGCTTTTAATGAGTTTTTCTGTTTCTAGGTATTCTGCGCTATCGAAATCGATGCTTTTTCCAAGTTCAGCCAATTGATTCTCTGCTTCCTTTGATTTGTTGCTTTGATAGATAAGTGTTAAAAACACATCAAGTCCTATTGATTCAATGTTAAGTGCAGCTAAGTCTTCAGGAGGAGACTTTCCTACTAGATTCATTTGTAGATAACTGCGTGCTTCAGAGAATAAGCTGGCTAACTTAAGGGAAGGTAGGTCTTCAATTGTTATTTTTATTTCTGAGAGAGATGCTTGTATCTCATCAAGTTTTTTTAAATTGGGGTAATGTTTGTGAATCAATTCACCAAACGCATAACATGCTGAAAAGACAGCTTGTTGATCTTCTTTTCTCATGGCATCAAGTACTTTTTCAAAATGCGTTGTTATTAGCTGGTCGATCTCAGTCTTCTCAGGCACGGCGTCGGTCTCCAAGCAAATAGATGCTAGTATCTCTCTTTATTATTTTTTAATCATCGCCCATAAAGTTGTCAACTTATTATTTTCGGGCTATCTATTATTATGGTGTTACACGAAGTTACTTTTTAATGAGATTGTTAAGTGGTTCTTCTTGCGTCATGCTGGCTGTTTCATAAAATTTACGAGCGAAAAAAATCGGTCGTTTTTTGGTTTCGATAAAGATACGCCCAATATAACTTCCCAGTATGCCGATGCCAATCATCTGTAATCCGCTAAAAAATAACATAAAAATCAATAGAGAGGGATAACCATGGACCGAATTGCCAATCAGCAGTGTTTTTAGAAAAAAATAAATGCTATAGAAAAAAGCCAGTGAAGAACACAAGATACCTATGTATGTCCATATTTCGAGAGGCGTTTTACTAAAACTGGTAATGCCATCAATGGAAAACTTGAATAATTTATAATAATTCCATTTCGTTTGACCGGCAGCACGTTCTTCTCGATTATGGTAAATCAGTTTTTCTTTAAACCCTATCCAGCTAAATAAGCCTTTATTAAAACGTATTTTTTCCTCAAGCATAAGAAAAGCATCAATCGCAATTCTATCTAGTAATATATAATCACTGGCATGATAAGTGAGCTGTGTTTCACTGATTTTTTTCATGATGTTGTAGAACCATGTGGCGGTTTTTCTCTTTAAAAAAGAATCGTTTTTTCTCGAGTGACGTACTGCTCTGACAACTTCATAGCCTTCCAGCCAATTTTTTATCATTTCAAGAATTAACTCAGGCGGATCTTGCAAGTCTGCGTCAATGGCGATCGCACATGCGCCTTTGGCATAATAAAAGCCCGAATATAAAGCAGCTTCTTTGCCAAAATTTCTTGCGAGATCAAGAATTTTTAGTTGCGGGATGTCTTGTTGTGTTTGTAATAACAGCGCTAAAGTGTTATCCGTGCTTCCATCATTGACAACAATAATTTCATAATCTAGAGGTAAAGCATGCAGAATTGGGGTTAATTTTTCGAATAATAAATTCAGCGTTGCAGCTTCGTTAAGCATTGGGATAATAATACTGATTTTTTTCTCATGCTGTATGGTCACGGTTCTTCCATATAAAAATATCGGCATCTTTGTATTTGATGATATCACTGGGTTGACCAAATTGTTTGATGATGCCTGATTTGCATAAAGAAATATTTGCGCATTCTTCGCCATCATTTTTTACAAAAATAAAGAAGTTTTCATGGGCGCTGGGCGCTTTCCAAAGTAAAGAGGATTGGTAGCGTTTTCCATTGATGATAAAGCCGGTTTTTTTCGAAAAGATAACAGGCACAAATTGAATTTTTCCGTGGCTTAGCCATGTGATTGCATTTGCATTCGCTCCCCAATAGGGACCGTAACCGTGTTGTAAATGGTTTTTCTCTAGCACATTGACCAGTGCAAGGACGTCATCTTTTTTGACCGTGAATCGCATGGATTGCCAAATAGTTAAATTGCTTACTATGCTACTGATAATATACAAAATCACTGCGATAATAAGTGTTTTTTTGAATGTTCGAGTTAGCTCAGGCCAATGCTTTTCTGCATTGATGGCAATCAGAAGGGGGCCTAAGTAAAAAATATTTAGCATGAAACGACTGGAACCCTCATTGACCGATTCTGTGACAATCATGGCGGTGATAATGGCAAATAAAGAAATCAAAATCGTGACAGTTAAAAAGTATAATGTCACATTGTGTGTTGCGTTGTATTTTTTGTAGCAAACGTCAGTTGTTTTATATAACAAATAAAAAAATACAAGTACAGAAAAAAGGGATGAGAGCAGTAGTAAATGCGTCGAGTGCCCCAGTGGGAGAATGTTAAATAGTCGCCCTAAATTTTGAATGACCATGAAGATGTTTTGGCTATTTAATGCGTGTATTTTGTGATGGTATAGAGGAAGGAAATGTAAAAGTTCGAATCCGCGTGATTTGCTACCAATGACGACAAGAAATAAAACAGCACCTAATTGCCAAAATGATGGAGACTCTTGGTGTTTGCGATAGATAAAACTAAATAGCATGCTTGTCATGATGATTGGATAAAGATAAGCACCCAGCATCCATGGGTCAGACACACCGCCGATGAATGCAACAAAGAATAAGCAAACTAATAACCATGCACGACGATGTTGCAGCCATTTTATTGTAATGAATAAACAGCAAATACCATATAGATTAGTGATGTTATGCGAGATGCTATAAGTCAAAAAGCCAAAAGCGTGTGCGTATTGATTAGCAAACAAAAGTATAAAGGGTAGCAAAATGGCAGTTTTGGGTGCGCGTAGCGAGCTAGCAATGCAAGCGACCATTAGAAGGGTGAGAATGAAAATTCCCCATCCTGTCAGCAAGACCACAAGCGGTTTTGCGCCAAAGAGTGAAAATAACAAAAAATGAATCGGTACCAAAGAAAGTAGCCAGTTATCTGTTGTGTAGCGCCAAGAGGGGAAAAAATGCCAACCGTACTTTTTAAAACCAAGCCATAGCATGGCAGTATCGCTAAAGTCAGCTTCGGCTGGAAACGTATGAAACACAATTTGTAAACTACGATAGAGACCTATTACAAATACAAAAAGTAGAGCGATTTTTAGAGCGGTTGTTATATTGGATTGTCTTAGGTGTTGCTGCATAGGCAAAGACGACTAATTTAAAGTATGACGAGTATAATCCATATTTATTTGTATTCTAGCATAATTATAAAAAATGTATATTATTTGATCTTTTTAAGCTTTTATGTTTAAATTTCATCGTTTGTTTACGTTTTTATTTATTGTTACCTAATCTTGAATCTGAGTTAGATGACTAAAACCTTAAGTTTTGCCTAAGACAACAGCGCGGCTACCACTCAGCAAGTACGCTTGCTATCAGCTTGTTTATCTACGCGATTGCACTGCAAAATTGACACGCTTTCGGCTTGCGCATACAATCCCGCGCTGCTTATTGTGAGGAATTATCATGGCTGTTCAAAAAAGTCGCAAATCTCGTTCTAGACGCAACATGCGGCGGTCTCATTCCGCGTTGTCAGGTCCAACATTGTCCGTTGAGGCAACGACAGGTGAAACGCATCGTCGCCATCATGTGAGCCCAGAGGGCTATTATCGTGGTCGCGAAGTGGTTAAAGTGCATTCGCCTGCTGATGAAAGTGAAGACGAAGAGTAATTTCCCTTGAGTGTGATTACTATTGCAGTGGATGCCATGGGCGGTGACCATGGTATCCCTGTTGTCGTGCCCGCAGTACTGCAGGTGCTAAAAGAAAACCCCCATTTTCGATTGATTTTGACTGGCGATAGTGCGCTTATTCAAAACGCACTTGATTCACAGGGCGCCAAACCTTCTGATCGCTTAATCATTCGGCATACAACACAATGTGTTGCGATGGATGAGCAGCCAGCACAAGCCTTGCGCGGTAAGAAAGACTCATCGATGCGTGTCGCGCTGAATCTCGTGAAATCAGGTGAGGCAGATGCTTGTGTCAGTGCTGGAAACACTGGTGCGTTGATGGCCACAGCACGTTTTGTTTTAAAAACTTTACCTGGAATTGATCGCCCGGCGATTATTTCAACTTTTCCAACCGTCGGTACGGGTAAAGTGCGTATGCTGGATCTCGGTGCGAATGTGGATTCCACGCCACAGCACTTGTTGCAATTTGCCATCATGGGGTCTGTGTTGGTGTCAGCATTAGAGGGGTTTGAGGCGCCGCGTGTTGCTTTGTTGAATATCGGGCATGAAGATATCAAAGGGAATGAATTAGTGCGTGAGTCAGCACGCCTGTTTGCCGCCTCCAGTACCACTAATTATATGAATTATATTGGATATATCGAAGGTGACCAATTGTATAGCGGTAAAGTCGATGTCGTCGTCTGCGATGGTTTTGTGGGGAATGTTGCACTGAAGACGACAGAAGGCGTAGCTATTTTTATTCGTAAATTGCTGCGACGTGAGTTTGGTCGCAATTGGTTGTCACGTTTTGCTGCGATGCTGTCCTATCCTGTATTGCGTCGTTTAGCCAAGCATATCGATCCAGATCGGTATAATGGCGCAACTTTTGTCGGGCTGAAAGGCGTTGTGGTGAAAAGTCATGGTAGTGCAGGTATGCGAGCATTTATGCGTGCTATTCAAGAAGCTGCGTTCCAAGCAGAAAAAAAGGTGCCAGAACGAATTGCGCAAGGCATGGCAACCTTGTTTGGTGAAGCGGGTATGACGGGATCTACATGATATACACACGTATTTTAGGCACTGGGAGTTTTCTTCCAGAAAAAGTGTTGACAAACGAAGCACTTGAAAAAAAAGTGGAAACAACCAGTCAATGGATTATTGAGCGGACGGGCATTCATTCCCGCCATATTGCGGGCGAAAATGAAACAGCCCTGACGATGGCAGAAGCCGCAGCGCGTCATGCCCTAGATGCAGCAGGACTTGCGCCGAGTGATATCGAAATGATTATCGTTGCCTCCACGACCCCAGAAAAAATGTTTCCTGCAACGGCGTGTTTGTTGCAAAAAGCTCTTGATACGCGTGATTGTCCGGCGTTTGATTTAAACGCGACGGCGTGTGCAGGTTTTGTCTACGGTGTTGGGATCGCAGATCAATTTATTCGTCAGGGTACCATTCGTAATGCGCTGGTGATCGGCAGTGAAGTCATGTCACGTGTTGTGGATTGGTCAGATCGTCGTACCTGTGTTTTATTCGGTGATGGGGCAGGTGCCGTGGTATTGGGGGCAGATACACAGCCCGGTATCATCACAACGCGGCTGCATGCGGATGGACGGCATGCTGACATGTTATATTTACCGTTGGCGATTGCTGCGGCTCCCGGACGTGTTGCAGAGCCACAGCATGTCCATATGCAAGGCAATCCCTTATTTCGCAAAGCAGTGACATTGTTAGAAGAATTATTTGATGAAACGTTGGCCATTGCAGGCATTCCGAAATCTGCAGTGGATTGGTTGATTCCGCATCAAGCCAATATTCGAATTATTCAGGCGATGGCAAAAAAGTTGGATCTTCCTGATGAGCGCGTGGTGGTGACGCTTGCGACGCAAGGCAATACTTCTAGTGCATCGATTCCATTAGCGTTAGATGCTGCGGTACGTGATGGCCGTATTCGTCGCGGCGAATTGTTATTGCTAGAGGGATTTGGCGGTGGACTCGCTTATGGCTCGATATTGGTTAAATATTAAAAATACTAAAAAAATCAATAAAATATTAAAGTATACAAGAGGATTAGAGGCATGGTTGAACTCTCGCTAAAAGGACGGACTGCACTCGTCACAGGGGCAAGTCGCGGAATTGGTCGTGCGATTGCTTTGATGCTTGCAAAAGCGGGTGCATGTGTTATTGGTACGGCAACGACAGAGCAGGGTGCACAGACCATAACGGATTCTTTGCAAGCTGTCGGTGATGCGGCGTGCACAGGGCGAGTTTTGGATGTCTCACAAAAAGAATCGATCGATGCGTTGTTGGCAGTGTTACGCGAAAATGGGCAAATGCCGTCGATTTTAGTCAATAATGCGGCGATCACGCGCGATAATCTGCTATTACGCATGAAAGAAGATGAATGGTTAGAGGTGATAGAAACGAGTCTTGGTGCCGTTTTTCGTTTAACGCGAGCGTGTTTACGTGACATGGTCAAACAGCGTTGGGGGCGTATTATTAATATTAGTTCGGTGGTCGGCTCGACGGGTAATCCGGGGCAGGCGAATTATGCAGCAGCGAAAGCGGGTATTGAGGCATTTGGTCGCTCTCTCGCTCAAGAAATTGGTTCACGTCATGTGACGGTGAATGCGATTGCGCCGGGGTTTATTGATACGGATATGACACGTGATTTATCAGAAGAGGTTCGGCAAGCGTTATTGCAAAAAATTCCCTTGCAACGCCTAGGTTTACCGGAAGATATTGCTTTTGCGGTACTGTTTCTTGCATCAGAGCAAGCAGGGTATGTGACCGGTCAGACGTTGCATATTAATGGCGGGATGTACATGGCTTGAATTTTCCCAGTTTTTCACTAAACTGGCACCAGTTTATTAGCATAGTAAGTTGAATTTGTTAACGAAGAGGATAAATCCATCATGAGTAGTACGGTTGAGTCACGAGTTAAAAAGATTGTTGTCGAGCAATTGGGCGTGAAAGAAGATGAAGTCACGAATGATGCCTCTTTTGTTGATGACTTGGGTGCAGATTCGTTAGATACAGTGGAATTAGTGATGGCATTGGAAGAAGAGTTTGAGACCGAAATTCCAGATGAAGATGCAGAAAAAATCACAACGATTCAGCAAGCGATTGATTACATCAACTCGCACATGGAAGAACATAGCAAATAGCAAGGGTTGATCCTGAAAAGGGGGGTGATGCTTGAGTAGGCGGCGTGTTGTCATAACCGGCCTTGGTATGGTGACGCCACTCGGTAACGATGTGGCATCAACGTGGCAGGGTATTCTTGCTGGCAAAAGTAGTGTCAGTCTGATTGATCATTTTGATGCATCAGATTTGTCTTCTCGTATTTGTAGTCGTGTGAAGGCCTTTGATCCTTCAGCGGTGATGTCTGAAAAAGATGCGCGTAAGCGTGATTTTTTTATTCAGTACGGGATGGTGGCAGCCAGTGAAGCCATTCGTGATGCGGGATTGACGGTGACGGATGCGAATGCGCATCGCATCGGGCTTGCGATTGGCTCAGGTATTGGCGGCTTGCCAATGATTGAAAAATGTCATGAGATTTTATTGGAATCTGGTCCACGACGTATTTCTCCCTTTTTTATCCCTGCGGCTTTGATCAATATGATTGCAGGTAATTTATCCATTATGTATGGCATGCGAGGCCCGAATTTAGGCGTTGTTTCCGCCTGTACAACAGGTACACATAATATTGGGTTAGCAGCGCGTTCGATTATTTTTGGTGATGCGGATGTGATGGTTGCGGGTGGGGCAGAAATGGCAACCACGAAGCTAGGCATTGGCGGTTTTGCTGCGATGCGGGCGTTATCAACACGTAATGATGCACCTGAAAAAGCGTCTCGTCCGTGGGACCGCGATCGCGATGGATTTGTGCTAGGTGATGGTGCTGGCGTGTTAGTGTTAGAGAGTTTGGAGCATGCAAAAGCGCGCGGTGCGCATATCTATGCAGAATTAGCAGGTTTTGGTATGAGTGGCGATGCCTCGCATATGACGACACCCCATCCGGAAGGATTAGGTGCTGCGTTATCCATGGATCAAGCGATACGTGATGCGGGCCTTGCACCGACAGCGATTGATTATATTAATGCACATGGCACATCGACACCGGCAGGGGATGAGTTAGAAGTCATGGCGATCAAGCGGAGTTTTGGTGATCATGCCTATCGTTTAGCGGTGAGTTCGACGAAGTCCATGATTGGGCATTTATTGGGTGCAGCAGGCGCTGTGGAAGCAATTTTTAGTGTGTTAGCGATTCGTGATCAAATTGCACCGCCGACAATTAATTTGGATCATCCAAGTGAGGGGTGTGATTTAGATTTTGTACCGCATACAGCGCGTCCTATGTCGATTGACGTGACGTTATCTAACTCATTTGGTTTTGGTGGGACAAATGGTACGTTAGTGTTTCGTCGGTTTGCGGATTAATCACTCATGAACGTCCGTTCTGGGCATCGTTTGTTGCTGGTGATTGTCGGTTTTTTATTAGCAGTTTGTTTTGGTGCCTTAGTTTCTTGGATTCATTTTCTTAGTACGCCATTAATTAATCGTGATGAAGGTGTGCACTATTCTGTTGCGGAAGGCACATCGCTCCGCGCCGTGATTCATGATTTATATTTACTGGATATTATTAAACATCCGTTATTTTTTCGTTTATTAGCCTATTTGCGTCATGATCAGCACTTACTTAAATCAGGCGAATATTTTTTTCCGAAAGGCACAAGACCGTCCGGTTTGTTAACGCAGATTACGACTGGTAGCGGGATGGTTTATCATGGATTTACCATTGTAGCAGGATGGAGTTTTCATCATTTACGTCATGCGTTAAATCGTCATGCTGACTTGAAACATGTTTCTGCTTCGTTATCTGATCAGCAAATTATGGAACGCTTGGGTGCGCCGCCTGGGATGTCACCAGAGGGTTGGTTTTTTCCAGATACGTATTTATTTGTTAAAGGCACATCGGATTTAGTCGTATTGGGAAAAGCGTATCAATCGATGCAAAAAAATTTAGCGAGTGCATGGGCGGATCGTGAAAGTGGTTTACCTTTTGCAAATTCCTATGAAGCATTAACGGCAGCATCATTAATAGAAAAAGAAACGGGCATTAACCATGAGCGTGCCATGATTGCCGGTGTGATTGTCAACCGTCTAAATAAAAATATGTTATTACAAATTGATCCGACGGTGATTTATGCGGCGGGTTCTCATTTTAGCGGTACGATTCATCGTAAAGATTTATTACGTAAAAGTCCGTGGAATACGTATGTGACAAAAGGCCTGCCACCGACACCGATTGCGATGCCAGCCATGGAATCGATTACGGCGGTGATGCATCCGGTGCATCATAATTATTATTATTATGTTGCTGGCAATTATGATATGAGTGGCAGTCATCGATTTTCAACGACTTTAAAAGAACATTATGCAGCCGTTGCGCGCGCTAAGCGGCGTCATTCGCATACAGAGTATTTTAATAATGCGTTAATGCGCTATTATTTTTCACGTGCTGTGTTGCCGGATATTTATAATTAATTTTTATATTTATTTATTATTTTAATAATTATTTTATTTGATTTTAATGAGTAATTTTATGATGTGAAATATATATCCATCATACTTTAAGATACGAAGCTGTCATTCCCGCCTACGCCTTCGCGAGGATAAACTCTGGCGGCAATGACAGGCTCGTATTATGAAATGTTATGGCTATAGTCATTTGTCACAGCAAGGGAGCATCTATGCCGGGGAAATTTGTGACAGTCGAAGGAACCGAAGGCGCTGGCAAGTCGACGATCATTCAATTTATTGCAGCGTATTTGCGAGAAAAGTCATATGAATTGGTGACGACACGCGAACCTGGTGGTACACCGCTGGCAGAGTCAATTCGTCAATTAGTTTTAACGCCGTTGCAGAAAACGCCTGATGGTGTACAAGAAGTCATGCAACCTGCGACGGAATTATTGTTGATGTTTGCGGGCCGTGCACAACATCTTGCACAGGTGATTCAGCCAGCCTTAGCTGCTGGTAAATGGGTGATCTGTGATCGTTTTATTGATGCGAGTTATGCGTATCAAGGTGCGGGACGTCAATTAGCTGTGCAGCAAATTGCGATGTTAGATCAGTGGATTGTTGGTGATTGTTTGCCTGATTTAACGTTGTTATTAGATGTGGATCCTGCGATTGGTTTGGCGCGCGCGAAACAGCGCGGTGTGCATGATCGGATTGAACAAGAAAAACTGGATTTTTTTACGCGTATTCGTGAGGCGTATTTGGTACGCGCGCGGCAATTTCCTGCGCGTATAAAAGTCATTGACAGTCATAGCGCGCCAGCTGTGGTACAAGCAGCGGTGCGTCAGCAGTTAGATAATTTATTGGAATGCTGTGTATGACAGACACTGCTGTGATGCCTTCTTCTCAATCTTCTTCTCATGATTTTTCAAAGGCTGGTTTTTCTATTTTACCTTGGCAAAAAGTGGTGTGGGATAGGATGGCCACGTGTCTACACGAGAAACGTTTGCCGCATGCCTTATTATTTTCGGGTATTGCCGGGATTGGTAAAAAGCATTTTGCAAAAGTATTCGCATTGGCGTTATTGTGTGAAGCATTGCGAGAGGATCAGACCGGGTGTGGTGTGTGTCGAGCATGCCAGTGGGTGATTGCGGGGACGCACCCTGCTATTTTTTCGATAGCGCCAGAATCCGTCAATCAGGCGATTCGTATTGATACCATTCGTGAGATGACGGAGTTTGTGAATGCGTCTGCTTTAGTCGGTCAATGTAAAATAATTATTATTGATATGGCTGATAAAATGAATGTATTTGCTGCAAATGCATTATTAAAAAGTTTAGAAGAACCGCCGGCGAATACGTATTTTATTTTAATTTCGGCGAATAGTCAGCGCTTGCCAGCAACAGTGCGGAGTCGTTGTCAAATCGTGCAATTTGCCTTACCTAAAACAGCAGAGGCTTTGTTTTTTTTACAACAAAAAACCAATGAAACAGTATCACCCGCTATTTTACAACAGGCATTACTTTTTGCGGCGGGCGCGCCATGTGATGCGCTTGCATTAATCGAAAAAAATGAGTTGGTGTTGCAACAAGCATTTTATCAAGATATGTGGTCGCTCAGTTTATCTGAAAAAGACCCTGTACACATTGCGGAAAAATGGTCGGCAAAAGAGTATCAAGAAAAAATTCCCTTAACGCGTTTGCTTGATTGGTTATATGTTTGGTTAAAAAATATGTTGGCTGGCCGATTAACGGGGTTTTTTAGTGATGCTTATTTCCCCGCGATACCACAAACGATGACACAACATCCAATCATAAAAATATCACAACATGATTTTTTTGCGTATTTTAATTTTTTGATAGAAAGTGCTGGTGCATTGAAATTGTCACCACAGTTGAATCGTCAATTATTTCTCGAATCTCTTTTGATTTCATGGGTGGAACGATGCGCTTAGCAGACTCACATTGTCATTTAGATTTATTAGATCTTGCGGATTATGGCAAAAAAGATATAGCGGAGATATTAGCGGCAGCCAAAGCGCAACAAGTGGTTTATTTTTTATGTGTGTGCGTGACATTAGACGTCTTTCCGAAAATGTTAGAAAGTATTACGCCTTTTCCTTTTGTTTGGGCAAGCGTTGGGTTGCATCCGAATGAAAAAGTGACAAAAGAACCAAGTGAAGCAGAATTAATTCATTTAGCCGAACATAAAAAAGTCGTTGGTATCGGTGAAACGGGTTTAGATTATTTTCGTTCGGATGATGGATTTGCAGGGCAGCAAGCACGATTTCGTACACACATTCGCGTTGCAAAAAAACTGAATAAACCTTTAATTGTGCATTCACGTGCGGCGAAGTGGGATACGCTTGCTATTTTAAAAGAAGAAGAGGCGAGCACAGTGGGCGGTGTTTTGCATTGTTTTACTGAAGATTTAGAGATGGCACGTGCTGCGATGGATATGAATTTTTATATTTCTTTTTCAGGGATTGTCACGTTTGGTAATGCTAAAGAATTGCAACAGGTAGCAAAAGAAATTCCTTTAGAGCGTATGTTAATTGAGACAGATAGCCCTTGGCTCGCGCCCGTCCCATTTCGTGGTAAGCCAAATCAGCCAGCTTATGTGCGTCAAGTAGCAGACTATATTGCAGCATTGCGTGGCGTTGATGTTGCCATCATTGCGGAACAAACGACGCATAATTTTTTATCGTTGTTTCATTTGGAAACTTAGAGTCTACGAAAATTGCTTATTTTTAATCATTTTAACATCAAATACACTCTTCCTGATTGAATTTGATTCTCGAAAACATCGATGTTTTCTCGTAAAATGATTAAAAATAACCAATTATCAATAGGCCTTAATATGTTTCGACCGGCATCATTATTTATTGGTCTACGTTATACGCGCGCCAAAAAACGCAATCATTTTATTTCGTTTATTTCCTTGATGTCGATGCTGGGAATTGCCTTGGGTGTGTTGGTATTAATTACTGTGTTATCGGTGATGAATGGATTTGATCGAGAAATTCAGCGTCAAATTTTTGCGATGGTGCCACCGATTACAGTGACGTCTGAATTTTTTCAAGTGAGTGACTGGCAACAAGCAGAAAAACGTTTATTACAAATGAAAGATGTGCAGGCAGTCGCTCCTTTTGTGACGGGTCAAGTATTATTGTCACATGATGGTGTGGTACAGCCAGCCATTGTGAATGGTATTTTGCCGCAAGCGGAAAAAAAGATCAGTCAGCTTGAAAAAAGTATGGTGCAAGGTCAACTCACTCAATTAGCTGCTGGCAAGTATGGCATTATTTTAGGCGCGGCATTGGCGGATAAATTAGGCGCAACGTTGCTGGATAAAATTATGGTGATTACACCGCGCGCTTCTTTTTCGCCTGCTGGCATGTTACCGCGATTTCGTCGTTTTACTGTTGTCGGCATTTTTCAAGCGGGTGATGGGTTTGGGTTTGATAGCGGATTAGGTTTTATGCATTTAACAGATGCGCAAAAACTTTTTCAATTAGGTACATCGGTGTCAGGGATTCATGTGCAAGTGCCGAATATGTGGTCAGCGCCAACCATTGCGCGCACGCTTTCCCATTATTTAGGACCGACGGCGCGTGTTTCGAATTGGACGGATCAATTGGGTGATATATTTCATGTGGTGGGTCTTGAAAAAACCATGATGTTTTTCATTTTATTATTGATTGTGATTGTCGCGATTTTTAATTTGGTATGTACGTTGGTGATGGTGGTCAATGATAAAGAAGCGGATATTGCGATTTTGCGAACGCTTGGTGCGACACCGCATCATATCCAAGAAATTTTTATCGTGCAAGGTGCGATTATAGGTTTAGTGGGTACGTTGTTAGGTGTCGTCAGTGGTGTTGCATTGTCATTGCACGTCACGCAGGTAGTCGATTTTATTGGTGGGATATTTCATGTGACTTTCTTAACGCCGAGCGCGTACTTTGGATTATCGCATTTGCCATCCGAATTACAATGGGGTGATGTGTTGCGAATTAGTAGTTTGACAATTGTATTGAGTTTGCTTGCCACATTGTATCCAGCATTTCGTGCATCACGCGTCGAACCAGCAGAGGCCTTGCGTTATGAATAATGATACGCACGTTGTAGAGACAACTAAAACCCCTCATCCGGTGGTTAAATGTTCGCATCTCTCTAAAAATTATCAGGATGGTGGTACACAAATTGATGTGTTGCGTGATATTTCACTGACGGTACAGCGTGGCGAATCGGTTGCGATAGTTGGGACATCGGGATCTGGAAAAAGTACATTATTGCATTTGTTGGGAGGATTGGATCGACCGAGTGCGGGTGATGTTTGGGTCGCGGGGAAAAAAATAGCTTCTTTAGCGGAGCGTGCAAAAGCAAAATTACGTAATCATGCATTAGGTTTTGTATATCAATTTCATCATTTGTTGCCAGAATTTACGGCAATTGAAAATGTCGCGATGCCATTATTAATCCGCGGATTGCTTCCAAAAATGTGTTTAGCGAAAGCAGAAAAAATTTTAGCATCTGTCGGATTAGCGGAGCGCTTAGCGCATAAACCGGGTGAATTATCCGGCGGAGAGCGCCAACGTGTGGCGATTGCGCGTGCGTTGGTGACGGACCCTTTGTGTATTTTGGCAGATGAGCCAACGGGTAATTTGGATCCGCAAAATGCACAAAATGTATTAAATTTATTTTTAGAATTGCAAAAAGCGCACGGTATGGCGTTGATTATGGTGACGCATGATAAAGAAATTGCTGCGCAAGCGTCACGGACAGTTTTGCTTGAAGCGGGTAGTTTGCAAGGATTGTAAGTGTTAAGTTTTTTTAATCGATTATTTTATGTTTTATTTTGCTACTCATTTAAAGCGCCTTGATGTCTCACGCATAGGGCCACCTCATATAAATTGATCTTTTTATCAACTATTTTTAATAAAAAAAGCTGTCACCCTGCGGTTTATCCGCGGGATCCAATCTTTTTATCTATCATTTTCTGGATCCCGCGGATAAACCGCGGGATGACAAGATTTTTATAGTTAGTTTTTTATCAAAAAACAAATTTAAGATAGAAAAAATATCAATATATATGAGGTGGCCCTGGCTGGATCAATGAACAAGCGCAGTTTGCTCTATCTTTATTTTTTATTCTATTTTCATTTTCAATAAGGCAATTCTTGTATGCGTATTTTTATTTTCGCATTTTTATGCGGAATCAGTTCGTTATATTTTTTTCATCAATTACCCAAAATTGATTGGTTTTATTTTGCTTTTTTGATATCGATTTTATTTTTATATTTTTATTATTCTAAAAAAATTAGTTTTATTATTATCGTTGCTGGTGTTTTATTTGGTTTTTCCTATGCCGGATGGCGAGCAGAAAATATATTTGCATTTACCTTGCCGCATCGTTTAGAAGGCAAAACAATTCCTGTGACAGGGTATGTTGCATCGATACCAAAAGTTGATCAATACAAAATAAATTTTGACTATGTTGTAACTCATTTTAATCAGAAAAAAAATTCATTTCGTATACGATTGTCTGTGCCATTTTCTCGTAAAAATAATGAAATTTGGCATTTTCATGCGGGTGAGGTTTGGCATTTTTATGTAAGATTGAAACGTGTTCATGGTGTATTTAATCCGGGTGGCAACGATACTGAAGCGTCTGCTTTCCGACAGGGTATACGTGCGCAAGGTTATGTTGTCACGCGCTTACCCATGAAATATATAAAGAAACCACTATATCTCGTGCCTCTGACACAGTGGCGTGAAAAAATTAAAGATAAACTTGCGGAGTTAATTGCCCCATCAGCCACTTCGGTTTGGTTAACGGCACTGGCTATTGGTGAACGCTCTGCCGTACCGGCAACTTACTGGGGAATTCTGCGAGCAACAGGCACAAATCATTTAATGGCGATTGCTGGGTTGCATATTGGATTTATTGCCGGGTTATTTTATTTTCTAGCAAATAGAATTTGGCGGTTTTCTGCAAGATTATGTTTATTCGTCCCTGCGCAGACTGTGGCACAAATTGCCGCGTTGTTTGGTGCAGTGATTTATGCCAGTTTGGCAGGATTTTCTTTGCCTGCGCAACGCACCGTGGTGATGTTAAGTGTATTTTATCTGAGTGTGCTATTTCGACGAAAAATCCCATTATTTCAAGGGTATTGTTTGGCTTTATTTTTTGTTTTAATTTTACAGCCTTTTAGTATTTTAGATGAAAGTTTCTGGTTATCGTTTGGTGCAGTTGGATTAATTATAGTAAGTATGAGTGGTCGTAAAACACGTGGTGGGTATTTTTTTCTGATAGGCAAAATGCAATGGGTGATGACATTAGGTTTGTTACCATTGACAGCATGGTTTTTCCAGCAATATTCCTGTGTGTCATTGTTTGCGAATTTACTTGCAGTTCCTTGGATGGGTTTTATTATTCTTCCTTGCATTTTTTTTGCAATGATTTTTTTATCTTGGCTGCCTATTGTGAGTGCAAAATTATTTTTATTTGCAGATAAAAATTTAACTTGGCTTTGGCAGTTTCTTACAGCTATATCTCATTGGCAATTCGCCACATTATCTATATCAATCACTAGTTGGCTGATTTTGTTTTTAGCAATGACTGGCGTGTTTTTATTATTATTGCCTGCTGGTTTTCCTAAAAAATGGTTGGGATTTTTTTTGGTACTACCTTTATTTTTTTCTAAAATAGATTACCCGGCCACCGGAAATGTTTGGTTTACCTTGTTAGACGTCGGGCAAGGTTTGTCTGCTGTCGTCGAAACCGCGCAGCATGTTTTAGTGTTTGATGCAGGCCCTGCGATGGGGGTAAGTGATGATATGGGTGAACGTGTTGTATTGCCTTTTTTGCAAAGTAGACAAATAAAAATAATTGATAATTTAGTGATTAGTCATGGGGACAATGATCATATTGGTGGTGCGCGAACGCTATTAAAAAATTTTTTAGTTAAAAAAATTCAAACCAGTGTGCCAGAAAAATTTACTGGTTATCCTGTGTTCTTTTGTCTTGCTGGAGAATCATGGCAGTGGGACGGTGTGTTATTTGAATTTTTATATCCAGAGGAAAAATTACTGCATCAAGGGAATGATAGTTCCTGTGTACTGCGTGTGACGGCACAAAATAAAACTATTTTATTAACCGGTGATATTGAAAAAAAAGCAGAAAAAATTTTGCTGGCAAAAAATAGATTGAATAAAACGACTATTTTAGTGGCACCGCATCATGGTAGTAAGACATCGGCGTTAAAAAAATTTGTTGCAAGAGTGCATCCAAAATATGTTTTATTTCCTTTAGGGTATCGCAATCGCTATCATTTTCCTCATCCAAGTGTGGTGAGAAGTTGGCAGCAAGAGGGAAGTTTATTGTTTGCAACCGCACAAACGGGCGCGATTTTTTTTGATGTATCACCATCCGGTAAAATGCCACATTTGTTTCGCCAAGAACACGTACATTTTTGGCAAGACACCGGTGAAATTTATTTTTAAGTTAAATTATAAAAATTATCTACGATAATTTATCGAGAAATAAGACTCTTCTTTATCTTCTTTTTCTTCTTTTTCTTCTTTTTCATCACGCAGAAGAGGGGTTTCTAAATCAGAATAAATTTTTTGTTTCTCTTGTAATTTTTTTTGTTCTTTAGTTTTATTTTCTAAATACTTAATTATTTCTTCTTGTTTTTCTAAGGCTGGCTCGATGTCTTTGATATGAGCTTCTTGTCTCGTTAAAGGATGAGTGGGATTTGTTTTTAACCATGTTGCTAAACTGTCAAGCTCAAAGTAGTGATAAATGTTCATATCAGCAGGTAATTTGACAGCTTCCTTAAGGATTTCACGAGTGATAGAACATGTAAAGCCTTGTTTTTTTATTGTTTTGTCGTCGTTCTCCTCTGGAGAGTATTGATATGTCGCTGTTAATGTATTTAATAAGTTAACAATTTTATTTGCATTTTCATGTAGTTCTTCTTTTAGAGAATCAATTTTTTTTTGCTCCTCTGGTGTGTGTGGTGTATCAAAATTAATTCTATGACGACAACATAATGAACAAAAAAATTTTATAACAAACATAAACGTTATAGCCATCAATGCCATGGCTAAAACATAAAATATAATGTCATTTTTTTTAGCTCCTGCGCAATATCTATACGTGTGTTGTTCTTGTAAACATGAGCTTCTTAGTGTTGAATTCCAAAAATTTTTTTCAGCATCTACCCAAATCAATACATCATCTGTTACGGTTCCATAGTCTATTGTTGCATTAAAGGGTATGTTGATGGAATAACAACCTTTTAAAGTTTCTCCAATAGGGCACAGAGATGTCTCATTTGCGATATTTGATGCTATTAGTCCACATCCCTTAGTTAAAAATCGATAAATATATTCAGGTTTCACAGTGTCTATTGCATCGACTGCGCTGATTTTGAGATGTTGGTTCCATTGATCAACATAGCAGGTTGCCTCTACGACGCGTGTAGCAAACGTTGCAAAAAGGCCAGATGTGATTGCTGATCTGGGTAGGGTGGCGATCAATGAATTTACGAGATTAAGCAAATAGCTTGTTGAGCGTAGAAGAATGTTTGCATCTAGAATAGTTCGGGTTGCTTTCTTATCTGGAGAGAAAAAAAAACATATTTGCTTACTCTGGTTAATTTTAATTGTGCGAATTGTATTCAATTAAATGATAATTGTAAATGTTTTAACTCAACTGGTACGGTTGACTCATTAGCATGTACATGCTCAATTATTTTGAAATTTACTGAATTTATTACTAAAAGTGAAAAAAATACACCTCATATAGCCAAGGCTGCCTCATATAAATTGATCTTTTTGTGAACTATTTTTGATAAAAAAACTGTCACCCCGCACTTGTTGCGGGGTCAGGTATAAAAAAATAAAATTCATTAAACAAGAGAAGAGTCTCATTGATTTAACGTGATTATTTTTTTACATACACCAGACCCCGCAACAAGTGCGGGGTGACAGGTTGATGTGTAGGGTGACAGCGTATTTATGCAACATAATGAGCGTAATTGGAAAGTAACCGTGCTAATTATTTACAAAGTCTGTGCCATTTCAGACCATTTTATATAAGGTGGCCCTGCCCATATAGCAATTTTTTACTTGCAACCCACCCTTTTTATAGGTTTTTTGCAAAAAACGCACTAAGTTTAAAAGGGGGGGTAGTTGCTTTTAGTAAGGAAAACATTCTTTTTTACTTAGGGGTGTCTGCACGCCTCTGAATGGGATCCTGCGGCAAGACTTCTGCTTGTTTTTGGCGTTCATGAAAATTTTTATCGAGATCTTAAGAAGTAATTTGCATGTGATTTAAATGAATTTCACCACCATCCGGTGAAATGCCGCATCTGTTTTGCTAACAACACGTACATGTTTGGCAAGACACCGGTGGTTGTTATTATTAAATTATACTTTGTTCGATTTATTCTTATACTCCATAACGTAATAAACTTTGATTATTATCTGCTTCTAGTTCATCAGATTCACCTGCTTCTGGTTCATCATGTTTATCTAATTTGTAATAAAATGTATGAGGATTTTGTTTGCTTTCTAATGTAGTGGTGTCATCTATAGTATCTTCTTGTATCGGAGAATCTGTATTTGTTTTTTTGCAACCTGCAATAATGTTAGCACATAGTCCTAATAGCATAGCTAAACTGAGAACGGTTACCATTCCAATCATCACACGATTACCGATATCAACTTCCTTCGTACATAGATAATCTTTAACTTGTAGTAAAAACTTAAATTCTTGAGAAAAAGCAGTATAATTACTATTGCTTATAAGCCGAAAATATTTATAGTCAATACCGTATTGCTCAGCTTGATGACTCGTGATTTTGATACACCTTTTTATTGCATCCCCTGTTGGGCATAGTGTTGTATCGTTTGCTAAGTTAGAAGCGTTATATCCAAGTACTTGTGTGACGAATAAATGTAAATTTTCAGAATAGTCTCTTTTGCTAAGTGTGCTGCCAGGTATAATGTCAATGTGTGTATTTGCAGGTGTCACGTAACATCTTGCATTAGCAAACTGTGTGACAAATGTTGCTGCGAGACCCAAAACTTTTACTGGTTTTGGAACAGTATTAGCGAGATCAAGGACAAATTGACTCATTTTTAATAAAACACTTGCCATGGAGGGTTGAGTGGAGTCCACTGTGCTTGATTGAGAAGGGCGAAAGAGAGAAATGTATAAAGATTTAGACGATTGATCAGCAGAAGGGAAAAATAACATAGTTGCTCCTTATTAAAATTATATTCGTTTATTATGGAGTAGATTCGAGTGTAATAAACATTTTATAATTTGTAAATTAAATATTTTTACATATTTAAGAAAATATTTTTTAAATTGAGAGCAGTTTTGTAACAATTAATTTAGATGGTGGCTTTTGTAAGGGTTAACATAATATGCATTATTATGTTAACCCTTTTCGTTTTATATGTTAGCGAGATAAACGCGGAGAAAGTGAGTAGTCTTTTTTATCATCTTTAAGAATAAGGGGAGTTTCATCATCTATAACAGTTTTTTGTTCTTCGTTGCTTTCAAGTAAACGATTAAGTATCTCTTTTCTCAGGTTTTCTTCATAAACTCTGTTACTAGTTGAAAATTTATTTTTTAAGTGCAGGTAGGCTGTAAGAGCACAGTAACCAGTTAAAATAGTAAATAATCCAGCTATTGTCCCTCCAGCAGCTAACGATATGTTGTCTATCCAGTGACATTTGTCATTACTGACGGGATAAGCATAATAAAAAAGATCATTTTCTAGGTTTAGCCATGAATTATGGGGTGTTTGTGTGCTCACCCAAATCATTGCATTTTCTAAACCATACTCTTTGTAAATTAAGTGACGTATTCCATCGGCAGGAAATTGATAGCAGCCAGACATAAGGTTTCCTGTTAGGCAATCACTATCATCTGTTGCTATCTTCATCCTGCATGTATTTTGTAGAAATTCATGTAGTCCTTGTGTTGTGTTACGCGGATGAAAAAGCGTTTGTATGCTATTGATATCGTAGCGTCGATTAAATTCATCAATATAACAAACTGCTTGAACGCAAGGTGTTGCAAACGTTGCTAAGAGACCGGAAATTTTCATCGATCTTGGTATCGAATTTAATAATGTATTTGCATTATCAAATAAAATATTTACGATTTTTAACAGGCTTCCCACTAATGATGTGGATGAGGTATTGGAAGCAGAGTTTGAGGTAGTAGGTTGACGTGATGAAGCAATTGAACGTGAAAAAAATAGCATGAATTTAATCCTTTAAAGTTATTGAAAAAGATTGATAGTCTAAGAAACATCAATCAATTTGTAAATTTTTTTAAACTGGTCTTGTCACAGATGGCGAGTCAAAATGCCATAATCAATTACATTTATTGTATGGTCGATGATTTATAAAAACGCATGGATTAAGATGGGTATTTTGAAAAAATAAATAAATTTACAATGTTATTTCATCACTGTATTATCCATTTTATAAAATTAGATGTCAGAAAATAGTGAGGCACTATGTTGTTTTTTTCTACTAAAATAAAAAAGAGTTTTTCTTTCCCTACCTTCACGCTTTTATCTACTTCTTTGTCGCATGCCAGTACTTTAATGCAACTAGCGTGTGATTTATTTTATACGGCAAGTACTTTGCTCGTCACAATGCCAAGATCTGCTATAACTACAAGTCTTGCAGCCACGTTTGCGACTCAATTTGCTAGTGCGGCATCCGATGCATGTTATCGTGATAAATGGAATCGCCATTATCATATCAAGCTTTTATTTGATGATATTTTTCCTTATGTCAATAATATTTTAACAAAAGATTTTGGATTAATTGCATCGCCTGATGGAAATCAATTTGATTTTTGCCCAAGTATAGAAAAATTTTCAGGCTGTTTTCATCTCTTTCGTCCTGATGAATTGGGTTGCGAGTATACGGGTGATTGCTCTCTTAGTGACAGTTTATGGATAGCAAGTGATTTTAATATAGATTCTTTTAAGGAAAATTGTACTAACATTCCTTTTATTACTTCTAGAGCACAAGACAATCTTTGTGAATTGAATGATTCGTCGACCTTTTCATGGTCGCTTGTGTTCAAGTATCTTATAATTTTACTTGTGGTTGCAATAATACTTGCTTATTTAATTAATAAACATTGCAATTCTTATTCTTTTTTTCGTCAAAGGCGGTATGTTAATGTTAACAATCATGATAACGATGATAATAGACATTTAATACATGAAAAATCTTTACTAAAAGAAAATAAAGAAATATTGCAAACCTTGTTATATTTTTTGAAAGAAAAATTTAAATTAAATCCAGAAGAGATAACCAACGAGTTTGATTGTCCAATTACTAAAGAAATGATGTTGGAAATAGCTAAGATTGAATCAAAAACATCAAAAAAAGAATTTTGGCATTATTTTGATTTTGATTCAATTGTGACTTGGATAAAGTCAAATCCTGAGCATCCCCTCACTCGCCAATCAGTGCGCTTGGGAGATATAAAATCCGCACCAGAGCGCCAAAAAGAATTAATTGATTATTTGATTCAGGTAATATTAGAAAAAGAAAAAATTATTACTTTTTTAGAAAAAACGAGAGAATATAAAGAGGAAAAAGAAGATTATAATGAAACGAATTTAATTTCATCTAATTTTTTGCAGTTTTTACGAGATGAATTGGCTTATTTTAGAAAAAATTATCAATATAAAGATCATGAAGAGAAAAAAGATCTTGAGAGTAATGATGAGAATTCTACATTAACTACTTTTTTGTATAATAAAATAGAAGCGTATTTAGAAAAAATTAATCAGCAAAATGGAAAAGATATAAATCACGAATCTATCTCTATGATGGTAGAAGATGAAAAAGAAACGTTACAGCGACCATTGTTATCTTTCTATCGTTGGTAGTAGTTGATAGTATGAGAAAGGCGAAATATGCTGGTCGTTAGTCATTGATCTTGTTCAGCATTTGCTGGCTTGCCATGAATCAGCAGATCAATCGCCATCAAAAGCGCAGCATTATCGACAGGTTTTTCAAAGGACACGCTGGCACCCAATGATTCAGATAAATCAAGATAGCCCATTGGGTCAAGGCGACCACCGCCTGAAATAGCAATGATGTCCATTTCGGGATGTTTGTCACGAACCTCTGAGATCAGTGTGATACCACTTTTTTTGGGCATGATGATATCTGTCACCATGATATCGGGTTCACTGGTTTGCAGAATCTTCGTTGCTTCATCGCCATCGCGTGCACTCTCCACTTGATGTGCTGCGCGCGTTAATACTTGTGCCAACATATCACGTACTAAGTCATCGTCTTCAACTAGTAGAATCTTTGCCATAGTGTGTTTCCTCCGAATCTTGTGCGTCGTATTCTGGTAGTAATAGGGTAAACGTCGTGCCTTCTCCAGGCTGACTTTCAGCTAATATTTCGCCATGATGATGGCGAATAATGGCATGCACAGTGGATAATCCTAATCCTGTACCGCGCCCAACTTCCTTGGTTGTAAAAAAAGGTTCAAAAATACGTTCTAGTGTTGGTGCATCCATACCATGACCTGTATCACGAATAGATACTTGGCAATAGTGTTTATTTTCATTAAGTGACAATTGTTTACCTAGCCAATCAGTGGGAGGCACATGATGCAGGGTAAGGGTGATTGTCCCTTCGCCTTCCATGGCATCCACAGCGTTCGTAATAATATTGACGAAGACTTGGTGTAATTGTGTTTGATTACCAAGAATAGTGCAGTCAGTACCATCTGCTTCAAAATGAATGATGACACTGGCAGGAATCGTTGGCATTAAGAGGTCGAGAACACCGTTAATCGTGGCGCGCATGCTAATAGGGGCTAATTCTGCATGTTGACGGCGGCTAAAGGCTAAAATGCGTCCAACCAAATCTTGCCCACGCTTGGCAGCAGCGATGACACGGCCTAGATTAGTATGCAGGGGGGTATTCGGCGTGCTATCTTCACGAGCCATCTCTACGTAACCGATAATTGCGTAGAGGACATTATTGAAATCGTGCGCAATGCCGCCAGCGAGTGTGCCAATGGCTTGTAATTTTTGCCCTTGTAATAGTGCTTTTTCAAGTTTTTTGCGTGTATCTTCAATCGTTAGGCGTTTCGTCATTTCTGTTTTGAAATGATGGGTCATGATGTCAAGATCAAGTTTGTGTTGTCGATTGATGCGGGCAAGGTAGAGAATTACAGCAATAAGAAAAGTCAGTGATAAGCCGGCAATGAGCCATGCAATGCCTTCTGAATGATTGGCATGCGGCAGTAGCCAAGAAAAGACTAAGGCAATGGAGAAGAGAATGCCAGTGATGACAACAGCTAGCAGGGGTAGCCAAAGACCCAATAAGTGTGATCTTGTCTGAGTGATATCCTTATTCATTTGGATAGTTTAATCGATTCAGCACATTGAGGCTAGAAAGCAACTTAATATATACTGCCCAAGCAGGGAGAGGATAAGACGCCATTATGCAGCTTAAAAAAATCAAGCTTTCCGGTTTTAAATCATTTGTTGACCCCGTCACTGTGCCGGTTGACAGTCGTTTAGTCGCTATTGTCGGCCCAAATGGCTGTGGCAAATCGAATGTTATCGATGCGGTTTGTTGGGTGATGGGTGAAAGTTCTGCGAAATACTTGCGTGGTGAATCATTAACGGATGTCATTTTTAATGGTTCAGCAAACCGTAAACCAGTCGGGCAAGCCTCAGTGGAACTGATTTTTGATAATCAGGATGGCACGATTGGTGGTGAATACGCAGGTTTTGCCGAGATTTCTATTCGTCGAGTGTTGAATCGTAACGGTGATTCAGGGTGGTTTTTGAATGGGACTCGCTGCCGGCGTCGCGATATTGTCGATATTTTTCTGGGGACAGGATTGGGTCCGCGGAGTTATTCGATTATAGGTCAAAACATGATTTCGCGGATCATTGAAGCGCGGCCGGAAGATATGCGTACGTATCTAGAGGAGGCGGCAGGGGTTTCGCGTTATCGCGAAAGACGGCGTGAAACCGAAACACGGATACAGCATGCGCGTGAAAACATGGCGCGTCTTGAAGATATTCGTACAGAACTCGGTCGTCAATTGGGCACGTTACAACGTCAAGCAGAAACAGCAGAAAAATTTAAAGCGCTGAAGCGTGAAGAACGCACGCTGCGTGCCGCATTTTTAGCGTCGCAATGGCGGCAATTAGATACACGTCGCGTGCAATATGCATTACAGGTACAGCAACAAGAAACTGGCTTAGAAGCTAAACAAATGGAAGTTGGTGAGTTAACGTTACTACTCGATCAAGCACGAGAAAATGGCGTACAAGCTGCAGAAGTGTTCCAAGAGATTCAAAAGCGTCATTATGTGGCAGGTAATCAGATCACACGTATTGAGCAAGATATCTTACATACACGTGAGCGCGAACGGTTAAGACGAGAAGAAGATGCACAAGCAGCAAAAGAAAAGCAATTTGCAGAGAGTAAAATTGCTGAGGCACGTGATCAACTCGTACAATTAACGCAAGCAATGACCACGCTGCAGCCTCATTTATCTGAAGCAAAAACACAGAATGAGTCAACAAAAATTTCTGCGAAACAAGCGGAAGAGGCGATGCAACGTGCACGTGATGCAGCGCAAACGCTTGAAAAACAAATGGCAACAGCAAATGAAACTGCACGCACGAGTCAAGTGAAGCTTGCACAGTTAGAAGAACGCTTGCTGGGCTTAACAAAACGTCAGGCACTTTTGTCTGTTGAACAAGATGAAAAAGGGTTACAGCAAGTCAATGAAACATTACAGCAGTTGGTGTTGCAGATAAACGAATGTGAGCAGCGAAAAACAAACGAACAAAGTGTTTTAGAATCAATTCATCAAAAAATTTCGGCTCTCCGTCAAGAACAGCAAGAAAAAGCCCGTGAATTAGATAGATTGCGTTCTGGGTTACAGCAATTTCGTGGACAAGTCGCGTCGTTGGAAGCTTTGCAACAAACGGCATTAGGTCAACGTAATAATCAGCTGGCACGTTGGTTAGCAGCACATCAATTAGATAGTGCACCACGTTTAGCGGAAGGGTTATCTGTGACAGCAGGTTGGGAAACGGCTGTTGAAAAAGTTTTAGGTGTTTATTTACAAGCAATTTGCACAGATGATGTGTCCGTTTTTTTACACGATACAAGCCAACTACCTGAAGGCTCGTTATGTGTTTTCTCAGGCAATAAAGCGGTTGTTCATGCGAAAGAAAATAAAAATCCAGCACAGCAGATGCAGCATAGAAAATTATTGCGTGATCAAATTACCTCAACATGGCCATTAGATAGTTTATTAGCGGGTGTTTATATCGCAGAAACAATGGAAGAGGCGACGGATATAGCGACACAATTACAACCACATGAGTCGGTTGTGACACGTGATGGCATTTGGCTGGGTGCTGCTTGGTTGCGCTTATTACGTGAGGATAATCCGGCAGCAGGTATTTTTCAGCGGGCTACCGAATTAAAAGAATTGGCGGGCCGTATTCAGCAAGAAGAGTCAGCACTGAAATTAGTCGAAACAGCGTTGTTAACGGCGCGCCAGCAACAGACCACACTTGAAAAAGAACGTGATGCGCTACAGTTGACATTGAATCAGATAAATAGTGAATTAGCCGGGTTACGTGCGGCAGAAAAAATGCAACAAGCACGATTAGTTGAGATACAGAAAAAAATAGCCCGTGAAGCACAAGAAAAAACAGACGTTGAGAATCAAATAAATCAAGTGCAACAGGAGAGTGAAAGTATTCGGCAGCATTGGTCGAATGCGATGCAATTACTTGATGAATTGACGATAAAGCGGGATGGGCTGGTTGCTGAACGTGATCAATTGCAAGAAGCGGCGCGTGCAGCACGTCTTGCTGCGGAAACTGCGCGTGAAAAAGTGCATACACTCGAATTAGATGCACAGCGTTTGCATTCAGAAGAAGTTGCAAAAAAACAAGCGCTACAGCATTTTGAAGCGCAATTGGCTGCATGCGTACAACGTGAGACAGCTTTACAAAAAGAAGCGGTGATGATGGTGCCGCTAGCAGGTCTTGAGTCTGATTTGGCGATTGCTTTAAATCACCGTTTACAAGTTGAAGAAGAATTAAATGCTGCGCGCGCTTCAATGGATGCGATTAATCAAGAGCTACGTACATTGGAAGAAAGTCGGCATCGTGCAGAGGGTGAAACAGCAAAAATTCGTGATGTCTTAGAAACGCTGCGTGTTGAAAGTGAAGGGTTACGTATTCGCGCTGAAAGTATGGTGACGCAATTAACAGAAATTCAAATTCGTTTAGAAGATATTTTGGGCGAATTACCAGAAGAAGCGACACCAGATGCTTATCATCAGCAATTAGAACAAGTAACGCGTCGCATTGCACGATTAGGTGCAATTAATTTGGTAGCGATAGAAGAATACGCAACGTGTAATGAGCGTAAACAGTATTTAGATCGTCAGCATGCAGATTTACAGGCAGGTTTAACAACGCTTGAAAATGCCATTGCTAAAATTGATCGCGAAACACGCGCACGTTTTCGTGAAACATTTGATCGTGTCAATGCACGATTTGCAGAAGTTTTCCCAGCAATTTTTGGTGGTGGAAAAGCATGGTTAGAATTAACAGGTGATAATTTATTGGAAGCAGGTGTGACAGTGATGGCCTGTCCGCCGGGTAAGCGTAATAGCACCATTCATTTGTTATCGGGTGGTGAAAAAGCCATGACGGCGATTGCATTGGTCTTTTCAATTTTCCATTTAAATCCTGCACCGTTTTGTTTATTGGATGAAGTCGATGCACCATTAGATGATGCGAATATTGGACGCTTTTGTGAGCTCGTTAAAAGTATGTCACAAAAGACGCAGTTTATTTTTATTAGTCATAATAAATTGGCGATTGAAATGGGTGAAACATTAATGGGTGTGACGATGGCAGAACCTGGGGTGTCGCGTTTAGTGAGTGTGAATGTTGAGGAAGCCGTACATCTTGCTGGAGCATAAAAGGAGTGTGACGCTATGGAAAGCTATGTCCGTCCGGGTTTGTTATTAATTAGTGTCGGTGCGTTACTTTTTGTTGTCTTTACATTAGTTGAAGATTGGTACCGACGTCGACGTGATACACGTGCGGTACAGAAAATGTTGCAAGATACGGAGCAATTTGATTTTACCTTGGGTGTAGAAGAAAAAGCGGCACCAGTAAATACAGTAGAGCAGAATAAAACGCCGCCTGCGCATCAAGGTCGTGATGAATTATTAGTCTTATCTGTGATGGCAAAACCAGGCCAATATTTTGGTTCTTACGATTTGTTGCAAGCAATTACAGCAGCTGGATTAAAATACGGTGATATGAACATTTTTCATTATTATTTAGATAATACAGAAAATAAAGAACCGTTATTTTCATTGGCATCCGTTGCAGAGCCTGGTGAGTTTGCGATGGATCAGATGGGTGATTTTTCCTGTCCTGGATTAGTATTATTTATGCAGCCGGCTTTGTTAGATCAGCCGGAAATGGCATTTGATTTAATGTTAGAAACAGCGAATCAGTTAGCAGAAGATTTAGGCGGTGATTTGCGTGCGGATCCCAAAACACCTTGGAATGCAGAGACTGCACATCGTTACCAAGCGCTTATTTTAAAATCGCGTCGTGCAGCAGTGATGGAAAAATAATTCAGAGATAGTATTTTGTTATGCAAAAAAAACCATTTGTGTTAGAAAAAAAGAATAAAAATATAGCGGAAAAAATTCAGCAATTACGCGCACTGATCGAAGAGCATAATTATTTATATTATGTGATGGATGCGCCCATTATTCCCGATGCGGAATATGATAAATTATTCATTGAGCTGCAACAGCTAGAAAAAAATTATCCAGAGTATTTGCATTCAACGTCACCCACGCAACGTGTGGGCCATCAGCCAGCAAAACATTTTACCCAAATTACGCACGCCGTCCCGATGTTGTCATTGGATAATGCGTTTACAACAGAAGAAGTGACGGCATTTGATCGTCGTGTGCATGAACGTTTAGCGGTTACGCAAGAGATTGACTATGCTTGCGAACCGAAATTAGATGGTTTAGCAGTGACGCTGTATTATGAAAAAGGTGTTCTGCAATTTGCCGCAACACGTGGAGATGGTTCGACGGGTGAAGATATTACTGCAAATATGCGTACTTTGCCGATGATACCGTTACATTTACGTGGCACACAGTATCCTGAACGTTTTGAAGTGCGTGGTGAAGTGTTTATGCCAAAAAAAGGTTTTGCCGAATTAAATACGCATGCGTTAAAAACCGGTGGTAAAGTTTTTGCGAATCCACGTAATGCGGCAGCAGGAAGTGTACGACAGTTAGACCCAAGTGTTACAGCCACGCGTCCTTTAGCTTTTTATGGCTATGGTGTTGGTATTTTTTCTGATGAATTACCATCATCTCATTTTGCATTAATGCAATTATTGCAAGCGGTGGGATTACCGATCAATCCAGAATTAGCTGTTGTGCAAGGTGTCGCTGGGTGTCTTGCGTATTATGCGCGTTTGCAAGCGCAGCGCCCAGCTTTGCCATATGACATTGATGGTGTCGTTTATAAAGTCAATTCACTTGCATTACAGCAGAAGCTGGGTTTTGTTTCGCGAGCACCACGTTTTGCCGTGGCGCATAAATTTCCCGCAGAGGAAGTGGTCACGCGTTTGATCGCGGTGGAATTTCAAGTCGGTCGTACTGGCGCAATAACGCCTGTGGCGCGTCTTGAGCCTGTTTTTGTCGGTGGGGTGACGGTGAGTAATGCCACCTTACATAATATGGATGAAGTCAAACGGAAAGGCATTCGTATTGGCGATCAAGTGATTGTGCGGCGGGCAGGGGATGTGATTCCAGAAATTGTTGCTACGGTGCCATCTTCCGCAAACGCGCGTCAGATGGCGCGTGGCGCGGATATTTGTTTACCGATTCTTTGTCCCGTTTGTCAGTCACGTATTGAGCAATTGCCACATGAAGCCATTGCTCGTTGTAGTGGTGGTTTATTTTGTCCAGCACAGCGCCGTGAAGCGATTCGGCATTTTGCTTCACGCCGTGCATTGGATATTGTTGGCTTAGGCGATAAATTGGTTGAACAATTGGTAGATGCTCATTATATTGCGACGGTGGCTGATTTATATAAATTGACAGAAGCCAAATTGATTTCTTTGCCTCGTATGGCTGAAAAGTCTGCAAAAAATTTATTAGCTGCATTAGAAAAAAGTAAAGCAACGACATTGTCGCGTTTTCTTTATGCGTTAGGTATTCGTGAAGTGGGGGAAACCACTGCGCGTGAATTAGCTACGTATTTTGGTGATTTAAATCCCTTGATACATGCGACAACAGAAGAATTGGAATCACTATCGGATGTGGGTCCGATAGTCGCAGGTCATATCGTTGCTTTTTTCCGTGAAGCACATAATTTAAAAGTGATTGCTGAATTGCAAGCAGCAGGTGTGCATTGGGAAAAGAAAGCGAAGCAAGCGCATGCGGATAGACAAAAAAATTTACCTTTGTCAGGTAAAACGATTGTCTTAACAGGTACACTCTCGTCAATGACCCGAGAGGCTGCAAAAGAAACATTGCAAGCCTTAGGTGCAAAAGTGGCTGGTAGCGTATCGGCAAAGACAGATTATGTGATTGCAGGAAGTGAGGCAGGTTCAAAATTACAAAAGGCGGAAATGCTTGGTGTAAAAGTCATGGATGAAGAAGCATTTGTTGTTTGGCTGCACTCTTTCAAAAAATAAATAGTCTTTCTAACTATCTTATTTTCATAAACCTATTTCAAAAAAAAAATTGCAAGGATGCTACTGTTGCATGGCAGCTTGACGCATGGGAGAAATAAATAATGACAGTTTTTTTTAGCAAAAAAAATCAAATTAAAGTGACAGAGTCAGAGAAAAAATTAGCGGTAGAAAAAAATACTTATTTATTTTCATTTGATCGCGAAACATTAGCAATGGTGAGAGAGAAAATATGTTTTGGAAAAGGGTTTTCTGAATTTATGACGCCAGATAATGATGAATTAGCAAAACCGGTTTTTTCTTCAGGACTATGGTTAGATTTGAGGCGTGGATTACGCATTAATCATGTTAATCTTTCAAAAGAACTTATTTTGTTTCAGACTTTAGAAGAAAAGTATCCATCTTCCAGTGAAAATACAGATGAAAATCAAAAAAAATTAAAAGAAAAAATTGTTGATGTGTTTCGTTGTCTTGAAATAGAAATGACAGTTGAGTTATTTGATCAGCTAATTCAAGCTTATTGCCAGACCCCTTTAGGTTATTTAATTGCGTTGATTAATGCAAAATTAAATCAGGACAATTCAAATGCACCCCTCATGATAGTGACGGATAAAACGGCTATTCCTCGTATTGCTAATATTCTGATTCCGGATAAAGAAGCAGAACAAAAAATTATTTTATCAGTGAAATCAGCGATTGCCATTATTCCAGAAAATGAAGCAAGTATCGAATCGCTAATAAATAATAAAGGTTTTCCGGTTGAGATGACATTAAGCTTGCAAAAAAAAGTTAAGATTAAAATAGACGAAAAAATAGATGAAAAAATAGATGATGAAGAAGAGATTGGTTATGGTTTTCAAATAGAAAAAATTGAAACATCATCAAAGGAAATTGCTGATTTTTTTCAAGTAAAAAGTTCTTTTGCGAAGCATCTAGAAGAGATGAGTAGTAAGTTTGTGAAAGCTGCGGAAGAGAAAATAAGAAAATGTAAATGTTGCGCGCAATTTAAAAAATCTGCTTTAGGGTATAAGATCATGGCGTTGGATGCGTTAATTTATGTTTATGATAATAAAATAAAAGGAAAATTAATTTGTGATTATACACCTCAAGAAATTTTAGAAGCATGGTTAGAGGATTTTTTTGAACGCGCAACTGCAGGTCAAGATAAAGACGATGATTTCTCATTTGTTAAAAAGTATGATCTTTTTCAAATGATTGCGATGCCTAGAGGTATATCATTTCTTCCTAGCAAGTCAAAAACTGAAGTATTATTTGAAAATGTATTTGGTGAAAAAATCTGGCAAGAGGCAAAAGAAAGATCTAAAAAAGAAAATAAGACGATTTTTGATGTATCACCTGCTTTATCAATGTCATAAAGAGTAAAGAGAAGATGTTTGCGGGATTACCCTAGTTTTATGCGGGTAATCCCAGTCTTCTATCAAACCTAGAAGAAATGCTACATTTTTACTCTGGGGGGAAGACCATTCATACAAGGAGTTGTCCATGAAAGTCATGCTAAAGAAAGTTGCAGTGGCTGTATTAATCGTTTCGATGGCAGGGTGCGCTTCGAATACACAGAAGCAAAATACCACGATTGGCGCTTTAACCGGTGGTGTGATCGGCGGCTTAGCCGGAAGCGCGATCGGTGCGGGTACAGGCAAGGCTGTAGCCATTGGTGTGGGTATTTTAGTGGGTGCCTTGGCGGGCGGTTATGTTGGACACTCCGTAGATAGTATAGATAATCAGCATGCCTTAACAGCCATGAATGAAGGTAAAACTGTTAAATGGAAAAATCCAAAAACAGGTAAAATGTATAAAATGGTTGTTTCTGGCAAATATTATACCATTGATGGTAACCCACATTGCCGTAAATATATGACCTATATTTACAAAAACCATAAAATGGTTAGTAAGCATGGCGGCATGGCTTGCATGAAGTCTGATGGCGTATGGCAGCCAGTGCATTAATTGCTAATTGATGGTTTTTAAAAATTAAATAAGAAAAATTGGATTGTATCTGACGATTTCCCATGATTTAGTGATGGGGGATCGTCAGTTTTTTATATACAAACACGCCTAAAATTTACTGACATGGCAAGCGTCCGTGCATTTATGCGGCCTGTTTGATGTTTTTCATAGGCGGCACGGTTTCCACAAGTTATCTTATTGATTTCAAATGAATTTTTTTTAAAAAATTTAAAATATCAATGAAATCAGCATGTTAAAAAAATTTGCTTTTTTTAATTTTTTCAACAAGTTATCCAAAAAAAAGCCGTGAGACACAGGGCTATCTCACATAAAATGGTCTTTTTGTGAACCATTTTTAACAAAAGAAGCTGTCATACCGCGCTTTATGCGCGGTATCCAGTTTTTTTATCTATCATTTTCTGGATCCCGCGGGATGACAAGATTTTTTATAGTTAGTTTTGTATCTAAAACCAAATTTAAGATAGAAAAAATATCAAGTTATATGAGGTAGCCTGCCGTGAGACACTAATCTGCCGCTTCTTTTTTACGTAAGCTCAAGGGTGGAAAAAAACCTGCTTGCTCTAAAAATTTTAAATACGTTTGTAATAATGCGTCATTGATATCAGGCCATACCATACCCGCAGCTTGAATTTTTTCTGCAGTCAGTTGTAAAGCTGTACGGGGTGTCATCGGTGGGTCTTTCATCGCCAAATAAGCTGGCAACATGGGATAGAGAGCATTATCTGGGCCAATACGTAATAATTTTTTTAGCCACAAACGGTGCGAACAAATTTTGATTGCATAATTATGTTGATTAAACCAATGAATTAAATCCAGCCACAAAATACCGGTCGGATGATCAAGATGACAGACATAATTTTTTTCTGGATATAATAACGAAAGCGTGACAATGGCACGGCTAACAAAATCAACAGGTAATAACGCAATAATTTCATGCCAATCGGGCGCATAACCTATTTGTATACAGCCCTTGATTAATAATAATAACGAATCATTTAAATTCATAATGCCAGAATGCGATTCACCCAGAATATAGCCTGATCGATAAATTTGTACGGGCAGGCCTCGCTGCATGGCTTGAAATAATAAGCGCTCAGAAACCCATTTGCTAAGACCGTAACCGCCCGTTAAACCTTCTGGTGTTGCTGGTGGCCAGCTTTCTGCAAAAGCACCTTCTGCATCGATGGCTGCTGCTGCGGACAATGTTGAAATATAATAAATTGGGCGATTAAATTCTTCGACCGCAAAACGGATAATTTCGCGTGTGCCTTGGACATTACTCGTGCGAACCGTTGAATAAGATGCCATCGTGTTAACTTGTGCGCCACAATGATAAACACGAGCAACATGACGAATTAAATTTTGATATTGTTCTGTGGGTAAGCCAAACTGATGTAAGCCAATGTCACCACCCACTAAAACAATGCGTCGATTCGCCAGATTGACTTCATCGGATAATCGATATTGCTCAATTTGCGCGTTGAGTCGCGAAGCAATACTGCCAAATTCACCTTTGCGTATTAGACAATAAATTTTTACATCCGTTGAGGCAAGTAACTCACGTAAAATAAAGATGCCTAAAAAACCTGCAGCGCCAGTGAGCAAAATGCCACTCGGCTGGATAGCCTTTTCTTTTGTGTGATTGGCTTCTGTTTTATGTGGCAAAATATCTTCTTCTAAAATAGCATCGCGCTGAATATCATCTTGAATGGGTGTCGTATCCTTAAAGTTTGCACCATTGGAATCGATATATTCTGCAATGACAGGAATAAAGGGTAAATCAATTAAAATTTTTGCTGGAATGGAGATAGAAAATTTATGTAATAATTTTACAGATAATTCGGCAACTTTGAGTGAATTGCCACCGAGATCAAAAAAATTATCACTCATACTAATTTCAGGTTGCTCTAACACTTCTGACCAGATTTGCTTAATAAGTTTTTCTGTTTCTGTACTCGGTGGAACGTGTTTATGCTCTAACATACGTTCAAAATCTTGTGGTGGCGGTAATGCTTTCCAATCAATTTTGCCATTAAATGTGATGGGTAAACGAGGTAAGATGCTAAAAACACTTGGCACCATATAATCAGGTAGTTTCTTTTTCATAGCATTACGTAAGTTACGTTTTGCTGCTGCATTTTGCAGTGTTTCCATCAAGTTATGCGTTGCAAGATAGTACTCTATACTTTTTTCTAATAATTTTTTTTGTTTTTCTGTTGGATCAAATAAAATACCAGCACGTTTATCTTGTTGCCAAATAATTTTTCCACTTAACCACTGGCTTTCATTCGTACCTGGTAGTTTGAGATTAATTTTAATTGATGCACCAATTTTAAAATCATCTGGCACACCCGTGATGGCGAGACCTTCACGTGAGATATCCTCAGTAAATAATTGTAAATATTCTTGATTGTCGATACTGATAAGACAACGTTCTTGCAGTGGAATACGGATCCTTTCTAATTTTGGCACTAGCCAAGCAATTAATGATTTTTGCCCGCTTGCTGTTTCTTTTGCAAGTACAACGACTTCACTGACATCAGGGTATTGATTCAATGCCGCCTCAACTTCACCTAATTCAATACGATAGCCACGTATTTTAATTTGATGATCAGTGCGTCCTAAAAATTCAAGATTACCATCCGATAACCAGCGTACTAGATCACCTGTACGATAGAGTTTTTCTTCTTTTTGAATAGAATTTTGTATATTTGTATTTTCAGAAGACGTTGTGGAGGTGCTGAATCGGTCAGGAATGAATTTCTCACGATTTAATTGCGGACGATTTAAATAACCCGGCGATAAACTCGCACCACCAATTAATAGTTCACCAACACAGCCAAAAGGTACTAATTCCAGATGTTTATCAACGACATAACAGCGCGCATTGGCTAGCGGTTTACCAATGGGTGGGGGCATATGTTTGGCAGGTTGTTCTTCAGGAGAAATATTCGCTGAGACCATTTTGAAAAATGTTGTTTCGATAGTGGCTTCTGCTGGACCATAACCATTCCAAATATCAAAAGGTATTTTTTTGTTGGGATAACTAGAAAGTGCTTCTCCACCAACTTTCATCATGCGTAAGCTTAAATTATCAGGTAATTCTAAATTAATTAATAATTGTGCGTACGCTGTGGGTAGATCACAAATAGTTATTTTATTTTTAACAAGCCAAGGCAAAAATAAAGAAGGTGTAAGTTTCGTTGTATCATTTACGATGAAAATGCTACCACCGGTTGCTAAAAATGGAATGATCTCACAGAAAAATGCATCAAATCCTTGAGATGCAAATTGTGATGCACGATCATTTTCATTAATTAAAAAATAATTTTTATACCAATTCAAATGGTTTACTACATTTAAATGACTAATGCATACGCCTTTCGGTTGCCCAGTTGTGCCTGAAGTATAAACAATATAAGCAAGCAACTCATCATGGTTGGTTTCTTTAAGAATAATAGCGTGTTCTGGATATTTGTGAATTTCTTCAAGATTTTCACTAATAAAAACAGTTTTATAAATATAATCTTCTGGTGTTTTTCGGGTATGATCTGAAAGAATGAGATGTGTTTGACAATCTTCAAGTATAAATTGAATACGCTCATCCGGGTATTTGGGGTTTATCGGAATAAAAACAGCGTGCGTTTTAAAAATTGCCAGCATTGTAGCTATCAGTAGCGGTGTACGTTCCATCATGACGGCAACTTTATCGTTAGGTTTTACTTTTTTATCTAATAAAAAATGCGCTATTTTGTTTGATAATTTATTCAGTTCCGCATAAGTCAATGTATTTTCATCAGAACAAATAGCAAGGTGCATCGGATTTTTTTCTGTCTGTTTAACAAATAATTGATGTGCAAAAAGAATCGGTTCATCAAATGATTGTTTGTATGGCATACTAAATTGCATTAATTTCTCACGCTCATCTTTTGTGAGAATGGGAAAGTGGGTAGCAGAGTAGTCAGATGCATGAATAATTTTTTCTAAAATTAAAATAAAATGCTGACAAATAATTTTTTGACTTTCTGAAGAGAACAAATCAGATCGGCTATATAGATTTAGCTCTATATCGGATAAATTGTTATGATTAATTTTTATAAATAGTCCTAATACAGTTTCCTCTGGTGCATTATTTAATTTTTTAATAAAATTTTCTTCGTTAATTTCTGTGGTAATAAAATAACGATTAAAATCACAATTTATCTCTTGTTGAAAAAAAGCATTAATTTCTTTTTCACTATTTTCCAATTGAGCTGCGATCTTAATGATATAATTTTCAAGTGTTTCTTTTGTCTCAGTATGAGAGCGTACAGGAATTCTTTTTTCTGCAAACTCCGTGCTAAAAAGAATGTCGTCTGAACCGGAGAATCGGTTTATGAATAATCCCCATGCGCTAAAAAATAGTGCAGTGATCGGTATTTTTTTATCAGTCGCATAGGTAGATAAAGAAGATATAAAAGCAGTATCTAAAGGTATATTGATTTTTTCAAGAAGGACAGATGTAGATTGTTTTTTATTTTTAGCTTCAAAATTTTCCAGCCAGAGTTTTGTCTGGGTGGTAAAACCTTCTGTTAGACTTATCCAGTACGCTTTCGCAGAAAGTTCCTGCATGGCAGAATCCTTTCTAGTTTATTCATTATACTTATTTAAATAGCCTTTCCACCTCTTTATGCTACGCTTATTAGAAAAAATGTGCAAATTAGCATTGATTTTATTGATTTTTTTACATATGACCCCGCAATAAGTGTGCGGGGTGATAGGTCTGAATGATGAGATCTAGCTAGTATATGTATTAAAAATTCACTAATACGGTTCCAACAAGGTGCTGATTGCGTAGCCCTCTTGCTGGATCATTTTCAAGATTGAATGCAGAATTTGCTGCATTCGTCCATTGCACTGAAACAACATAATTCCCCCAGGTTTTTTTCAAGCCAACAAGGTAATCTGTGTAAGTGCTATAACCTGTGCTTCTTGCAAAATGGTAGCGCCCAACGTTAGCAGTGAAATTCATGTCCTCAAAATCAAAAATAAAGCGTGGTGGAATGTCATAGCTGACACCGGCATTATAATAGGTACCGTCACCATGTTTATTATAAACGTTTGAGGAAAATCCAACTAACGCTGTTAAAAAATACCATTGTGCACTGGCAATTGCTTCGTTATAACTAAGATCTGATTTTGGGTAGGTGTAGCGATCAAGATTAATATCGAAGGAAAAATGTTCGCCAATTGAACGTCTAACCCCAGCGATCATGTCAAACTCTGTTGTTGCTGTATTACCTTGATAATCGGTTAAATTAACACTCGAACCCCAAATATTGAAATAAATCCCAGTTTTGTGGAATGTATATGTAAAACCACCTTGTGGTGCAGGCAAATTATTTGATGAGCTGACACCACGAAACATGTAATTACTTGTTATATTAAAATTGCCGGAGAGTGGACTTTCTGTTGCCTCAGTTGCTGGTGCTGTTTGAGCTTCTTTCCACGTATTTTTTTTATGTGGTGTTGCCGTCTCTGTTGCATAGGCACAGCAAGATGCGATGAATAAACTACTTGTTAGTAAAGTCACAATTTTCTTCATGGTACGGTCCTTGTATTAAGAGTATTAATAAAAACTATGCAGAAACATCGGATGAAGCGTCACGTGTTTGCTCAAGTTGTAAAACAAACTTGGCTTCAGGTAACGGCCTGCTGAGGTAATAGCCTTGTACCATGTCACAGGCATTATCTGCGAGAAATTGTAATTGTTCAGCAGTTTCCACACCCTCGGCTACCACTTTAATGCCTAAACGATGTGCTAATGCGATGACACCTGCAGTGATGGCAATATCATCTCTATTTTCTGGGATTCCTTTTACAAAAGACTGATCAATTTTTAAAATACTCACAGGGAAACGTTTAAGATAACTAATAGAAGTATACCCAGTACCAAAATCATCGATGGCAATTTTCACACCCATATTACAAATCGCATTTAGTTTATTTGTACCTGCTTCTGCATCATCAACAATAGCAGTTTCCGTAATTTCCAATTCTAGCCAAGTAGGATCTAATTTTGTTTCATTCAAGACGTCACTAACAATTTGTGCAATATCTTGATGGCGGAATTGTTTTGGTGAAAGATTCACGGCAACACAAATTGGGCTATAACCTGCATCTTGCCATGCTTTATTTGCACGACATGCTTCGCGTAATGTCCACTCACCAATTGGTAGAATTAAACCTGTTTCTTCTGCCAGCGGAATAAATTTTGCTGGACTGATCATGCCAAGTTCTGGGCTTTCCCAGCGAATCAGAGCTTCCGCGCCAGTCATCATCCCATCTGCTAAATTTAATTTTGGTTGATAGTGTAAAATGAATTCATTGTTATTAATGGCTTTGCGCAGTGCGGATTCCAATTGCGCACGTTCCAGCGCTTCACTATTCATGGCTTCCGTAAAGTATTCATAGATGCTGCCGCCAGAACGTTTTGCACGATACATTGCCATGTCAGCATTTCGTTGTAAGTCTTCTAGAGAAATTCCATCATCAGGATAAATACAAATACCAATACTGGTTGTGAGAAAGAATTCATGTTTGTTGGCATACACCGGTTTTTTACATGTTTCAATGAGTTTTTGTGCGACAGGACCTGCATATTTGGGGTCATCAATATTGTTTAGAAGAATAATAAATTCATCACCACCGAGCCGTGCAAGAATATCGCCTGAACGTAATACTAATGAAAATCGTTCTGCAACTTCTTTTAATACGAGATCACCTGTGTTGTGACCGAATGTATCATTAATATTTTTAAAGCGATCAAGGTCAATAAATAAAATAGCCAATTTCTTTTTGTTTTTATTGGCAGCAGTAATGGATGTGTTGAGCATGTCATTGAAGTGTGCACGATTAGGTAAAGACGTTAAACTATCGTAATGGGCGAGGCGTACTAAATGTTCTTTATGAATAATTAATTCTTTTTCTACTGATTTTCGTTCAATAATTTCTTGTTCGAGTTTAACGTTTGATTGCTTTAATTCTTCTGTGCGCTGCGCAACACGATTTTCTAATTGTTCCTGTGACATTTCTATCACACCTAGCATACGATTGATTTCTGTTGAAACAGATGATAATTCATCGTTGCCAGCAGCATTAACGCGACGTGATAATTTATTGGATGTTCTAATTTCGGCTACGTCTAAATTCAGTTTTTCTAGGCGACGAATCACTAAAATACGTAATAACCATAATAATGCAATGGAGAAGATAACCCCAAGAATCACAAAGCTAATTAAATAATAGTTGATCGCACGTAATCCCGATAAATAAACGGAGCGTGGTGCCGTCATGCGAAACATGCCAATGGGTTTTTGTTCGATATCTTTTATTAGCGTGTAACCTGCAAGTGTTTTTTTGTCTATATTTTGACTCATGTGACCATTTTTGTTTTCACTTATTGTTTGAAAAATTGTATTTAGCGTTGGATTATTTTGAATATCTGGTAGCGTGAAAAGTGTTAGTTTTAATTTTGTTTGCTCTGAAAGCTTGTCAATAATTTTAGGGGAAATAAAGCGGCCTGTGACCATGGCGCCAGAAGGCGGTGTGGTTTTGTCTCCATTCGACACACCGGCAGCAGCAACCATCATGATGCCTTCAGGTAAGCTAATATACCCACGGACGTCTTTTGTTAAGTCAGGGCGATCTAGTAATAAACTATTTGGATAAAGAAATTTCTCAAGACCGGCAGGGTAAGCGCGAAACTTCCCTTTGTCTGTATCAACGGCCGCGCCAAAAACTAGTTTGCCGTTTTTATCCCAATAACTGAGAAAATTAATCGTTGAATTCAAGAAAGCAGTAAGATTGATGTTGTTAGGTATAAATTCAGGTTTTTTGCCAAGCATGAAAGCATACAGATCGTCCCAGTGAGACCAGTCCGACGTGAATGTGTATAGTGAGTAATTTAATTGATCAAGCGCTTGATCAATACGGCTTAAATCTTGGTTGGTATGTTCTTCCTCCAAGCGGACAAAGCTACGTAACAAAAAAGCTTTTGAGCTGATGTATGTGAAGGCAAGAAAGACTAACCATACTATACCGACGCCCACAAGTACTTTGTTACGTAATTTCATTTACCCTCCATGGTTATCCCAGCTTGACGCATTGATTGCCTAGGACATTGTATGTTGTGATTTACTGTATTTACAATCAAATAAAAAAACAGTCGCTAATTATTTGTTTGTGTTTTTTATATTGATTTGTGAGTTTTGGCATCTTAAAGCATATTTTTAGCGTTTTCATGATCTAACATTTCACGCATTTTGGCTTTAATCATGTCAATCGCAATGCGATTACCGCCGCCTCGTGGAATAATAATGTCGGCATAGCGTTTTGAGGGCTCAATAAATTGTAGATACATTGGACGAACGGTTTCTTCATATTGTGTGATGACAGAATCTAAAGAGCGTCCGCGTTCATCGATGTCTCGACGCATGCGGCGAATTAAACAAATGTCAGGTGGTGTTTCCATAAATATACGAATATTCATTAGATCACGTAATTTTTTTTCGACGAACAATAGAATGCCTTCAAGTACAATAATAGTATGACGGCCAATTCTTCGCGTTTTTTGTTCCCGTGTGTGTAAAGCATGGTTGTAAACAGGGATGTCAACGGATTCGCCCGCGCTGAGTTGTATAAGTTGTTGATAGAGTAGATCATGATCCAAGGCATTCGGATGGTCATAATTAATGCGCGTACGTTCTTCAAAAGGAATATTGCTATGGTCGTTATAATAGGAGTCTTCAGAAATAACGACAACTTGGTCTGAGCCGAGTTCGTTGACGATCGTATTTGCTAATAGACTTTTTCCTGAAGCGGACGCACCAGAAATGCCAATAATAATGGGTTTACCTGTCAAGACATCGTCTCCCTAATAATATATAGAGTGCGCCTTGTCCACCATCCCACGGCCTTGCGGTGCAGAATGCGAGCACAAGGTCCGTTTGTCGCAGCCAATGATTCAGGCGATTCTTCAAGAGAGGTTTTTCTCGAAGGCCTTTGCCGTGAATCACAATGGCATGTTGTATGTTTTCCTGCTGGCAGTGAAAGAGAAAGTAGGCAAGTGCTTCTCGCGCTTCAGCAACTGTCTTTCCGTGTAGGTCCAGCAAAGCTTCCGTATTATATTGGCCATTTCGTAATTTGCGAAGTGTTTTATTGGCAATACCTGAGCGTGCGTAATGTAGTGGTTCTTCCGCACCAACAAGTGGCAGTTTTTCATAATCAGAAAAAAGAAAAGGGAGGATGGCTGCTGTGGTAGGGCGGTTTTTAAAGGAGCGTTTTGGGCGAGGTAATGGCGTTTTTTTGGGTTGTGGAACAATTTTTGTATGATGAAGAGGTATGACGTCGCGCATCGCAGCGACAAATAGGTGGTGATCCTGATTCAATGTTGGATTGTCAGTAGATGCGCTATCTACTTTGCTTTCTTTGTCTATGATTTTAATGATTTTTGTCATAGTGGTATCGATTCTGTGTGTATTTGTCTCATAGTGTAATCTAAAGAGACCATGTTAGAATGGCGCAAAATTAGCTCAGTATAGCATTTTGAAAGTAAAGGGAGAGTGGCTTGTGGTAAGATTTTTGTATGATTTTATTCCGGTTTTATTATTTTTTATCGCGTTTAAATGGTACGGCATTTACACCGCAACCATTGTGGGTATCGTAGCGACAGCGTTGCAAGTCGTTGTTACTTTCTTGTGGCAAAAAAAACTTGATCGTCAACAGTGTGTTACTTTTGTTGTTTTTCTTATTTTTGGCGGCATGACGCTGTATTTTCATAATCCAATTTTTGTGAAATGGAAGCCCACTATTATTTTTTGGTTAATGGGGATAGCATTTTTAGGCAGTCATTTTATCGGTGAAAAGACATTTGTGCAGCGTATGATGGAAAATGGGTTGAAGGGCAGCCAGCTAAATAAGAATGCGTGGCGTCGATTAAATAGTATTTGGATTATATTTTTTGCTGTATTGGGTGGAATGAATTTGTTCGTTGCTTATCATTTTAGTACAAATGCTTGGGTAAATTTTAAGCTATATGGTATTTCGGGACTCTTGTTATTGTTTTGTTTTATGCAGGCCATTTGGCTTGCGCGTTATCTTGACACAGCGACTTCTGAAAAATGAGTCACGCTGCCCGCATTGCATTGATTGAACAGCGTTTACAAGCTGCCTTCGCGCCTGACTATTTACAAGTCATTGATGAAAGTGAGCAGCATCGTGGCCATGCAGGTGCTGCGGGCGGCGCAGGGCATTATCGAGTAGTGATTACAGCTAAGCAATTTTTGGGGCTCTCTGCCTTGCAAGTTCACAGAAAAATCTATACTGCCTTGCAAGATTTGATGCCGCAGGCAATTCATGCGCTGCGGATCCAGTGGTTGAGGGAGTCATCTGTTAACAGACCCTAAGAGAATATTCTGTTAAAAGGTAATAGCTCAGTAGGCGTGTGTGCAGTTAGCTGTTTAGCCGTTGCGATCTGTTAAGCAAAAAAACACACGCTCACTGATCTATTATGTCAAAAGTGCGGTGATATTTTCTTGTATATCAATTAATTCGTTGGCAGTTATCAGAAAGACCCCACCGCCACCTCGTTCAAATTCAGGCCAGATAAACGGTGCATCAGGTAAAGCCTGCATGAGGGCTGCTTCACTGTTGCCTGTTTCAATAATAAGCATGCCGTCAGGTGTGAGATGGTCAGCTGCATGGCGTAAAATGGAAAGAATAACTTCTAATCCTTCTTTATTTGCATGCAACCCTAGACTTGGTTCATGGCGATATTCCGCAGGTAGAATCATCATTTCTTCTTGGTTGACATACGGTGGATTGCTAATAATAAGATCATATTTCGGCGTATTTTTAGGAAATTGATGAAATAGATTTGAGTGAATTAGTCGTACCTGATTTTCCACACGATGGCGCGTTAAGTTGATTTTTGCAACAGCTAAAGCATCTTCCGAAATATCACTTGCATCGACATGTGCGTCAGGGAAATAGATTGCACAAGCAATGGCAATACAGCCGCTGCCGGTACAAAGATCCAAAATACGATGCAGTGGTTTACCTGCAAGCCACGGTTCAAATGCGTTTTCAATTAATTCCGCAATAGGTGAGCGAGGAATCAGTACGCGTTCATCAACATAAAATGATAATCCAGCGAACCATGCTTCATGGGTTAAATAGGGCAGTGGAATACGTTTATGAATACGTTGTTCAATGAGAGCGAGAATTTTTTCACGTTCAGAGGGTGTCAGTTTTGCGTCAAGTAGATCTGAGGGGGCAGTATGTGGTAAATGCAAAGAGTGCAATAGTAAAGCATACGCTTCGTCACGGGCATTGTCCGTGCCGTGACCATAATAGAGGCCAGCTTCATTAAAGCGGCTGATAGTCCAGCGTAAGAAATCGCGCAGCGTGATGAGATCTTGAGTTTCTTTCATAGGGTGAGTACCTTGCCTAGTAAAATTTGTTGCCATTCTACCGTTATTGTAACAGCCTAGGTACTGTTACTCGTTATTATGAGTTATTTTTCAAAGCGGCTTCTCCTGTGTATAATCCGCCCTGTTTCGAGGGGTGTTTTTATTCTTATTAGGGAAAATAAAGGTAACTACTCAGGTAGTCAGAATTTTTTAACTTGACTGACCGTAATAGCTAAACAGCATGTTGCATTTAACCTATGGAAATGCGCTTCATGGATCATGAAAGGGCGCAGCGATGATAAAGTGCTGTATCTGCGGGACCCGTGTTATGCAGTCAAGTTAAAAAATTCTGACTACCTAAGTAGTTAAAAATAAGGCAAAAAATAAAGATAGAGGGGATGATGGCAACTGCAGAAAAAATTAGACAAATGACAGATCGTCTTACCTGTTTGCACGATATGACGAGCATTCATCATGCGCTAGACAGTATGGCACAACAGATTACAGAAAAATTGCAACATGACGATCCGTTGATATTATGCGTGATGATCGGCGCGGTGATTCCAGTAGGACATCTTTTAACACGTCTCAATTTTCCGCTTGAATTGGATTATATTCATGCGACTCGTTATCGTGGTAGTGTGAGGCCGAGTGATCTGCATTGGTTAGTTGAGCCACGTCAAACATTAAAAGATCGAACAATTCTTGTGGTAGATGATGTGATGGATGGCGGTCAGACGTTAGGTGCGATTTTAGACTATTGCAGGCAAATGGGTGCGCGCGCAGTGTATTCGGCAGTCATGGTAAATAAAATCCGCGCGAGAGATCCGGGCGTTACTTTTGAACCAGATTTTATTGGCGTGTCGACAGAAGATCGTTTTCTTGTGGGTTTTGGCTTGGATTATGCAGAGCATCTACGGAACTTGCCGGGTATTTATGCTGTTGCTGAGCAAGATCAATAAAAACAATAATTTTTTATATATGTTTTATTTGTATGGTTTTTGATAAGTGAGCGCAGAAGCAGAAAGAGAGTAGTAGCTTTAAATAATTTAATCAATTCAATAAAAGGAAAAAATAATGTCTGGATGGATCTGGCTCGTTTTGGCAATTGCACTCTGCGCTACACTCTTTTACCAGCGAGCGTCAATCAATGTATTTACGTTAGCATTGGGGATTTTTTTAGTATTATTTACTCGTTTTACGCAATCGATTCATTCTGTTTTTTTCTTTGGTTTTATTTGGTCTGTTTTTTTTCTTATTTTTGTGCCATTTCGATTTGCTCGCTTACGGCATTTTTTATTGACTAAACCTCTTTTAATCTTTTATCGAAAAGTGATGCCAACTGTATCACGTACTGAGCGTGAAGCGCTTGCGGCAGGCACGGTGAGCTTTGAAGGCGAATTGTTTTCTGGTAGCCCGCGGTGGCATAAATTATTAGAAGTCGCTCAGCCTACTTTGTCTGCGGAAGAAAAAGCATTTATTGCGGGTCCGTTAGAAACATTGTGCGGGATGATTGATGATTGGGATATTACGCATCGACGTGCCGATATACCACCTGCTATTTGGCAGTATTTAAAAGAGCAAGGTTTCTTTTCATTAATTATTAAAAAAGAATATGGCGGTAAAGAATTTTCTGCCTTTGCGCATGCTGAAATTTTGGCAAAAATTTATAGTAAAAGCGGCACGGTTGCAACAACAGTCGGTGTACCCAATTCGCTTGGTCCTGCAGAATTGTTAATGCATTATGGAACAGTAGAACAAAAGAATTATTATTTGCCCCGTCTAGCGCGTGGTGAAGAAATCCCCTGTTTTGCATTGACTGGACCGGATGCGGGATCGGATGCAGCGGCGATGACGGATACCGGTGTCGTGTGCTGGGGAATGCAAGATGGCAAAGAAGTGTTGGGTATTCGTTTAACATTTAATAAGCGTTATATCACGCTTGCGCCAGTGGCAACGGTCATTGGACTGGCTTTTCGTTTGTTCGACCCTGAGCAATTACTAGGAAATCAAAAAGAACTGGGTATTACTTGCGCGTTATTGCCGCGTCAAACGCCAGGGTTACACATTGGTCGTCGACATTTTCCATTAAATACTGTTTTTCAAAATGGCCCATTGCATGGCAAAGATGTGTTTATTCCAATGGATTGGGTAATAGGTGGCATTGCCATGGTTGGCCAAGGTTGGCGGATGTTGATGGAGTGTTTAGCGGCAGGTAGAGCAATTTCATTACCGGCTTCTGCCTTGGGCAGTGCGAAAATGTTGACACATGCATCAGGTGCTTATGCACGGATACGAAGACAATTTAATGTGTCGATTGGACAATTTGAAGGTATTGCTGATGTGCTTGCACGCATAGCAGGACATACTTATATCATGGATGCAGTGAGACGATTTACTGTCGCCTTTATTGATCAAGGCGCAAAACCTGCTATTGCTTCCGCTATTGCGAAATATCATGTGACCGAGTTAGGGCGAAAGGTGGTGAATGATGCGATGGATTTGCATGGCGGCAAGGCCATTTGTTTAGGACCTAAAAATTATATTGGTCGTTCTTATCAGGCGATGCCAATTGCCATTACTGTCGAAGGTGCAAATATTTTAACGCGTAATTTAATTATTTTTGGTCAGGGTGCAATACGCGCGCATCCGTATATTTTCGCTGAATTAGAAGCGGCATCCATGCAAGATGAGCAAGCTTCTTTACAAGCATTTGATCGTGCGATTTGCGGGCATATTGGCTTTACAGTGAGTAACATTTTTCGTAGTTTTTTATTAGCAATCACTGGTGGTGCCATTGCTTGTGCGCCGAAAAAAGCAGCAAAATCTGTAAAGTATTTTTATCGGCAAGCAACACGTTTTAGTGCAGCGTTTGCATTAATCGCGGATATGTCATTGTTAGTGTTAGGCGGATCGTTAAAACGCCGTGAGGCATTATCTGCGCGGTTGGGCGATGTCTTGAGTTATCTTTATATGCTGTCTGCGCTTTTAAAGCGTTACCAAGATAACAATAGCCCTATTGATGAGTTACCTTTGTTACATTGGGCTGCGCAAACATGTTTGTATGATACACAGCAAGCAATAGATACTTTTTTGAAAAATTTCCCATCTCGTTTGGTTGCGGGCCTATTACGTTTTTTAGTGTTTCCATTGGGTAAACCAATAGCGGCGCCATCTGATAAATTAAGTCAAACAGTTGCTGCTTTATTTATGCAAGCATCTGCCAGTCGGAACCGCTTAATTGAAGGTATTTATATGACGCCGGTTGCGGGAAATACCATCGCAATACTAGAAGATGCGTTACAAAAAGTCATCGCTGCAGAACCGGCTGAAAAAGCATTAAAAACAGCGATGAGAGACTTTGGTATTAAAGAAGTTTCCTTGGAAGAAAATGCGCGCGTTGCATTTGCGCAACACTACATTACACAAGAGCAGCTTGATGCTATTCTTGCAGCGAATCGAGCACGCCAAGAAGTCATTGCTGTCGATGATTTTTCTTCAGATGAATTGGTGCACGGTAAAATGTAAATAAGCGTTAAGTTTCCTAGATTTTTTATCTCTGGAGAGTGTGCGTGTTAGAAACGAAAAAAAGCAATTTATTGTTTGCATTGGTGATTCTAACTGTTTTTCTTGTGTTGGCTGAAATAAGTTTTTTAGTGCAGCGCAGCGAGTTATTTCTCGGGGATTTTCAGTTAGTGGCAAATCATTTAGTTGTGCCATGGCGAAAAATTTTGCCAGATATCTTCTTTTTTCTGTTAGCACAGTTTTTTGTTTATGTTTTATTTGTTGCTGCTGTTTTCCTGCTGGTACAGGGGTTGCGTTATGCTGCGTGTTTATCTATACGCACAACGGAAATAGTGGGTATTACATTATGGTTTTTTTTGGTCATCGTTATTTTTTTAACAAATCAGTTGCATTATCCTAATTCAAAATTTGCTTTATTGACATTGTCTGAAAAACAGCATGTTGTACTGAATAATTTTTTATGGTTTTGCAATATAGTCATTGGGTTGCTTGTTTTCGTTGCCTGTGTGGGTTTTGCTCGACGATTTTATAAAAATTGGCTTATTGCTTTAACATGTTTAAGTAGTTTAGTGGTGGGCGGTTTTATTTATTTTTTATTACCTATACGCACAGTAACAGATGCTGCAACGATTGATCGGCCAAATATTATTCTGATTGGCATGGATTCTTTACGCCCTGATTATTTGGGATTTTTTGGCGGCCCGCCGCATTCACCTCATATCGATCATTTTCTTACACACAGTACCGTTTTTTCAGAGGCACTAACGCCCATTGCGAGGACATATTCGGCATGGTTTAGTGTGCTTACTGGGCTTTATCCAAAAGTAAGTGGTGCGCGGACAGATTTGCAAGATGCGACGCAACTTGATAAGTCAGTTACATTGTCAGCGATCTTACAGAAAAAAGGCTATCAAACGCTTTATATGACGGATGAATCTCGTTTCAGCAATATTGATGAGCGTTATGGTTTTGATAGGATTGTGACACCACCAATGGGTTTTAATGATTTCTTATTAGCGACATTAAATGATTTTCCATTGTCTAATTTATTAGCGAATACATTTGTTGGTCCCTATCTATTCCCCTATACCTATGCAAATCGTGCAGCTTTTGTACTATATGATCCAGACAGTTTCTTGCAGCGCATTAGAACGACATTGATGCATCCACGGAAAGCACCGCTCTTTATGGCGATTCATTTTTGTTTACCACATTATCCTTATGCATGGGCAAGTTTAGCGATTAAAAAAGTAGAACAACAGCACTATCAAGCGGCAGTTCAGCGGATGGATAGTCAATTTTATGGTTTTTTAAAAATATTAAAAGAAAATCATTTGCTTGATCATAGTCTGGTGATTGTGTTGTCAGATCATGGTGAAGGGATAGAGAAAATAGGTGACCGTATTACTGATCCTGATCTTTATGTGTCAGCGTCACCACATGCGTCATTTCCGCGATTTTATCCGCCATCTGCCGCACACGAACGTGTCAACATGTCGGGCGGTCATGGTACTGATGTGCTTGGGTTGCCACAATATCATACTTTATTAGCGTTCCGTTCTTTTGGATTGGTACCTGCTTTTAATAAACGTATTGCCACGGGTATTGTTTCATTAATGGATATTCATCCTACTGTGCTCGCTTATTTACGATTATCCTCTAATAAAACAAATGGTTTTTCTTTGTTGCCTGAGATATTGGATCAGCACCCAATGCATTCAGCACATGGTGATTTATTTGTGGAAAGTGATTTCTCGCCTGAGGCGATTCGCTCCGTGCATCCAGAAATGCGTAAAGTTTTTTTTGAGGGCATGGATTATTTTCATATTGATGCGGAAACAGCGCGTATTACTGTGAGAGACAGTATGTTTAAGATGATTGTTTCAAGTAAGCAATATGCAGATTATCGTGACAATTGGGTTTTAGCACTTTATCCTCAAGCCAATAATCGTCGTATTCCGGTGCTAGTGAATTTGCAAACGGGAGAATGGACAACCAATCTGACGATACCCTTTGCGCAACATTCGCCGGCAAGTCATATGTTAGCTGCGCTTCAGACATTTTTTGGTAACGATATTTCCACTGTAAAAATGAACTAAGTTGTGCACAGCCGCTAAATAAAGGCGCTTTTTTACAAAATATCTCTAAAATCAGTAAGCTAGCGCACGTTTCTTTTGTAACTTATTGAAAATACTAACATGTTTACTTGTGTCCAATTTGTGTCCTGTGCCTCTCCGTCCGCGGTTTTGCCCACTTTGTACTGGTTTTCTATAGGTTAATAACAGAGTTATCCACAGAATCTGTGGGTAACTTTTTCTGCTTCTTTTCCATGCCTAAAGTCATTATACTCACCGCGTTTACACGTCCAAGGAGTGGTCATGTTGAGTCCAGAAAGTCTTATTTTGCCGGGAGTGCTGCTTGTATTGCTCTATTTTAGAGCACCGGTTTTTTTATGGACAGTTACCTTTGGCTTAGTTTTGCTTGCGGTAACTTTTTTTGGTCGGTCCAGTCTTTTTTATCTGATTCTTTGTTGGCTCTGTTTTCTGACAGCAGTCCTTTTTTCTTACTCACAAACAATACGACAGCGTTTTATCACGGGTCCATTGATTCGCCGGTTGCAAGAGCGCATGCCACCAATGAGTCAAACAGAGCGTGAAGCAATTGATGCTGGGGATGTGTTTTGGGAGAAGGAACTATTTTGTGGGCGTCCAAAATGGAAAAAATTACTGGCGATGCCTGCGCCTGCATTAAAACGGGCTGAACAAGAATTTCTCGACAATCAAGTGAATACCTTGTGTGACATGTTGGATGATTGGGCAATTATGAATAATCAGCGTGATCTTCCAATTGAGGTTTGGGAATTTTTAAAGCGCGAGCGTTTTTTTGGTTTAATTATTCCAGAGATATACGGTGGTAAAGAATTTAGTGCCTTGGGTAATTCGTCAATTGTGGCAAAGATCGCAACGCGTAGTGTCAGTGCTGCGGTGACTGTCATGGTGCCAAATTCACTTGGTCCGGGTGAATTATTATTACACTATGGTACGGAAGCACAAAAATCTTGGTATTTACCGCGTCTGGCGCGCGGGGAAGATATCCCTTGTTTTGCTTTGACCGCACCAAATGCTGGCTCCGATGCAGGCTCGATCACTGATTCGGGCGTAGTATGTCAAGGTGAGTTTGAAGGCAAACATATCACGGGTATTCGTCTTAATTTTGATAAGCGATATATTACGTTGGCACCTGTCGCTACTGTGGTAGGGCTTGCGGTACGTTTATCTGATCCTGAAAATCTACTTGGCAAAGGAACAGAACCAGGTATTACGTTATGTCTTGTGCCTGCATCGCATCCTGGGGTGGAAACAGGTCATCGTCACGATCCATTGGGTCTCGCCTTTATGAATGGACCGGTGCGTGGCAAAGATGTTTTTGTGCCATTGGATTGGATTATAGGCGGCCCGGAGATGGCTGGCGAAGGTTGGCGCATGTTGATGGAATGTTTATCCATGGGGCGCGGTATTTCTTTGCCTGCATTAAGTGCAGCACAAGGACAGCTAGCGTACCGTTTTACCGGCGCATATGCTCGCTTACGTCGTCAATTTAATATGCCAATTGCGGCATTTGAAGGCGTGGCAGAGTCATTAGGGCATATTGCAGGGAATGCGTATTTGTTAGAAGCTTGTCGATTATTGACAGTCGGTGCGATTGATCAAAAGATTCGGCCGGCAATTGCATCAGCCATTGCAAAATATCATATGACAGAATTACAACGTCATACAGTGATGCATGCAATGGATGTGCATGCAGGTCACGGTATTCAGCGTGGTCCACGAAACGTATTAGCACAAGGGTACATGTCTTTACCGGTGAGTATTACGGTTGAAGGCGCGAATTTGTTAACGCGTAACTTGATTATTTTTGGTCAAGGCGCGATTCGTTGTCATCCTTTTTTATTACAAGAAGTAGAGCAATTTACTGCAGCGCCGTCACTCGCACGGACGAAGCATTTAGATCGTTTGTTATTTTCACATGTTGGTTATTTTTTAAGTCTGGTTGTGCGAAATACGTGGTGTGGATTAACGGGTGGAAAATTATTGTCTGTGGCTGTGCCAAAAAAGTTGGCAGCATATACGCGGCAAATTACTCGGATGAGTTCTGCATTAGCATTATTAAGCGACGTTTCGTTTATGATGTTAGGCGGTGAGTTGAAGCGTAAAGAAAGATTATCTGCACGTTTGGGTGACATGCTTAGTCAATTATATCTTGCTTCTGCGGTTATCAAGTATTTTCATGACCAAGGGCAACCTGAGACAGATGAGCCATATTTCCAATGGTGTATGCAAACCTGTCTTGCAGAGATTCAAATTGCTTGTGATGATTTATTAGATAATTTCCCCCATGGTTTTTTTGCTTCTCTTTTACGTTTTATTCTTTTTCCATTTGGTAGAGCGTACAAAAAACCTCGTGATCGATTGCATCATCGTATTGCAGTATTGATGCAACAACCTTCTGTGTTACGTGATCGTTTGACAAGTCTTTTTTATATTAGTCAATCGGCTAGTGATCCAGTGAGACAGATGGAGAATGCGCTCTTGCAGGTTGCTAAAGTAGAACCAATTATTAAGAAATATCAACAAGCATTGCGTTCAGGAAAAATTCAATCTTCGATTGAAGAGGCTGTGGCAAAAAAAATAATTAGCCAAGAAGAAGCGGAGTGTTTGCAAACATTTGATACGTTGTATCAAGAAATTATACGAGTTGATGAATTTTCGTTTAACTTTGATTCTGTCCTCACAGGGGAAAAAACGGCATGGAAAAAAATGGAGAAACAAACAGTTTGAATGCGTTACCGTCGCAAAATGCGAATCGCGCTGTGTATATTGTTGATGGTGCGCGGACACCTTTTTTGAAGGCACGTGGTAAGCCGGGACCTCTTTCGGCGAGTGATTTAGCTGTTGCAGCAGGGCGAGAGTTATTGGGTCGGCAACCCTTTGCACCCGATGCCTTAGATGAAGTGGTATTAGGCTGCATGATGCCGGGAGCGGATGAAGCAAATGTGGCACGCGTTGTTGCACTGCGTTTAGGATGTGGCAAATCGGTTCCGGGCTTTACTGTACAACGTAATTGCGCTTCAGGGATGCAGGCGTTAGATAGTGCATTTCGGAATATTGCTAGTGGCCGTCAGGAGTTAGTCCTTGCTGGTGGAACGGAAGCCATGAGTCGTTCACCGCTCTTATTGAACATACACATGGTAAACTGGCTTGCGGGTCTTGCTGCAGCGAAAAGTGTGGGCGGGAAATTGCAGCAATTAGCGTTATTTCGACCAAGTTTTTTAAAACCTGTGGTGGCATTATTGCGTGGATTGACCGATCACACAGTGAATCTCAATATGGGACAAACAGCAGAAATTGTTGCACATCGTTTTGGTGTGACGCGCGAAGCAATGGATACATTTGCATTTGAAAGTCATCAACGTGCAGCGAGTGCCACAGAAAATCATCATTTCTCAAGTATCACGCCAGCTTTTGGTAGAAAAGGCGAATTTGCTGTTGCGGATGATGGTATTCGTCGTGATTCCTCTATTGAGAAGTTAGCAACGTTAAAGCCATTTTTTGATAAAAAATTTGGTAGTGTAACTGCAGGGAATAGTTCGCAAGTGACAGATGGTGCAGCATTATTATTATTAGCGAGTGAAGAAGCCGTAAAACGCTATCATTTACCGGTTTTAGCAAAGATTGTGGATATTGAGTGGGCAGGGTTAGATCCAGCAGAAATGGGATTAGGTCCGGTTTATGCTTCGGCAAAATTACTCAATAAATACGCGCTTGGATTAAGTGATATTGATTTTTGGGAAATTAACGAAGCATTTGCGGCGCAAGTATTAGGTTGCTTAGCTGCATTTGAAAATAAAGCGTATTGTAAAGAATTTTTAGGGTTGTCAGACGCATTGGGCACGATTGATCGTGCGCGATTAAATATCGATGGTGGTGCCATTGCGCTTGGCCATCCGGTTGGGGCAAGCGGTGCGCGTATTGCGTTACAAATGGTGCATATTCTTCATCGAGAAAAAGCAAAACAAGGTATTGCAACAATTTGTATTGGTGGTGGGCAAGGTGGAGCGATGCTCATAGAAAATGTTTCAGGAACGGGGGTGTAATTAGGATGACTCAAAACGCATATAAACATTTTCGGTTAGAAACAGATAGCGATCAGATTTTGTGGGTCTATTTTGACAAACAAGGTGCATCTGTCAATACGTTAGATCGTGAAGTGATGGAAGAGCTGTCTTGTGTCATTGATGAGATCGCTAAAATGCCGAAATGCCTAGGCTTTATTTTAGCATCAGGGAAATCATCAGGCTTTATTGCCGGCGCAGATATTGCTCAGTTTGGAAAATTTCATGATATCGAGGAAGCGATTGAATTATTAAAACGTGGGCAACATATTATTGCACGAATGGAATCGTTAAAAATTCCTTCCGTTGCCATGATTGATGGTTTTTGTTTAGGCGGTGGGTTGGAAGTGGCATTGGGTTGTCATTACCGTGTTGTAGAAGAAAGTGCGAAAACACGTTTAGGTTTGCCCGAAGTGAAGCTAGGTATTCATCCGGGTTGGGGTGGTTGTGTACGGTTACCACGTTTAACGGGTGTGACAACAGGCTTGGATTTGATTTTGACAGGACGTTTATTATCAGGCAAAGCGGCAGAAAAAGTAGGTATAGCAGATGTTGCTGTGCCGCGTCGGCATTTAGTGAAAGCAGCAAAGTATTATATTCAAAATAAACCACCACAGCGTAAAACAACATGGATACAAAATTTACTTGAAACAAAACCTGCTCGAGTATTATTGGCAGGTATGATGCGTAGAAAAATGCGCGCGAAAATAGCGCAGCAACATTATCCGGCGCCCTATGATGTATTAGATAATTGGGAACGTGTTGGGATACGAAGTGATGAAGCTTATGATCGCGAAGCAAAAACGTGTGGTAAATTATTCTTTAGTGAAACCAGTGAGAATTTAGTTCGTATTTTTCATTTGCAAGAGCGTTTAAAAAGTCAGGCAAAAAATGTCAAATTTAAACCGCGGCATGTCCATGTTGTCGGTGCTGGCACAATGGGTGGGGATATCGCTGCGTGGTGTGCATTGCGTGGTTTGCGCGTGACATTACAAGATCGTAGTGCTGAATATATAGCGCCAACAATGAAGCGATCAGTGAAATTGTTTGAAGAAAAATTGAAAGATTCTGCGTTGGTACAGCAAGCAATTGATCGTTTAATCCCAGATATTCACGGAAATGGCATTGCGCAAGCGGATGTCATTATTGAAGCCGTTTTTGAAGATTTAACAGTTAAGCAAAATTTATTTAAAGAGTTGGAAGCACGCGCGAAACCAGATGCAATTTTAGCGACGAATACATCAAGTATTTTATTAGATGATATTAATGCGGTGATGAAGCGTCCTGATCGTTTAGTGGGAATTCATTACTTTAATCCTGTCGCCAAAATGCAATTAGTTGAAATTGTACGGGGTGAAAAAACGAATCAAATGGTATTTGAGCGTGCGATTGCTTTTGTACGTGGGATTGATCGTTTACCATTGCCTGTGAAAAGTAGTCCGGGTTTTTTAGTGAATCGTATTTTAATGCCTTATTTGCTAGAAGCCGTGATTATGTTAGATGAAGGCATTCCTGCAGAAAAAATTGATAAAGCCATGACTGATTTCGGGATGCCGATGGGGCCTATCACCTTAGCGGATACTGTCGGGTTAGATGTGTGTTTGTCTGTTGCGCGTTATTTGAGTCAGTATTTCGCGACTGCTGTGCCACAAAGATTAATTGATTTAGTCGAGAAGGGAAAAAAAGGGCGCAAAACTGGCGCAGGTTTTTATCGTTATAAAAATGGCAAACGTATTGTTTCCAAAGAAACAACCACAACTGCATCGATTCCGACAGGGGAGGAGATCAGTGATCGTTTAGTGCTGCGTATGTTAGATGAATCTTTTTCCTGTTTGCGTGAAGGTGTTGTAGCAGATGCAGATTTATTAGATGCTGGAATGATTTTAGGTACTGGATTTGCACCGTTTCGAGGTGGCCCGATTCATTACGCACAGACGAAAGGTGTGGTTGAATTATTCCAGCAGTTTGTTCTGCAACAGCAACAAAGAGGTGGCGTGAAAGCATCATTGAAAAGTTGGGAGATTCAAACAGAAGCTTGATCTGTTATGAGTTTACTGACAAAGAACTGGATACCGCGCATCAAGCGCGGTATGACAGACAAGTTGAAGCAGCGGCATGATAAAGCAACCAAATAGTCTACGATCTTAAGTCCTGTCATCCCGTGGCTTGTCCACGGGATCCAGAATGCTGACAAAGACGACATTTTTGGTAAATATAAAAGATGATAGGTACAGCAAATGAAGCGCAATATGACAAAATTATTTATAAAATAAATTCATTATTTTTTCCACTTAATATTACAACCAACGGAAGGATGTTGTGTTGTAGAAATCGGCTTTCCAGCAAGAATAGCATCCAGTGCAGTTGTTAAATCTTTACCCGTGACAGGATTCGTATTTCCAGGTGTTGCATCATCAAATCTTCCGCGATAAACACATGCTAATGTTTTATCGAAGATATAAAAATCTGGTGTGCAAGCTGCTTGATAAGCTTTTGCAATCGCTTGTGTTTCATCATATAAATAAGGAAAAGTATAGTGATGTTCTAATGCTTCTTTTTTCATGTTTTCTGGGCTGTCTGCAGGATAATCTATGACATCATTGGCGCTGATAGCAATAAATTGGATATTTTTCTGTTGATAGATTTTTGCAATTTCTGCAAGTTTCGTTTGAATATGTTTTACAAAAGGGCAATGGTTGCAAAGAAACATAATGACGGTTGCGATATCACTTTTATTTTTATTCAGTGAATAAATTTTTCCACTCACTGTATCAGGTAGTGCAAAATCAGGGGCAATCGTCCCCAGTGGTAACATAGTTGAAGGCGTCATCGTCATGGTGTGTTCCTTAATTTTGAGTAAAAAAATCTATGAATTTTTGAATAAAAAGAAATTTGCTTGTGTTGTTATTTTAATCCGGTATTCTAGCCGAAATTTGATTTTTTCACTATTTTTTAGATAGCTGTTTTTTTTTATTTATAGGTTGAAAAAATAAATATTTTGTTGATCTGTTGGAGGAATCGATGCGGAGTCATGCGAAAAAAATTTTAATATTATTGTCAAGTTCAGGTTTGATAATGAGTAGTCAGATGGTGAATGCAGCAGGTTTTCAATTATGGGAACAAGATGGTGCAACCGTCGGGAATTATCACGCGGGCCGTGCAGCAGAAGCAGCAGATGCGAGCACATCATTTTATAACCCTGCAGGATTAGTACGTATTCATAATCAGCAAATAGTGGGCTCAATTGATCCAGTGATGACGAATTTTGTGTATCGCGGTTCGGTTTATGTGAATACCTCAGGCATTGCGTCAGGCCCGCAATCAACTGTGGCGCAAGGTGGGCATTTTAATGTAGTGCCTGGACTGCATTATGCAGCACCACTGGCTGAAAATTTAGTCTTTGGGTTTAGTGTGGTTTCACCTTTTGGACTAGAAACGAATTATGACAAAAAAACGTATGCGCAATACGCCTCAACGAGAACATCGTTAACTGTGATTGATGTCTCACCTTCTTTGGGTTTTGCAATTAATAATCATCTTTCGGTGGGTGCGGGTTTCGATGCAGAGCATGCGCGTGGAGAATTCGATTTGGTTGCTGGTGTGCCCGTTTATAAAGAACAGCTCAATGTAAATAATGATACAACAAGCACAAATGTTGGTAATAGCTGGGGCTATGGGTATCATCTGGGTGCATTGTATCAATTTTCAGAAATGACGCGATTAGGCATAAGCTATCACTCAAAAATTTCACAACATTTACGTGGTACGAGTAAATTCGAAGGACAATTAGCAAATGGTACTTATGGTGGTTTGCAAGAATCGCGTGATTTAAAAGCAAATACCACTTTTCCAGCAACCACAACACTAAGTTTTTTTCATACAGTCAATCCAACATGGGATTGGATGGGGACGGTTATTTACACACAATGGAGCGTGCTAAATGAATTAAACTTACAAAATACAGCAGGGATTGTAACTGATGAAACAGCAGATCTGGCGCCTTCAAATAATATTAATGTCAATGTGTTGGAAAATTATCGTAATACATGGAATTTTTCTGTTGGCACAAATTATCATGTGAATGAAGCTGTCATGTTACGAGCGGGATTAGGTTATGATCAAACGCCTTCCAGAAATGCAGAGCGTAATTTACAGTTACCTGACAGTAACCGGATTGCAGTTGCACTGGGCACACATTATCAGTTATCAAAAACGTTAGGATTTGATGTGGGTTGGACGCATTTCTTTGTGCAAAACGCAGGGATTCATAATTTAACTCAATCTGTTGGGGCGCAAACGACGACACTGGATGGTAAAGTCTCTTCAGAAGCAGATGTATTTGGTTTTCAAATGAAGTGGGATATTGTGTAACAAATGTAGATAAATAATAAAGCGCTGATAGGTAAACTGTCAGCGCTTTTTAATTTTTCTATTTTATTTTCTTAACTTATCTAATTTGATTAATGCTTACTGTTGTGCCAGAGGCTGTTACTTGGTATTGATCAGGATAGTGTAATATTAAGTTAGAAATAGTTAACGTATTGGTATCAATGGTAATGTTAGCAATATTTTTATCTGTACAATTATTTGAGGTATAAAGTTCTGCTGTGCATATTGCTTTAAAGGAGCACGCAACACGTACTGCAATCCTGCCAACAGTGGTAGTGCCGCCAGGTGGTGTTGTTGTCGGTGAGCAAATTGGTTTGGTACCAGATGTAATCAGTACGGATGAATACTGATTGGTATTGTTAATAACGTATAAATTTGGAACTGCAAAAGCGGATGCGGTGATTGTAGTGAGTAATGTTCCGATACTAATAATGAGATTTTTTTTAAAACGCATTTAACTATCCTCCTGATAATAAAATATTAATTACTAAACAATCACCAAAGATGAATAGGTTTTATTCTATATTTTAGTCTATGGTGATTGTGCAAAGTAATATAAGCGTTTTTATAGTCTCTCGCTATCTTTAGTTTTCATTTTTTTATTTGATTTTTTTGTTTTTTTATCTAACTTTTGCTTATTTTAATTCCTCAACTTTGCAGTGTGTTTCTTTGATAAATAATGAAATGGCAATACCTATCAAGACACCAATCGGGATAATGCTGAGCGCAAACGTATAGTCAGCTGAATTATATATCATTGGATGCGTTAAAGTATTATGGCTTTTTGCATGCCAATCTAATAATTGCCCTGCGATAGGCTGAAAAATAGCACCACCCGCCATAATTAACATGTTAGTAGCCGCAATCGCAGTGCCTGAGATTTTTTCAGGCGAACTTTCGCGTCCAAGTGCAAAGCATAAAGGATGTGCACCACAACAAAAGCCTGCAAAAAAGAATAAAATGCGCAATGTGTTATAGGTAATGCCGGGATAATAAAAAATAATGCAAAGTAGTAAACCGCCTAGTCCGCCAAAGATAATTAATGGTAAACGGCGTAATTTAATTCGGTCAGAAAGCGCACCAATAATTGGGCCAGAGATAATCCAGCCAGCGAATGTGACACTGGAAAGTGTTACGGCTGCTGAGTCTGTTAAATGATAGACTGTTTTTAGATAGGGGATACCCCATAAATCGAGAAAAACAGACGCAGGCAAATACAATAAACAGCCCGTGATACCAATTAGCCATAATTGTTTTTTGCTGGCGATTGTTTTAAGTGCTTGTAGTAACTGTTTCATTGAAATGGAGTCAGATGTTTTTGGTGAGTTTGTATTTAGAGGATTGTTTTTTGGTCGGCTTTTGATAAGCAATAAAATAATAAAACTTAGCATACCACCAGCTAATAATGCAGAATGTAACGCAGTTTTATAACCAAATGTGTCGACAATGTGTGTTAAGTATTTTTGTGATAAGGCTGCACATGTCATACCCAAGGCTGTTGTCATGCCAGCAACGGTGGCGAAGCGATTAGGCGGTAACCACAACGATGCGAGTTTCAGTACACCAATATAGGAAAAAGCCGTACCGAAGCCGATCAGCAAACGTCCAAGACAAGCAATTGGATAACTATTTGCTGTAATAAAAAAGGCTAGGCCTAATACGGCAATTAGACAGGCAACGGTGAGAACCATGCGTGCGCCAAACTTATCATAAATCATGCCAGCCGGCAGTTGCATGGGTGTATAAGCCCAGTAGTAAAATCCGGCAAGTGCGCCAAATTGTGCAGCACTTAAGTGAAATGCATCGGTTAGACTTTGTTGCATGACACTGGGTGAAACACGTAAAAAATAGTTATAACAGTAGAACAACATGCCGGTCAGGCAAACCAGCCATGGATAAAGAAGGCGTGCGGGAAAGAGCCGCAATAGGCTATTTTGACGAACGGTAGTCATGGATAGATTTTTCCTATTTTGATAATTAACAAATGATTAAATGCAGAGTACATTGTTCAGTTCGAGTAATTTTTGATCGTTAAATGTACGTGTGTGATGGCTTGGGAAGGGTACAAGAACGATTTTTCCTTGCTGAACGGCTGTCATCTTTTCAGATGCGCCATTTAATAATCCTTCAACGGCGAGGTATCCCATTTGTGAAGCAATGAGTCGGTCCATTGTTGTCGGAGAGCCGCCGCGTTGGGTGTGACCAAGAATGCAGACACGGTACTGCGAGCCAGTCATTTTTGCAAGTTGTTCTGCAATGTCCATGCTTCTGCCAGGCACTTCGGCTTCTGCAATCACAATAATAGAACTTTCTTTCTTTCGTTGATGACGATAGTGCGCTATTTTCTTTGCAATGTCTTCAGTCGCTGGTCCAAATTCGGGTGTGACAATCACTTCTGCGCCGCCGGCAATGCCGACATCGACAGCTAAAAAGCCAGTTTGTCGTCCCATGACTTCTACTAAAAAGTTACGATCATGACTCGATGCAGTGTCACGGATACGGTCAATGGCTTGGAGTGCGGTATTACGCGCTGTGTCAAAGCCGATGGTGTACTCTGTGTCTGGGATATCGTTATCGATTGTTCCCGGGATGCCAATGACCGCGGGCCCGCCTTCTTGTGCCAATAATGCAGCGCCCCGGAATGTGCCATTGCCGCCAATGACAACTAAGCCATCAATGTTTTTTGATGCAAGAAATGCACGGCAGCGGTCACGCGTAGTTTTTTCATGAAAAGCCGGACAACGCGCTGTTTTGAGGATCGTGCCACCGTGTTGAATCACGTTAGCAACGCTATCGGGGCCGAGTGGTGCAAGTGCTTCTTCGAGGAGTCCAAGGTAACCTGATCGGCTGCCAAAGACGGTGATATTGTGGCTACAAGCGGTACGGACAACGGCGCGAATAGCTGCATTCATACCCGGCGCATCGCCCCCAGAGGTTAGCACGACGATTTTTTTTTGCATGTATTCTATTTTTCCTCTGTGTCAGAAAATAAAAAATGATAGCACAGTCAGGGTTTTGGGATTAAATTATTGCTGAACTATATCAGTAAAGGGAGGATAGCTGTGATGAAAAAGAGTTGGATGGGTATAGGCTTGTCTGCATTGTTGGTGTCGTCTGCAGTGATGGCAGCGGATGATTCTAATTTGCAATTTGCTGAAGATACAACGAATGGTCCTGCAGCGATGAGCGGAAGTTCTGCTGTGAGTGGTGCTGACAGTATAAGTGGGGCGAATTCTGCGCCTGCTGCCACAGATAGTAATAGTGGAACGGCGGATACGGCAACTGGAGATGATGATTATTAATGCCGCTATGTTTTTTCGCGTATTGCCCGTCATAGGTTGTATATGTCGGGCGTTTTTTTAGTCATAGTGGTCAGCGAAGTAAAAAAACCTTCCCTCCTGAGCTGTAACCCGTATTATTATGTCACTTATGAAACCTTCTGATTTTTATCATTTGCAGTGTCAGCAAGGGGTGATTTCCAGCGACCCTGCGCAATTAGCTGTGATGCAGCATTTTGATCGCGTGTATGCTGATTTGCTCTTATTACAAAAAAAACGGCAGCATTTTCTTTCCTTTCTTTTGCCGACTGTTTTGGTAAAAGGGTTGTATATTTGGGGTAGTGTGGGCACTGGCAAAACATTTATGATGGATTGTTTTTATCGTAGCCTCCCACCCAGTATTTGCAAGATGCGTTTACACTTTCATGCTTTTATGGCGAGTGTGCATCAGGCATTGCGGCGTCATCAGGGGGAAAAAAATCCTTTGGAAGCTGTAGCCAATGATATTGCGAGGCAAGCAATTTTATTGTGTTTTGATGAGTTATTTGTTTCAGATATTACCGATGCCATGTTGTTAGGCGGATTATTTGCTGCATTGTTTCGTCGTGGGGTGATATTGATTACGACATCGAATGTGCCGCCTGACGAGTTGTATCGTAATGGTTTACAACGAGAAAGTTTTTTGCCAGCAATTGCTTTGTTAAAAGAAAAAACAGAAGTTGTGCGTTTGGCGCTGGAAGATGATTATCGTTTACGGCACCTAAAGGGAGCCGGCGTTTTTTTTACGCCACTGGATGCAAAAGCAGAAGCGGGGATGCAACAAAATTTTGCGCTGCTTGCAGGGAATAAACTCGTTGAGACGACGCCTTTGACGATTGAAGGAAGGTGCATACGTGTAGTACGACGCACACAAACCGTTGTTTGGTTTGAATTTTCTGATTTATGTCGTGTGCCGCGCAGTCAGCAAGATTATCTGGTAATTGCTGAGACGTTCCGCACGGTGATGGTAAGTAATGTGCCGGTGATTGCACCGAGTGCAAAAGATGCAATTTGTCTCTTTGTAAGTTTGATTGATGTGCTTTATGATGCGCGCGTGCGACTTGTCATGTCCGCTGCTGAACCTGTGGCAGATCTTTACAATCGTGGCTTTATGGTGATGGAATATACGCGCACGCATTCAAGACTGCTTGAGATGCAATCCACGGATTATTTTTTGAATTATATAGATAAATGAAACGGCTGACTGGCATCCTCTCATGAGTGTTTCTCCTGTGTTTTCACGTAAAGCAAAGATTTCTTTGAGTATTGCAATTGTGCTGTGGGCGTCCGCTTTTGTGGGGATTCGTCTCGGTTTAACAGGTTATTCACCTGGTGGCTTGGCAACCCTGCGATTTTTAGTGGCTTCCATTGTGATGTTGATGATCAGACCGTGGATGAAATTACCTGCTGTCAATTCTTGGCGTGATCGACTGTATTTGATGTTAATTGGTGTGCTTGGTTTAGGTATCTACAATATTGCTTTAAATCGCGGTGAATTAGCAGTTTCATCAGGTGTAGCGAGTTTTATTATCAGTCAAACGCCAGTGGTAACAGTGTTATTTGCGGTACTGTTTTTAGGAGAAGTGGCTGGTTTTAAAATGTTAATAGGAATGAGCGTGAGTGTTTTTGGTGTGGCATTAATCGCATTGGGTGAATCGCACGTCTTGCAATTGAATGGCGGTATTTTTGATGTGTTATTAGCAACATTGGTGGGTGCTGTGTATTCCGTTGCACAAAAACCCTTATTAAAAAAATACCATGCGATTGAAGCGACCACTTGGGTGATGCTTGGTGCGACAGTATTTTTGTTAGCAGGTTGGTTACCAGTCATGTTGCATGAAATTCATCAGGCAACATGGCAAGCAACATGGTCTGGCATTTATCTGGGTATTTTTCCAGCGGCATTGGGTTATATTGCATGGGCGTATGGCTTAACAGAAGTGCCGGCGTCGCGTGCGGTTAATATGATGTATTTTTTGCCGCTGGTCACAACGTTGATGGGGTGGTTAGTTTTACGCGAAGTACCAAGTGCTTTATCTTTGTTAGGTGGTTTATTTGCATTAGCGGGTGTGTGGATTGTGAATCATCGTCGCAAGCAAAGGAATTTAGCGTCTGAATCACCAAGAGAGGCAATGCCAATCACAGATTCATCGCGTTAAGTTATTCAATATTTTTTATTCAATATGATGAGAAAATAGATCTTGCCAGAATTACCAGAAGTTGAAACCACGTTACGTGGTATTCGCCCCTTTGTTTTGCAGCAAGAGATTGCTGAAGTCATATTATATCAAACGAGGCTACGTTGGCCGATTCCTTCGCATTTGCCTGCAATATTAAAAAAACAAACCATTCTTGCAATAAAAAGACGTGCAAAATATTTATTATTTGAAACAAAGATCGGTACGTTGATTTTGCATTTAGGTATGTCAGGTAGCTTGCGTCTTGTGACAGCAGATGAAATTTTGCCGCGTAAAAAACACGATCATGTTGAATTTTTACTGGCAAATGGCACGCTATTACGTTTCAATGATCCACGGCGTTTCGGTGCTATTTTGTGGACAAGTGAAAAATCAACGCAGCATAAATTACTTGCATCATTAGGTCCTGAGCCATTAACACGCGCATTTTCTTTGGATTATGTATGGAAAATCACGCGCAATAAAACGACGCCTGCAAAAATATTTATTATGAATAATAAAAATGTGGTTGGCGTTGGTAATATTTATGCGGCGGAAAGTTTGTTTGCAGCCGGCATTGATCCAAGAAAACCGGTGAATGAGTTAACGTATTTACAATGTCAAAAATGGGTGATTGCGATTAAGAAAATTTTACGTGCTGCCATTCGGCAAGGTGGTACGACATTGAAAGATTTTGTGGATGGACACGGTAAGCCCGGTTATTTTCGCATGCGTTTAAAAGTGTATGGTCGCGCGGGAGAAGGATGTTTTTCGTGTGGCAAGCAGTTGAAGTTACTATCAATCGGTCAGCGCAGTACGGTGTATTGTGCATGTTGTCAGAAATAGGTAAGGCTATTCTTAATATTTTGTTAATTATTTTCCTTTATATTTCATGTTTTGAGTTTATTCTAAAGTGAAGTAGGTTTGTTATTTGAATCCCACAAAAAATGTACTAATTTTTTTATATATATATTATTGAGAATATTTTTAATTAAGTTTGGAGAAAGAAGAAATGAAAGAGTTAAGCGCTACATTTTTGAATATAAATAAAGATTTTTTTCGATCGATTGCCTTTTCATATAATGCAACAGTGGGTAACTCGATGAAAGCGCTAGTATCTGATTCTTTTCAAAAGGGTAACTCTGGAGAGGTCAGTTTTTTATTAAGGGATCTTGATTATCGAGAGATTTTTCCGAAAGCAAAAGAAATTAAAAAGTTTTGCAAAGAAAAAATAACAGACAAAGTATACAGTCAAGCATTTTTTGATGCTATATCGCAAGCAAAAAAAAACTTGCCGAGCAGGATGCATTAATTATTCCAGGGAATAATAAGAGTATACCGAAACCGTTTTATGATATTGAAAGCAATGCTAGTAATATGTTTTGTGATCATGAGCGAGCAATTGCTGAAATCGCTTTAATTCACAGCGCTATCCAAATAGGGATGCCAATTTTTGCAATATGTGGCGGTCATCAATTGCTGAATGTCTATTTTGGAGGCAAGCTTGCTTTTTTATATGGCGATGAATTTAAGAGTCAGCCTCTAGAAGAATTTTCGACAGTAATTTTTTCTAAAAGTATGTTTTGGCCGCAGATTGAAAAAGCGGAAGAACGAGAATACTATGGTGCTCATTATGAATACGTCTCGCATATTGGGGGCGAAAAATTTCTAGAAGTAATAGCAAAATCCAAAGATGGTAAGGTTGAGGCGTGTGAAGCGAAATTTGGTGTACCCATTTTATCAGTTCAGTTTCACCCAGAATTTAAAGATGAATTAGGCATGATAAATTCGTTTAAAAAATCTATTAATGCGTATCATTATAAGAAAACTATGTTAGTTGAATTAAAAAATTCTCCACGTTTTTTCAAGGCAATACCAGATCCTATATTAATAGAATCAGATGCCTCCGATACTGAAAAAAATAAATCGGTTTTTTCTGAGCCGGTCACACTGATGCAAGTTTGTATGAATCGAAAGAGATAAAATAACAGAAGTAGTTGAGTTGATTCTTTATAGGCTTACCTTCTATGTCAACTATTTGACTTGCTCAAAAAATGACTAGAATCTCTTTTCTTTATTTCAAGTGCTCTTGAGATTATCCTTTTCAGCTTGCCAAATTAAAGATACAAACTGTCACTTATCTTATTTTTACTTTAATCGATATATGCTATGTATTCCCGCAAAAGGTTTTCCTTTTTCAAAATCTAAAGTGTTACGTTCATTAATTGCTTTCATTGCTGTTTTAATACGCTCTTTTTCTGTTGAAGTTGAAAATAATCCACACCATTTCATTCCAGTCGTTTTGCTGTTATCAACCCTTACTTCGCCATTTTCTAGATTTAATTTAACATTGTATGTTTCACAATAAAAAACAGAATAGGAAAAATGATTATAAGTGCAATTTTCTATATTTAGATTGGCCAAATGTTTTTGAATTTTTTTGCCGATTGTTTGCTGATAGCAAGAAAGCCATCCATCAACACCACCAACCAGTGTGACAGCTATTTGATTAGGGAATTGCTTAAATTCATCTTGATTAAGAATAGTTTTAAAAATAGTTTGAAAACCTTCATCTTCTGGAAAATGTAAAATAGCGCCTGATTTTTTTTGTGCGTTATAAAGTACAACAGCCAAGCATGTTTGGATTGCCGGTGAGAGTATAAATTGATAACTTTTTGGTTCATAGGTAGCAATAAGTGCTTCACCTTCTATGCAAATAGGTAAAGTTGTTGTTTTGATTTCGCCTAGCAATTTCTTTTTAGCCATTTTGCGCTCCGAATTAATCTGTAGAAAATTAGAGGTATTAAGAAATTTTTATTTATAAAAAAAAGAAAATAAAATTATTTTTTTATAAAAAATTAATACGAAAACTATTGGTCTTGCCATACTTGCTTGCCAAGGATAAAGAAATAGTGGATTTAAATGCAAGCGATTATATTCAATGAAGCTTAAGGTAATGTTAAGAGCTCGATTATCTTGCTTAATTATGATGTATTAATGGCGTGTCGCAAGGTGCTGGCTTGTCTCAGAAAAATCATTTTTTATTATAAAAATTGACAATAGTTTGCATCTTTCTTATTTCTTATTTCTTATTGTTTTCGGCGTTTTTTCTTTGATTTCAGGTTGTTTATCACTGCATTTTTTCCATAATTCATAGATGCCTTGGATACCTTGATCGTAATTTTCTGCCATTTTTACTAAATCATTTTTAAAGTCTTCTTTAAATAAAGTTAAAAAATGTAGGCTATCTGACCAATTATTTATTAATACGGAACGTCTTAGCCATTCACGTAATTTTTTTTCTTTTTCGGCAGAAAAGTCATGCCGATAGCGTTTGGCGAGAGTTTTTTGAAATAAGGTCAAGGCGTCCCGAATATCTTTTTGCGGTGGGGGAGGTGTGGTTGTTGGTTTTTTTGTCATCTTTTTTTTATTTAAGGGTTTGATCATAGTGCCTGCTCATGTGTCTATGTTCACCTTGACCTATTTTGATTATAGTACCGCTTTACGTGAATAACAGCTGCTTGGAGGAAAATTTCTGACATCCACTATCCCCCCCCGTCTTCGTTGGGCGTGCCGCCGTGGTATGCTGGAACTCGATGTTTTATTGGGTAAATTTCTGGATCATGCCTATATACACCTATCTCGTGCAGACCAAGCGTTATTTGTCGAGTTATTGACCTGTTCAGACCAAGATTTATATCTTTGGCTGACGAATCGCGCCGCATGTGACCAGCCTGTCTATTTTTCTTTGCTTGAACAGATTAAAAAATATGCAGCCCCTTGAGGTGAGTTTTCGTATCTCTCGGCAGTTACTGTGCATCCAGTATGGTTTTTTGTGGATGGCTGTAGTGGCGATTTGGACGCTGACGCCGCCATTTAGTTTGTATTTTTGTCTTGTTTTTAAAAGTGCGTTAGTCGTGTTGTTGATGACTTATTTTTTGCTAAGTAGCATCTATGAGCCAGTGATTACGCAGCTTTTGTATGATGGCACGACGTGGCAGCTCTCGATAAAAGATGTGGGCGTGCTGCGCGCTGCTTTGGCGGGCGACACAGTTTTGTTGAGAAAGATGCTAGTGTTGCGTTTTCAAATTCCGGGTCGTTATCGAAAATTAACTTGCATCGTTTTGCCCGATAGTTTGCCAGCAAAGGACTTTCATGCGTTATTACTCGCGGCGAGTTGGTAACTCGCCGCAAAATACGCTACCATGCGGCCACTTTTAGTCGTGCGGTTATAGCAAATGACGCAAAATTCAACTATTCGAAATTTTTCAATTATTGCCCATATTGATCATGGAAAATCAACATTAGCGGACCGCTTAATTCAGCTGTGCGGTGGCTTGCAAGCGCGGGAAATGGCTGAGCAAGTGCTGGATTCGATGGATCTTGAGCGTGAGCGCGGGATTACGATTAAAGCGCACAGTGTGACGTTGTATTACAACGCACAGGATGGCAAACGCTATCAATTAAATTTTATTGATACGCCGGGTCATGTGGATTTTTCCTATGAGGTCTCGCGCTCGTTGGCAGCATGCGAAGGCGCTTTATTAGTCGTCGATGCGGCACAAGGCGTGGAAGCGCAGACGTTGGCAGTGTGTTATACCGCGATTGAGCAAGGGCTGGAAGTCTTGCCGGTGCTGAATAAGATTGATTTGCCACAGGCTGATCCTGAGCGGGTCATTAACGAAATTGAAGATATCATTGGTATTTCGGCACAAGGTGCGTTGGGCGTCAGCGCGAAGACAGGGCAAGGTGTCGAGGCGTTATTGGAGCATATTGTTGCGGGTATTCCTGCGCCAGAAGGCGATGTGAATGCGCCTTTACAGGCATTGATTATTGATTCTTGGTTCGATAGTTATCTGGGCGTTGTGTCGTTAGTGCGTGTCAAGAATGGTATCTTGCGTGTGGGTGAAAAAATGCAGGTGATGTCGACCGGTAAAAACCACGAAGTGACGGGAATTGGTATTTTTACACCGCGACGTACGCCAACGGGCGTGTTATCCGCGGGTGAAGTGGGTTATGTTGTGGCGGGCATCAAAGAAATTAATGGTGCGCCAGTAGGGGATACCTTAACGCATGCAGTTCATCCCGCGCTTGAGTCCTTGCCGGGATTTCGTAAGGTAAAACCTCAGGTCTATGCCGGTTTATTTCCGGTTCGTTCAGATGATTTTCCAGCGTTTCGAGATGCATTGGGTAAATTACGTTTGAATGATGCGGCGCTTTTTTACGAGCCAGAATCGTCAGAAGCGTTAGGTTTTGGATTTCGCTGCGGGTTTTTGGGTATGCTGCATATGGAAATTGTGCAGGAGCGTCTTGAGCGGGAATATCAATTAGATTTAATTACCACAGCGCCGACGGTTATTTATGAAGTCCTGACAAAAAAACAAGAAATTTGTTATATCGATAATCCTTCGCGACTGCCAGCAGTGAACTTAATTGAAGAAATTCGTGAACCGATTGCACGCGTGAATATTTTAGTGCCGCAAACATATTTGGGGAGTGTGATGACGCTGTGTATTGAGCGGCGCGGCGTACAGAAAAATTTACAATATACGGGATCGCAAGCATCGCTTACTTATGAAATTCCAATGGCTGAAATTGTGCTTGATTTTTTTGATCGATTAAAATCGGTGAGTCGTGGGTATGCATCGCTCGATTACAGCTTTTCGTATTTTCAAGCAGCTGATTTAGTGCGTTTAGATTTATTGATTAATGGGGAAAAAGTGGATGCGCTAGCCTTAATTGTGCACCGTGCGCAAGCACAATATAAAGGACGGCGTTTGGCTGAAAAAATGCAAGAATTGATTCCACGGCAAATGTTTGATGTTGCCATTCAAGCAGCGATTGGCGCGCATGTGATTGCACGTACAACGGTCAAAGCGATGCGTAAAAACGTGTTAGCCAAATGTTATGGTGGTGATGTGTCGCGTAAACGTAAATTGTTAGAGAAACAAAAAGAAGGTAAAAAACGGATGAAACAAGTGGGGAATGTTGAAATCCCACAAGAAGCGTTTTTAGCTGTTTTAAAAGTAGATAAGGAATAATAGAACGTGACAGGAGTGCAGCATGAATTTTAATTTCGAACTGATTTTATTTTATTTAATGTTAGCGTGTGGTTTGCTTGTCGCTATTGATATTCGTTTTTTGGCAAAGCGTCGTCTTGCTGCGGGCAAATCGCCGGAAGAGATGCCGGCGATTATTGATTATGCGCGTTCCTTTTTTCCAGTGTTATTGGCAGTTTTTTTATTACGTTCTTTCTTATATGAGCCATTTCGGATTCCATCAGGTTCACTGAAACCGACATTATTATCGGGTGATTTTATTTTAGTAAATAAATTTCATTATGGTATTCGTTTGCCTGTGATACATACAAAAATTTTAGCGAATAAAGCAGTAAAACGTGGTGATATCATGGTTTTTCGTTTCCCAGTCAACCCGTCCATTGATTTTATTAAGCGAGTAATTGGCTTACCAGGCGATAAGATTAGTTATATTAACAAAACGTTGTATGTGAATGGCGAAAAAGCACCACAAGTTTTTGTACAACGTGCAGAAGATGATAATGATGGTGCAGGATTTGTGACACATGTGAATGAGTATAAAGAAAATTTATTGGGCGTATCACATGCGATTTATCGTAACCCTGAAGTACCTGCCACGGATTTTCAAGATTTGGTTGTACCGCCAGGCCATTATTTTGTGATGGGTGATAACCGGGATAATAGTGATGATGGTCGTGATTGGGGCTTTGTGCCGGAAGAGAATATTATAGGTAAAGCTAGTTGGATTTGGATGAGTTGGAATAGTGCGGGTGAAGGTATCCATAAAATTCGTTGGGCGCGGATTGGTGAGGCGATTCATTGAAAGCGCAGGCGCTTAAAAAATTTTCTGAAAAGATTGGTTATGTTTTTCGACAAACCAGCCTTGCGGTGTTGGCCTTGACGCATCGCAGTGTCGAAGGTTGTGAGAGTAATGAGCGCTTAGAGTTTTTAGGCGATGGTATCGTGAATTTTGTGATTGCGGATTTATTGTATCAGCAATTTCCGGAGGCAAAAGAAGGCGAGTTAAGTCGCTTACGTGCAACGCTAGTGAATCGTGAAACGCTGGCGTTATTAGCAGAATCTTTTGATTTAGGTGCTTATTTGCTATTGGGACCTGGTGAAATAAAAATGGGAGGCAAAATGCGCCCATCGATTTTGTCATGCGCGATGGAAGCGGTAATGGGTGCGGTTTATTTAGATAGTGATTTTTTAACGATAAAAAAATTAATTCAACAATGGTATGCAGATAAATTGGAAACATTAAAGTTGCCTAAAAATTATCAAGACGCAAAAACCAAGTTGCAAGAATATTTGCAGGCAAGGCAATTACCTTTGCCGATTTATACTGTGACGGAGATGACGGGGGAGGGCCATGCGCTGCAGTTTACTGTGCAGTGTGCGGTGCAAGCAGAGATAACCCTAGGGCAAGGGACTTCACGTAAACAAGCTGAGCAGCGAGCGGCAAAAATAATGTTGGAGAATTTATTAAAATGAGCCACTGTGGTTATGTAGCAATTATTGGCCGACCAAATGTCGGGAAATCTACTTTGTTAAATGCACTGGTCGGACAAAAAATTAGTATTACGTCAGCGAAACCGCAGACGACGCGTCATCAAATTGCTGGTATCCATACAGTGGGTGATGTGCAAATTGTGTATTTAGATACGCCAGGATTGCATGGTGTAGCGCAAACGGGGCCAAAAAATCGTGCAATGAATCGTTACATGAATCGCTTAGCATTTTCTGTGATTCAAGATGCAAATGTCGTGGTTATGGTGGTGGAAGCGAATCGTTTTTTACCGGAAGATGCGAGCATTCTTGCAAAAATTAAAGAAACAGGTGTGCCAGTTATTTTGGTGATTAATAAACTAGATAAATTAAGTGATAAAAAACTTGTACTACCGTTTATTGAAAAAATGCAGAATTTGCATGATTTTTTGCATATTATTCCATTGTCTGCCAAAAAACAGGAAAATTTAACAGCATTAGAAGATGTGTTAATCCAATTGATGCCTGCAGGCGTGCATTTGTTTCCAGATGATGAAGTTACTGATCGCGGCATTCAATTCCAAGTGGCAGAAATTATTCGCGAAAAAATCATTGTGACGACAGGTCAGGAATTGCCTTATAGTACGACAGTGGTGGTTGAATCGATTAAGCCAGAAGGGAATTTATTAGAAATTCATGCATTAATTTGGGTGGAGCGCGAAAGTCAAAAGCCGATTGTGATAGGTGAAGGTGGCTTACGTTTAAAGCGGATTGGGACCTTGGCGCGTAAAGAAATTGTTGAATTATTACAAAAGAAAGTATTTTTAAAGCTTTGGGTGCGCGTGAAAAGTGATTGGACAGATGATGAAAAGGCGTTAAAAAGCTTGGGATATGAATAAGTTTAGTTTGTTATTTTTCTCTGTCATGCCAGCATGATTTAAGCTGGCATCCAGTCAGGTTGTAGTAATTAGTCATATTTGTCACTTTCCTCCTATTTCTTTCTTTTTTTCTTAATATTCTCTTAAGGTTGTCAGTGTAATATTATCTTTATCTTTATCATTTTCTATAAAATTTAAATTTGATATAAACATTAATATTATTTTATAGAAATATCCAATTTTTTAAGGTTACTGATGAGAATAAGTGAAATTCTGGAATTATTAGAAGATAATCTTAATAATTCAGAAAAAACAATTACAGAAAGTGATGAGTATTCTTTTCAAAAAGAGGCTGTTTTACAGCCAGCTAAACGTAGAAAGCTTGATCAGTCTTCTGTGACTTATCGTCATACACCTACGCTTTTGCAAAGCCATTCTGCAGATGTCATTCCTGTGTGTATGCTAACAGGCTTTCAAAATGATCGGTATTTATCTGATGATCATAAAAAAAATGATTTAGTAATAGATAAAAATCTACATTTTTCTGAGACGTATGGTGTTAACTTTAATAGTAATATTTTTTTTAAATATATGAAACTTTATGTTCATTATACAAAAGGGATCGATGTTCAAGTTGATCCTGGACTTAAAAAAAATATAATTGCTTTAACAAAATCTGCACGTGATTATTTCTATCAATGTCACCCAACAATAAAAAAAATATTATTACGTAATGAATGTAATCCTATTGTTGAAGAGGGTGCGATAGATGATAAGTGGAATGGCGATCGAGATGGAGAATTATTTCTAACAGATGAAGCATTGACTTTGTTAGTAAAAAGTGAAATTGTGGAAAAACATTTAGCAGATATTCGTTATGATGTGAATAATATTTACATTGTAAACGATTGTATCTCCAAGAAATCTTTGGGAGAAACGTTATCCGCATTAAAGCTTTTTTCAGGTGATAATGCAAAATTTATTTATATTTATGATATTCACGCAATATCAATTTATCTTCGCTATGAGAAAAACACTCTTCGTGCCTTTATTTTAGATTCTGATCCAATGTGTTATTCGCGTAGAAATATTGTAAAAGTTTTATGTGAAAATAATGTGGATGAAATTTTTATCAGCCATGTCCCTTTACAGAAAGATCTTTATAGTTGCTCAACATTTAGTTTGAAATTTATTGCCTATTTTTGTAAATATGGTGACATGTTATTTTCTGAACTGCAGCAGCAAACACAAGAGACTGAAGTAATTGAAAATAAAAGTTGTATTAGTCTATCTACCTTGCCATGGCGATTACTAAAGTACAGTCAGTGTATCTCGGTAGACGATTTAAATAATGAGTCCTATTCCTATTTGTTGCCTCGCAAGACCCCAGAACTGTTTGATTATTGGAAAAAGAATACATTTCAATCTGATGATAAGCGGGTATTTAATATAGCTGCTCTTAAAAAGAGATATAAAAGTTTAAATGGCTTAGAATCGTGGCTAATCCATCGTGGTTTTTTTGCGAAAGATATTTCTGAAAATTCTGATCATCCATTACCTAGTTTACTTATTGATAAAATGGATGAACGCGATAGTTATATTGCGAAGAAAAGTTGATGGTCACTGATTCTGTTGTTTTTTCTTATGTTTTTTTCTTTTCTTAATATTCTCTTAAGGTGACTGCTGTAGGATTCCCCTCAGTTATTCCATAGGCTGTTTTACAATTGATCAATAAATATACAATAAGAAAGATAACTTATTGATTTTTTTGTGATTAAAGATAAACGAGGGTGAAGTGTATGCATATTTCGACAGCGTTAGAATTATTTCAAATTTTGTCTGTGCGTTATAATACAGATCCTAAAAACAAAATGAGTATTGATAAATTAATCAGTTCCGTTAACCATTACTTGGAACATAATTTGATTACGACCGAAGATATGGGGTGGTCAGTAAAGTTTTTATCAGCTGTTGTAGGAATAACTACACATGATTTTCTTTATCGTCTTTATAATATAAAAAATATTCTGACTATCTTGTTGAGTAAGGATAAATCTCGTGCAAGAGAGCTTGTTTTGTTAGAGATACCCTCGTTTAATCTACTTTTAAGTAAAATTAAAATTTTGTTACGTATGGGTTATGCTGATAATGATATTGCACTCATTTTTTATGGCAACACTTCATTAAATGAAGTCTGTCAAAAAATTAAAAGTATCGCGGATATTTTTATATTAGATGGAAAAATTATAAAAAGTCACTATCTTGATGATTTATTAAAGGAAAGTGATAATCTTAAAACTGTTAATAAAATCAGTGAACTTAAAAATATTTTTGATTTGTTGCAAGTTAATAATCCGAAAATTATTTGTTCATATAAAGAAATTAAAAGACTTATATTTTTAGGCTCGTTTCTGCCGCATAATTTCCGGTGCGTTGTACTCCCTGAGATTTCTACAAAAGCTAAAAATGATATAATTAGTATTGAAAGTAATTCTGAATTTTCTACTTCCTCCTCCAAACGCGAACGCGAAGAAACGGTGATAACGACAGAAGTTGAGCATTTAGCAAAACGCCCAAAACGTGTTGCAAGTTCTTCATCGTCAACCGTTGTAGAGCCTACAGCAAAAACTGTATTTGCAATAAGATCAAAAGAAACAGCATTATTCAAACCAGCTGCGCCTGTGACGCTGGCGTCATATGAAAATAGCGCTTTTGTAAAAGTTGCGCTAAGTTCAAAAGTAGCGAATGCAAGTATGGCTGCACCTTATCCTGCGGCTATTCCAAGCGATGTCTTGTCATTGTTGCAAGAAGAGTCAGAGAGTCAAGATGCTTCTTTAATAAATCAAGAAAGTCAGTGTTCTGGGGCAACCCAATTATCTTCCTCAACATCGCCAACGATGCGTTTTTTTCCGCCTGCACAATTGCAATCTAAACCTTCGGTGCAAAACCAGTCACCATTTGTAATGATAGAGGAGGTCGAAGACTTTTTGCATAAATACCAGAGAGGGTTGTTATAAGAAAATTTTCTTTTGTGTTGATTTCGTTAAAGCGAATACACACGAAAATTAAAAATTAATTTGATAAAATCAATTAGATAACTTTTAGTCGGCTTGAAGCTTATTTAGTTGATTTTATTAATTTTTTCTTATAAAAAAGCCCGTGAGACGGTATTGAATTTGCTAATTTACCTAGTCTATTTAGATTTATCCAAATAAAATTCTTGTTATGATGCACTCTCGACTAATTCTGTTTTTTTAGGGTGCATGATTTTGCGGATTACGTTACAACCAGCCTATATTTTACATCGACGTCCTTTTCGTGAAACCAGCCTATTATTACAAGTGTTAACTGCCGATTATGGTCGGATTGCACTCGTTGCCCGCGGTGTGCGGACAGAGCGTTCAAAGTTACGTGCTGTGTTACAACCCTTTTCGCCACTAGTCTTATCTTTTCAAGGGCGTGGGGATTTAATGACCTTGCAAAGCGCCGAATCGAACGGTTTACCTTTGTTTTTACAAGGCGAACGGTTAGCAAGTGGTTTTTATCTCAATGAATTATTGGTACGTTTCTTACCCGAATCCGATGCATCTCCCACGCTGTTTGCGGCGTATAGTCGGACACTGACGGCGATCGCTGCGTCATCAGCATCGAACTCACTTGAATTAACACTGCGTTTATTCGAAAAACAACTCTTAGAAGAATTAGGCTATGGATTATTATTTATACAATCCATCCCGGATGCGCAGCCTTTTTTTGCTGAGCGTTTTTATCGATTTTATCCGGGGCAAGGGTTTGTCTTGTCTTCCGCAGATGAAATGGCGCGTTGTGACACGGTTTTTTCAGGAAAAAGCCTTTTGGCGCTTGCATCTGGCGCGCTTCCTGATGAGAATTCATTGCGCGACGCGAAGCGTCTACTACGCATGGCATTAGCGGCTTTGCCGGGTGCACGCCCACTACAGAGTCGACGATTATTTGTCAAAACCAGAAAAACAGAGGAAGTGATGACATGAGTGAGATGAGTGCCCAGCTTAACAATCCAATTTTATTAGGGGTGAATATCGATCATGTCGCTACTTTGCGTCAGGCACGTTTGACACGCTATCCTGATCCACTCGAAGCGGTGTTTGCTGCAGAGCGCGGTGGTGCTGATGGTATTACGGTGCACTTACGCGAAGATCGACGACATATTCAGCCGCGTGATGTCGAATTAATTCAGCAAGTTGTTACGACGCGCTTAAACTTAGAAATGGCGCCAACCACTGCAATGCTAGCTTATGCGGAACAGATTCGCCCGGCGCATTGTTGTTTGGTGCCGGAAAAACGCGATGAATTAACCACAGAAGGTGGTTTAAACGTGTTAGCGCAGAAAGCTTTAATATACGATGCGTGCGCACGCTTACACGCAGCTAATATTCAAGTGTCATTGTTTATCGATCCAGATTTAGCACAAATTGAAGCCGCTCACGCGAGTGGTGCGCCAGCTGTAGAAATTCATACGGGTGCCTATGCCGACGCAGTCGATTCGATTGAAAAAGAAAAGGAATTAAAGCGCATAATCACCGCGGTGCGTGCGGCAAAAGCAGCCGGTTTGATTGTCAATGCCGGACATGGGCTGCATTATCAAAATGTCATGCCGATTGCTGCGTTACCTGAAATCAATGAATTAAATATTGGTCATGCGATTATCTCGCACGCTGTTTTTTGGGGATTGGAGCGTGCAGTACGCGAAATGAAAAATTGTTTATTACAAACAAGGGGAATTTTTTTATGACAGTGATGCGTACACGGTTTGCACCAAGTCCAACGGGCTATATTCATTGCGGTAATGCACGTGCAGCGTTGTTTAATGCATTACTGGCAACGCGAGAAAAAGGCGCGCTGGTGTTACGTATTGAAGATACAGATCAGGCACGTTCCAGCACAGAATTTGCCGCACAATTAGAAAAAGATTTGCATTGGTTAGGATTAACTTGGCAGGAAGGACCAGATATTTCAGGTCAATATGGTCCGTATTTACAATCTGCACGTCATCCCATCTATGAAAAATATTATAAAATTCTCGAAGAAAAAAAATTGATTTATCCGTGTTTTTGTTCGGATGCGGAATTGGCATTAAATCGTAAATTACAATTATCGCGCGGTCAGCCACCGCGTTACCCTGGGACGTGCCGTGCGTTATCAGCAGAAGTCGTTGCTGAAAAAATTGCACAGGGCGCAAAACCTGCATATCGTTTTATTGTGCCGCAGAATACATCGATAGAATTTGTAGATTTAGTGAAAGGCCCGCAAAAATTCTCTGCTGATGATATGGGTGATTTTATTATTCGTCGCGCCGATGGCACTGCGCCATTTTTATTTTGTAATGCCATTGATGATGCCACCATGAAAATCAGTCATGTGTTGCGCGGCGAAGATCATATTGCGAATACGCCGAGGCAATTAATGATTTTGGCAGCATTAGAATTAACGCCACCGCAATATGGCCATTTATCTTTAATTACGGGTGCAGATGGCGCGCCACTATCGAAGCGTAACGGCAGTTTTTCTTTGCAAGAATTACAGCAACAAGGGTATTTACCATTGGCATTGGCGAATTATTTAGCGCGACTGGGTCATGTGTATGCTTCGCATGATTTATTAGATTTTGTAAGTTTGGCGCGCGAGTTTAATTTAGAAAAATTGAGTCGTTCACCGGCGCGTTTTGATCATAGTCAATTATTGCATTGGCAAAAAGAAGTAGTTAGAAAATTAGATGATGCAGCTACGTTGGCTTGGTTACAGATTGCGGTCAATATGACAGACATTCCTGCAGCAAAGAAAACTTTGTTTGTGAAAATTATGCGGGAAAATTGTTTGTTTCCACGTGATGCTCAGTATTGGTTAGAGAAATTATTCGTTGAGAAAATAGTATTGTTAAATGAAGATGCTAAAGAATTATTACATACAGCAGGAAAAAATTATTTTGTGACGTTAAAAAATGCAATTGAAGAACATCACGAAGATATTAAAAAGATTTGTGCGGATATGAGTGCAACGTTGACATTATCTGGAAAAAAATTATATCAACCTTTACGAGTAGCACTGACAGGTGAATTAGATGGTCCAGAATTACAAGCCATTGCGCATTTACTAGGTAAAGACGCGATGTTGGCGAGGGTTGATGCGGTGTTAAAGGAATTAGAAAGTTATAAAAAATAATAGTAACTACTCAGGTAGTCAGGTTTTTTTACTTGACTGACCGCAATCGCCCAACAGCAGGTTGCATTTTACCAATGGAAACACGCTTCATGAGTCATGAAAGGGCGCTTGCTTCGATAAAATGCTGTCTCTGCGGGACCCGTGTTATGCAGTCAAGTAAAAAAACCTGACTACCTGAGTAGTTACGAATAATATAAAATTGATTAAAAAATTGCGGAGCATAAGAAAATACTATGTTAACTGTTTATAATACATTGACGGGACAAAAAGATGTTTTTAAACCGCTTGTGTCGGGGCAGGTGAGTTTTTATGTTTGTGGACCGACAGTGTATGATTATATTCATTTAGGGAATGCGCGCAGTTTTACGGCGTTTGATATGATGGCGCGTTATTTTTTATTTTCCGGTTACAACATAAATTATGTGCGTAATATTACCGATATTGATGATAAAATTATTCAACGCGCTTTAGAAAAAAAACAATCTTTTACTGAAATAACAGCGTTTTTTACAGAGGCATTTCAAGCTGATATGCAAGCGTTGGGTTTGTTGACGCCAACACATGAGCCTCGCGCGACAGAATTTCTTGCGCCGATTATTGCACTGATTGAAAAATTAATTGTCGCTGACAAAGCGTATATTGCGAGCAATGGGGACGTCTATTATGCAGTTCGTCAATTTCCGAATTATGGTTGTTTATCACATCGGAATATTGATGAATTAGAAAGTGGTGCGCGCGTGGATATTTCGGATGTGAAAAAAGATCCATTAGATTTTGTCTTATGGAAAATGGCTAAACCAAATGAACCCTCTTGGCCTTCACCTTGGGGTGAAGGGCGCCCTGGTTGGCATATTGAATGTTCTGCGATGTCGATGCAATTATTAGGCGAGACTTTTGATATCCATGGCGGTGGTCGAGATTTAACTTTTCCACATCATGAAAATGAAATTGCGCAAACAGAAGGCGTGACCCAAAAACCTTTTGTGCATTATTGGTTGCATGCCGGTTATTTACAAATGGCGAGTGAAAAGATGTCAAAATCGCTGGGAAATTTTTTCACCGTGCGGGATTTGTTAAAAGAACATCAGCCCGAAGTGTTGCGCTTTTTTTTATTATCTAGTCAGTATCGTAGTTCATTAAGTTACTCACCCGATGCGCTCATAAGTGCACATCGTGCTTTAGTAAGATTATATACTGCATTACGTGATTTTAATGAATTAGAAAAAAATCATTTAAATAAACAAACTATTTTAAATAAAGAGCAATTATTGAATCACTATCCTGATAATTTATTTGTTTCGAAATTTATTGCAGCGATGGATGATGATTTTAATACGCCGGTTGCATTTGCTATTTTATTTGATTTAGCGCATACAATTCAAAAATTACGTGCAACAGATCATGCCGCTGCCGTGCAACATGCAACTTTGTTGCGTCTCTTAGGTGGCGTGTTGGGTTTGTTGCAAGCGGACCCAGTGGATTTTATGCAAAAAGGGTCGCTTGTAGCCGAAAGTCATGAGATCGATTCTGCACATATTCAAGCGTTAATTGAGCAACGCTTAGCGGCGCGGCGTGAAAAGAATTGGGCGGAAGCGGATAGAATTCGTGATGAATTACAAGCGCTGTCTATTGTATTAGAAGACACGGCGACGGGTACGACGTGGCGACGAGAATAGTTTTTTGCAATTTCACTGTTTTATTATCCCGTGGTCTGTCCGCGGGATCCAGAATAGAGATAAAAACTGGATACCGCGCATCAAGCGCGGGATGACAGTGTTAGATGCAAAGACAACATGAAACGAAAGGACAACCTTGGTTTAATGCATTGTGTATAAAGATATGCATAAAGCACGGTATGACAAATTTACTAAAACGTTGTGCTACTTCGAAGTAAAAAAAAACTTCGTTTCCTAATCTGCAACTTAATATCCAATTCGCGGACACGTCGGTGCAGGTAACGCTGTCGCTGAATCGAGTGTATCAGTCGTGCGAGCGCCATAAAAAGTTAATCCAGAAGAGCCGGACCAATAACGTGATCTTGCAGGTGTTTCCGGGAAATAACTAGGACATGTGTCGACTAATTCTTTGACAGCGTTTTCAAGATAAGTAATGGATGTATTGAAGAAGTCAGTGAAATAATCAAACGTAGAGATAGAATGAGGTGCTTCACTGGCGACAGTAAGCTGCATTAAGTACAGTGATAGAGCGTCATCAAATAATTCGTCATGTATGGTAGCGGGTGTTGTGGTTTCAACTGGTTTTGTGGTTTCGCTGCTTGTTTTTCTTATCGGTAAAATAGCATTTCGTTTGTTCCAACTTTCAATAAAAGCGACAACTGCTGCTTTATCGATAGGTCCGAGTGCGGTAGGGGTGTCACTAAAGATTTTCTCTCGTATGAATAAAAAGTTGCTAAGACTAAGACCCGGTTGTTCTAAAATATGTCGGTATTCTGCATACTTTTCCATGACCGGTGGGCACGATTCATCGTAAACCATCAGTGTGTCAAGACAGGTTAATGTGTCACTGAAAGGTGCTTTATCGTTGATCGCATGATATTTTTTTGCATGTTTTGCTTCAATAAGACCATGTAGTAATTCATGCAAAAATACATTTCTAATATATTTAATTGATAGAAATTCTTCTGAGTTAATTATTTTGGGCATCAAAATAAATTTATACGCCGCATTTTTTGTTACTCCATCGCTCACAGCTATTGTTTCAAAACTCGCTTTACCAAACTTTTCTATTATGTCTGCGTAGGTGCGATCCATGCTAAGAATAAAACAAATATTTTTATTTTTAAGTCTATATGGTTTAACAGCTGGCGATAAAAATTTAAAAGGCATGCCTTCAAAATTCATGAAATGTTTTTTAATTAAAGCGCGGTATAATTTAATGATTTCGGGTGCAGTAGGGCTGATGGTTTGATCTTCTAGATAAGTCAGGATGCGTGGATCATTTTGATGAACAGCCGCAAATTGTTCCAGTGAAAAAGAAATATAAATAACAGGATCGCTAGGATTGGTGCGCCAAACTTGGAAATGATCTTGAGGGTTAGTGATGTATTTTATTTGATCTTTTAGTTTATCTATTGGGTAGGGCATAGTGTTTCACTCTTAGAAATTAATATGGTCAAATATTAACATTTAAATCTTAATTTATACAATATTTAATCTAAATTGGTGTGTTTTCTTGATATGAGAGTGTATGATTGTGCCTAGCTGTGTACGTGTCTGGTGTTGGGTGGTTTTTCTTTTCGTTAATCGAAATAGTATAAATAGAAAAATGTTCAAAAAATAAACATATTTTATTGTTACTAGGAAAAGTATATGCGCTCTTTTTTTGCAAGATCAACAAAGGAAAGGACTGCACTTTGGACGCAGATAGATTGTATTGATGCGTTAGAAAATGGCACGGACGATGCGCGTGCATTAAAAGAATTAGGTAGTTTTGCAGAAAACAGTCAGCATCAAAAGAAAAATACACCGTTACTTGCAGCAATAGCTTGGAATCGTTTAGTCGCAGCGCGAAAATTGATTCATTACGATAAAGAGAAAATAGCATTAAATAAAAAAGATTGTTGGCCAACTTGTCGTAATACGCCTTTAGTTTTAGCAGCAAAAATACGTGCAAGTGAAATCATTAAATTATTAATTGATGCAGGCGCATTATTAAATACGCAGGATTATAGAGGTTTCACCGCGTTACATTATGCTTGCTTGTTACGTGATGAAGAGTCAATAAAATTATTACTGCGAGCAGGTGCAGATTTATTTTTACGTGATGTATTTCACAAAACGCCATTTGATTATTATATGATGGAGATAACATTAGATGATTTAACTTATCGTTATGGTAAAAATGAAGGGATGTTGCAATTTGTACCAGATGATGGTGTGAATTATTTTGCAACAAAAAAGATTTATTTTAGTGCGCTACGATGGTTTGTGCCGCATATTATTGTGAATCAATTATCAAGTTTAGCCTTTGATGAACAAAAGATGCAGTCTGAATTTGAAAATATTTATGAGCTTGCAAAAAACTATATTAAAGATAGAAAACCCGTTGAATCTGCAGATGATTATATGAAAGTGATGTTTTCTTTTTGTCAAATGCGGCCTGCGATAAATGCAGCATTATCAGCACAATGGCAAGTTAACAAGCATGAGAATGAGGAAGAAAATGCTAACAATTTGTTAGAAAACTATCAATTTCAGCCAGAGCACTTTTTAACGCGCGATGCTTTCTTTTATCGCGAGTATAAGAGTTCAGAAAAAAAATGTAATTTGTTATCTGCACATGAAATGGAAGAAGGTAAATATTATAAAGTTTGGTATGAAATGCAGGAGTTTAAGCCGAGTCGATAAATCATCGTAACAGCTCAGGTCGCTAGGATTTTTTTGCTTCGCTGACCGCCGTCGCTCAACAGCAGGTTGCATGTTACCAATGAAAATACGCTTCATGAATCATGAAACGGCATTGCTTCAATTAGGTACTGTCTCTGCGGGACCTGTGTGATGCAGTGAAGTAAAAAAATCCTAGCGACCTGAGCTGTTACCTAACATAAAGAAAAATAGCGCTTCTTGTTACGTGAGATGAAAAAATCCAGCGATACCTTGTAAAAACATTTGCACCGCCATCGTGGTTAATAGCATCCCCATTAATTTTTCAATCGCTAATAAGCCGCGTGCACCGAGGAGTTTACTGAGTCGTTGCGCGGACATTAAAACTAATGTGCATGCAAACCAAGCAATAAGTAAGGCAAGCTGCCAGTGCCAAATACGATCGGGTTGTTGGCCTGCGAGTAGCATCACCATCGCCATGGTTGACGGTCCGGCAATCAATGGAATCGCGAGTGGCACAATAAAAGGTTCTTCATGTTGCGCTTGACGCGAGGGTTGTTCTGGGTGAGGGAAGATCATGCGAATGGCAATTAAGAATAAAATAATGCCACCAGAAACACTCAGGGCATTTTCGGAAAGATGCATCGCTTCTAAGATATATTGACCGAAAAATAAAAAAGCCGTCAAAATCAGTAGCGCGATAAATGTCTCGCGTAAAACAATGCGTTGACGTCTGGCAGGTTCCACGCGGCTGAGTACCGAGAGAAACATGGGTATATTACCTAAAGGGTCCATCACGAGAATCAATGTAATGATGGCTGAATTAAATGTCATATCACGTAACCTGAATACAAATAATCATATATATTTAATGTGGTCAGATTATAGCATTCTTAGACGTGATTCACAGCTGGTGGGTTGTGTTATTTAAAAAAATTTATAATAGAAACAATTAGTTGTGTTTGTTTTGACAAAAAAACGAGTAAAATCAATCGATAGCAGAAAGGTGTTTTTTTCTTGTAAAATCAACAAGTTAATCAAAAATAGGGCGTGAGACTCAGGGCTACCTCATATAAAATGGTCTTTTTATGAACCATTTTTAACAAAAGAAGCTGTCATACCGCGCTTTATGCGCGGTATCCAATCTCTTTATCTATCATTTTCTGGATCCCGCGGATAAACCGCGGGATGACAAGATTTTTTATAGTTAGTTTTTTATCAAAAACCAAATTTAAGATAGAAAAATTATCAATTTATAGGAGGTAGCCCTAGCATGAGACTAGAGCCACCTCATCATAAGATGACCGTTTGCTTAGACAAATGAAACAATTGTTATTTAATTAAGTCGGCAGGAGTTTCCAAATAAGTGCAGATACACAACCGGCTGCGGGAATCGTTAGTATCCATGCCCAGACAATGCGGCGCGCCACACCCCAGCGAACAGCTTTTACATTTTGTAAAGAGCCGACACCGACAATAGATCCTGTAATTGTATGCGTTGTTGACACAGGAATACCTAGCCACGTTGCTAAAAATAATGTGCTGGCACCAGCAGTTTCTGCACAAAAACCACCAACCGGTTTTAGGCGAGTAATTTTCATGCCCATGGTTCTGACAATTCGCCAGCCGCCTGATAGCGTACCAAGCGCCATCACAAGGTTACATGACACGATTACCCATAATGGGACATAAAATTCATCTCCCAGCGCGCCTACTGAAAATAAAAGTGCCGCGATAATCCCCATGGTTTTCTGTGCATCATTACCACCGTGGCCGAGGCTTAAAAATGCAGAAGAAATAAATTGAATGCGACGAAATAAACTATCCACTTTGGTAGCTCGCGCATTAAAGAATAAACGCGCTACCAAAAACATGAGTGTTAAGCCAATCAAAAAACCAAATAAAGGTGACAGTACAATGGCTGCGACAACTTTACCAACACCAAATAATTCAATAGAACCTATTCCTGCTTTAATGATGCCTGCCCCTAACAGTCCGCCAATTAACGCATGCGATGAACTAGACGGTAAACCAAAATACCATGTGACAATATTCCATGAAATTGCGCCAATTAAAGCAGAAAGAATGACATTAACATCAATAATCGCTGGGTTAATTAAGCCCGTGCCAATAGTTTTGGCAACATGTAAACCAAAAAATAAGAAGGCAATAAAATTAAAAAAAGCAGCCCATAAGACGGCCCATTGTGGTTTTAAAACGCGTGTTGAAACAATGGTTGCAATAGAATTTGCCGCATCATGGAAGCCATTTAAAAAATCAAACGCTAATGCGGAAAAAATAGTAATGAGTATGAGCGGTGTGAGTAAATGCATGTTATGCATACTCGAGTACAATGCCTTTGATTAAATTGGCAACATCTTGGCATTGATTGATGACCAGTTTAGTCTGAGCATAAATTTCTTTTAACTTAAAAAATTGCTTGAAATCTTGTTCCTGTTCAAAAAGATTTTTTTCACCAGCTAACACAACTTGATGCGCTTCACTTTCAATACGATCAATTGCTTTGCAATGTTTTAAAATTTCGACCGATTTTTTGAGTAAATGTAATTCGCCTACAGCATTTTTTAGGTTTTCACCCGCATGCTTTGCTAACTCGGCTAAACGAATCATTTCAGTAGGCACTTCTGTTAACGCATAAAAGGGAAAACGCTGTGCACAACGATTCACCCGATCCAGAATATCATCTAGGCCACTCGTTAAGGTGTGAATATCATAGCGATCAAAGGGGGTGATAAATGTTTTATGCAATAAATTAAATGTATGATGGGTGATACGGTCTGCACTTTGTTCATAGCCTGCAATCGCATCAACAAATTGTTGCTGTTTATCTAACTGACAAAGCATCTCATGAAAACGGCTCGTGGCAGCCACCAAGAGATCAGCCGTTTGCTTGAACAGCTGGAAAAAATCCTCTTGTTTAGGCAAGAATCGCTTCAACATGCTTGTTCCTCAAAAGAATGAATAGGCGCAAATTCTATCACCATTCGGGGCATCATTCGCCAGTCAATTCTGCCAAGATTTTTAAGATGAAATGCGGGCGTGCTTCAGGTGGATGTTCTGGTAAAGAAAAGATCAGTTTTGTGGGGCCGTCGAGGCGAAACACGTCTGCTTTTTCTTGTAATAATTTTATTATTTTCATAGGGTTAATCTTTGTTTGGGTTGTATCATGGGTTTGGGTCGGGAAGATAAGGCGTCCTTGACGTGCGCTGGCATCAATACGCTGAATACCTAGCTTTTCTGCTTCTTGACGGAGGAGTGCTTGGGTAAAAAGTGCTTTGGCTTGCGGGGGTAAGAGGCCAAAACGGTCAATCATTTCAATTTGAATCGCATCGAGCTCCGCCGCGGTTTTGGTCATGGCGATACGACGATAGCATTGCAGACGCAACTCCACATCCGGTAAGTATTGATCTGGAATCAGAGCAGGTACGTGTAGATCAATTTCAGTACTTTTAGGAGACGAGTCGCTGAGGATGGGTGGTTTACCGTCGCGTAGTGCATCGGTTGCACGTGTGAGTAGATCCATGTACATCGTAAAACCGATTGCTTGCATATTACCACTTTGCCCTTCACCTAATAATTCACCCGCACCGCGAATTTCAAGATCTTGTGTCGCAAGTAAAAAACCGGCGCCTAAATCTTCTAATGCTGCAATCGCTGTTAGACGTTTTTCAGCATCGGATGAGAGATTTTTGCGTGAGGGGACGAGTAAATAAGCGTAGGCTTGATGATGTGAACGGCCAACACGACCACGTAATTGATGTAATTGCGCAAGACCTAATTTATCTGCACGATGAATAATGATCGTATTGGCAGATGGAATATCAATACCACTTTCAATAATTGTGCTACAAACCAGTAGATTAAAACGACGATGATAAAAATCAGACATGATGATTTCTAATTCACGTTCGCGCATTTGTCCGTGCGCAATGCCAACCCGTGCTTCCGGAATCGCTTTTTCTAAATCTTGTGCCATGCGTTCAATGGTGCTTACATCATTATGTAAGAAATACACTTGTCCGCCGCGTAAAATTTCACGTAACACGGCTTCTTGAATGACGGGTAGTGCATAATCCATGACAAATGTTTTGACTGCTAAACGTTTCGCAGGCGGTGTGGCAATAATAGAAAGGTCACGCATACCGGAAAATGCCATGCTGAGTGTGCGTGGAATGGGTGTTGCTGTGAGTGTCAAAATATCAACGTTTAAACGTAATTTTTTTAAATGTTCTTTTTGTTGAACGCCAAAACGATGTTCTTCATCAATGATTAAAAGACCGAGTGATTTAAAGGCAATATTTTTTTGTAATAAACGATGGGTACCAATCACAATATCAATTTGTCCGTCTGCTAATTGTTGTAAAATCTTTTTTTGTTCTATCGCAGATTTGAAACGTGACAACATGGCAATACGAATTGGCCAATCCGCAAAGCGATCTAAGAAATTTTGATAATGTTGATTGGCTAATAATGTTGTTGGGACGAGCACGGCGACTTGCCGGTTATTTTGGACAGCAATAAATGCAGCGCGCATCGCCACTTCTGTTTTACCAAAACCGACATCACCGCAAATTAAACGATCCATCGGGCGTGGCGAACGTAAATCATTCATGACATCTTGAATGGCGCGTAATTGATCTGGTGTTTCTTCAAAAGGAAAAGCAGCCGCAAAACGCGTGTAATCATTATCCGGAATACTTGCGCAATACCCTTTTTGTGCAGCACGCCCAGCATGAATTTCGAGTAATTCTGCCGCCACATCGCGGATATCTTCAAATGCTTTTTGTCGTGCACGTTGCCATTGACCACTACCAAGACGACTAAGTGGAACATTGTCAGGATCAATGCCACTGTAACGACTAATGCATTGTAATGCATTGACAGGGACATATAATTTAGCTTGATCTGCATATTCGAGTAATAAAAATTCAGCTGGGTGATTTTCAACAGTCAGGGTGATTAACCCTTGGTAGCGACCGATGCCGTGTTCGATATGCACAACCGGCGCACCTTTCTGTAATTCAGCGAGATGACGAACAATCGCATCGGTATCCTCTGGTGTTTCTGTCCGACGACGGCGTTTTTGCGAAACACGTGCGCCTGACAATTTATTTTCCGTAATAACGGCAAGTGCAGGTTCTGTTAAACAAAAACTATTTTCAAAAGGTGCAACGAGAACACCAAATTTTTCTGCACTCTGTCGTGCGTCTGCCCAAGAAGTGAATGTCGCAGGGTAGACAGCTAATTCAGCAAGTTGTTGTAATAATAATTCGCGTCTGCCAGCGCTTTCTGTACAAAATAAAATTGTACCCGGCCATGTATGAATAAACTGTTTTAAATTTTCGAAAGGATTTTCAGCCGTTGCTTGTATGGCTAAATCTGGTAAATCCTGCATGGCAAAATGAATCGAATTTTTTTGTTGTTTATTGCTAACTGCGCTCGTCTCAGTGTGAGAGAGTATTTTAATGCCAGCATACTGTTTACATTGTTGAAACACCTCTGGTACAGATAAAAAAAGTTGTGCGGGTGGTAAAATAGGATGCGTAAGTTCATTGGCACGTAGCGCATGGCGTGCAGTAATTTCTGCAAAAAATTCTTCTGCTTTTGTATGAAGCATGCCAATTTGAATAATCAGCGCATCAGGTGGTAAATAATCAAAAAGCGTCGCTGTTTTTTCAAAAAATAAAGGAAGATAATATTCTAAACCGGGCGATGGGATACCATTTGAAATATCTTGATAAATCGGACAGTTTAATGGATTGCCAGCAAATTCACTGCGCCAACGGCTACGGAAATAGTCAATCGCTGTGTTGGTGAGTGGAAATTCGTGTGCAGGTAGTAGCGCAATTTTGTTGGTTTTTTCAAGTGTTCTTTGCGTGTCTGGCGAAAAAATACGGATTGAATCAACTTCATTATCGAGTAAATCAATTCGATAAGGGTGGCGTGAACCCATCGGAAAAAGATCAATAATCGAACCGCGTACGGCAAATTCTCCGTGTTCTCGGACTTCACTCACACAGCGATATCCCGATTTTTCAAGCCGCAAGCGTAATGCTTCGATATGCATTGTCTCGCCGGTATTCAGCAAAAAAGTAAATTGCTGTAAATAGTCAGCGGGGCATAGGCGGTGCATCAGTGTGGCAATCGGTAAAATAATTGCACCTTTCTTTAGCGAGGGAAGCCGGTGCAAGGTTTCTAATCGGTTAGAGATAATGTCTCGATGGGGTGAAAAGCGATCATAAGGCAGTGTTTCACGGTCAGGTAAATGCAGAATAGTGGTTGCCATGCCACCACAAAAAAAATGCAGCTCATCTTCAAGGCGTTCGGCAGTCAGCGTATCTTCTGTAATAATACAAACTGGCCGCGCACTTTGTGCAAGAATATTACTAATTGTCAGGGCTAAGCGGCTGCTGCTTAGTCCAGTAAAGGTCAAGGTTTCCCGTGAATCGGTGTTAGGTAAGGGCGGGTACAACGGATTAGGTAAATTAGATGCCACTTTTCAAACCATGCTCAAAAAAAAGAGCGCTATTCTGACAGGACGCCATAGTGTATTGCAATCCCCTATGCGAGACTAAGTAAAAGGATGAGCATAGGAAAATGCAGGATGGAAATAGCGAATCAGTTTTTTTATGTCTGTATGAAAAAATTGTGCAGTATCGTGCATAAAAATAAGCAAAGTACAGCAGAGACAATTTGGCGGTTAATGAATGATCATTTTTTTGATAAATTAGAACAAACTGATAAATTAGCAAGAGAAAATAAAGAAGAAAAAGAAGAAAAAGCAGAAAGACGAGAAATAATCACACCGTATAGTTTTTTTAGTGTGATTAATGAGAAAGAAAAATGGGCATATAGCCTAAACCAACGAATCAAAAAATTATCAATAGATAATCAGCAAAATTATCAAGTCATGTTATCCGCTTTTTTAGCTTATGCGCCTGATTTTGTTGCTGCAAGAAATAAAATTAATTTGGATTATTTGCCTGCAAATATGGAAAGCATTGCAGGCGTGCCTCTTTCACTGATAGATATTGTTGAAAGTGTTGAGGATGCGCTTGCGATTATTATGCGAGAGAATGATGAATTTTTTGAAATAGAAATTGCTTTTAAATTTCTATTAAAAGCTATTCCTGTTTTTCCTGAAGAAAAACAATGTGAAATAATTTGTAAAATCGATTCAGTAATCTGTTCATCTCCTTATTTTTCTATTTTTGTCGAGAAAGAAAATAAGGATAGTCACATTCGATATATTGAGCAATATATTAATATATCGCAGGATTATTTAACAGTTAACTTTTCAAAGCGGATTAAGAATTTGTTTAGGATGCTCGAGCAAGTGAGCTTGTTAGTGAAGCTTTCAGAGTTTGAAATGTATGGCGCTGCTCACGTATGCTTTATGCTTAGGAAATTTTGTGCAGCGCGAGATGATTGTTTGGGTTTTCATGGTAAGTTACTTAAACTATCACTGATTATTTACAAAAAATTCATAGCGAGCGATCAACAAGCTTCACTTGATCCACGTGCAATCATGATTAACGATGTATTTGATTTTTTTGCTGTTGATGCTACTGAAGAAGACCAGAAAGAATTAAGTCAAATGATAGTTCACTATCTTGCTGACTGTCTATCCTATGAAGAATGTGATATTGCAGATATCCGAATATTGCTTGATTATATTCAGTCAGCGGTGAAGGTTTTGCATAAATTACCAAAAAAATATATTTCTGAAAGTGTTTTGAGCTTAATCAATTCGCCTGATAAGAAAAAAGAAAGCAAAAAAAATGATGAAGTAAAAATTATTTTGTCTTATGTTCTTCCAGTATTTTCAGAGAAAGAAGAGATTAGTTTTATTAAACAAATGATGCAAAATACAAGAAGTATACCATTGCTAGCAGATAAGGAGGCTAAAAGAAACTACGTCATCAGCGTGCTTGGCTTGATTCCTTTAGGGCGATACCAGTTAAATAAATTGTCATCAGGGGATCTTTTTCGTATATATATTTTTGATTTTTTTATTTCTCAACTAGCTAGCGCTGATGTTGGAATTATTGAAAATACATTATTTTTACTTGATCAATTCATTCCCTTTTTTAAAGAGAAAGAAAAAAATGAATTGCTTGATAAATTAATTAGCTATTGTCTAGATGATAAAAATCCATCATGGCAGGTGTATGCAGCTGGCCTTTTATCTGTTGTTAAGCAGATGTCTTTGTTAGGAAGATCATTGGAGAAATTTGCAAACTGTGTATTTTCACTCATTTGTAGATTTTTATCTTTTGAAGGTCTGGTGGATGATGTAATCATTCAAAAGTTTTTTCATTTGCTTGATCAACAATATATTTTGAATTATTTACAAGATGTGCAGCTTAAGTTGGTAGTGGTTATTTGTGAAAATTATTCTGGCAGAATGCCAAAAATTATTCGTCAATCGATGCTTCAATTATTAGCATGTGTCCCTGAGCAGGTATGGTCTAACAAGTTAGTTGAAACTGCATTGAAAAAATCCATTGTGAGTCTTGTGGAAGATTTTTTGTTTTTTAATCATGGCGTGGTTTCTTATAAAATAAAAGAAAATTTTGATTTTTTATATCGTTTTCCTTTTAAGTTTTTATTTGATACTTTTAATTTGTTAAAAAAAGAGAATGATTTTCTTGGTGATATTTATTTTAAAAAATGTTTTTTTGAAGACCGTAAATATAGTCTATTTGTTATTTGTAAAATACGACTGGCGATGCTTGTTAGAGGTGGTAAGCTGGAGGGAGAAAAAATGTGGCAAGCGCAGCAAGAGATTGTGGATGCGCTCATGCCTGTTTTTTCTTTTAAAGTGAACAAGTTAACTTCGCTTGTCTTTTCAGCTTTCATAATAAATTCCAAAGAAATTGTGCGATCCTTATTGATTGAATTGTTTGAGTTAGCGAAAATTCTAGGTAATGAAAAAAAACTTGCTAATTATCTGCTCAATCATTTGCTGTCAGTGAATTTTGAGGTTCTCGATATCAATAAAATTAGTTATCTTGTCTCTATTTGTCTTGAGGTGCTTCCTGAAGTAGAAGCGAGAAATTATCTTTTTGGTGATTATGCTAATGTATTGTTTGAAAATAATTTTCATGGCCTTGAGAGTTATTCTTTGTATAAGCCAAAATTATCTTTATTTTTAAATTATCAGAGCGATCTTTTAGAGAAAAAAAGAAGAAATGGAGTGTGCGATGTGATAACAAAAGAAGTTAAAGATTGCCCGGAAGAAGTGGGTAACTTAATTGCTAGGTTTTGTGTGTAAGGGTAGGCATTTTCTTTTTTATACTGTGCGTTATTTATTATGGCGCTGCAATTTTAATCTGATTTCAGGTAACATAAACACCTATGTTTTTTATTTTTATACAAGTATGGTGATGAGAAGAGTTCATGAAGTACAAACTCATTCGTTTCAACTCTCTTCAGGCGATGTCCAATGGATCATGAGTTTATTAAGCAAGCAGATGGTCAAGTGATTGTAAAAGTGAAGCAGACAGATTTTAGCTTAATACAAAATCCTTTGCTCAATAAAGGGATGGCGTTTTCAGCAACCGAGCGCGAGGCATTTAATCTTTGGGGCTTGCTGCCGCCCAGCCAAGTGGATCTAACATTACAACGTAAGCGATCACTCGCTGCGTGTATTAGCAAAAGCTCACCAGTAGAAAAATATATTTATTTACGTGATTTACAAGATTCGAATGAAACGCTTTTTTACAGTTTATTGACAGAAAATATTGAGACGTTATTGCCTATTGTCTATACACCGACTGTGGGATTGGGTTGCCAGCGTTACAGTCATATTTACCGTCGTCCCCGTGGCGTATTTATTTCTTGGCCGAATCGAGAGCATATTGATCGTATTCTTGCTAATCCGCATTTTGATCAAGTCAAAGTGATCGTTGTATCAGATGGTGAGCGTATTCTAGGATTAGGTGATCAAGGCGCCGGTGGGATGGGGATTCCCATTGGCAAGCTTGCTCTCTATTCCGCGTGTGCAGGGATTTACCCGGGTTACACACTGCCTGTGTTGCTAGATACGGGTACGGATAACCCCGATTTGTTAAATGACCCATTGTACATTGGCTGGCAGCATCCCCGCATTCGTGGCGCGGCGTACGATGAATTTATTGATACATTCATCTCGGCAGTGAAACGACGTTTTCCGCATGTTTTAGTGCAATGGGAAGATTTTGCGCGGCAAAACGCGGGGCCATTATTAGACCGTTATCGTGATCGTATCTGTTCTTTTAATGATGATATCCAAGGGACAGCAGCTGTCGCGACAGGTGCTTTGCTGGCAACAAAACACATTACCGGCGTTTCTCTGCAAGACCAGTGTGTCGTGATTGTGGGTGCAGGTTCTGCGGGTTGTGGCATTGCAAGTTTTATCCGGCAGGCGATGCGACAAGAAGGGTTGTCCGCAGAAGAGATTCATCAAAGGCTATATCTCGTCGATCAGCAGGGATTGTTAATGACTGATGACACAGATTTACCTGATTTTCAACAGCCATTCGCACACCCACGTTCACGCGTTGCTGGCTGGCAGTTAGTGCAAGCGGGGCGTGTGTCGCTAATCGATGTGATTCGTCATGTCAAACCTAGCGTTTTAATCGGTGTTTCGGGTCAACCGGGTACTTTTACAGAAGAGATTGTGCGTACCATGGCAGCATCCGTGCAGCGCCCTGTTATTTTTCCATTGTCTAATCCGGATTCACGCGCTGAAGCAGTGCCAGCGGATTTACTATATTGGACAGGTGGGCGTGTGATAATCAGTACGGGTAGCCCTTTTTCACCTGTTTTTCATCAAGGCCGTATTTTTCCTATCGATCAAACAAATAATTGCTATATTTTTCCGGGACTAGGTCTTGCCTTGGTTGCCTTGAAAGCCAAAAAAGTGACCGATGGTATTTTTATGCGAGCTGCCTATGCGCTGGCAGATTTATCGCCCGCCAAAATGGATCCTTCGGCGAGTTTGTTGCCTTCTCTGCGGGATATTCGTGAAGTTTCTTTTCAAGTCGCGTTGGCTGTTGCGAAAGAAATTTTAAATGAAGGGCTGGCAGGGATTGCGCCGCCTGAGGATTTGGTTGCCCATTTGCGTGCGCAGATATGGGAGCCTGTTTATCTACCTTATCAAAAGGCATAGTAATAGCTTAGTGGCCGTGTGTTTTTTTGTTTAACTGATCGCAATTGCCAAACAGTAAGCTGCATTTTACTGATAAAAGTAGCTTTCATGTGATAGGAAAGGGCAAAGCTTCGATCACTTGTAACAGCTGATGGGCGACTGATATGCAGTTAAGCAAAAAACACACGGCTACTGAGCTATTACAAGGCATAAATTAGGAGTATTTTTATTGTTTATCATTAATCCTCCGGTGATTGCGCATCGCGGTGCAAGTATGCATGCACCTGAAAATACGTTAGCTGCTTTTCGCGCGGTAAGTGCCTCCGGTGCCAAGTGGGTTGAGTTTGATGTGATGCTGGCACAATGCGGGGAAGTGGTTGTCATTCATGATGAAACGCTGGAGCGCACAACGAATGGAATCGGGCGCGTATCAGATCATCCTTGGCATTATCTGCGGACATTAGATGCGGGTAGTTGGTTTTCGGCTGCCTATGCAGGGGAGCCTATTCCGCGTTTGATCGAAGTGTTAGCTGTTTTACAAGTAGAAGGGCTGTCTGCGAATATTGAAATCAAATGTCAGGATAGCCAAGCACATGAGACCGTGCGTCGTGTTGCAGCGATTATGCAAGCGTGGTCGGCGGAGACGCATCTTCTAAACATCATGTTTTCTAGTTTTTCGATGGTTGCGCTGGAGTGTGTCCGGCAAATGTTACCTGATTATCCCATCGGTATGGGATTACACACTTTCAGGCCGAACTGGGAGCAGGATTTTCTTCGTTTGGGTTGTGAGAGTTTACATGTGAATCACGCTTTATTAACGGCGGAAACAGCTTCTCGTTTAAAATTGACGGCAGATGCTTTGTTTGCTTATACCGTTAATTGCCCGGAACGTGCGCTTGAGCTTCTAGGCTTTGGGGTGGATGCGTTATTCTCTGATTGCCCTGAAAATATCTTACCGGCGCTACATCTGGTACAATCCAGTTGAATGTATGGCTTCATTTGTGTATAAAACCCGCCAGTCAGCGGCATCTGCGAAAGTGGCGGAACTGGTAGACGCACTGGATTTAGGTTCCAGCGGGGCAACCCGTGAGAGTTCGAGTCTCTCCTTTCGCACCAATATCATTTGTATGGTCACTGTATTATCCCATCAGGGGATGTATAATCTGATTATTTTTTGAACCATCGGGGAGTGTTATGGAAGTATCGGTTGAGGCATTAGGGGCGCTAGAGCGACGTTTGACGATTATCGTGCCATCTAATGAAATGGATCGTGCATTTGACGATCGCATTACAACGTTAGCAAAAAAAGCAAAAGTGCCAGGATTCCGTCCCGGTAAAGTACCACTGAGTGTGATTAAGCAGCAGTACGGTCACGCTGTTCGCCAAGAAGCATTGAGTGAGTTAATTCAATCCTCATTAACTGAGGCAATTCGTAAAGAAAAATTGACGCCTGCCACGACCCCACAGGTAGAGCCTAAAGTAATCGCACCGAATAAGCCGCTTGAATTTGTCGCAACTTTTGAAATCTTTCCCTCTTTGACAGATCTTAAATTTGATCCATTAACGATTGAAAAAGAAATCGTGACTGTGTCAGATGAAGATGTCGATTTTGCCCTTAAAAAAATTAGTTCACAATGGACAGGATCTGCTCAAGCTGTTGTATCAGATCAAACGGATAGCGCAGACAAGGTTGATACATCCAGCGACGCAAAAGAGAAACAGGTGACGGTAGAGGAAGAGGTTTCTTTGCCAGAAAAATTAGGATTAGCAGAAGGTGGTATGGATGCTCTTCGCGCAGAGATCCGTACACACCTTGAGCGTGAAGCGCAGCGTATCGCCAGTCAAAAATTGAAAAATCAGGTATTTTCATTGTTGCTTGAGCAAAATTCTGTCGAAGTACCAAAAGGATTGGTTGAACAAGAGGCGGGTCGACTCCATAATGAAGCTTGTGGAAGAAAAGAGAGTCATTCACACTCTGTAGAAGAAAAAGAAAAGTTTTATGAAACAGCTAAACGTAACACTGCGTTAGGGTTAATTGTTGCGGGGATGGCGGAACAGTATGGTATTTCAGCTGATGAAGCCCGTGTACAAGAATTTCTAACGAAGATTGCGGCATCCTTTGAAGATCCAACAGATGTCATTCGTTGGTACAGAAATAATCAACATGCGCTGAATAGTATTCGCGCGCAGGTTGCAGAGGAGATGTTGGTTGAAAAGCTCCTTGAAAACGCAAAACTGGTTGAGAAGGCAGTGAGTTATCGAGAATTGATCGGAGATCAAAGTTAATATGAAGGATAGCCTAGCGATGAGTACAGTGAGTCAAAGCCTTGTGCCAATTGTTGTTGAGCAGACGGCACGCGGTGAACGTTCTTTTGATATTTTTTCAAGGCTTCTTAAGGATCGTGTGGTTTTCATCGTCGGCCCAATTGATGATTATGTTGCAAATGTGGTCGTCGCCCAGTTGCTTTTTCTAGAATCAGAAAACCCAGATAAAGATATCTCACTTTATATTAACTCACCTGGTGGTGTGGTAACGTCTGGTATGGCAATTTACGATACAATGCAGTTTATTAAGCCTGATGTGAGTACGATGTGTATTGGGCAAGCTGCTAGTATGGGTGCTTTATTACTTGCAGGCGGTGCAGCGGGTAAACGCTATTGTCTTCCTAATGCAAGAGTGATGATTCATCAACCATTAGGTGGCGTACAGGGGCAAGCGTCTGATATTGCGATTCATGCAGAAGAAACACTGAAAATTCGTGCTAAGTTAAATAAAATCCTCGCGTATCATACAGGTCAATCAGAAGAAATTATTGCGAAAGATACAGATCGAGATAATTTCATGAGCGCAGAAAAAGCGTTAGATTATCATTTGATAGACAAAATTCTCTCACATCGTGAAATTGCTATTACCGCTAAGGGCGACAAATAACAATGGGGTCATTGTTTAGGGAGATTTGCCATGAGCACGACCGGTAGCCGAGGAAAACTCTTTCATTGTTCTTTTTGTGGAAAGAGCCAACATGAAGTGCGCAAGTTAATTGCGGGTCCTTCTGTTTATGTGTGCGATGAGTGCATTACATTGTGTAATGAAATTATTCGTGAAGAAGACCCTGCAAAAGAAGTCGGTAGTGCTTTACCTGAATTACCTGTACCGCGCGAAATTCGTCGTATCCTCGATGAACATGTCGTGGGGCAGTCATTAGCAAAAAAAACGCTTTCTGTTGCTGTTTATAATCATTATAAGCGTTTGCGTCATCGTGCAAAAAAAGACGAAGTACAAATTAGTAAGAGTAATATTCTTTTAGTTGGGCCAACAGGTAGTGGTAAAACGTTACTGGCAGAAACATTGGCACATTTGTTAAATGTTCCGTTTGTGATAGCAGATGCAACAACACTGACAGAAGCAGGTTATGTTGGTGAAGATGTTGAAAATGTCATTCAGAAGTTACTGCAGAAATGTGATTATGATGTTGCGCGTGCGCAAACAGGTATTGTGTACATCGATGAAATTGACAAAATTTCTAGGAAATCTGAAAACCCATCGATTACACGTGATGTTTCCGGTGAAGGTGTACAACAAGCGTTGCTAAAATTGATTGAAGGGACAATTGCTTCAGTGCCTCCGCAAGGTGGGCGCAAACATCCTCAGCAAGAATTTATTCAAGTCGATACGCGTAATATCCTTTTTATTTGCGGTGGCGCATTTGCTGGGCTTGAAAAAGTGATTCGTGACCGCTCTGAAAAATCGGGGATTGGTTTTTCGGCAGAAATTCGATCTCTCAAAGAGAGTAAGTCGAATGATCAATTGTTACGTGAGCTTGAGCCCTCTGATTTAGTCAAATTTGGTTTGATTCCTGAATTAATTGGTCGTTTGCCTGTTATTGCGACATTAGATGAGTTAGATCTGGATGCGTTAGTCAGTATTTTGACAGAACCGAAAAATGCTTTGGTTAAACAATATAAGCAACTTTTCGAAATGGAAGGTGTTTCTCTCGAATTTAAAGATACAGCATTACGCATGATTGCAGAACGATGTGTAGAAAAGAAAACAGGTGCACGTGGTTTGCGTGCTATTCTTGAAAAAGCATTACTTGACACCATGTATGAACTTCCTTCGTTATCAAGTAGTGCAAAAGCAGATGTTGTAAAAGTGATCGTTGACGAAGCGTGTATCTCCGGCGGAGAACCGATCTTTGTTTACGAAAACAATAATGAACAGGCTTTTGCGGCATCAGAGTAGGAATAGAATTCATGTCGGAAGAAAGTATTGAAAAGTTGAAAGGTGTGCCTGTACTGCCTTTGCGTGATCTTGTTGTTTATCCGTTTATGGTAGTTCCTTTATTTGTAGGGCGTGAACGTTCAATCAAAGCATTAGAGATTGCGATGGCAGCAGACAAGCGTATTCTTGTTGCCACGCAAATCAATGCGTCAGAAGAACAGCCTACTGAAAAAGATATTTATAAAATAGGTACGCTTGCCACGGTGCTGCAGTTATTAAAATTACCTGATGGCACAGTAAAAGTATTAATTGAAGGCGTGCAACGTGCGTCTATTATAAATTTTTTGCCTGTTGAGGGATATTTTCTTGCGGATGTTGAGTTAGTTGAAGATATTAACTCAGGTGCACGTGAAATCGAAATTTTAATCCGTTCGTTAAAATCGCAATTTGAGCAGTATGTCAAATTAAGAAAAATTCCTGCAGAGAATTTAGCAACTGTACTTGCTATTGAAGAAGCCGGGCGTCTTTCTGATAGCATTGCTGCACACCTTGCATTGAAATTAGAAGAAAAACAAAAAATATTAGAAATTGCTGACCTTGAAAAACGGTTAGAAAAACTTGTCGCAGTCATGGAATCTGAAATTGATTTACTGCAAGTTGAGAAAAAAATTCGCGGACGTGTTAAGCGTCAAATGGAAAAAACACAACGTGAATATTATCTAAATGAACAAATGAAAGCGATCCAGAAGGAATTAGGGGAGCTTGAAGACGTTCCTAATGAATTTGAAGCGCTTGCTAAGAAAGTTGAAGCGTCAAGTATGACAGATGAAGCGCGAGAAAAATGCCGAGCAGAGCTGAATAAATTAAAAATGATGCCGCCTATGTCCGCGGAAGCAACTGTCTCGCGTAATTACCTAGATTGGATGCTTTCCTTACCTTGGAAAACGCGTTCACGTTTACGTGCCAGTCTTTCTGAAGCAGAAAAAATTTTAGAGACAGAGCATTATGGTCTTAAAGAAGTAAAAGAACGTATTTTAGAATATTTAGCGGTGAATAAGCGTGTTAGGAAATTAAAAGGCCCCATACTTTGTTTAGTAGGTCCGCCGGGTGTGGGTAAAACATCACTAGGTCAATCGATTGCGAATGCTACAGGACGTAAGTTTGTACGAATGTCTTTAGGTGGGATACGAGATGAAGCTGAAATTCGTGGTCATCGACGAACCTATATTGGTGCGATGCCCGGTCGAATTATTCAGAAAATATCGAAAACTGATGCGTGTAATCCTTTTTTCTTATTAGATGAAATTGATAAGATGGCGATGGATTTTCGTGGTGACCCTGCTTCTGCGTTACTGGAAGTGTTAGATCCTGAACAAAATCATTCGTTCAATGATCATTATCTGGAAGTCGATTATGATCTTTCTGATGTGATGTTTGTGGCGACTGCAAATTCTTTAGATATTCCACCTGCGTTGTTAGATCGTATGGAAATTATTCGTATTCCGGGTTATACGGAAGATGAAAAAGTGCATATTGCATTACGTCATTTAATTCCAAAACAAATGGAATTAAATGGTGTGCGAGAAACAGAATTAGGTTTTCCAGAAGAAACGGTGCGTTACATTATTCAGCATTATACACGTGAAGCAGGTGTGAGAAATTTAGAGAGAGAAATTTCGAAAATCGCCAGAAAAGTTGTGAAAGAAGTGTTATTACAGAAAAATGCACGTAAGGTGCAAAAGAAAATCGTTAGCGTTGCTGATCTTGAGCATTATTTAGGCGTGCGACGTTTCCGTCACGATATGGCTGCAGAAAAAGATCAAATTGGTCAAGTAAAGGGATTAGCGTGGACGGAAGTAGGTGGTGAGATGCTTGAAATAGAGGCAGTTACCGTCTTAGGGAAAGGGAAAACGATATATACAGGGCAGTTGGGGGAAGTGATGCAAGAATCCATACAAGCCGCTCTGACGGTCGTGCGTTCACGGTCAGTGAAACTTGGTATTAATAGGCATTTCTTCGATCGTCACGATATCCATATTCATGTGCCAGAAGGCGCTACACCAAAAGATGGACCGAGTGCAGGTATAACGATGTGTACGGCTTTGGTTTCTGTAATTACCAAATTGCCAGTGCGTTCAGATTATGCAATGACTGGTGAAATTACGTTGCGTGGTGAAGTGCTTGCTGTTGGCGGTATTAAAGAAAAATTACTTGCTGCGCATCGAGGTGGCATTCGACATGTCATTATTCCCTCGGAAAATGTGAAAGATCTAAAAGAAGTACCAGATAATATTAAGAAGGATTTAGATATTAAACCTGTCCGATGGATAGACGAAGTATTGACGTACGCATTAAATGGCTATACCGAGCGTACAGTTGGTAAATCTGGGAAAGAAAAAAAACATAAAGTGAAACCTATCAAACCAGTATCGGGTCGTGCACAGGTGAAAAAATCACGAAAAGATGAACAACCTCGTACACATTGATATCCTTTGCTTGACAGGCATTTCCTGCTGTTGGTATAAATCACACTTCAATTATTGGTAGGGGGAAAAGGGATGAAAAATGCCCCCTTAAATGATCTCAACCACGGATAGAAAAATTAGGGGATATATGAATAAGACAGAGATTGTTGAATTTATTGCAAATCGAGCAGAGCTGACGCGTGCAGCAGCAGAGCGTGCGGTCGCTGCGTTAATTGATGCAATTACATTGTCATTAAAAAAAGATGAACCTGTCGTACTTGTCAATTTTGGAACATTCGTTGTAAAAGAACGTGCAGCGAGAAAAGGACGTAATCCCCAAACAGGCCAAGAAATTAATATCAAAGCGGCTAAAGTGGTTGGGTTTAAAGCAGGTAAAGCACTGAAAGACGCAGTAAAAGAAGATTTAGTAAAAGAAGAATAGAAAATTGAATCAGAATCACGTATAACGTGATCCGGGGTGTTTAGCTCAGTTGGTAGAGCATCGCCTTTACACGGCGAGGGTCGGGGGTTCGAGCCCCTCAGCACCCACCAAGCAAGAAAAAAGATAACAAAGTGTAAAAACTATCAGGAGTGGTAGTTCAGTTGGTTAGAATACCGGCCTGTCACGCCGGGGGTCGCGGGTTCGAGTCCCGTCCACTCCGCCATAATTTATAAACAGCTTGTATTAAAGACCAGGCGTTAAACATGCTGCAGGAAATACGCGATCGCACACACGGCTGGATAGCCGGTATCATTATATCAATTCTTATCTTGTCATTTGCTCTGTGGGGAATTCATTATTACCTGACTTCCACTGGTGATAATCAGGTCGTTGCGACGGTAAATGGTGCAGAGATTAACCGTTCACAGCTTGCGTTGGAAACAGAGCGGTTGCAGCGTCAAATAGAATTAAATTCTGGTGGTAAAGCCACTTTCTCTTCGGCTGAATTAAAATCACGTGCATTAGTGATGTTGCTAAATAATGTTGCGTTGAAGCAAGCAGCCTATGCTATGCACTATCGTATTTCATCTCAGCAGGTAGAAAGTTTTTTGCAAGCCATGCCTCAGTTCCAAGAAAATGGTTTCTTTTCACCCTCTCGTTTTGGAAATGCCTTAGCAACGATGTTGTATACACCTGATGCATTTATTGATCTGATTAAAACCTCGCTTATCTTTAACCAGCAAAGAACTGGAATTTTTTCTTCTGCTTTTGTATTGTCAGATGAAGTAGTTCGTGCGATATCACTTTTAAAACAAAAAAGAAATATAGATTGGTTCGTTATTCCGGGAAATTATTTTTCTGATAAAAATAATAAGCAAAATACTATTAATAATATAGTAAGTGAGTCTGATATTCAGGCGTTTTATGATGCCCATAAAAACGATTTCTTTCAGCCTGAAAAAGTCAAAGTTGATTATATTGAATTAATTGCACAACCTAAAAAAGATGCAAATCATTCAAAAACAGAAAATAAAGATATCGCTGATCCAAAATTTAGTGAGTTAAGAGAGAAATTAGCTAGTTTAGTTTACGAGCATCCTGAGAGCTTAGTTTCCGCCGCGAAATCACTAGGATTATCAATTAAATCAACGGATTTTTTTGAAAAAAATATCGGCAATAAAAATGATATTTCTTCTATAGCATCTGTGCGTGATGCTGCATTTTCTGACGATGTGAAAACGCAAGGTAATAATAGTGATGTCATTGAAGTTGATGCAAATCGTGTGATTGTGTTGCGAGTAAAAGAACACACACCCGAAACGATTCTGCCAATCACAAGTGTTCGTAAAAAAATTGTGGCTATGATAGAAGCGCAACGTAATCAAGAGAAGCTAGCAAAGTTTGTTGAGAGTATTGTTCAGCAGTTACGTCAAGGCAAAATGTCACTTGCTGATGTTGCAAGCAACTATCGTTTAGTGGTAAAAGAAACTGGTTTTATTGAGAGAGAAGATCCAAGTAAAAAAATAGATGAGGCGGTTTTGCAAAAAGCGTTTCAGCTACCCAAGCCTTCTTCTGTTGCTTCCGTAAAATTAAACAATGGCTATGCAATTGTCATTTTAAAAGCGATGAGTTCAGCAGAAAAATTAGATTCTTCTTCAGCTGCTTATCAGCAGGCTGCTAAAAACTTACAAGAATCAATTGCCGAATTAGAATATGATTCTTATCAAACAAGTTTAATAGCAAATGCAAAGATTAATGTGACGCATTCATAGTATTGATAAAAATTATTTTTATTTAATTTTGATTTTTTTAATTGGTTAATTTAAAGATTTAATAGTCATTTACCACTCTGTAGAGTTTTTTTAGTAAAATTTTTCTTTATCAACAGTGTAATTTCGTTCTTGTTTGTTATGAATATATAATTTTTTTCTTTTTTCCTACTTTTTTATATCGTGGGTGAAATTTCTTTTATAAAAAATATAAGTGAGAAAAATAATAATGGGTAATAAATTTAGTCGATCAAATGTTCCAGAACAAATAATTGAAAGCCAAGTGGATTTACTGAGAAGGATTGAAGAAGCTGCTGGTAATGATGATGAGCAGTTGGCCATCATGCATTCTTATATTTCTCGAAACCGCCACAACCTTGATTTTGACTTTGATGTTACCTTGTTTGGAGGTAACGGTAGCACGCTCTTGATCTTAGCTGCCGAGTCTGGTGATTTTCAGATGGTCGAATCCTTGGCGAGCCCTTTTGGTTTGAGGGTCAATGTTGATATAAATGCGGTGAATGTTGATGGCAATACAGCATTAATCGTGGCATCAGAACGCGGTTTTTTAGCAATTGTTGACCGATTGTTAAGTGCTAGGCACATTAATGCAAGTATTGTTAATCGTCATGGTGAGTCGGCACTGATGATGGCTTGTGCACAGGGCCACATTGAGATTGCTAGACGCTTGTTGAATGACTTAAGCATTGAGAGTATTAATGCTAGCAATGCTTATGGCAACACAGCGTTAATAATGGCTAGTGCGCAGGGCCACACTGCCATTGTCGAATTGCTGATGGCTGTTCAAGGTATCGATATATATCATCAAAACAACAATAATCGCACGGCAGCACAGGAAGCGCAGCGATTTGGTCATCAACATATTGCTGCCTTGTTTGGTATGCCAAGCGTTGAAAATAATTCGCATCAGTCATTTGATCAGCAGGTGTTTTCTTCAAAAGATGATTTGCAAGAACGTTTAGATGCGATTGAGTGTAAAGAAATACCGGTAGAATTTATTTGTCCTGTTTCCAAAATATTATTTGGTGAAAAACCTGACAATCAACCTGTGACTCTGTCAACAGGCATGAATGTTGCGAGGTGGGTGAGAGACAAACTAGCAAGTGAAGGTGAAACTTTTCTTTGTCCAGTCACTCGAAAAGAGCTAATTAGCGCTGAAGAAATAAAGCATGAGACTAACTGGGATCTTAAAAGCTTAGTAGGTAAATTTGTAAAGCAAGAAGAGGAAAAGTATCAGCTTTTAGTTAGGGCTGCTTTCACAGCAAGTGCTGAAGCAGTACGTACGTCTTCTTTATTGGTGATGGAATCTAAGGAAGATTATCCAGCAGAAGCACCTGACAATGATTTTTTTCAACGCCTAGAGAAAGATTTTTTCTTATTTCAGCAAAAACAACAACAGGAATTTGAGCTGTTTCAGCAAGCACAACGAGAAAAATTTAGTAGTGATATACAACAGCAGCAAGCGTCGAAATCTTCAGGACACATATTCGCCGCTGGAAGAGGCTTTGTACAAGACTCAGTAAGCATGTCTCATCGTAGCAATGGCCTAAGATTGTTTGACCATTCGCTTGTTGCTTTACAATCAGAAGAATTAGAAATGAAGGATGAGAAAAATATCACTCGATTTGCACGAAAAAAATAAATCATGTGATTTGTAATGATGACTTGCTTAGTAATAAAATTTAAATTCTATGTATCTATTATTATATATCTACTATAGATCTATTATTTCTAAGCAATAATCATATGTGAAAAATCTTTGCCACCATAAATTGTGCTACCTGGTTTTGTGCTGGGTGAGCTGGTGCTAGGGTTAGTGTGGCTTTGTACGCCTTTTAGGATCGCATTACCAATGCTGTTAGCATTGCCTGCAAGTGCGCCTTGTGAAAGGAACAACGAAAACATCAACATGAATGAGAAGAGCGGTCGTTGCATAGTTTTCTCCTTAATTTTCAGTAAGTTGTTACTATCTCACGCTAAAGCCATCAGAATTCTATCGTGTATTCTTTGTCCTGTCAATTTTTTGATCTAATTTTACATAAACTGTCCGGGTAAGTAGCAATCAAGCTGTGCCAACTACCCGGTGTTTTATAGTTAATTAATCACTAACCTCTTATTAGTGAATGAGTTTTATTCATCCCAGTTAAGTGCGCCACCTGTTTGATATTCAGTGACACGGGTTTCAAAAAAGTTTTTTTCTTTCTTTAAATCCATCATTTCACTCATCCATGGGAAAGGATTGCTGGCGCCAGGAAATTGTTGCTCAAGCCCGATCTGTGCGCAGCGGCGGTTCGCGATAAATTCTAAATATTCACGAAACATTGCAGAATTCATTCCTAAAATGCCACGTGGCATGGTATCAATGGCATATTGGTACTCTAAATCAACGCCTTCATGAATCATGCGAATGGCTTCACGTTTGAAATCTTCTGTCCATAAATGCGGATTTTCAATTTTAATTTGATTGATTACATCGATACCAAAATTTAGATGCATCGATTCATCACGCAAAATATATTGGAATTGTTCCGATGTGCCAGTCATGCAGTTACGTCTACCCATAGAGAGTACTTGTGTGAAACCGACATAAAAGAAAATCCCTTCAAAAATGACATAAAACGCAATTAAATCACGTAGTAAACGTTGATCATTTTCAGGTGTACCGGTTTTAAATTCAGGATCGCCAAGACTTTGCGTATAGGGTAAAGACCATGCTGCCTTTTTTGCGACAGCTGGGACTTCTCGGTACATATTAAAAACTTCTGCTTCATCCATACCTAAGCTTTGAATCACATGCTGATACGCGTGGGTATGCAATGCTTCTTCAAATGCTTGACGCAATAAATACTGACGACATTCTGGATTTGTAATATGGCGATAGACAGCTAATACAAGATTATTTGCAACCAATGAATCAGCTGTAGAAAAAAACCCAAGATTACGCATGATAATTAAGCGCTCATCTTCGGTTAAGCCGTCGCGACTTTTCCAGAGTGCCACATCCGCAGCCATGTTAATTTCATTTGGCATCCAATGATTTGCACACCCATCAAGGTATTTTTGCCATGCCCATTTATATTTAAAAGGCACTAATTGGTTCAAGTCTGCACGACAGTTGATAATTTTTTTATCGTCCACTTGAATGCGTGCGGCACCCATTTCAATCGCTTCAAGGCCGGTGGCGCCATTAATCGGTGCATATCGATTTTCTGCTGTGTTCACTTCTGACATAGTCGTGTCCTCTTAAAATTATTGGCAGGCTTCACAATCAGGGTCTGTAATAAGGCAAGCTTTTGGAGCTTGTTCTGCTGCTACTGCATTCAATGCACTATCATGAATGGTAGATTTTTCTGTATGTGTTGCACCCATGCTACGTAAATAATAAGTGGTTTTTAATCCACGAATAAAAGCGAGCCGATACAGTTGATCAAGCTTTTTACCAGAAGGTTGCGCCATATAAAGATTCAGTGACTGTGCTTGATCAATCCATTTTTGCCGACGTGATGCTGCTTCAATGAGCCAATTTGGATCGATTTCAAATGCCGTTGCATAGCGTGTTTTTAAAGCATCTGGAATGCGACTAATTTGTGCCACACTACCATTGTAATATTTTAAATCATTAACCATCACATCATCCCATAACCCTGCTTTTTTTAGATCGGCAACGAGCCATGGATTAATAATAGTAAATTCGCCAGACAAATTTGATTTCACAAAAAGATTTTGATAAGTCGGTTCAATGGATTGTGACACGCCGACGATATTTGCAATGGTTGCAGTTGGTGCAATAGCCAGTACATTCGAATTACGCATACCATTTTTCTGGACATCTTTACGTAAGCTATCCCAGTCTAATGTTTGGCTTCTGTCTTGTTCTAACAATGCACCACGCGATTTTGCGAGTAATTCAATTGAATCAATTGGCAGTATTCCTTGACTCCAAAGTGAGCCATTGAAAGTAGAATAAGGGCCGCGTTCTGCCGCAAGTTTCATCGATGCTTCGATAGCATAATAACTGATGATTTCCATAGAACGATCGGCAAATTCAACGGTTTCATCGGAAGCAGGTGAGAGGCCTAGTGCATACAGCGCGTCTTGGAAACCCATTAAGCCGAGTCCCACTGGACGATGTTTTAAGTTCGATTGACGTGCTTGTGGAACGGAATAGTAGTTAATATCAATCACGTTATCGAGCATGCGAACAGCTGTATGAATTGTACGACGTAATTTTTCGGTATCGAGACCATTTGCTGTTAAATGTGCAGTTAAATTAATACTACCGAGATTACAGACAGCAATCTCATCTTGCGATGTATTTAATGTAATTTCTGTGCATAAATTAGAGCTGTGTACGACGCCGACATGCTGTTGTGGTGAACGTAGATTACAAGCATCTTTAAATGTTATCCAAGGATGACCCGTTTCGAATAACATACCAAGCATTTTTCGCCATAGTGCAACTGCGGAGACTTTTTTTGTATTTTTCAGTTCGCCACGTGCTGCTTTTGCTTCGTAGGCGATATAGGCTTGGGTGAATGCATCACCGTAAAGATCGTGTAAGTCAGGTGTTTCATCCGGTGAAAATAGGGTCCATTCTTTTTCTTCAATAACACGTTGCATGAACAGATCGGGAACCCAGTTTGCTGTATTCATGTCGTGGGTGCGGCGTCTTTCATCACCGGTATTTTTGCGCAGTTCAAGAAACTCTTCGATGTCGCGATGCCATGTTTCGAGATAGGCACACACTGCGCCTTTTCTTTTACCACCCTGATTGACAGCGACTGCTGTTGCATTAGCAACACTTAAAAAAGGAACGACACCTAAGGATTTGCCATTAGTGCCTTTGATGGTAGCAGCCATAGCACGTACCGGTGTCCAATCATTACCGAGACCGCCCGCATATTTTGATAGTAAAGCGTTATCCCGTATCGCACCAAAAATGCCGTCTAAATCATCTGGGACAGTGGTGAGATAACAACTAGAAAGTTGTGGACGCAGCGTACCCGAGTTAAAAAGTGTGGGCGTGGAACTCATAAAATCAAAAGAAGAAAGTAGATGATAAAATTCAATCGCACGTGTGTCAGGGTCTTTTTCATTAATAGCTAAACCCATCGCAACTCTTAGGAAAAAAACTTGTGGTAATTCGAAACGTACGCCATGGCTATGAATAAAATAGCGATCGTAAAGTGTTTGCAAGCCAAGGTAGTTAAATTGTAAATCCCGTTCGGGAACAAGCGCAGCAGCAAGTTTTTTTAAATTATATTTTTTTAATTCGGGGCTGAGTAATTCAAGTGCAATGCCTTTTTCAATATATTTTTCTAGATAATTTGTATACAACGCTTGTGTGTCATCAGGATGATTGGAAAGCGGGATAGCGAGAAATTGCAAGGCTTCTGCTCGCAAATCATCTAATAAAAGACGGGCAGCGACAAAGCTATAATTAGGCTCTTTTTCGATTAAGACACGTGTAGACATAATGAGCGCTTTGCTCACTTCTTTCACAGGAACACCATCAAACAAATTGCGTTGTGTGTCACTGACAATATGTTCTGGCGATACATCGGATAAACCTGCGCAAGCAGCACGTACACGTTGTGATAAGGCATCGATATCTAGAGGTGCTAAATGACCATCGTCCAATTTAATATGTAGTTTTGGTTTGATTGTTGCGGCAACCGCTTTTTTCTGTTCTTCTTCGCGAATTTTGCGTCTTTCTTCGCGGTATAAAACGTAGGCGCGTGCGACTTTGTGTTCGCCTTTACGCATTAAAACAAGTTCAACTAAATCTTGAATATCTTCAATATGAATGGTGCCACCGGTGGGTAAGCGTCGATGGAAAGTATCTGTAATGTTTTTGACTAAGTCTCTGACAGTTTCATGAATACGTGCGGAGTCTGCAGCCATTTCACCTTCAATGGCTAAAAATGCTTTCGTCATAGCAATAATGATTTTGTTGGCGTCGAAAGGTGTGAGTGTACCGTTTCGACGGATCACATTGAGTGTGCCGGGCGTGATATCAATTGCATCTGGGTTGAGTGGATGAACAGATAAAGCAGGGCGATCTTTTAGGGTATGTGATTCCATATGCCTCTCCGAAACGGACAATCAACAAAAGGGGAGATGGTCACCCCTTTTACAATATATTGAGGTTACCATCGTCTATGGAATACAAGATAGTGTATCTAGACTGTTCTTGCAATGGGAAAAGATGTGGGTGGGCTGTGGATAACTTGTGGGAAATTTTATTTTTGCAAACTTCCTTGTTTGCTAATTTTTGCTAAAAAAGTAACTGCACAGGTAGTCAGGCTTTTTTCACTTGACTGCATCACATGGGTCCCGCCGAGGCTGTACGTTATCAAAGCATCGCTCTTTCATGATTTTATGAAGCGCATTGTCATTGGTAAAATGCAACCTACTGTTCCGCGATTGCGGTCAGTCAAGTGAAAAAATCCTGACTACCTGAGTAGTTACAAAAAAAGCTTCTTTACGCTGAATTTTTTAGTATTTTGCCGCTATTTCTAATGGATTAAGTCTTTTCGGGATCGATGCCTTCAGGGTTCGCGGCATTGGCAGCGGCAAGGCTGTTAGGCGTTGTTTTGCCGTCGCGACTACGAAAGGTGATGCGGCCTTTGCTTAAATCATACGGGGTCAGTTGCACAGTCACGCGGTCGCCCTTCAAGATGCGAATATAGTTTTTGCGCATTTTTCCTGAGATATGGGCGGTAACGATATGGCCGTTATCCAGTTGTACGCGGAACATGGTATTGGGTAAAACATCAGTGACGTTACCGTCCATTTCAATCTGGTCTTCTTTGGACATAAAGCAGCTCTATCACTCCGATAAATTGGCAAAGGGCAGATCATGCCTCAAATCAAAGAGGTAAGCAATCAAGAATCAGGTGAAGCTTGATTTTTTTATTATGACTAGGGACCTGTTTCATTGATTCTGTCATACCGCGCTTTATGTGCGGCATCCAGTGCTTATTAGCGTTTCTCTAGATCCCGCGGATGAACCGCGGGATGATAAAACAGACATAATCAATGAAACACTGTGACTAGAGAGTTTGTTATTTCAAGCTTTCAAGATATTTATCTGCATCGAGTGCCGCCATACAACCGGATCCGGCGGAGGTAATCGCTTGACGGTAAATCTGATCCGTCACATCACCTGCAGCAAACACGCCCGGCACACTGGTTGCTGTGGCATTGCCCGCAAGACCACTGGTAATTTTAATATAGCCATTGTTCATGGCGAGTTGGTCATTAAAAATGGCGGTATTGGGTGAGTGGCCGATCGCAATAAACACACCGCTGACATCGATAGTTTTTGTAGCACCTGTTTGTGTGTTTTTAATGCGAATGCCTGTGACGCCCGTGTCATTACCGAGAATTTCATCGGTTTCGGCATGCCATTCAATGCTAATATTTCCTTTGTTTTCGACGGTTTTTTTCATTAAACGGTCAGCAAGAATTTTTTCTGAGCGAAATTTATCACGACGATGAATGACGGTCACGTGCGAGGCAATATTGGAGAGATAAAGTGCTTCTTCGACAGCTGTATTGCCACCTCCCACTACGGCGACTTTTTGATTGCGATAGAAAAATCCATCGCAGGTGGCACACGCTGAAACGCCTTTACCCATAAAGGCTTTTTCGGACGGCAGCCCAAGGTATTTGGCGCTGGCACCTGTTGCAATGATGACTGCATCGCAGGTGTATGTCTCATTTCCATTTAAAACAAAAGGTTTTTTGCTGAAATCAACGGAGTGAATATGGTCTGTGACGACACGTGTCTGAAAACGTTCAGCGTGTTGCTGCATCCGTTCCATTAGCGCAGGACCCTGTAAACCTTCGGCATCGCCCGGCCAGTTTTCAACATCGGTCGTTGTCGTAAGTTGTCCGCCAGGTTCCATACCGGTGATGAGTAACGGCGAAAGATTCGCGCGCGCGGCATAAATAGCAGCTGTCCAGCCTGCGGGGCCGGAGCCAAGAATAATCAGACGTTCATGTTTTGGACTGGTCATCAGAAAACCCTATTTTTGTGCATTTTCGCGCTCTAGAAGGGATGCTATAGTACGTAAAGTCATTCACGACGTAAAGCAGGAGCCCGCGATTGAAACAGGTGAGACCAAAACAGCCAGCCCACCGTCCCCTTGCCATTCAGATGGGACATCGTCTGCGTGAAGGTCTAATGATTGTCATCGTTGCGCTTGCACTTTTTTTGTGGGTTTCCTTTGCCACTTGGCATGCCGGCGATCCAGGGTGGTTAAGCACAGGCCTCGGTCATGCAGCGATTTATAATCGTGGCGGGCGTGCTGGCGCATTTCTTGCCGATATTTTTTTATTATTATTTGGCTGTATTGCGTTTCTTTTTCCAGTTTTATTGGTTATTGGTGTTTGGAGTGCATTACGGGATGTTTCTGAAAATAGTGAAAATTTAACAAAAAATGATAAAAAGAAACTAGTCACATCCACGAAAAAAATACGATTTTCATCGGAATTAGTGTTGCGAAGCATAGGGTGTTTGCTTATTTTAGTTAGCATTTGTGGCATGGTTGCGCTTTCTTTTCGTGGGGTTTTTCATTGGTTGCCGGCGTCACCTGGTGGTGTGATTGGCGAATTGACGGCATCAGGCTTGAAACGCATTTTCAGTGTCACGGGGAGTTTATTATTTTTAATGGCCGCGTTTCTTGCTGGCGTGACGTTATTAACAGGCTTATCTTGGTTAGGATTAATTGATGCGATTGGCTTTTATGCGACGCGTTTATTTTTTCGCATCATTGCATTGATTAGTGTGGGCAAACAGTATTTACAGCAAAAATGGCAAGAGCGATTGAAAGATAGTAAAGATAATAAAGAAAATAAGGAAAAAAAATTACAATCTCCTGTTATTGTATCAGCCGTACAGAAACCTATTCCGCAACGTGTGCCTGTGATGGCAACTCAGCCAGACAAGTCATTTGAAAAGTTAGAAAAAACGCCAGAGAAAAAAATACAGGTTGAAAAAAATAAATTAGCGCATTCACCAATACCATCCAGTGTGAAATTACGTCCAGGTGAAGTACCGCCAGTGACTTTATTAAATCCAGCCCCATTATCTGAAGGAAAAGGGTTTTCGCAAATTTCATTCGAAGAATTATCTATATTAGTGGAACAGCGTTTAAAAGATTTTGGGGTTGAAGTGAAAGTGGTAGCCGTACATCCAGGCCCGATTATTACACGTTTTGAATTAGATCTCGCACCGGGCATTAAAGTCAGTAAAATTACGGGACTGGCAAAAGATATTGCGCGTTCCTTGATGGCCACCAGCGTGCGTGTCGTGGAAGTCATTCCTGGAAAATCGGTGATTGGTTTGGAATTACCGAATCAACATCGAGAAATGGTGGTGTTGCGCGATATTTTAGAATCGCGAAGATATCTTGATGCGCGTTCGCCAGTGAGTCTCGTGTTAGGGAAAGATATTGCAGGTTTTCCGGTGGTGGTCGATTTAGCAAAAATGCCGCATTTATTAGTCGCGGGGACGACAGGATCGGGGAAATCGGTCAGCATTAATGCCATGTTATTAAGCATGTTATTTAAATCAACGCCAGAACAATTACGTTTCATTATGATTGATCCAAAAATGTTGGAATTGTCCGTCTATGAAGGCATTCCGCATTTATTGACACCCGTGATTACCGATATGAAAGATGCAGCGAATGCGTTGCGTTGGTGTGTTGCAGAAATGGATCGACGTTATCGTTTAATGGCGTCATTAGGTGTACGCAATCTTGCGGGTTATAACGCAAAAGTCACGGAAGCGGCGCGCCAAAAACAACCTTTGGCAGCGCCTGCATGGTTAGTGATTGATGGTAAGCCCGTTGAATTTTTGGAAGCGCTACCCACGATTGTTGTGGTTGCCGATGAATTGGCTGACATGATGATGGTGGTGGGTAAAAAAGTAGAAGAATTAATTGCTCGTATAGCGCAAAAAGCGCGGGCAGCGGGGATTCATTTAATTTTAGCAACACAACGTCCTTCAGTCGATGTGATCACTGGTTTGATTAAAGCAAATATTCCGACGCGCGTGGCGTTTCAAGTGTCTTCGCGGATAGATTCGCGCACTATTTTAGATCAGCAAGGTGCAGAACAGTTATTAGGAAATGGCGATATGTTGTATTTACCGCCAGGTACAGGCGTACCAGTGCGTGTACATGGTGCCTTTGTGGCAGATGAAGAAGTGCATCGCGTGGTTGCGGCGTGGCAAACTTATGGCAAGCCTGATTATCTTGCGGAAGTGACAGAAGGCAGTGCCAGTGAGGGCGCAGCCGGGGCAGAAGGGGGCGGTGAAATGGATCCTCTGTACGATGATGCCTTGCGAATTGTCACAGAATCGCGTCGTGCATCAATTTCTTTGGTGCAGCGTCGTTTAAAAATTGGTTACAACCGTGCAGCACGTATCATGGAAGAAATGGAAGCCGCCGGCGTTGTGAGTACAATGGATCATTCGGGTTCACGAGAAGTGTTAGCGCCACCGCCGGTGGAAGTATAGAAAAAATACTAGGATATAAAATTTATGCAACTATTTTTTAGATGTATTTTTAAATTAAAAAATTTTTTTATTTTTATTTTTTCTATATTTTTTTCTCTTTCTGTCATGGCGAGCGTCGCGCAAACATCAGCACTCAGTTTGGATCAGTTATTAGGTAATGTAAGAACATTGCAAGCCACATTTTCGCAACGTGTTGTTGATTTGCATGGTAATATTATTAATGATACACATGGAAAATTAGCATTAATGCGCCCAGGAAAATTTCGCTGGGAAACACAAGGGAATGATAAGCAAACGATTGTGGCGGATGGAAAATCTATTTGGATTTATGAGCCGGATTTGGCGCAAGTGACGGTGCGGCCGTTTAAAAATCTAGGTGCAGATATGCCCGCGTTATTATTAAGTAGCAAAGAAACAGTGACAGAGAAAAATTTTACAGTGAAGATGGAATCGGTGACGCAGCAAGAATCTCAGCAAGCATTAAAACGCTTTTTATTAATACCAAAAGATAAAAATAGTACGTTAACCGGTATTCGTTTAGTGTTTAAAAAAGGCGTGATTGATCGTATGGAGTTTAGTAATTATTTAAATCAAACAACATTATTGCAATTTCATGCAGTGAAAATGAATCAAAATTTGCCGTTAAATTTATTCAAATTTAACGTACCTAAGGGAGTCGATGTTGTCCGCGCTTCCTGACATTGTATTTCAACCATTAGCGTCGCGATTACGCCCTCATACCATTGAAAGGTATGTTGGGCAAACACATTTATTGGGGGAAGGGAAACCGTTACGGCAAGCGTTGTTGCAAGGTGTATTGCATTCGATGATTTTTTGGGGTCCGCCGGGCACAGGAAAAACCACGTTGGCATGTTTGTTAGCAGAAAGCACGCAAGCGCACTTTGTGAAACTATCTGCCATTGATTCGGGTGTCAAAGAAATTCGCTCGATTGTCGATGCAGCCAAAGCGCGACGTGAAAAAAATCAACAAGCCACGGTTTTGTTTGTAGATGAAATTCATCGTTTTAATCGGGCACAACAAGACGCTTTCTTGCCTTTTGTGGAAGAGGGGATTTTAATTTTAATTGGTGCAACAACTGAAAACCCTTCATTTTCATTGAATAATGCATTGCTTTCACGTGCGCGTGTATATGTTTTAAAATCTTTATCGGAAGATGAATTATTGCAAGTCATCCATTTTGCTTTGACGGATAAACTAAATGGCTTGGGTGAATTCTTGATTGAATTCCCGCTTGAATTACAAAAACTATTGGTGACTGCGGCACAAGGCGATGCACGTTGTGCTTTAAATTTATTAGAAATGCTGGCAGATCAACGTGATTCTGCAACAGAAACCCTAGTCGTGACGAAAGCGCATTTAACCGAAGTATTGCAACAAACTTTGCAGCGTTTTGATCGACAGGGCGATTATTTTTACGATCAAATTTCAGCATTGCATAAATCGGTGCGCGGTTCTTCACCCGATGCCGCATTGTATTGGTTATGCCGCATGCTCACGGGCGGTTGCGATCCTTTGTATTTAGCACGTCGTATCATGCGGATTGCGTCGGAAGATATTGGAAATGCGGATCCACGCGCGTTGGAAGTGGCGGTGAATGCATTTCATGTGTATGAGCGGCTGGGTTCGCCCGAAGGTGAATTAGCACTGGCGCAAGCGGTGGTGTATCTCGCGGCGGCACCGAAAAGTAATGCTGTGTACACCGCATTTAATGATGTGATGCAGACGATTCAACAAACTGGTTCATTGGATGTGCCGTTACATTTACGCAATGTGCCAACGAAATTAATGCGTTCTTTGGCGTATGGTAAAGCGTATCGATATGCACATGATGAGCCGGATGCGTATGCGGCGGGAGAGTGTTATTTACCAGATGTATTGCGGGATAAAAAATTTTATCATCCTGTCTCTCGTGGTTTGGAAAGTAAGATTGCTGAAAAATTAAATATATTAAAAGAAAAAGATCTTGTATTTATAAGCAAAAATAAAGATAAAAACAAAGCGAATAGTAAATAAATAGGAAAGAAAAAATGGCATCCTCGACTGAAAATGATTTAATAAAACATTCTGAATTAGGAAAAAAATCCGCCTATATTGCAGAGTATTGCCCTGACTTATTATTTGCCATACCGCGTCAAGTAAAGCGTGATGAAATTCATCTTTCGTCTGATGCATTGCCATTTGTTGGGTTTGATTTATGGACGCATTATGAAGTGTCTTGGTTAAATGAAAAAGGTAAACCAATAGTTGCTATTGCAGTGATTTGTTATGACTGTGTGTCGCCTAATATCATCGAATCAAAATCCATGAAACTGTATTTTAATTCTTTTAATAATACAAAGTTTAGAGATACGTCGATTGTGCAAGAAACCATAAAAAAAGACTTAACAGCGAAAGTCGGTGCACCTGTCGAAGTGACACTTCAGCAATTAACTATGTTAAATCTAAATAAAAATATAGATTTGACAACATGTTTTGCTGGCGAATCATTGGATGAATTAGATATAGAATGCAATGTTTATCAAGTGAAGCCAGATTTTCTGAAGATAGAATCTGATGCGATTGTCACAGAAGTATTAACTTCTGATTTATTAAAATCAAATTGTCTAGTCACACATCAACCGGATTGGGGTAGTGTGCAAATTGCTTATACGGGTAAGAAAATAAATCGTGCTGGTTTATTGCGTTATCTTGTTTCATTTCGTAATCATAATGAATTTCATGAGCAATGTATCGAACGTATTTTTATGGATATTATGCAACGTTGTCAGCCGCTAGAGTTAACGGTTTACGGACGTTATACGCGTCGTGGTGGATTAGATATTAACCCGTATCGTTCAACAAAAAAAACAGAGAACGATGCGAATAAGATGATGCGATTAATCCGACAATGAGGGTGGTGAGAGTAAATGAGCATTTGTCTCACGGGGAGGTGTGAGTAGACCCGCCAACCTTTCGTACGGAACTACCGCATACGGCTCCCGAGACTAATCACGGATTACTCCCTATTAGTAAACTTTTGGAAACATGGAGTGATTTAATGAAAACTTTTTTTAATATATCTGGCAAAAAAGCAGAGGAAGATTTTTCGCCATTAGGTCTATTAAGAACGCAGAACAAGGATACCCTTGGTCAGATTCTGGCGTTTCTGCCAAAGAAAACATCCGTTGAACTAGCTGCTAAAACAAGTTTTTTTGCTAACTCCCTACGCGCCTGTCGACAAAAAATCGAAAGAACGCATCTTTCACAAGTACTTTTTGACGGGATCGACTGTGGGAATGAAAGTCACGTGCGAGAAATTCTGGACAAGCTAAAAGCATCCCATCCTGATTTGCTCTCGTGGCAACTTTCTTCTGAAGGCAAGACCACCTTCTTTACCGATCATGCTGGACGTACCTTTCACGACGTCACGCCGCTGAAGTTTGCTGCTTGGAATTTGGATACGCCCATGCGAAATCTTCTAAGCAGCTTTATGACTGAGACAGAAGTTGCATTACAACTTAATGAGCTCGACAGCAATGGCATTCATTATTCTATGCCGCTGTCTTCTTTTAAACGACTGGTTAAGATTGCTCCGAAATATAAGCTACCCGTTCAACACAATACCGAAATACTTGAATTACACAACTCAAAAGATGTAGAAGAGAACAGTGAAAAATGTATTGTCCTCAATGAAAAGCACTATGACTGGAGTTTCCGCATCTTTCAGTCAGCCCTCAAGACTTATATTCTTGCTGCTAAATCCATGACTCAGAAAAACAGATATGACATGGATCGGCTGAAGAAGCTCTGGTTGGATGTCGGATTTACTCAGCGTTACTTATCCGTACCTTGCGTGAATGCCTACTATTGTGACATCTGTTTTGCCCGACAACCTAACTTCAATACGGTGACATTGGATCGAAAAACTACTTTTAAGATTAATAATAAGTTAATTAATAATAAAAAGCATTTTTTTGACATTTTAGATAATTTAGAGTTGGGTTTTTCTTTCGCAATATACAAAGGATTTAGTACTTTTCCAAGAGCGCACCGCGCTCCCTATCGCTTGTGGAACGATGGAGGCGGGCTAGAATTATATTCACCGGAATACGATTTGAAAGCGCTTAGCCGTTTTTATAAAGTAAGAACCGATAACTATAATGTGCTTATAAAAGATATGCAGCTTGCATCAAGCCGGCCAGCTATACGGTTCTAAGGTGTTGAAACGGGATCAGACTGTTTTTTTACGGTCAACGAGTTAAAAGTTTAGAGCATAAAAAAATGTTCCTTACTGAGAATTTATTCTTACAGTTTTTTTCTGAATTAGATTAAATCTTATCTTCCAGCGGGTGGTCGTTTGTAACAGCTCAAGTAATCTGTGTTTTTAGCTCGACTGACCGCAATCGCCCAGCAGCAGACTCCATTTTACTAATGGAAGTGCGCTTCATGCATTATCAAAGGGTGTTGCTTCTAGGGTCACCTCATATAACATGATATTTTTATGAACCATTTTTAACAAAAGAAGCTGTCATCCCGCGGATAAACCGGCGTTGTTGCATAAATATACCCCTAATCCTGTCATCCCGCGCTTCATGCGCGGGATGACAGCTTCTTTTTGTAAAAAATAGTTCAGAAAAAGATCATTTTATATGAGGTGGCCTTGGTCTCACGGGTTGTTTTTGAGATAACCTATTAATTGTATTATAAAAACTAGTTATAACATAACAATATGATTTTATTTGATATTTTGGTTTATTTAAAAAAATAAATAGTATAATCAGTAGGATAAGTATTCACTGTCTGATTTTTTTACTATTATCTTTTTCTTTTTGGTATTTTTTCTGGTTCTTTTGCAGTTGCTTTCAAAGCGGTTTCTATTGGGTTGCTAAAAGTTGTTATTCCCTTGGGCGTATTATCCTTTTTAGAAGCAATCGCATCGAAAATAAATAAAGAAAATCCAGAGGATGGTAAGTCTCCTTCTTTGGTAGGACGTACTGTCAGTTTATCTAGATCAATTTGCTTTGCGAGCACCCGTTCTTGTTCATGTATTCCCGAAGTAAAACGAACTTTTAGATCATAACCTCTCAATTTTTTTTCGGTTCGATCAATTAAGTCGATCGAATGACCTACGCCACCTTCTGTTACTTTTTTGAGAATATCTTGTATATAATCAGAATCCATGTCGGGTGAGAAAGCTACATAGGTAGGTTTTCCACCATATTTAAAAGTGATTAAATAAAATGTTAATTTATCCATAATTAATTTTTCTGTTTCTTTATGAATGATATCTAATGATAATTCTGTTGGTGGCAAAGTATCTGACAACGCAGATGAAAATGGTTCACTTTTTTCTTCGTAAACAATTTTTTTAGGTTCTAGGCTGGAATCGCGTACGGATTTGTGTTTTTGCTTGGATTTTTCAATTTTTCCTGTTGTAGATTTAAAAGAGCGGAAAAAATCGCTACTTGATCTGGTGGCGAATATTCTCTTTTCTTCTTTTTCTTTTGCTTCCTCTAATTTTTTAGAACGTGAATTTAGTTTAGATGTATCAATATCCGTAACACTAGATTTATCCAGTTTTTCTCGATGGCTTGTTGCTTCTTGAAGTTTAAATAAGCTATCCGCTTTAAGAGTTAAGCCATCTTGATAGCGTTGGAAGAAAGAACTATAAATTAATTTAACATAATTAAGCACATCGTTATCGAGATCGCTATCGCCACGTCTTAGTTCTCTTCTTATGCTGCTAATATCTTTACTCATTTCAATTAATTTATCATTTATACTTTCCCATGTTTCTTCTTTAAATTGAATGCGAGTATTTAAATCCAGTTTATTTGTAATTTTTTCTAAATAATTAGAGAAATCGATGATAAAATGGTAAAGAAACTTAACAAGTTCTTCATGGGTTTCTTTTTTTTCAAATTGCAATTCGAACATTCGTATTATATTATAGATAAAACAAAAGACTTCTCCTTTTAGACTGGCAGGATTTTCATTTATTGCGTCATAACCAAGTTGTAAAAGTTTGAAAATTTTATTATCAGGAAGACGTTCTTTTTCCGGCAAAAAATACAGAATAACTAAAGGAAGCATTTTATTGAGAGTGTATATTTTCTCTTTTTGTTCTGGAGTCAAATTTTCCTCCCAAGCTTTCTCTTCAGTTTCTTCGTCAAATGAAATTTCTTTTACTGAGTCAGATCTTTTGTAACTATCCGTTATGACGTTAATTTGATTAAGAATATCTTGTTGGTCAGCAATATTGTTAATTTCTCTAATTTTAGTTAAAGCTGCGGTAAGATTGCTAATATCAACATCTTGAATTGCTTGTAGTATTCGTACAAGCATGACCGAGTAATTTTCAACATCAGAGTCAGTTTTTTTTGTTTCATCATCAATATTAATTTTTTTTGAAATAATTTGATAAACCAAAGATTTAAGATTAAAAAAAACAGAGCAAAATTGGAATTCAGCAAAGTCAAAAAGCTCAGTGTCATAAGCAGTTTTATCCGGTACTTTAGCGATCTGTTGCATTGTATAAGAATTGATTATGTTGCCTGCTGCTTTTATATTTTGAATAGTTTTAGCCCAAATGATTTCTTCAATTTTCTTTCGTTCTTCTTCTGAAATATATTTTGGAATATTTTTTATAGCAGTTGCAAGAGAACTTAATGATGAGTATAAAAAATTAATAAGCTCATTATATTTTTCAGGATAGTGAAATGATTTTTTAATGCTGCTAATAAAAATCGCAATTGTGCAATAAGCCATTCCGATTGAGCTAGAAGGTTTTTTTGAGATATATAGATTTGCTAATTTAAGTATCGTCAGCAATTTATTATCACTGGTTCTTTCTTCTTCTGGTATGTAATATTGTAAAGTCAAAGAAAGCATTTGATAAAGTAGAATTATGTTTTTTGAAAAATCTTCACTAGATTTTTCAGTATTTTTAATCTCATATGTGCTAATTTTTTTTTGAATTTTTGTATAAATACTTGTTTTATCAATTTCATTTTTTATTTCTTTTATCTCGGCCAATGCCAGCTGAAGATCAGGGAGGTTTTCAGTCTCAATAGCCTTTATTATCTTCTCAAGATAAGACAGATATTCTTCTTTGCTTTCTTTGTCGATAATGGGCATAGTCTTGCTTCCTCAATTCGATTTAACTACTTACTTTCCATGTGAGGGTCGTTTTGAAGATAAAGATTCTTTTGGCTCATCTGTTTTTTCTTCTATTTCAGTAAATTTTTTTTTCATACTTAACTCAAGTTTTTTTGGTCTACGTAGTAAGATTGCTTTTGCTGTATCATCTATACTCCAATATTTTGATGAGCCTTTACCAAAATCGTCATCAACGCAATATGGACTTTTTATAGATGTATGACCGTGTATGCTAAACATATCGATAATGGTTTGTTTTGGTTGGACATCATCATAAAGTATCCCTTGCCCAGCAAGTTCAGGCAGAGCACTTGGCGCGACAGTATTCCAACAAAGTTTATAGAAAGCGGTTTGCATAACCCATTTTAAATTTATCTCTAGGTATGACTGAGGGATAGAATCATTGATGCATTTATAAATTAAAAATTTATTTTTTAATAAATTAAATTTAATATTTACTAAATTAATGACACGTTCTAATTCTTCGGTTGTTAAAATAGGAGCTTTTATATTTTTCATTTCATCTCTTGAAAATAATACTGCAAGTTCTCTTAATAGTTTGATATTAAAAGGCGCATGCGTAATTAGAAATAGAGTGTTTGTTTCTGGATAAACACATGCATCTACTAATTGCAAATGTTTTAAATAAATTTTATAAATTTCTAGGACACCACGTGGCGCATCTTCATCTGTATTGCTCCATTCGATTAAACCTTCATTGAGTAATTTTGCAAATGTTCTGAGTGAGCGTGATGCACTTGCATGTTCAGGTAGGCTTGATAAAAGAATCGTATTACAATCAAAATCTAGTTTTTTCTCTGATATTTCTGTCAATTTTTTATGTGTAGATAGTTCTTTTAATTTCCAAAAATGGGTCTCCATTTTTAAAATAAATTCCAGCGAATGATTTGAAAGTTTTGTTGTAAAGGGAATGCTATAATCATGCATTATTTCAATTAGCTTTAATGTTAACCAATCATTTGCACCACGGTCACAAAGCTCATCTCCAATAAGATGAAGAATGCCAGCTTTTGGGTTATATTCCGCATCTTCTAAGATTTCCTCCCAACGTTGGAGCAAGTCTGGGGTGCACTCATCTTTTTCAGCTTTTAAATAAATATCAAGTAATTCTTTGTAGTCTTTTTCTGATAGCTTTAAAAAATCGTAGCGAATTAAATGCCAAATTAACTTCATGGCATTTCCATGTAAATCAGGAATAATAAATTCATTGTCGGGGTGGCTAGCAAATTTTTCCATATCCAGCCTTGTTGGTATTGATTTTAAATCGGCTTTTTCTCCTTCTATTGAAGAAGGAGGGATGGGTGTTGAGAGTAGTGATTTTTTATCTTCTTCCATTCGGAAACCTTTTGAAGAAAACATGATTTTCTCCTTCCCTTTTGCCTTTCACTTTGGCTAAGAAATTGAATCAGGTTAACTTCAGTATAGTCTTAATTTCATATTTCTTGCTTGTATCAAAGAAGTTATCTAGTTAATAATTGCTTGATTTGCTATATAAATTTTGCAGAACAGCTTGATTTTATTGCGAATAAAAAAAATCAGCGCTTCGTGGAGGAAGCGCTGAACATATTGTTTTTATTACTATTTACTTGAAAGTCACTTTTTAAAGGAAATGATAAGTGATGTTGATTCTTGTTTCGCATCTTGTGCAATTTTTTGGATTTCTTCAATCAATTTTTCACCTTTGGTTGCAATGGTTCTTCCAAACAAAGTTGCAATAGTTGTGAAGACCGGGCTGAAATAGTTTCGATGTTTTTTTAGTGTAGCAAAATCTTCTTTCATTTTTTCAGTTGAGAGTACTGAATTCTCCAAATTTTCACTTTGATCATTTTCAATTTTACTAATTATGTTTTGAATAGCTTTAATTTTATCTTCTGTCATTTTTTTATCCAGTAAGCTGATTCGTCCTTTATTTATATCATTTTGAAGATCATTTTGATATTTTTTAAGGCTACTAATTATTTTTATTGCTGTCTGATTTTCATTATTTATAGTTTTTTGGGTTTTGATAGGAAGTATAGAAGTTTTTAAACTGGGTTCATCTATTTTTTTAGTGCTGATTTATGCCGTTTTATAGTAGGGCAAATTTACTATTATCGCTGGATGTATCTTTAGGACTCAAACTACTGGATTCCGCAGACGAAGCCGCGGGATGATAGCTTTAGGCGCGAAGACAACATTAATCAGAATAGCAGGTTTAAACGTAACGACAACATTAAACGGGGTGACAGCATTAAAAGCAAAAAAGCCTTGGTTTAATGAATTGTGTATAAAGATACCGCGCATAAAGCGCGGTATGACGTGGTGAGTGTAACGTTAATTTTGGAATGTTTTATAACATCTTTCTTAGCATATATTGTAAAACACCACCGTTTTGGTAGTACTCCACTTCGTTCACCGTATCAATGCGGCATAATGTTTTTATTTCTATTTTACTTTTATCCAAGCGTTCAATGTCGACAGTGAGCAACATGCGTGGTGTCAGCTTAGTATTTTCTAAGCCAGTAATTGTAATGATTTCATCACCGGTGAGTTGGAGCGATTTGCGCGTTGCGCCGTCTGTAAATTCTAATGGTAAAATGCCCATACCAACTAAATTCGAACGATGAATACGTTCAAAACTTTCAGCAAGCACCGCCACAACACCTAACAATTTTGGTCCTTTTGCCGCCCAATCACGTGATGAACCCGTGCCGTATTCTTTGCCTGCAATAATCACTAATGGTGTATGTGTTTTTTGATACATCATCGCCGCATCAAAAATCGGCATCACCGTATTGTCAGGTAAGTGACGTGTAAAACCGCCTTCAATTTCTGGCACCATTTCATTACGAATACGAATATTGGCAAATGTGCCGCGCATCATCACTTCATGATTACCGCGTCGCGCACCCAATGAATTGAAATCTTTTACAGCGATGCCTTTTTCTAACAAATATTTACCCGCTGGCGAATCTTTTTTAATTGCGCCGGCTGGAGAGATATGGTCTGTCGTAATACTGTCGCCTAATAAGGCGAGAATCCGTGCACCGTGAATATTATGAATTTTTTCAGGTGTGCGTTGCATGTGCGTAAAATAAGGCGGATGTTGAATGTAAGTTGAATCTGCTTGCCAAGCATAGGTTTTTTCTGTTGGGATTTGCATTTGTTGCCATTCGGGTGTGCCAGCAAAGACATCGCGATATTGTTCTAAAAATAATTTTCGTGTTACGGTGCCCAATGCCGTTGCAATTTCTGTGCTGCTTGGCCAAAGATCTTTTAAATAAACCGGTTGACCAGAGGTGTCTTCACCCAGTGGGTCGCGGGTGACATCAATGCGCGTTGTGCCTGCTAGTGCATAGGCAACGACCAATGGTGGCGATGCGAGCCAGTTTGCTTTGACAAGCGGATGAATACGGCCTTCAAAGTTACGATTACCTGATAAAACCGCTGATACGGTGAGATTGTTTTCGATGATTTCTGTCGCAATCGGCGGTGCTAACGGTCCAGAATTGCCAATACAGGTTGTGCAACCGTAACCAACTAAATTAAAACCCAATGAATCTAACGCAGTTTGTAATCCTGAGTCGGCTAAATACCGCGTGACCACTTGGGATCCAGGTGCCAACGAGGCTTTGACCCACGGTTGTTTTTTTAAGCCTTTTTTTACGGCTTTTTGCGCTAATAAACCTGCCGCTAATAAGACACCCGGATTGGATGTGTTGGTGCAACTGGTAATTGCTGCAATCACGACATCGCCATGTTTTACATTTGTTGTTTTATTTTCTGATAATTGCGCGCGTTCTTGCGTTGAAAGTAATTGATCAAATGCGGTGTTGACTTCACTTAATGGCACGCGATCTTGTGGACGTTTGGGGCCAGCCAGTGCGGGTGTAATGCTATCAAGATCTAGCGTGAGAATATCTGTAAAAACGGGTTCGGGGGTTGTCGCGTCGTGCCATAAACCTTGTGTTTTTGCATAGGCTTCAACCAGCGCAATGTGTTGGTCTTCGCGCCCTGTTAAATGCAAATAATCTAACGTAGCTTGACCAATTGGGAAAAAGCCACAGGTTGCACCGTATTCTGGTGCCATATTGGCAATGGTGGCGCGATCGGCCAGTGGCAATTCAAGTAAGCCGGGACCAAAGTATTCGACAAATTTGCCGACGACGCCTTTTTTACGAAGCAGATGGGTGAGTGTCAAAACTAAATCTGTTGCTGTGACACCTTCTTTTAATTTGCCTGTTAAACGAACACCGATAACTTCTGGAATTAGCATCGAAAGAGGTTGGCCCAGCATGGCGGCTTCTGCTTCAATACCACCGACGCCCCAGCCTAAGACACCTAACCCATTGACCATGGTGGTATGGCTATCTGTGCCAACCAATGTGTCAGGGCATGCAAACGTTTCACCGTTGATCGTTTGTTGCCAGACAGTTTTGGCAAGAAATTCAAGATTGACTTGGTGGCAAATACCCGTATCCGGTGGAACGACTTGAAAATTATTGAACGCTTCTTGTCCCCAGCGTAAAAAACGATATCTTTCGTGATTGCGTTCCATTTCGAGATGCGCATTAAACGCTAACGCAGTTTGCGTGCCAGCTTCGTCTACTTGAACTGAGTGATCAATGACTAAATCAACAGGAGAAAGGGGGTTGATTTTTTCTGGATTGCCGCCTAATCGTTTGATGGCGTCACGCATTGCCGCTAAATCCACCACAGCAGGTACGCCAGTAAAATCTTGCATCAACACTCTGATGGGTCGAAAGGCAACTTCTTGATCAGATTTTCGGTGCGTTAACCAATCGGTGAGTGATTGAATGTTCGCTGCAGTGACGGTAGTGCCATCTTCGTTGCGTAAGAGATTTTCTAGTAGAATTTTCAGTGAAACAGGTAATTTTGCAACCGGTAATCCCGTGTCTGATAAACTAAAATAGTGATAATTTTTTCCATTGACTGAGAGGGTGCGGCGTGCCTGAAATGAGTCAAGGGATGACATGGATGAATTCTCCCGGAAGTGGTTTGAAGTAAGGAAATTTGTTGCGTATTATAGCGCTCCCTTTGCAAAGAGAATATGCGTGACAGACATAAATTTTTCATCTAATAAAGTTGATGCGCTCTCGGATTGGTTAATTGAGCTACAATCGCGCATTTGTCACATGCTTGAAGCGGAAGAAAACGGTAAGCGCTTTCATGAAGATCTATGGCAGCATGCATCCGGTGGTGGCGGTAAAACGCGTATTCTTGCCGGCGGCGAAGTGATTGAAAAAGCAGGGGTCAATTTCTCACGCGTCAAAGGAGCGGCACTCGCACCAAGTGCGACAGCGCGTCATCCAAGTTTAGCGGGGTGTGCTTTTGAAGCAATGGGTGTGTCTGTCGTCGTGCACCCACGTAATCCTTATGTACCAACAACCCATGCAAATGTCAGATTTATATACGTTACACGTCAAGATGGTTCTGTGCATAGTTGGTTTGGTGGTGGATTCGATCTGACACCGTATTATGGTTTTGTGGATGATTGCGTGCATTGGCATACATGTGCGCGCGATGCGTGTTTGCCATTTGGGACAGATGTCTATCCACGTTTCAAAAAATGGTGTGATGACTATTTTTATTTAAAACATCGTGCAGAAGCGCGTGGAATTGGCGGAATTTTTTTCGATGATTTACATGCATGGGGTTTTGAAAAAGGGTCTGAATTTTTACATGCTGTTGGCGATGCATTTATTGCAGCATATCAACCTATTTTAGCAAAACGTAAAATACACGATTATGGTGAGCGTGAAAAATTATTTCAGCAGTATCGTCGTGGACGGTATGTTGAGTTTAATTTGCTTTATGATCGTGGCACGTTATTTGGTTTGCAATCGGGTGGACGAACAGAATCAATTTTGATGTCACTGCCGCCTTTAGTCCGTTTTGATTATGATTGGCGCCCTGTGACTGGCTCAGCTGAAGCAGAGTTATATGAAAAATTTTTACCGCCACGTGCTTGGGTGTGATTTTTTGTATTTATTTTTATTTTTATTTTTATTTTTATTTTTATTTTTTTAAATAGTGATTTTTTTAAGGATAGAAAAGCATGATGAAAAAAACAATGAAGTGTGTTGTCGCAGCTTCTGTTGTTGCGTTTATGGGAGCAGCTTATGCGGGAAATCGCCCCGGTGCTGTGACAGTAGGTGTAGGTCAAGGTTACTATATTTTTTCAGCAAAAAGAGATCTGCAAAATACAGATATTCCTGAAATACGTTTAGGCTATGATTTTTCCTCTCGGTGGGGTGTTGTTTTTGTGACGGATGTCATTAATACGGAAGGGAAAGGTACGCCACCTTGGACCAATCATGTACATGGTTTTATTTATACCCTAGATGGCGTGTATCGTTTTGCAAAAAAAGGGTTGCTTGAACCTTATGTGGTAGCAGGTATTGGGGTGACCAGTTTAAAGCCTGTGAAGGGAAGTAACACGGTGAATAATGCCAATGTGAATGCAGGGATTGGTGCGCAATATTTTATTTCAGAGTCGATTGCATTGGGTGGCGATGTGCGTGATATCTATACGTTATCGGGTGGTATCAATGATGTCGCGGCAGTTGCGCATATAACGTTCTTGTTTGGCGGTGATACGGCACCAGCGATAGTGTATAAAGGCGATCAGAATAGCTAATAAATAAAAAGCGCGGTTTTGATAGGTATGTCATTAATAAGTACAGTGTTTCATTCATTGTGTCTGCTTTGTCATAGCGCGCTTTATGCGCGGTATCCAATCTCTTTATCTATCATTTTCTGGATCCCGTGGATAAACCGCGGGATGACAGTGTTAGATGCAAAGACAACATAAAACGAAAGGACAACCTTGGTTTAATGCATTGTGTATAAAGATATGCGGATGAATCGCGGGATGACAAAGAAGTGAGTTACCTCACTTCTCGTTCTACATAATTTCTTTCTGTCGGTCCCGTATACAATTGTCTTGGGCGAGACAGACGATAGGGGCTACCGATCATTTCATTCCAATGCGCCACCCAACCAATCGTACGCGCCATGGCAAAAATAACGGTGAACATCGTAGACGGAATACCAATGGCACTGAGTGTAATACCAGAATAAAAGTCTACATTGGGATAAAGTTTGCGACTGACAAAATATTCATCTTCCAGCGCAATTTTTTCAAGAGCCAGTGCAACCTTAAAAATAGGATCGTCATGGGCGCCGACACGTTCTAAGACTTCGTAACAGGTGTCACGCATGACTTTGGCGCGTGGATCATAATTTTTATAAACGCGATGTCCAAATCCCATTAAACGAAAATTACTTTTAGGATCTTTTGCGCGTGCAATGTATTCAGGAATGCGAGACACATCGCCGATTTCATGCAGCATCGCAAGAGCTGCTTCATTGGCGCCACCATGTGCGGGCCCCCAAAGTGCTGTAATACCTGAAGAAATACAAGCAAAAGGGTTTGCACCCGTTGAGCCTGCAAGTCGGACGGTCGAGGTTGAGGCATTTTGCTCGTGATCGGCGTGCAAAATAAAAATGCGATCAAGGGCGCGCACGAGAACTGGATCGGGGCGGGATTCTGCGCAGGGTGTTGCAAACATCATGTGTAAAAAGTTTTCTGTGTAACTCATGCTGTTTTGAGGTTGCATAAAAGGCTGGCCAATCGAATATTTGTAGCACATGGCAGCAATGGTCGGCATTTTTGCAATTAAGCGTAGCGCAGAGGTTTCGCGGTGTTCGGGGATACGAATATCGAGTGTGTCATGATAAAAAGCAGATAAGGCACCGACGACACCCACCATAATGGCCATCGGATGGGCATCGCGCCGAAAGCCATTAAAAAAGTTGCGCATTTGTTCGTGTACCATAGTGTGATGCGTGACAGCGTGACGAAACTGATCGTATTGGGCGGTCGTTGGTAGTTCGCCATTTAATAGCAAGTAACAGACTTCAAGAAAGTCGGAGTGTAAGGCGAGTTGTTCGATAGGGTAGCCGCGATACAATAAAATTCCTTTGTCACCATCAATAAACGTGATGCCTGATTCACAAGAGGCGGTTGAGTAAAAACCTGGGTCGTAAGTAAATAAACCTTCTTTGACAAGTGGGCCGACGTCGATGACATCCGGTCCTAAGGTGCCCGAGAGAATATCCAGTGTGACGTGTTTGTTTTTTGCTGTTAACTTTGCTGAACCTGTTTTTCTGCTTCCGCTCGTCATTTTCCCCTCCTACGTTTGCGTCAACTATAAAAACTATTAGGTGTGAGCGCAACGTTTGCTTTAGGTAGGTCCGCTAGCTATAATTAACGTGTTTTTTCGGGGAAATCGCCACTAATGAGCACAAAAAAAACAGCTCCTGTTAACCTGAATCTTTTTACTATTCATTTTCCTATACCAGCCATAGTTTCAATTTTGCATAGGCTGTCTGGCGTTTTGTTATTTCTGCTTATCCCTTTGATGTTGTGGGGGTTTAGTCTTTCGTTATCGTCAGCAGATGAATTTGACGCACTGGTGTCGCTGTTCTCACCGCCGTGGGTTAAGTTTTTACTATGGGTTGGGCTGTCTGCTTTTTTATACCATGCCGTTGCGGGTGTTCGGCACCTATTGATGGATCTTGGTATTGGCGAGTCGCTCGCAGGCGGAAGAGTTTCCGCCATGCTCGTGCTTGCTATTAGTATTTTACTCGCAGTCCTCACAGGAATTTGGTTATGGTGAAAAAATTATATGCCGCAAATCGACAAGGCTTGAATGACTGGTTGGTGCAACGCTTTTCTGCTGTGTTTCTGCTAGTTTGTATCATTGCGTTAGTTGCTTTTTTTGCAATGCATCCAGGTCTTTCTTATGCTGAATGGCATGGGCTCTTTCATAGCCTCACTGTGCGTGTCATAACAGGTTTATTTTTTTTATCGTTACTTTGGCACGCATGGATTGGTATTTGGACAGTGGTAACGGACTATATACATTGCGGCTGGATACGCGCCTGCCTAAATGCGGCAGTGTTGTTAGCACTGATCGGATTTTTTCTTGCGACGCTATTTATTCTCTGGAGTGTATGAAATGAAGTTCGCGACGCGTGAATTTGATGCCCTGATTATCGGTGGCGGAGGCGCTGGCCTTCGTACATCAATTGAATTAGCTCGTTCGGGTTTAAATGTAGCTGTGGTTTCTAAAGTGTTTCCAACGCGCTCTCATACTGTCTCAGCGCAAGGCGGCATTAATGCTGCGTTAGGTAATACTGATGGTGATGATGATTGGCGTTGGCATATGTACGATACGGTACTTGGGTCAGATTTCTTAGGTGATCAAGATGCCATTGAGTATATGTGTCAAAATGCGCCAGAGGCGATTTACGAATTAGAACATATGGGATTACCTTTTTCGCGTAATCCAGACGGCAAGGTGTATCAGCGCGCTTTTGGTGGGGCAACGCGCCATTATGGTCAAGAGCAGGCACGCCGCACATGTTGTGCAGCAGATCGAACCGGTCACGCGATGCTTCATACGTTATATCAAAAAAATCTTGAAGCAAAAGCAGTTTTTTTCAATGAATGGTTTGCCACTGATCTTGTGCGTACAGACAAAGGTATTGCTGGCGCTTTTGTGATGAATATTGAGACAGGTGAGCTTGTCTTTATGAAAGCACGTGCCACGGTCTTAGCAACGGGCGGCGCCGGACGTATTTTTTATTCCACGACCAATGCGCATATTAATACGGGCGATGGCTTCGGTATGGCATTACGCGCGGGCATCCCATTACAAGATATGGAATTTTGGCAGTTTCATCCGACGGGTATTTACGGTGCGGGTGTGCTTGTCACAGAAGGCTGTCGCGGCGAAGGCGGTTATTTAATTAATGCCAATGGCGAGCGTTTTATGGAACGTTATGCGCCACACATGAAAGATTTAGCGTGTCGTGATGTGGTTTCACGTTCATCGTTGATTGAAATACGCGAAGGTCGCGGTTGTGGGCCGAAAAAAGATCATGTGTTATTAAAATTAGATCATCTTGGCGAAGAAATTATTCAAACACGTTTACCAGGGATTCGTGATTTAGCCATGACATTTGCGGGAATTGATCCTGTCAAAGATCCCATTCCAGTGATCCCAACTTGCCACTATATTATGGGCGGTATTCCAACAGACGTGCATGCGCGTGTTTTAACAGTGAGAGAAAATAACCAGCATGATGAAATTGTTGAAGGGTTATATGCAGCGGGTGAGTGTGCGTGTGTATCGGTGCATGGTGCGAATCGGTTAGGTGCGAACTCCTTGCTTGATTTGGTCGTGTTTGGTCGCGCTGCAGGTATTCATATCGTACAAAGTGTGCGTGAAGGACTTGGTTTCCGTGAGCCATCTGAAGCAGATTTTGAAGCTGCCTTGGCGCGTGTGAAACGTTGGGAAACAAATCATCAGCAGCAAAAAGGTCAAAAACCAAAAGAAAATCTAGAAGCATTGCGTGTTGAGCTACAAAAAATTATGCAGGATGATTTTGGTGTTTTTCGTACAGCAGAAAATATGCAAGAAGGCTTCAAAAAATTACAAGCTTTGCGCGAACGTGTTGAACAAGCAGCATATCAAGATGACAATCAGCAATTTAATATCAGTCGTATCGAAGCCTTTGAGTTAGATAATCTAATGGATACAGCGGATGCGACGGCACGTCTGGCAAATGAAAGAACAGAAAGCCGTGGTGCGCATGCGCGCTTTGATTTTCCTGAGCGTAATGATCAGCAATGGTTAAAACATTTATTATATTTTTCTGATGGACGCGTTGCTGAACGTCCAATTAATATGAAACCCCTAGAAGTGCCACCCATTGAATTGCGTGCACGCGAATAGCCGGAGGAGTTGACGATGCGTTTTTCAATTTATCGCTATAATCCGGAGAAAGATGAAAAGCCTTATATGCAAGAATTTACGCTGGATACGGAGGCGCATCGTTGCATTATGGTGCTGGATGCGTTGTTAGCGATTCGTAATACACAAGATGATAGTTTGACGTTACGCCGTTCCTGTCGTGAAGGTGTATGCGGTTCCGATGGTATGAATATCAATGGCAAAAATTCGCTAGCTTGTACCACACGTTTGGCGGATTTAAAGCAGCCTATTGTCATTCGTCCATTGCCTGGATTGCCTGTCAAGCGTGACTTATTGGTCGATATGACGCCTTTTTATAAGCAATATGAGCGTGTCGAGCCATGGTTGCAAAATGATCAGCCTGTGCCAGCAAAAGAACGGTTACAATCACCTGAGGATCGTGCGAAATTAGATGGTTTATATGAATGTATTTTATGCGGCTGCTGTTCAACCGCCTGTCCTTCTTTTTGGTGGAATCCAGATAAATTTGTGGGACCAGCAGGTTTATTGCAGTCGTATCGTTTCTTGGCCGATAGTCGTGATACAGAAAAGTCTGCGCGTTTAGCAGAGTTGGCTGATCCTTTCAGTGTATTTCGGTGTCGCGGTATTATGAACTGTGTCGATGTTTGTCCCAAAGGATTGAATCCGACGCAGGCAATTAGTCACATCAAGGATATGATGGTGTCCGGGGATGTTGATGAAAACAGCTGAATCACGTAAAAAACGTTCTATGCAAGCATGGCAGCAAGATTCTTGGCTGACTGGGACAAATGATGTTTGGCTTGAGTCATTATATGAAACATGGCTAGCGAACCCCACCGATGTTTCGCCTGAATGGCAAACCTATTTTTCGCAACTTGCATCTGGTAGCAGTGATGCGTCGCATGAAGCCGTCAAGCAATATTTTCTTAATTTAGCAAAGCATCCGAGAAGTTATTCTATTGCACAGGACTTAGTGCAAGGCGATGCACGTACCTTGCATTTACAAGAAAAAGTAACCGATTTTATTGCAGCGTATCGTAGTGAAGGGCATTTGTTAGCAGCGATTGATCCGTTGGGTTTTCGTCAAATTACATCATCTCGTTTAGATCCTGCGGCGTACGGTTTGCAAAATGAAGGTGAGCGAATTTTTGATGCAGATGGCTTAGGCGGCCTGCCAAGTACGTCTGCTTCCTTCTCTGAAATTGAAAAAGCATTACGTAAAATTTATTGTGGTTCTATTGGCATTGAGTATATGCACATCACGCGCGCGGAGGAAACGGCGTGGATTCAACATCGCATGGAACATGGCTGGTCTGCTTTTTCGCCAACGCTGGATGAAAAAAAACGTTTGCTGGATGAATTAATTGCGGCAGATGGTCTAGAAAAATATATTGGTATGAAATACGTTGGTCAAAAACGTTTTTCTTTGGAAGGTGGTGATAGTTTAATTCCATTGTTAAATACTTTAGTGGTACATGGTGCAGAAACCGGCGTCAAAGAAATTGTAATTGGCATGGCGCATCGTGGTCGACTAAATGTATTGGTGAATGTATTAGGTAAAGAGCCTGCACAAGTTTTTTCAGGGTTTGAAGAAAAACAAGTGACCAATGGGTACTCGGGTGATGTGAAATATCACATGGGGTATTCTTCCGATGTAAAAACGGCAGCGGGTTCAGTGCATTTATCGTTAGCGTTTAATCCATCCCATCTAGAAATTGTTTCGCCAGTGGTACAAGGGTCTGTGCGTTCAAGACAACGTCGACGTAAAGATGCAAAACAGCATCAAGTTGTCCCAGTGCAAATTCATGGTGATGCGGCGTTTGCGGGTCAAGGCGTGGTGATGGAAACGTTTAATTTGTCGCAAACACGTTGGTTTACCGTTGGCGGTTCTATTCACATTGTGATTAATAATCAAGTTGGTTTTACGACAAGTGATCCGCGTGATGCGCGTTCGAGTTTGTATTGCACGGATGTTGCTAAAATGGTGGAAGCACCCATTTTGCATGTGAATGGTAATGATCCAGAAGCAATATTATTTGCTGCGAGATTAGCTGCAGATTACCGTGCTCGTTTTAAGCGTGATGTGGTGATTGATTTATTTTGTTATCGTCGTCATGGTCATAACGAAGCAGATGAACCATCAGCAACACAACCATTGATGTATCAAAAAATTCATAAAATGCCAGTGCCTTATGTATTGTATGCAGAAAAATTGCAAGCAGCGGGTGTGATTGATGCAGGTTTTGATAAGACACTCGCACAGCGTTATCGAGAAAAATTAGAATCGGGTAAAAGTGTTGTTGCGCTAGATGCAGTGTATGAATACACCAATGCGTGGGAAAAATTTCATGGCACACAATGGCAAACACCCGTTAATACAGCAGTATCCTTGCAATTATTACAACAAATCGGTGTACAGCTAGAAAAATTACCGCCACAGTTTGTGGTGCAACCGCAAGTCAAGAAAATGTTGGATGCGCGTCAAAAAATGACAGCTGGTGAGCTGCCGTTAAACTGGGGATATGCAGAAACATTAGCTTATGCCACGTTATTAGTAGAAGGCTATCCGATTCGTTTGTGTGGCCAAGATGCGGCACGCGGGACATTCTCACATCGACATGCTGTTTTACATGATCAAAAAACAGATGAAGTGTATATTCCATTAAGTCATGTGAATGACCAGCAGGCACAAATTAATATTGTGGATTCTGTTTTATCTGAAGAAGCTGTGCTGGCCTTTGAATATGGCTATGCATGCGCAGAGCCGAATAATTTGGTGTTATGGGAAGCGCAGTTCGGTGACTTTGCAAATGGTGCACAAGTTGTCTTCGATCAATTTATTAGTTCTGGCGAACAAAAATGGGGTCGCTTATGTGGTCTTGTGGTTCTGTTGCCACATGGATATGAAGGGCAAGGACCAGAACATTCCTCTGCACGTCCTGAACGTTTCTTGCAATTATGTGCACAAGAAAATATGCAAGTTTGTATGCCAACGACGCCAGCACAAATATTTCATTTATTACGTCGCCAGATGTTGCGTCCATGGCGTAAGCCATTAATTGTCATGACGCCAAAAAGTTTATTGCGTCATCCGCGGGCGATTTCTTCTTTAAATGATTTATCGAAGGGTGGCTTTCAGAATGTCATACCCGATACATTAATTAAAAATCCACGTAAATTGATTTTTTGTAGCGGTAAAGTTTATTACGATTTATTAGAAAAACGCGAGTTGCTTGCTGCAGAAGAGCAAGATAAAAATACAAAGAAACTGGACGATGTTGCATTGATTCGTCTTGAGCAATTGTATCCTTTTCCTGCAGAAGAAGTGAAAAAAATCTTGCGTGATTTTTCTGAAGTCAAAGAGATTGTTTGGTGTCAGGAAGAACCCATGAATCAAGGTGCTTGGTTGTATCTGCAACAAATGTTGCCTGCGTGTTTGTTGGCAGGGCAATCGTTGCACTATGCTGGCCGGCCAGCGTCAGCATCACCAGCAGCAGGGTATGCATCGTTACATCGAGCTGAACAAACTGCTTTAGTTGCACAAGCATTACAGTAATGTCTGGGTGAAGCGAAGCGTGTGTGACCAAATAATTTTTTTATTTTTATTGGTTTTTTATTTTTTTAATCTGAAATAGTTGATAAATAGGGTATTACCATGACAACAGAAGTCAAGGTTCCAATGTTGCCAGAATCTGTTTCCGATGCCACGGTTTCTGTCTGGCATAAAAAAGCAGGTGATCAGGTCACAATGGGTGAAAATATTGTGGATCTTGAAACCGATAAAGTGATGCTGGAAGTGCCAGCACCTGCTGACGGTATATTAAAAGAAATTCGCTCACCGGAAGGCAGTAGCGTAAAAGCAAGTGATGTGATTGCAGTGATTGAGTCAGTTTCTGGTGCGTCGATGACAGCGGTTGCCGCAAAAGTAGAAAGCGCATCACCAGCACAGCCTGTTGAAAAATTAGAAAAATCAGAAAAGAAAATAGAAAATAACGCGACGCAAACGCCACCACTTGCACCGTCAGTGCGTCGTGTGGCAGCAGAACATGATGCTGATTTGCAAGGCGTGCAAGGTACGGGTCGTGGCGGTCGGATTACACGTGAAAATGTTCTCGAAGTTGTAAAAACAGGTCAAGCGGCTGCTAGTGTGAATGCAACAATGGATCAAAATGGCCGAGAAGAAAAACGTGTGCCGATGACGCGTATTCGTGCGCGAATTGCGGAGCGTTTACTCGAAGTATCGCAATCCACTGCTATGTTAACGACATTTAACGAAATTAATTTGCAGCAAGTGATGGCATTGCGTGCACGTTACCGTGATCAATTTGAGAAAAAACATTCTGTCCGTTTAGGCTTTATGTCCTTTTTTGTGCGCGCTGCGGTGGAATCATTAAAACGTTCACCGATGGTGAATGCATCGATTGATGGCAATGATGTGGTTTATCATGGTTATTATGATATCGGTGTTGCGGTTTCGACTGATCGAGGTTTAGTGGTGCCGGTGTTGCGCAATGCAGATCAAATGAGTATGGCAGAAATTGAAATTAAAATTGCTGAGTTTGCTACAAAGGCACGTGCTGGTAAATTAACGCTAGAAGAAATGCAAGGCGGAACATTTACGATTACCAATGGCGGCGTGTTTGGTTCATTACTTTCGACACCTATTTTGAATTCGCCACAAAGTGCAATTTTAGGGATGCATAAAATTCAAGAACGTCCAATGGCGGAGAATGGCCAAGTCGTGATTCGTCCTATGATGTACGTTGCGCTTTCTTATGATCATCGCATTATTGATGGGAAAGAATCTGTTTCGTTTCTTGTGGGTATCAAAGAAATGTTAGAAGATCCAGCGCGTTTATTATTAGATATATAAAATTTTTTTATTGTCACAACTAGTACAGTGTTTTATTGATTGTGTCTGCTTTGTCATCCCGCGGTGTATCCGCGGGATCCAGAGATACACTGATAAAAACTAGATACCGTGCATAAAGCGCAGTATGACAAAATAACCGAAAAAGTTTACTGGTTTAAAAATAGTTAATTAAAATACTTGGGAAATCATTATGAATTTACATGAATATCAGGCGAAGCAATTGCTGGCAAAAGTGGGTCTGCCTGTTGGAAAAGGGGAAGTTGTTTCATCCGGTGAAGAAGCTTTGCAAGTAGCAAGACGCTTGGGTGGAAAAAATTGGGTGGTAAAAGCACAGGTACACGCAGGTGGACGCGGGAAAGCAGGTGGCGTGCGTTTAGTAGATTCTGAAGAGGCAGTTGTTGCAGCAGCAAGAGATTTGTTGGGTAAACGTTTAGTCACGTTTCAAACAAATGCAGATGGTCAGCCGGTGAATCAATTATTAATTGCTGTGCCGTGTGATATAGCGCGTGAATTATATTTGGGCGCAGTCATTGATCGTGCGCAACAGCGTATTGTATTTATGGCATCGACTGAAGGCGGCGTCGAAATTGAGAAAATTGCACATGAATCACCAGAAAAAATCTTAACAACCGTCGTCGATCCATTAGTCGGTGTACAACCCTTTCAAGCACGCGAATTCGCTTTTAAGCTAGGCCTTGCTGGAAAGCAAATAAAACAATTTACCGAAGTCTTAATTGGTTTGGCGCGTTTGTTCGAATTATATGATTTTAGTTTATTAGAAATTAATCCATTAGTAGTGACGAAAGAAGGTGACTTACTTTGTCTCGATTGTAAAATTACGATAGATGATAATGCGTTATATCGCCAACCAGAATTACGTGCCTTGCGTGATGTGACACAAGAAGATGATCGTGAAAATCGTGCTCGTGAGTGGGAACTGAATTACATCGCGTTAGATGGCAATATTGGTTGTATGGTGAATGGCGCAGGCTTAGCGATGGCCACGATGGATATGGTGAAGTTGCATGGTGGTAATCCGGCAAACTTTTTAGATGTTGGCGGCGGCGCAACCAAAGAACGCGTTACCGAAGCTTTTAAAATTATTTTATCGGATAAAAACGTTAAAGCAATTCTGGTGAATATTTTCGGTGGGATTGTGCGCTGTGATTTAATCGCAGAAGGGATTATGGGTGCCGTTGCTGAAGTTGGAACATCTTTACCTGTCGTGGTGCGTCTGGAAGGTAATAACGCAGCATTGGGTGCGCAGAAACTTGCAGCAAGTGGTTTAAACATTATTCCGGCAGAAAGCTTTACTGATGCGGCGATCAAAGTCGTCCAAGCAGCCGGAGGAGAAAAATAAAATGAGTATTTTAATTAATAAAAACACCCGCGTCATTTGCCAAGGTTTTACGGGTAAACAAGGGACATTTCATTCAGAACAAGCGATTGCTTACGGTACTAAAATGGTGGGTGGCGTCACACCGGAAAAAGGTGGTCAAACGCATTTAGGCTTACCGGTTTTCAATACAGTGAAAGAAGCTTTTGAAGCGACACAAGCAGATGCATCGGTGATTTATGTGCCAGCGCCATTTTGTAAAGATTCAATTATTGAAGCGGCGGAAGCGGGCATTCGTTTGATTGTCTGTATTACAGAAGGCATTCCTGTGTTAGATATGCTGGCAGTCAAAGCATGGCTAACTGCTGAACATCCTGAGGTTCGTTTAATTGGGCCTAATTGTCCAGGGGTGATTACGCCAGGTCAATGTAAGATTGGCATTATGCCAGGGAATATTCATCAACCAGGTAAAGTTGGTATTGTATCGCGTTCAGGTACTTTGACCTACGAAGCAGTACACCAAACGACAGCATTGGGTTTAGGTCAAAGTACATGTGTTGGTATTGGTGGCGATCCTATTCCGGGCACCAACTTTATTGATGTGCTCGCACTATTTGAAAAAGACCCGCAAACGGAAATTATTGTGATGGTAGGTGAAATTGGCGGAAGTGCGGAAGACGAAGCCGCTGAGTATATTAAAAAGCACGTAACTAAACCGGTTGTTTCTTATATTGCTGGTGTCACTGCGCCTGAAGGAAAACGGATGGGGCATGCTGGTGCGATTATTGCGGGCGGTAAAGGAACGGCAGCTGAAAAATTTGCAGCACTTGAAGCAGCGGGCGTGCATACAGTGAGATCGCCAGCTGACATTGGGAAAAAAGCCGCTGAAGTTTTGGCGAAAGTGTTGGGATAAACTAGAAAATTATATTTAATAAAAATAATAGCATGATTGTTTTCAGTGTTTTTTACTGTTAATAATCATGCTTTTTTTGATTTAAAATTATTTAAAAGGGAAATACTTCGCATGCTGGATTCAAAATTAATTCGTCAAGAAATACCATTTGTCGCAGAGAAAATGCAAACACGTGGCGTGACATTGGATGTTGTGCGTTTAACTGCATTAGAAGAATCGCGACGTCAATTACAAGAAAAAGTACAATCTTTGCAAAATGCACGTAATCAGCATGCTAAAAAAGTTGGACAAGCAAAAGCGCAAGGGCGCGATGTGACACAATTACTTGCTGAAACGAGCGAGATGGCAACGGCCTTACAACAGGCAGAAACAGAATTAGCCAGTGTACAAACGGAATTGCAGCAATTATTAGCTGTGATACCGAATATCCCAGATGCATCTGTGCCAATTGGTCGCTCAGAAAAAGAAAATAAACTTATTCGTGTGGTTGGTGAACCGACGGTATTTGATTTTGTACCAAAAGATCATGTGACGCTAGGTGAAAAGTTAGGTATGAATTTTGAGCGTGCCGCAAAATTATCGGGCGCACGTTTTGTTGTCTTACAAAATCAATTAGCAAAATTACAGCGTGCACTTGCGCAATTTATGTTGGATTTGCATACCGAACAACATGGTTATCAAGAAGTTTCTGTGCCGTATCTTGTGAATGCAGCTGCATTGTTTGGTACGGGACAATTGCCAAAAATGCATGAAGATTTATTTGCAATTCAATCAGAAAGTAATTATTATCTCATCCCTACTGCAGAAGTTCCTGTCACAAATCTTGTTTCTGATACGATTCTTGATTATGCCGCATTACCACTGAAATTCGTTTGCCATTCACACTGCTTTCGCAGTGAAGCAGGCTCTTATGGAAAAGATACTCGTGGGATGATTCGTCAGCATCAATTTGAAAAAGTGGAGTTAGTACAAATTGTTTCACCTGACAAATCGTATGAAGCATTAGAAGTATTAACACAGCATGCAGAAAGTGTATTGCAAAAATTAGAATTACCTTATCGTGTCATTGCATTATGTACAGGTGATTTAGGTTTTGCGGCGGCAAAAACATATGATCTTGAGGTATGGTTGCCAGGTCAGCAAGCGTATCGTGAAATTTCATCTTGCAGCAATACAGAAGCATTTCAAGCAAGACGGATGAAAGCGCGTTTTCGACACCCTGAGACGGGTAAGCCAGAATTAGTTCATACTTTAAATGGCTCTGCATTAGCAATTGGTAGAACGATGGTCGCTATTTTGGAAAATTATCAAGATAGTACCGGCGCCATTCGTGTGCCGACAGTTTTACAGTCTTATATGGGGTGTGATGTGATTGTGGTGTAATTTTTGTGATGCGTTAACTGTTTGAGAAAGCAGGTGAAATCAGTAAAGCGCAGTATGTCTCACGGCGAATTATCCAGTAACTTATTGATTATATTGATAAAACATGATTTTTTTATCTTGTTGATTTTATTATTATTTTTATAATATTTATTTTTTTATCAATATAATCAATAAATTAAGTTTTTAAAAATCAGTTTTGTCAAATACATATACGTTGGCATCGTAAAGCGATAATACCCAGTTTTTCTTTTATAGGAAAATTTTTGCTGTAATCCCTTAGCAATTATGTATTTATTGTATACATAAAAGTTGAATTTAATTTTTTTAGCATTATTTTGAGTTTTAAGAAAATACAATATCACTAGGAGAAGTGTGAATGGTTGAACTGAGTCAGAAAGTAAAGAAAGAAACAACTGTTGGTCCGCATCATGCTTTTAGGCCAACTATTAAAAAAGTTTTAGAAAATAGTACATTTGATCGTGCGTGTTCAACGCAAACATTAACATCAACTGCTTTACTTCATCGACAGTTTTTTATTAAAAAGACTATTCCAAAAAAAATGGTGGAAGATGCAGTTATAAAAACAACATCTCAACAAGTAAAAAATATTGAGCTTAAATTTTCTCCTACATTTTTAGCGCTTATGTTGCGTGAAGCAATAGAAATTCTATCCTCAAGTTTATTAATAACAGGTGTAACAGCACCAATTAATATATTGCTAACACGTGTTTCTGTCGGTGGGCAAGTGTCATCTGAATCAAAAGCTACGTCTATATTTAAAGTGTTATTTTGGGCCTTGAATGGATCAATGAAAAAAAATGTAGGTGTACGAGTAAAGAGTCATTTAGATAATTCATTTGAAAATGAGAAGCATGAACATACAGAATCTGTTGAATTTTCAAAAAAAGATCAAGATGCTTTAGCAGTAAAAGCACTCACACATGTCACGATGCTTTCTGCTGAGGCTTCACAGTCAAAAGAAAGTAAATTAGATCTGAAAAAAATTCTGCAAACCTCTGCTTTTTCACTCGCTATTTCTTTGCCAGAAACAATGTGGACATATAATCCATGGTTTCAGGGGACAGTGGAAACACTCAATGGAATCAAAAATAAAGATGGTCAGCCATATCAACTTCGTGTGTCACCGCAACTTGCAAAGAAGCGTACTGCGGTTATTTATATGCTTGAAGGTGCGCCAGGTTTTTATGCGAGATGGGCAGGTAGTTCTTTTGTATTAGGTGGTTATGGTTTAAGAAATTATTTTTCTGAAATGTTTGCTTCAGATCAATTTGAAAATTCATTTGTAAAAGATGCAGTAGCTTCTATGATTGCAGGGACAATTTCAGGCGTTCCTTCAGCAGGTTTAAATTTAATTGCAACAAATCAAGTAGCGAGTATGCACGCGGATTATTTTGCGCCTTCTGTGCCTGATATGATGCGTACTTTACTGAAAGATGTTGGTGCAATGAAAATGATGAAAATAACTTTTTCGGCAAGCTTGACGAATGCAATGTTATATTTTGTCGTACCACCGATTTATAAAGGTGTTTCAGAGTTTGTTGATCGTGGTATTTTGTTTTTTGATCGTCATCAACGTGTTTTGAGTGCATCTTCTGACGAAGAAAATAATGATAATGAATTATTCTCATCGCCCGTGCCATCGTTTGGTGGGTATTAATCTATAAATCATTTTACTGCAATTATTGTTTTATTTTTTATGATAGCTGATTAACAACTGTTACTCAGTGAATACGTTAACTAAGCACCTGATGTGTTTTTGTTGTTATAAAGCTATATTGCCCATTATCGGAGTAAATTCCAATAATAGGCAATAATAGCAGGGTGAATTAATTAATAGGTTTTGCTGTGCTTGATATTTTTTTCAACTATTTTCTAGGACGAGAAAATATGTTTGTTTTTTCTTTTTGAATCATTTTTTCTAGATTGGTTTGCATGGGTGATTTTTGTTGAAAAAATCGATTTCTATTATCTGTTTGTCTCCCAAAAAAATTTTGTGCTGCAAGGAGATAATATAGTGTTGCTGCATCATGCATACTGTTTTCTGTTGTTGTATTTATTGGATTGATATTTTGAGTGTTTTCAAGTGTCTTTATTCTTTTTTGCTCGAAGTACATATTATAGCCAGTAATCATCATTGCTTGTATCGTGATGTTGAGTAAAGAAGAAGGTGAAAAGAGACTGAGTCGTGAAATTGGCATAATGATGTACCTCATTCCATGTGATTAAAAAACTAATTCGCTATTTTTGCTATTTAAAATTAAATTTTAAATAGCAATTCTAACTTAACCTAGCGGAAAGTTTTTTTTGTGTCTAGTTTTTATTTTTTTGTATGGAGGTTTTTTGGCTATTTTTTGTGCGAATTTAATAAAAATTTTAACTGCTCAGGTGTATGGAGTGTGAATTTCAAATAAGCTTAGGGAGAGGTATTATATGAATTAAATTATTTTTTCAATTATATTTAACAGAATATGCTGTCATACCGTGCTTTATGCGCGCTATCAACCGTCTTTAAAATCAACTCAAAATATAACTTTTATCAGCATTCTAGATCACGCGGGATGACAAGATGATTAACGCTATCATATCGTGATTTATGCGCGGTATTTAGATCTTTTAATCTACCATTTTCTGGGTACTAACTAAAAACATGCTGGCATGAAAAAAAGCAAAGAGAAAGCTTGAGTTGTAATTTCTATTTTACGTAGATTTTTCTTATCTATTGATAAAAAACTGGCTCCCCGGACTGGACTCGAACCAGTGACCCATTGATTAACAGTCAATTGCTCTACCGACTGAGCTACCGGGGAATGTGGTCAACGTTTGCAGCGTGCATACTAATATCGCATCTCGTTTTCGTCAACCAATTGTCTGCTTATATTGTCTTTTTTTTTGATTTTTTTTAGGGTCTGTTGATAATTGGTTATTTCTAATCATTTTAACATCAAATACACTCTCCTTGATTGAATTTGATTTTCGAAAACTTTCTGTTTTCTCGTAACATGATTAAAAATAACCAATTGTCAACAGACCTCAGCCACTTATAATTTAGCCAGCGCTTCGTGCATTCGTTGCATGGCTTTATGGATTTTTTCCATGCTTGTTGCATAAGAAATTCGCAGATAACCTGGTGCACCGAAGGCTGAGCCAGGTACAACAGCAATTTCTGCTTTATCCAGCAGGTAGTCGGCAAGTTGGATATCATCCTGAATGCCATTTGTGCCTGTTATATAATTTTGAACACAAGGAAATAAGTAAAAAGTCCCATCACAGGGGGCTACGGTGATGCCGGACATACTTTGTAAAGCATTTAAAATGTAATCATGACGTTCACGATAGGCTTTTACCATGGGTAAAATGCAGCTTTGATCACCAGCAAGGGCGGCCGTTGCGGCTGCTTGAGAGATGCTGCATGGCCCTGAGGTACTTTGTGACTGGATTTTCTTCATCGCGCTGATTACTTTGGCAGGTCCTGCGGCATAACCGATGCGCCAACCGGTCATAGCATACGCTTTTGAGACGCCATTCACGATAATGCAACGGTCTCGTAAAGTTGGACAAGCCATTAAAATATTACTGAATTTTTCGGGATGCCAGAGCGTATGTTCATAAATATCGTCACTGACAATCATGACATCTGGATAATCAAGCAGGACTTCTGCGAGGGCGGCAAGTTCTGTTTTTGAGTAAGCGACACCCGTTGGGTTAGAGGGGCTATTTAAGACGAGTAAGCGAGTTGCTGGTGTTATCGCAGCAGCTAGCTGTGCTGGTGTGATTTTAAAGTGTTGCTCATGTGAGGCATTGATAATGACAGGTTTTGCGCCCATCAGTATCGCCATATCAGGGTAAGAGACCCAGTAAGGTGCCGGAATAATGATTTCATCACCTGGGTTTAATAAAGCGGCAAAGAGGTTAAATAAGCTATGTTTAGCGCCACAGGAGACAATAATTTCACTGGGGTCGAACTCAAGCTGGTTGTCGCGTGCAAATTTTTGAATAATAGCTTGTTTTAATTGGGCAGTGCCTTCCACAGCTGTATATTTTGTTTGACCTTGATGGATTGCCTCAATAGCTGCTTGTTTAATAGGATCCGGTGTGTCGAAGTCTGGTTCACCCACTGAGAGGCTGATAATGTCTTTTCCACTGGCCGCAAGCGCATCAGCGCGTGCAGAAACAGCGAGCGTGGGGGAGGGTTTAATCGCAAGGACACGTGCAGCAAGTTCTTTAGACATAGGGTATGATCCAATAAGTTTGTTATTATTTGTCTCTCTCCGGCGAGAGAGCGCATACGGTAAATGGCTGCAGATTATGGTAAAAAAAGAGAGATGACACAACTTTTTCAGCTTGCTTCACGTTTTCAACCCGCAGGGGATCAGCCAGAGGCGATTCGTCGTTTAACGACGGGATTGCAAGATGGGTTAGCACATCAAACGCTATTGGGTGTCACGGGCTCGGGTAAAACCTTTACCATTGCGAATGTCATTGCTGCGGTGAATCGTCCGGCGTTAGTGCTGGCTCCAAACAAAACACTGGCAGCGCAATTATATGGCGAAATGCAGGAATTTTTTCCGTCGCATGCGGTTGAATATTTTGTTTCTTACTATGATTATTACCAACCTGAAGCGTATGTCCCTTCGTCTGATACGTATATCGCGAAAGATGCATCGATCAACGACCATATTGAGCAAATGCGTTTATCGGCAACACGTGCATTATTAGAACGTCGTGACAGTATTATTGTCGCAACCGTCTCTGCGATTTATGGGTTGGGTGATCCGCGCATGTATCTCAGTATGGTCATGCATTTGAATCGTGGGGATCGGATTGACCAACGTCAATTATTAAGACGGCTCGCTGAATTACAATACTCACGGAATGATATCGATTTAGCGCGCGCAACATATCGCGTGCGTGGCGAAGTGATTGATATTTATCCGGCGGAATCTGAACGTGAAGCTGTTCGTATTGAATTATTTGAAGATGAAATTGAAAATCTATGTTATTTTGATCCTTTAACGGGTGAAATTTCACGTCGTGTGCCGCGTCTAACTATTTATCCGAAATCACATTATGTGACATCGCGCGGGCGTGTGACAGATTCGATTGAATTAATCAAAGAAGAATTAAAGCAGCGCTTACAACAATTACGTGAATTAAATAAATTGGTTGAATTACAGCGTCTGGAACAACGCACGCGTTATGATTTGGAATTAATGAACGAATTAGGTTATTGCCCCGGTATAGAAAACTATTCTCGGTATCTGTCTGGGCGTGCAGCGGGTGAGCCGCCGCCGACATTGTTTGATTATCTCCCTGATGATGCATTGCTAGTGATTGATGAATCACACGTGACGGTGCCGCAATTACGTGGGATGTATCGTGGTGATCGTTCGCGTAAAGAAACACTCGTTGAATATGGTTTTCGTTTACCTTCAGCGTTAGATAATCGCCCGTTGCGTTTTGATGAATTTACAGCGCGTCAACCTCAAACGATTTATGTTTCTGCAACACCAAGTGCTTATGAAATAGAGTGCTCAGGTCAAATTGTCGAGCAAGTCGTTCGTCCAACAGGTTTGTTGGATCCCATTGTGATTGTGCGGCCTGCAACGCATCAGGTCGATGATGTGTTATCAGAAATTACATTATGTAAACAAAAAAATGAACGTGTTTTAGTTACTACACTGACAAAACGTATGGCTGAGGATTTGACAGATTATTTGGCAGAACATGCCGTGCGTGTGCGTTATTTGCATTCCGATGTGGGTACTGTTGAGCGGGTTGAAATTATTCGTGATTTGCGTTTGGGTGTTTTTGATGTGCTTGTCGGTATTAATTTACTGCGCGAAGGATTGGATATGCCAGAAGTGTCTCTGGTGGCAATTTTAGATGCAGATAAAGAAGGTTTTTTACGTTCAGAAACTGCATTAATACAGACAATCGGACGTGTTGCACGGCATGTGGATGGTCGGGCTATTTTATACGCAGATACAGTAACTGGTTCAATGCAACGTGCTATGGAAGAAACAGAAAGGCGTCGCAAAAAACAGCAGTTGTTTAACGAAGCGCATGGCATCACGCCGGTGGGTGTTTCAAAAGCTGTACGCGATATTATGGAAGGCGCTTATTCTGAAGGGACGGTGCGTAGTAAGTTGTATGGTGGCAAGCATGATACACAAGATAAAAAAATGGCGCTGAAATTATTGCCATTGGATAAGCAAAAATTAGAAATTGCCGCACTTGAGAAGAAAATGTATGAACATGCTCATCAACTTGAGTTTGAGCAAGCTGCAGCGATTCGAGATCTGATTCATGAAATTCAAAAGGATAGTTTAGGTTTTTAGCGAGTTGTTAGTGTAACAAATCAGCTGGAATATTTTTTGATGACTTGGCTGACCGCAACGGATAAACAGGAAGCTGCATTTTACTGATAAAAGCACGCTTCATGTCATCAGAAAGGGCATGGCTTCGATGACTACAACAGCTGGTGGGCAACTGATATGCAGTCAAGTTGTCAAAAAATATTCTCGCAGATTCGTCATGTTACTGGATTCTTCTCTTGATTCTCATGAAAGCCAGTGCTATCTTTCCGCGTCTTCGTGAACGTACAGGCACGTAGCTCAGTGGTAGAGCATCACCTTGACATGGTGGTGGTCGGTGGTTCGATCCCACTCGTGCCTACCAGTTTTTTTTCGTCGCAAGAGATTCTTTCATGCCCATCATTACCTTGCCGGATGGCAATCAAAAAAAATATGCTCAGGCTGTTACTGTTGCAGAGATCGCTGCGAGTATTGGTGCAGGTTTAGCTCGTGCCGCAATTGCAGGCAAAGTGAATGACAAAATAGTCGATCTGTCTTGCAGCATTGAGCAGGATGCATCTGTCAGTATTATCACAGCGACTAGTGAAGAAGGCCTTGAAGTGATTAGGCATTCTACCGCACATCTTTTGGCACATGCCGTGAAATCCCTTTTTCCAGAAGCGCAGGTCACGATTGGCCCAGTGATTGAAGATGGTTTTTATTATGACTTTGCGTTTGGGCGTGCATTTACCCCAGAAGATCTTATTTTAATCGAAGAAAAAATGCATGCATTGGCAAAGCAAGATCTTGTTGTGACACGTCGTGTCATGATGCGTGATGAAGCGATCCATTTTTTTCGGGAATTAGGCGAAGAGTATAAAGCAAAAATTATTGAGGCCATTCCTGCGTCAGACACATTAACCGTGTATCAACAGGGTGATTTTACAGATCTCTGCCGTGGGCCACACGTTCCGTCAACGGGTTGTTTAAAAGCATTTAAATTGACACGTGTTGCAGGTGCGTATTGGCGGGGTGATTCTGCAAATGAAATGTTGCAGCGTATTTATGGCACCGCTTGGGCAGATAAACAAGCCTTGGATGCTTATCTAACACGTATAGCTGAGGCTGAAAAACGCGATCATCGTCGTATTGGTAAAACGCTAGACTTGTTCCATTTTCAAGAAGAAGCACCCGGCATGGTTTTTTGGCATGCAAATGGGTGGACGATTTATCGTGAAATTAAGCGTTATATTAGTGAAAAAATTACCGCCAATGGTTATGAAGAGGTCGTGACGCCGCAGTTGGTTGATCTGGATCTTTGGAAGAAATCGGGACATTGGGCGATGTTTGGTAAAGAAATGTTTACGGTCGAATCTGAAAATCGGCAGTATGCATTAAAACCAATGAATTGCCCGTGTCATGTGCAAATTTTCAAAGATACGTTACATAGTTATCGTGACTTACCTGTGCGATTAGCGGAGTTTGGTTGCGTCCATCGTAATGAATTGTCAGGGTCGATGCATGGCCTGATGCGAGTGCGTCAACTAGTGCAGGATGATGCGCATATTTTTTGTACTGATAACCAGCTACAAGATGAAGCGCTCCGATTTATGCGTTTAGTCGTTGAAGTTTATCAGGATTTTGGGTTTACCGAAGTGATTGTCCGCCTTGCGACACGTCCAGAAAAACGTATAGGTGAAGATGCGTTATGGGATGAGGCAGAACGGGCGCTTTCGGATGCGTTAGTGGCTGCAGGACTTCCCTTTGAATTACTACCGGGCGAAGGCGCGTTTTATGGCCCAAAAGTAGAGTTCCATTTGAAAGATTCGCTTGGTCGGCAGTGGCAGTGTGGTACGCTGCAGCTTGATTATAGTCAACCAGAACGTCTTGGTGCTTATTATATTGCAGAAGATAGCAGTAAAAAGACCCCAGTGATGCTGCACCGTGCTATTTTAGGTTCGTTTGAGCGATTTATTGGTATTTTGTTAGAACATACGGCGGGTAAATTGCCGGCTTGGTTAGCGCCTTTGCAAGTCGTTGTGATGAATATTACGGATCGAACAGCTGGTTTTGCGGAAGAAATCGTCGATTTTTTAAAGAAACATGGCATTCGGGCAAGATCGGACTTGAGAAACGAGAAGATCGGCTTTAAAATCCGCCAGCATACTTTGCAGTCTGTGCCTTGGCTGTTGGTAGTGGGTGATCGTGAGGTTGAAAGTCGCACTGTTTCGGTTCGGACCCGCGAAGGAGAAGATAGGGGAAGCCTATCGATCGATGCTTTTTTGCTATTGATAAAAGAAGCGATTGCATTGCGGGGTCGGATCATGATCGGAGGAAGCGGTAATTAGCGTAGAAAAAAAACTCCGGATTAACGGAGAAATTAGGGTGCCGGAAGTCCGGTTGATTGATGCTGAAGGTGAGCAGTTGGGTGTTTTGCCGACTCGTGAAGCCAGACGGTTAAGTGAAGAAGCAGGTCTTGATTTGGTTGAAATATCACCTGATGCCAAGCCGCCTGTTTGCCGCATTATGGATTTCGGCAAATTTACTTATCAACAAAGTAAACGAAAAGCGGCTGCACGTAAAAAGCAAAAGCTTATTCACATCAAGGAAGTCAAGATTCGCCCAGGAACAGAAGAGGCGGATTATCAAGTCAAATTACGGAATATGATTCGCTTTTTGGAAGAAGGCGATAAAGTAAAAATCACTGTTCGGTTTCGTGGGCGTGAAATGGCGCATGCAAGCCTTGGTACGCAGCTTTTAGAACGAATTGTGAAAGATTTGGATGGACATGGGATAGCTGAACAGCGTCCAAAATTAGAAGGTCGACAGATGGTCATGGTGGTCGGGCCCAAAAAAACTTAAGTTCTGTATTTTCTTAAGTTGCCTAGTTACCTGTATTAAAAACAAAGTGAAAGTGGAGTAAGTCATTATGCCAAAATTAAAATCAAATCGTGGAGCAGCAAAACGCTTTCGCGCGACGGGCAGTGGTTATAAATGCCGTCGAGCAAATCGTAATCATATGCTGGGTCATAAATCAACTAAACGTAAACGCCATTTGCGTGCAAATGCACAAGTGGATGCGTCAGATGTGCGTTCAGTTGCTCGCATGCTGCTTGATCGTTAGGTTTTTTCTTCTCCCTTTCTTCTCCCCGTTTCAGGAGACATGTTATGCCAAGAGTTAAAAGAGGTGTCACGGCACGCGCTAGACACAAAAAAGTACTAGCTAAAGCCAAAGGTTATTATGGTGCGCGCAGTCGCGTGTATCGTGTTGCGAAACAGGCTGTCACACGAGCTGCACAGTATGCATATCGTGACCGCCGTCAGAAAAAACGTGATTTTAGAGCATTGTGGATTATTCGTATCAATGCTGCTGCGCGTGAAAATGGTTTGTCTTATAGCGTTTTTATGAATTGTTTAAAGAAATTGGCAATTGAAGTAGATCGTAAAGTATTAGCAGATATTGCTGTTCATGATCGTGCGGCATTTACCGCCCTTGCTGAACAAGCTAAGACTGTCTTAGCAGAACAGTCAGCGAATCTGTCAACAGAACAGGTAAATACTGCGTTAGCAAGTTAGTTTATAATCGCATGAAGTTGTTTTGAACTTCTCTTCTTGATTCTGCTGGTCAGCGTGAAGAAGAGAAGTTTTTTTTTGTGATCCCCGTTTTTCCTGTAAGAGGAAAAATGTAAAGTAGCGACGGGAATAAGCATGACTATTCTGGATGAACTGTTTAAGCAAGCAAGGCAAGAAATTGCAGATGCAGTCGATTTAAAGGCATTAGATGATTGCCGGGTGATTTGGTTGGGAAAGAAAGGAAAAATTACCGAGCAATTAAAAACGTTAGGCCAATTATCTGCCGCAGAAAGGCCACAAGCGGGTCAGCAAATCAATCAATTAAAAGAAAAAGTACAACAGCTTATTGAAGATCGCGTGACCATTTTGAATCAGCAAAAAATTGCAGCACAGCTTGCAGCGGATTCACTGGATATCTCTTTGCCCGGGCGGCGTCACATGCTTGGTACACTTCATCCTGTTACTTTGACTCGTCAACGTATCGAAAACCATTTTATCAAAAAGGGTTTTGATGTGATGGAAGGCCCGGAAATTGAAGATGATTATCATAATTTTTCAGCTTTAAATATCCCGCTATTTCATCCTGCTCGCGCGATGCAAGATACATTTTATTTTGCAGACGGTACCTTATTACGAACACACATGTCTCCTGTGCAGATTCGTGCGATGAAACAAGGTGTTTTACCGTTGCGTATGATTGCGATGGGACGTGTTTATCGCCGTGATTTTGATTTGACGCATACACCGATGTTTCACCAAATTGAAGGTATGTTGATTGATAAAATAGAGAACGTCAGCTTGGCAAATCTTAAAAGCGTACTGACGGAATTTCTTGAAGCTTTTTTTGCAAAAAAAGTCTCTGTGCGTTTTCGTGCCTCTTATTTTCCTTTTACAGAACCTTCTGCAGAAGTAGATATTGGTTGCTTACAGTGTGATGCAGTAGGCTGCAGAATTTGTAAACAAACAGGTTGGCTTGAAGTATTAGGTTGCGGAATGATTCATCCTGAAGTGTTGCGAATGGCGGGTATCGATGATCATCACTATGCTGGCTGGGCATTTGGTGCAGGGCTCGATCGCCTGAGTATGTTACGTTATGGCATAACGGATCTGCGTTTGTTATTTGAAAATAATTTGCGTTTCCTGCAACAGTTCATGGATTACTCAGTATGAAAATTAGTGAAAAATGGCTGCGTGAATGGGTTAATCCCAAACAATCTATTGAAAAAATTGCTGAACGTTTAACCATGGCAGGTGTTGAGGTTGAGTCGATTACACCTGTTGCACAATTTTTTTCAGGCGTTTGTGTTGCACAGGTCGTGGCAGTTGATAAACATCCAGATGCAGAGCGTTTACAAGTATGCCAAGTGGATGCTGGTGATGCGGAATTACTGACAGTTGTTTGTGGCGCACGCAATGTTTTCAAAGGTATGAAAGTAGCATTTGCGCGTGAAGGTGCGGTGTTGCCGGATGGAACGAAAATTAAAAAAGCAAAATTACGTGGTGTCGCTTCTTCTGGCATGTTGTGTTCTGCGCGTGAATTAAGTCTTGCTGAAACAAGTGAGGGAATCATTCAGTTTGCTGATGATGCGCCTATTGGATTATCAGTGCGTGATTATCTTCAATTAGCAGATACTATTTTAGACGTTGCAGTGACTCCCGATCGTGGTGATTGTCTTTCTGTTTTAGGATTGTCTCGTGACATTGCGGCTTTAATGGAATGTGAACGTTGTGAATTAGATGTGCCAGAGGTTGTGGCGACAATCAATGACAGTATTCCAGTAAAAATCATGGAACCCGCGTTTTGTCCCCGTTATGTTGGTCGCATTATTCGAGGCATCACTGTTTCTGCGGTTACACCTCTGTGGTTATCAGAGCGTCTTCGGCGCGCAGGCATTCGTTGTATTCATCCTGTTGTCGATGTGTTGAACTACGTTTGTTTAGAGTTGGGACAACCTATGCATGCTTTTGATCTTGCCATGTTGTCAGATGGCGTGACCGTAAGACGTGCAAAAGAAGGTGAAACGCTTGCATTATTAGATGGCCAAACGGTGACATTGCATCCCGAAACGCTTGTGATTGCGGATGCGAAAAATCCGCAAGCCATTGCGGGTGTGATGGGGGGGAGTGCATCTGCAGTAAGTAATACAACACAAGCTGTTTTTCTTGAAAGTGCTTTTTTTACGCCAATTTGTATCGCGCAAGCTGTCAGACGTTATCATATTCACTCGGATTCTTCTTACCGATTTGAGCGTGGTGTAGATCCTGCATTACCAATGAAAGCACTTCAGCGTGCCACACAACTTATTCTTGAAATTGCAGGTGGTGCTCCGGGGCCAGTCATTGAAGTAGCAGATGCCCCATTACTGCCTGTCGAGAAAAAAATAGAGCTTAGTCTGTTACGTTTACAGCAAGTGGGCGGTATTTCCATTCCAGAGGAAGTCGTGGCGCGTAGTTTGCAGCGCCTTGGTTTTCTGACAGAAAAGGTAACTCAAGGATTTGAAATAACTGTGCCGACGTCACGTTCAGATATTTCTTCTGAAATTGATCTGATCCAAGAAGTGCTACGTATTTATGGTTATGAAAAAATTCATTCAACTTCGCCGATGACGACAGTTGATATAAAGAATCATTTCTCAGTTCAATCGATAAAACGATCCAGTATCATGCAAGTATTGTGTCAGAGTGGTTATCATGAGGTAATCACCTATAGTTTTATTGATGAACACTTACAAAAGTTATTTGATCCAAAGCGTGTGCCTCGTTTTATCATGAATCCGATGAGTGCAGAAATGAATGTCATGCGAACATCGCTTTTGCCGGGTCTTGTTAATGTATTCAATTACAATCTCAAACGTCAGCAGGAGCGCATACGTCTTTTTGAAGTGGGGATTTGTTTTTTGCCCGAGGAAGAAAATGCAAAAGACATAAAAGAACAAAATAGGCTTGGTATGTTAATCGCAGGTGATGTTTTGCCATTGCAGTGGGGTCAGCAGGCGCGTCATAGTGATTTTTATGATCTAAAAGGGGATATTGAGAATCTTTTGCAGTTGACCGATAGTATCGATAAGTTTCGTTTTTGTCAGAGCCATTCTTCTGTGCTGCATCCTGGCCAATCTGCCGATATTTACTATAAGGACCATTATATTGGTACATTTGGCATGTTGCATCCTGCCATGATGCAAGCGCTAGATATCTCGACAAAGGTAGGTGTCGCTGAATTAAGGCTGGATCAATTAGGTGGTCGGACTATGTCAGCAATAACGCCCGTCTCGCAGTTTCCAGCAATTCGGCGTGATATTGCTCTTTTAGTGGCAGCATCTGTACCAGCTGAAGGTATTCAGGCTACAATAAAAGAAGCGGCTGGAGATGTTTTGCAGGATGTAGCGTTGTTTGATGTGTGGCAAGGGAAAGGAGTGCCAGAGGGGCAAAAAAGCATGGCTTTTGCTCTAACATTACAAGACGTTTCTCGGACGCTGACGGACGATGAGGTTGCTGAAGTAATGCAAAATGTTATTGCAGCACTACAAAGGACTTTTCATGCTGAGCTAAGGGGATAACCATGACACTGACTAAAGCGGATATGGCTGAGTATTTGCTGAATGTGACAGGATTTGTGCGACGCGAGGCACGAGAAGTCGTTGAGCTGTTTTTTAAGACTATTGCACAGTCTCTTGAAGAAGGGCATCAAGTCAAGCTGTCTGGTTTTGGTAATTTCGAATTGAATGATAAAGCAGAACGTCCTGGGCGTAATCCTAAAACGGGTGAAGCGATTCCAGTACAAGCAAGAAGAGTTGTGACATTTCACAGTGGTCAAAAACTTCGTGCACGTGTTGAACAATATGGTGAAGCACAAGCGGATTCTGAAATAGAAGAAACTGAAAAATAATTAAATTGCATGAATTTTACGATAGATAAAAAAATGCGTTGCACATCGTTGCGAAATTTTGCAGAATCGCAAAGCTTTCTATAAGCGGGGCGTGGCGCAGCCTGGTAGCGCACTTGCATGGGGCGCAAGTGGTCGCCGGTTCAAATCCGGCCGTCCCGACCACTGTTGAAATTCGTGATAGGGAATAAGGGAATAGTCTAATTGTGGAAAAAATTTGGTTAAAGAGTTACCCCTCAGGTGTTCCTTCTGAAATTGATTGTCATAGCAAACAAACTATTATTGATGTATTTGAAAAAAGCTGTGAGCTGTATCCTGATCGACCAGCGTTTTATAGTCTTGGTGTGACGTTAACTTATCGTCAGCTAAGTAAGTTATCAAAACAGTTTGCCGCTTTTTTTCAACAAGAATTATTGCTGCAAAAAGGCGATCGTATTGCAATTATGTTGCCAAATCTTTTGCAGTACCCCATAGCACTTTTTGCTGCATTGCAAGCTGGTTTAACTGTAGTAAATGTGAATCCGCTTTATACTGCACCTGAGCTTGTGCATCAGTTAAAAGACTCAGGCGCTGAAACGATTGTTGTTTTAGCTAATTTTGCAGATACAGTACAGCAAGCATTACAAGAAACACCACTTAAAAATATTATTATTGCGAAGATTAGTGATTTTTTTCCGCGTATAAAAAGTGATTTATTTGATTTTTATTTGCGTTTTATTAAAAGAAAAGTGCCTCATCATAAAATTCAAGGGGCGCATCATTTTAGAAAAATCTTGGCAAAAACAAAAGATGCACCGATGCAGCGTGTTGATCTTTCTGCGCAGGATATCGCATTTTTACAATATACAGGCGGCACGACCGGTGTGGCGAAAGGTGCGATGCTGACACACGCAAATATTGTTGCGAATGTGGAGCAAGCTGAAGTGTGGTTTCGTTCTGTTATTACCCTTGGTAAAGAGATAATGATCACGGCTTTACCGATGTATCATATTTTTTCTTTAACAGCGAACTGCCTCTTCATGATGAAAGTAGGGGCTTTAAATGTGCTGATAGCGAATCCGCGAGATTTGTCGCGTATGTTATCTGAAATGGCAAAATTTAAGTTTTCTGCGATTACTGGCGTCAATACGCTTTTTAATGCATTGATTAAGTCGCCACGATTTCGTCGGTTAGATTTTTCGGCATTAAAGCTTTCCATTGGTGGTGGGATGGCTGTGCAGCGTGCTGTCGCTGAAAAGTGGTACGCGATAACGGGCTGTGTGTTGCTGGAGGCATATGGATTAACGGAAACATCACCTTGCGTATGTATTAATCCACCTGATTTGAAAGCTTACAATGGGACGGTTGGATTGCCTGTGCCGTCAACGATGATTCGTGTGTTAGATGAGCATTACCATGATGTTCCGTTAGGCGAGTCTGGTGAGCTGGCTATTAAAGGCCCACAAGTGATGTTGGGATATTGGCAAAATGTACAAGAAACACAGAAAGTATTTACGCCTGATGGCTGGTTATTAACAGGCGATATTGTTTCAGTAAACACACAAGGCTATGTTTCTATTCTTGAGCGCAAAAAAGATATGATCTTAGTGTCTGGTTTTAACGTCTATCCCAATGAGGTTGAGGATGTTATTGCTAGTATGGAAGGCGTTCGAGAGGTCGCGGTCGTGGGTGTGCCTGACAAAAACTCAGGAGAAGTGGTCAAGGCGTATATTGTCAAAGAGCACCCTGCGTTAACAGCTGAGGATGTGTTGCATTACAGTCAGAAAAGTTTAACAGGCTATAAAGTCCCTAAATACATCGAATTTTGTGGCGAATTGCCGAAATCTAACGTGGGTAAAATACTGCGTCGAGCGTTGCGTATGGCGTTATCGACAGAAGCAGGAAAAATAGGGTAAGCAACAAGATTTCAGTCTAATGGCATGGTATAATCCCCCGGCATTTCCAGTATTACCCCTACTATTTTTGGTGACCCGGACTGGGAGTCTATGGATATAAGATTCGCAAAAGAAGTACAAAAAGTTAGCTTAGAAAGTGAGCTTAAGCAGTCTTACCTTGCATACGCGATGAGCGTGATTGTAGGACGTGCTTTGCCTGATGTGCGCGATGGCTTAAAGCCCGTTCATCGACGTGTTCTGTATGCTATGCATCAACTAAATAATGATTGGAATAAACCGCACAAGAAATCGGCTCGTGTAGTTGGTGACGTGATTGGTAAATACCATCCACACGGCGATACAGCGGTGTATGACACGGTTGTGCGTATGGCTCAACCTTTTTCCATGCGTTATATGCTAGTCGATGGGCAAGGTAACTTTGGTTCCGTGGATGGCGATGAGCCAGCGGCAATGCGTTATACAGAAGTGCGTATGTCACGTTTTGCGCACGCATTGCTTGCTGATCTAGAGAAAGAAACCGTCGATTTTGTTCCTAACTATGATGGTTCTGAAACGTCTCCGGTGGTCTTACCTACACGTGTTCCCCACTTATTAGTCAATGGCTCCTCTGGTATTGCTGTTGGTATGGCGACGAATATTCCGCCACATAATCTATCTGAGATCATCGCGGCTTGTATTGCGATGACTGAAAATCCTGATATGACTGTTGAAGAAATTATGCGTCATGTGCCTGGACCTGATTTTCCTACAGCGGGCATTATTCATGGTCGAGCAGGGATTTTAGAAGCCTATCGGACAGGTCGTGGGCGTATCACAGTACGTGGCAGGACACATATTGAAACAGATGAAAAAACCGGTCGTGAAAAAATTATCGTGACAGAGTTACCTTACCAAGTGAATAAAGCGCGCATGGTAGAGCGAATTGCAGAATTAGTTCGGGAAAAGAAAATTGAGGGGATCTCTGCGTTACGTGATGAGTCTGACAAGCAAGGTATGCGTGTTGTAATTGAATTGCGGCGTGGCGAAAACACAGAAGTCGTTTTGAATAATCTTTTTGTGCATACTCAATTACAAAGTGTTTACGGTATCAATATGGTGGCGCTATTAGAAGGCCAACCAAAAATTCTAACGATTCACGAAATGCTAACGGCATTTTTACGTCATCGCCGTGAAGTTGTCACGAGACGCACTGTATTTGACTTACGCAAAGCGCGTGAGCGTGCACATATCTTGGAAGGTCTTGCGATTGCATTAGCCAATATTGATGAAATGATTGTGTTAATTAAACAGTCAAAAGATCAGGCGGATGCACGCGTCAGGTTGTTAGCACAAACATGGCAACCAGCGGCAATTATAGAGCTGTTAAGTCGGGCAGAGACGAATACTACTTATGGACTAACAGATGCTGGCTATCGTTTATCACCTGAACAAGCGCAATCTATTCTGGATATGCGTTTGCATCGTTTAACAGGGCTTGAGCAGGATAAAATTCTATCAGAGCACAAAGAACTACAGATTTTAATTGCAAATCTTAATGAAATATTAACGAATACTGCGCGTTTGATGGAAGTAATTCGCGAAGAGTTAGTGTCAGTACGAGAGCAGTTTGGCGACGCGCGTCGTACAGAAATAGTAGAAAGCAGTGGTGATTTCTGTTTAGAAGATTTATTACCACAAGAAGATGTTGTTGTTACGCTCTCGCATGAAGGCTATGCAAAATCGCAGCCTGTTGCACTTTATCAGGCGCAGCATCGTGGCGGAAAGGGTAAAACGGCAACAACGGTAAAAGAAGAAGATTTTATTGATCAAGTGCTAGTAACACATTCTCACGATACCATTCTGTGTTTTTCGAGTATTGGCAAAGTCTACTGGTTAAAGGTCTATCAATTGCCACAGGCAGGACGAAATGCGCGAGGAAAACCATTGGTGAATCTGCTTGCTCTTTCAGAGGGTGAGAAAATTAGCGCGATTTTACCTGTGCGTGACTATTTAGAAAACCAATATGTTTTTATGGCAACAGCGAAAGGTGTTGTCAAAAAAGTCTCTCTGAGTGATTTTTCACGTCCGCGTAGTAACGGTATTATTGCACTGGAACTAACTGAAAATGACCGTTTGATGGGCGTTGCTAGGACAAATGGTGAGCAGGATGTGATGTTGTTTACTGATGCGGGCAAGGTGATTCGCTTTAGTGAGCAAGATGTTCGTCCAATGGGCCGTGCGGCGCGTGGTGTGCGAGGCGTGAAATTACAAGAAGGTCAAAAATTAATATCATTAGTAGTGATTCATCCCGGTGGCGATATTTTGACTGCGACCGAGAAGGGCTTTGGTAAGCGTACACCTGTGACAGAATATCGTACAACTGGGCGTGGTGGTCAGGGCGTGATCTCGATTCAGGTGAATGAGCGTAATGGTCCGGTGATTGGTGCTGTTCAAGTGGATCAACAGGATGAAGTGATGCTGGTGAGTAATCGTGGGACGCTTGTGCGTATGCCTGTTGCGGAGATTTCACTTGTTGGCCGTAATACACAAGGTGTTCGATTGATTTCGTTGGCGAATGAAGAAACATTGGTAGGTCTTGAGCGCGTTGTCATTGTGCAGGATGATGCACTCGATTCAGCACAAGAACAGGGTACTGCGTGAATAAGCAAGTGATTCCTGTTATTACAATCGATGGCGCGAGTGGGACTGGTAAGGGTGTAGTCACGCATAAAGTTGCTGAATTGCTTGGGTGGCATTTGCTCGATAGTGGCGTACTTTATCGAGTACTGGGTCTGGCTGCTGCATCTGAAGGTGTGGCAATTGATTTTGAGCATGCCGAGCGCGTTGGGCAGCTGGCGAGAGAACTTGATGTACGTTTTGTGACGCCGCCTCAAGGTATTTTACCGCGTATTTTTCTTGGTACTATTGATGTCACAGAGACAATTCGCACGGAAAACATAGGAAATTTGGCCTCTAAAGCGGGGGCTTTGCCTATTGTGCGCGAGGCCTTATTAGCGCGTCAGCGAGCGTTTCGTTTGCCGCCAGGACTGGTGACAGATGGTCGTGATATGGGAACAGTGGTTTTCCCAGATGCCGAAGTTAAGATTTTTTTGACAGCAAGTCTGACTGAGCGGGCGCGCCGTCGTTACTTGCAGTTGAAGGCGCAAGGGGTTGATGTTACTCTTGGCGCGCTTGAAGAAGAGTTAGATATACGTGATAAGCGTGATCAATCGCGGGCAGTTGCTCCTCTTAAGCCTGCTGCAGATGCAATTTGCATTGATACAGATCCGCTGACGATTAGTGAAGTTGTCGAGCTGGTGATGATAGTGGCAGAAAAAAAAGGGTATAAAGCGGGTTAATTCGCATTGATGACGTTACTCTAAACTATCTAATGGGTTCGTCATTTAATCATTTTGCTCGTGAGCGACGGTTTGTCAATCTCCCTTTGTGATATTTTGGCGCGTTAGAAAGCAGCGTGATGCTTTATAACGTTTTATTAACTAAGTGTTTGAAATTTAACATGATCCCTTGGGATTCAGGAAAGCAGAATGACAGAAAGTTTTGCGCAATTATTTGAAGAAAGTCTAAGTAAAACCCCGATGGTGCCTGGCACTATTATCACTGGTACGGTTGTGAATATTACCCCCGATTATGTCACGATTAGTGCAGGACTCAAATCTGAGTCTGTGATCCCAGCCGAACAGTTTCTTGAAAATGGTGAGATCTCGGTTGTGCTTGGCGACGAAGTGCGGGTTGCATTAGAAACAGTCGAAGATGGTTTTGGCACAACGCGCTTGTCGCGTGAGCGTGCAAAACGTCTTGAAGCATGGGTTGACTTAGAAGAAGCCTTTGGAAAGCGTGAAAATGTACGCGGTATTATCCAAGGTCGGGTAAAGGGTGGTTTTACGGTTGAAGTAAACGGTATCCGCGCTTTCTTACCTGGTTCGTTGGTTGATGTGAAACCCGTGCGTGATCCTGAGTCTTTAGAAGGGAAAGAGTTAGATTTTAAAGTTATTAAAATTGACGCAAAACGCAACAATATTGTTGTATCTCGTCGTTCAGCGATGGAAGCAGAAAATAGCGTCGAACGCGAAGCCTTGCTTGAAAAGCTTCACGAAGGTGATGAAGTGAAAGGTATTGTCAAAAATCTCACGGATTATGGTGCATTTATTGATCTTGGTGGCATTGATGGCTTATTACATATTACCGATATGTCTTGGCGTCGTATTCGTCATCCAAGCGAGATTTTGGCGATTGGTGATGAGATTACTGTAAGAATTCTGCGCTTTGACCGTGAAACCGCTCGTGTTTCATTAGGCTTGAAGCAGTTAGGCGATGATCCTTGGTCTGATATCAGCTTGCGTTACCCAGTCGGTAAGCGTTTGTCAGGCCGTGTGACAAATATTACGGATTACGGCTGTTTTGTGGAAGTCGAAGAAGGTATTGAAGGGTTAGTACACGTTTCTGAAATGGATTGGACTAACAAGAATGTTAACCCGGGTAAAGTGGTACATTTGGGTCAAGAAGTGGAAGTGATGGTGCTGGATATTGATAGTGAGCGCCGTCGTATTTCCTTAGGACTCAAGCAGTGCACCATGAACCCGTGGGAAGAGTTCGCAACGACCCATCAGAAAGGTGAAAAAATCAGTGGTAAAATCAAGTCGATTACTGATTTTGGCGTGTTCATTGGCTTGCCAGGCGGCATTGATGGCTTGATTCATTTATCTGATATTTCTTGGAGTGAAGGCGGCGCGGAAGAAGCTGTCCGTAAATTCCAGAAAGGTGATGAATTGCAGACTGTTATTTTGGGTATTGATGCAGAACGTGAACGCATTTCATTAGGTTTGAAGCAATTAGGTGGTGAAGATCCTGTTGCTGAGTACTTGGCTGCTAATGAGAAAGGTGCATTAGTTTCTGGTACGATTATCGAAGTAGAAGAAAAGTCTGCGACGATTGAGCTAGCGCCTCGTGTGCAAGCGGTGCTTTTAGTCTCCAGTCTGGTTGAAGCAGTTGATGATATGCGCAATCAATTCAAAGTTGGCGACACAATTGAAGCAAGAATTGCTGGCACGGATAAAAAGACGAATGCGATTGCACTTTCCATGAAACCAATCAAAGAAGCAAAAGAGAAAGCAGAAAAAAGTGATACTGCTACTCGTAAATCTGCTGACACTGGTGGTGGCGCACGGAAAAAAGAAAAGAAAATATCCTCAGAATCTTCTTCTGATCCATTGAAAACGACGCTGGGTGATTTATTAAAAGCGGCGAGAGTAAATGGCGAAGATAGCTCTGAGAAAAATAAATAGGAATAGTAAATAAATTTTTTATTAGTATTTATTATTTGATATATTTATTTTAGTATAATTTTTATTTTTAAAAAATCATCTTGTGGGAAACTGCAAGATGATTTTTTTTGGCCAACATCCTAGCCTCTGTTGATATAACACTCTATATTAATGAGATGGAATCCCATGATTGATCAATTTGAAATTTTATTTTTAGAGGAAAATATCAATTTTTTGTTAGCTACTGCAAAAAGACTATTTGAATCTGATTTTTCCGCGTTTGCAATTGCTTCGAGTTTAGCTTTAGTGAGAGTGTGTGTTTCGGCGATAAAAAAAACTCAGCTATTTTTAGGATATAGAAAAGAAAATATTGTCATTATTGGATCAGGCCCAGCAGGGCTTGCTGCCACAATTGAAGCATTAAAAAATAATCATAAAAACAGAAAAATAATTTTGATTTTAAATCGAGATGATTTTACTAGAACACAGGTGTTTCGTTTGGATAGCGCGATTATGCCATATCTTGAATCACTGCTTGGTAGTGACACAATAAGTCAGTTATCGACAAGACAGGAGCTGATTGAAGTAACTGATGTAAATGATCCATATTATATGATTCAGATAAAAACGTTAGAACATGCGCTTTTTCAGCAGATCCAAAAATATGAAAATCTTGAAATAGTTCGAGTTAAAGATAGTCATGAATTTTTCATAAACAAACAGAATTTAAGAATTGAATTCAAATATAAATTAAAAGATATTCCATTCAAATATGTTATTGCTTGTGATGGTTCAAAGCACAGTGTAGCCAACGATCTTTCTGAGAATATTATCTATGATTCCACACAATCTACGCAGATTCATGACTCTCACCTCACTGCTGTTTATAAACTTTCATCTGGATATAGATATCCAAATTACACTTATCTTTCATTGCTGAAAAAAGAACAAGATCAACAAGTGGCATCAAAAGAAATGAAGGAGATGGGCTGGCGGTTAGACTCCTCGCCTGAGGCAAGAATTTTTGTTGTAAATAATGTGCTTTATCTTGGAACAGAATGCCCAACATCAGATTTTAATTGTGATGAATGGGCCAGAGCAGTATTAGAGTCTTATTTGCCTCAATCTTTACTTTCGAATTTAATTATTTCTGATTTTTCAGGCGTACCCCCTTTTCAAAAATTTACTGTGCAGTTGAATGAAGGAAATTACACTCTGATTCCTTTTTCACATGATGGTGATAAGCCTACGATATGTTTTTTTCAACTTGGCGATGCATTACGTAAGCCTCATTACCAAACGGGTTCAGGCGCTCAAGTAGCGCTGCTGGAAGTTAGAGTATTGGGCAATTTTTTTAAAAGCGATGAAGTCTATGATGATTTTCTCAACTATCATGCTGGAATCGCTGAAATTCGTGCTGATAATCGTGCTAGGGTGGAAAGTTATTTAGAAAATAGAAAATTGCGAGAATTAAAATCGCTTGTTGACAACTTTCATTTGTGCGAATCACTAGAGTGGTCTGAAGTTGGGTTGGATAAAATCCTTTCATTTTGTATAAAAAATAAAGATACTGCTATAAGATTTCTTGATGAATTAGTAGATCCATCTATTGAACAATGTAGGTTAGCCTTTGCGATTATAGATAAATTTATTACTCCTTCTGTTACTGCCTTTCCACACGCAACCGGTTTGTTATTTAAATTTGAAAATATTATTAATAAATGTAACGAAGAAAAAGCAATTCATTCTTGCTTTGATGTAAAAACGTCAGATAAAAATTTATCAATAGCAAAATTTGGAATATTTAGAAATTACCATATTGATAAGTTAAATAATAAAATGAAAAAAAACAAAATAGATTCTTTTCAAAGTAGCTCTATTAGGTTGAATTAATTTTTTATGCAGGACTCTACAACAAGTGCAAGGTCACATTGCTTCAGTACATCAGGACTTTGTTGAATTAATTAGGATTTGTTCTGTTATTTTGCTTCTCCCCTTGTGGGAGAAGCTGCCCGAAGAGTTGATGATGGATATTTTTTAAAAAAATCATGTTCAGATTTGTTAGATAATCGTCTTGGCTCGAACACTTTGCAGCATCAAAAAACAGAAGTCACTGTTTGGTGCTAAGTAATGTGATAAAAATCTCAGTACTTTAGATGATAGGATTGACCTGTTTTCTTTTCACATGATTTTTTTTGTATTATCTGCTTTTCTATATTTTTCTTATTCCAAAAAGAATGGAATCTTTTTGCAGGTTCTTCTTGTGAATTTAATATAGAAACAGTATCTGAAAACTTTTTAAATGAACGTTTTTGATGTTCATTAAGTGGTGCTTTTGAATGAATATAATTAAAAATTTTTTTAAATTTGATACTTGTTTTTTTGGAAAATTTTAATTTTTCTACAAAGATAGTGAATATTGCATCTGATTCATGAGGAAATGGGTTTAATTCGTTTATTTTTTTTATGAGTAAAGAGGCGATAGTTTTTGGGTTGCTGTGATTAGGTTTTTTTTCTATATATGAAGACATGCCTTCAAACAATGAAAATGCATTTATAAATAAATCAAGTAAATGGGTAGAGTTTACATTGAGAGGAATAAGTTGATTTACATAATTATAGAGATGCTGAGTTTTATTGTTTATTTTTAATTTTTCTATAACCGTTTTAAATGTATCACGTTTTTCTTGATCATTTTTTAGATTTATATCTGAAAATATTGAGTAGGATAATAAGTATAATAACTTAATTGGACTAGACTTTCTTGGATATCTTGTTATATGTTGCTCTGTTTCTATATATAACTTTTCCGCAGTTGCATAAATATGAGCAAGATAAAAGAAATTATAAAATGAACGAGTAGCAAAGGTATTTATTGGTGCAAATTTGTTAATTCTTTCGTAGAGAGGTACGCTCAGACTCAAGTAATTTTCTACTAAGTAATTAAATAGTGTTTCTCTTTCATTTGGATTTTGTGTCGTTTCTGAGATTTTTTTTGCTAAGAAATCACAGATTGTGTCAGTGCCCCGTTCAAGAGGAAATGCTTCTTTTTCTTCTAAATAATTTCGTAATTGATTAAATATTATAGAGCAAGTTCTATGCACTCTATCAATTTTTAGTTGTTTTATCCGCTCATAAATGTCTTCAAGATTTAAATCAAGTAACGTTGTCATATATTTTATCTCACAATGTATTCAATATTGTATTTATTTTGTGAGATTTTATAATATTTGATTTAATAAATCACTAAATATTTTTTTTATGACCATTAAAATGATAAAAGATTAATTTATACTCATGTTGATGTGGTTTTTGTTTGTATTATATTCAATTTTTTTATCTAGATGGATTTTATGCGTGCAGCGAAGTGTCTTTTTCTGTTAGTTGATGCTTCTTTGCTAACAAAGTATACATTGCCGGTACAACAAATAGGGTGAAACACGTACCAATCGTCATCCCAAAGGCTATCACTAATCCAATGGAAAATCGGCTTTTTGCGCCGGCACCTGAGGCAAAAATCAAAGGGACCACGCCTAAGACCATCGCGGCAGTTGTCATGAGAATAGGGCGTAGTCGTAAGCTGGCAGATTTTAAAACCGCAGAGGGAATATCTAATCCTTCGGATTCTTGCAATCGATTTGCAAAATCGACGATAAGAATACCGTGTTTACTGATTAAACCAATTAATGTGACCAAGCCAATGCCGCTGTAAATATTCAGTGTCGCAAGACCTGCTTGAATGGCAACTAGTGCACCGGCAATAGACATTGGGACACTAATTAAAATAATAAAAGGATCAATAAAACTTTCGAATTGAGCAGCAAGCACAAGATAAATAATAATTAATGCAAAAAAGAATGTGTAAAGGAGGGTGTTTCCTTCTTGGACGGCCTGACGTGATTGTCCTGCGTAATCCCATGAAATACCTGAAGGTAAAATTTCTTTAGCTTTTTCTTGTAAAAAATTGAGAGCTTGATTGATTGAAGTACCTGGAAGTGTAATACCTTGTAATGTGACGGCGTTTAATTGTTGAAATTGGCTTAATTGATTTGGTTCTGTTTCGATGGATAAACTCACGATACCGCTGAGTGGTACTAATGCCCCACTTGCTGTAGGGACATAATACGTATTAATTTTATTTGGATCGATGCGTAATTTACGCGGGACTTGTGGTATCACCTGATAACTTTGACCTTCTTGATCAAATCGATTGATATAATTGCCACCTAATAATGTTGCTAATGCACTACCGACTGTTTGCATTGTGACGCCCATAATGGCTGCGCGATCACGATCAATTTTTACAACTAATTCAGGGCGATCAAAAGCTAAATCGGTTTCAATAAACATAAAAAGCCCGCTTTTTCTAGCGGCTGCTTTTAAATTTTCAGCAACTTGATAGATGACTGAATAGTCATACGTAGACGTTAAAACAAATTGAATGGGTAAGCCATCACTTTGACCTGGAATAGAAGGCAAAGGAAATGCAACAGCACGTAACCCAGGAATATCGGCTAATTTTGGTTGTAATTCTTTAAGGATAGTATCTTGACTATGTTTGCGTGTGTCCCACGGTTTTAAAATCATGCCAGAAAAAGCAGAATTCACTTCATTCACAATAAAAAATGCATCTGTATCAGGAAAACTTTGGTAAATACCATTTAGCATTTTAGTATAATGCCGCGTGTAGTCTAGATTAGCATACTGCGGTGCAGTTAATGAGCTGAATAAGACACCTTGATCTTCATTTGGAGCAAGTTCTGAAGTCGATGTCCATGCAAGCCAACCGCATGTAGTAATGATAATTGCAGCTAACAGTGCAACAATATGATTGTGTTTGAGCACAGTAGATAGTTGATTTTGGTAACTTACTTTTACTTTTTCGAAAAATTTATCAATTCTTTCCACTAAATTTTCTTTTTTTGCAGATAGAATCTTCGAACACATCATGGGTGAAAGTGTCAGCGCAATGACGCCCGAAATGATGACAGCAAAGGCCAACGTAAACGCAAATTCACGAAAAAGTGCACCGGTTAGGCCTGTCATAAAACCAATCGGCGCATAGACTGCAGCAAGTGTTGTTGTCATGGAAATAATGGGAGTTGCAATTTCGCGTGCACCTTGTAATGCAGCGGCAACAGGTGTCTTGCCTTCTTCGACATGGCGATAAATATTTTCTACGACAACAATCGCATCATCCACAACTAAACCAATCGCCAATACCATCGCTAATAGGGTTAAAAGATTCAGTGAATAACCCATAGCATACATCAATGATGTCACACCAATTAATGACAAAGGGATAGTCACAACAGGTATCATCACGGTGCGTAATGAACCTAAAAATAAAAAGACGACCACTATCACAATGAGAGAGGCTTCAATAATACTGCGAATGACTTCGTGTAAAGAGCTTCGAATATATTGTGTGCTGTCATAGACAACTTTCCCAGAAAAGTCTGGCGGATAATCGCGTGCTAGTTTAGGTAAAATTGCACGTACACCATCAATAACATCGAGCGGATTGGCGGTAGGCGTTCCTTGGATTCCGATGAAAACAGCATTGACGCCATTGAAAACAACGGAAGAATCATAATTTTCTGCGCCCAGTTCTGTACGACCAATATCATGTACGCGAATCAGCACATTATTCCGTGTCGCGATAACAATATTGCTAAAATCTTTGATATCACGCGCGCCTGTTTTGGCATTGATATTAAAAAGAACCAGTTTGCCTTTGACTTGGCCGGCAGCTGTTTGAAAATTCTGTGTTTGCAGTGCATTCACAATATCGGCAGTCGTAATATCGAGCGCAGCCATTTTTTCTGTATCAAGCCAAATGCGCATGGCATAGGTTTGTCCGCCTAGAATATCGACACTGGATACACCACTGACAGTTTGCATTTCAGGTTGAATGACGCGCGCTATATAATCGGTAATTTGTTGCGTCGACATCTTTTTGCTATTAAAACCGATGTACATTAATGCCATGGTGCTACCGGTGGTTTTTTTTATCACCGGTTGATTACTTTCTCGCGGCAAAATATTCGTGACTTGTTGCACTTGTGACATGATATCTGTCATCGCAACACCGGGATCATAATTTAATTTAATATAGGCGCTAATTGTGCTGACGCCTTGCACGCTTTGTGCGGAGAGATAATCAATACCTTCAGCGCTAGCAATTGATTTTTGTAGCGGTGAAGTAATAAATCCTTCCATCAATTCCGCACTGGCGCCTGGCCATGTGGTGGTCACCGTAATCACTGTATTTTTCATTGCGGGAAACTGTCGTAACGGCAGCTCGCCAATGGCTCGCAAGCCTATAAATAAAATTAATAGGCTAACTACACAAGCGAGAACAGGGCGGCGAATAAAAATATCAGTAAAATACATGGTATTTATTCATCCATAACTTGAGATGTATTTTTTGTGACGAGCGTATCGTTTTGTAGCTTTAATTGTCCGGAGGTGATGACTTCATCACCTGGTTTCACTCCCTCAAGGATAGATACCTGATTACCACGTCGCTCACCAACTTTGACATATTGACGTACTGCTTTGAGAATAGGATGACCTTTTTTATCCTTGCCATTTTCTTTAATTAAAAAAACAGAATCACCATGTAAACTATAGGCAATTGCAGTTTCCGGTAAGATCACTTTTTTTCCTGCAGCGCGTAACCAAATTTTCACCAGTGCAAACATACCGGGCCGTAAATTATTTTTTGGATTAGGTAATGTTGCTTCAATCAAAATGGTATGTGTTGCTTGGTCCGCTTTGGAGTTAATTGCTGTAATTTGTCCTTGAATCGATGCAGGCACACCCGTCATGTTAAATTGCAGTTCAATTGGCTGTTTGATGTAAATTTCAGATAATTGTTGCTCCGGTAAACTAAATTCAACATATAAAGGATCAAGTGATTGCAATGTCACAATCGGTGTCCCGGCTTGTAAAAAATCGCCGAGATTTACTTGGCTAATCCCTAAATAGCCGTCGAATGGAGCAGTAATGTGTTTTTGTTTTATTTTGGCTTCGCTTGCTTCAACGTCTGCTTCGGACTCCATGACTTGTGCAAGATCTGTATCTACAACAGATTGTGAAGACACATTTTTCTTAAAAAGAATTAAATCACGATTATAATTAATCCGCGCGAGCTTTAATTTTGCTTGATTATTTTTTAATTCTGCTTCTTCTGGTTGTGCGTTGAGCTGTAATATTAACGTTCCTTTTTTGACTGCTTGGCCTGAGTCAAAAAAAATCCCTGTGACGAGACCTGAAACTTCTGCGCTTATATCAACGCCATTAATGGCTTTCAGTGTACCGACAGAAGTTAGCGTTGATCGCCAAACTTCTGTTTTTGCAATGGTACTTTCAACAGCAATTGCAGGTGCTTGATAATGGCTCATAAAATAAATAAATAGTAATTTTCTTATGAGATACCAACCGACAATCAGACCGAAAATAATGCCGGTCCATAACAATGTTTTTTTTAATGGACTTTTTTGTAATGAACCGGCCATAAGGTGTTTAACCTCCACGATTAATAACGATAAATAAAGCGCCGTTGCCACGATGAATGTTTAACAATAAATTATCGTTAATCCCGCTTGCTATTTTCTTTAGTTCATCAACAGATGTCACTAGTTTATGATCAGCCATGGTAATCACATCACCGGGGCGTAAATCAGAACGCCAAGCATTTGTATCTGCAGCAACATCAACGACTAAAATACCTTTAATATTTCCATGAATCGGGCTATTAATTGAAAAGTTTTTCAAAGTAACGCCATTCAAAAAGGGATCAAGGCGTACATTTTCTTCTTCACGTTGTTTTGGATCTGTTAGTGTTGCTTTTAAGTGAATCGTTTTTCCTTTCCTTAATAAAGTAATATCGGCTTTTGAATTAACACGTGAAAAACCCACTGCATTGACCACATCATTTGCATTTGTAATATCTGTACCATTGATTGCTGTGATAATATCGCCAATTTGTAAGCCCGCTTTTTGCGCTGGTGAGTTCATCATCACCAGTGTGACGACAGCGCCTTTATTAGCTGCATCTAAACCAAAAGCTGATGCGAGATCCGGTGTCATGTCTTGTGCGCCAATACCGAGCATACCGCGCTTCACATTACCGTATTCAATTAATTGTTGCATCACGCTTTTGACAAGATTGGAAGGGATAGCAAAGCCAATACCGACACTACCACGATCGGGAGCAATGATTGCTGTATTAATACCAACTAATTCACCTTTTGCGTCCACTAAAGCGCCGCCAGAATTTCCTGGATTAATAGGCGCATCAATTTGGATAAAGTTTTCAAATGCTTCAATACCAAGTGTATTACGCCCAATAGCACTGACTATGCCGGATGTCACACTTTGATTTAAACCAAAGGGATTACCAATGGCTGCGACAAAATCACCGACTTTTAGTTGACTAGAATTACCTATAATAATGGCTTTGAGGTTTTTTGCGCGGATTTGCAGGACAGCAATATCAGAAGGACGATCAAGACCAATAATTTTTGCTGTATAGTGATGGCCATCACTCAATGTCACAATAATATTTTCGGCATTTTGAACGACGTGTGCATTGGTAATAATATAGCCTTTATCTGCATCGACAATGACACCTGAACCTACGGAAAGGACACGATCAGGGACGGGATTCATATTATTGTTTTTATTGTTATCATTTCCTTCTTGTGATTGTCTTTCTTTTTGTAAGCGATTCAATGTATTTAAATCAGTGATTTTCAGTTGTGCGCGTAAATTGACGACAGTCGGTAACACTTGCTGCAACATCGGCGCAATACTCGTTGTGGCGATGCCACTGGCAAAACTGAGTGTACTCCATCCAGCGAAAAGTACGAGCGCGAGTCTCATGATGTGTGACAGTTTTTTCATTCAGATGATCTCCCCTATTCAATAGTTAATTCGTAACTACTCAGGTAGTCAGAATTTTTTAACTTGACTGACCGCAATCGCCAAACAGCAGGTTGCATTTTACCAATGAAAATGCCCTTCATAAATCATGAAAGGGCGCAGCTTTGATAAAGTACTGTCTCTGCGGGACCCGTGTTATGCAGTCAAGTAAAAAAATTCTGACTACCTGAGTCGTTACGTTTATTCTTTATTTGTTATCTTACCTGTCTACTTTTCCAGATGATACTGATCATTCTGCCTGTGTCTTTTCCTTCTTTTCGATATGAAAAAAAACGATCGGTATTTTTAAAAGTGCACGTATTATGACTATAAAATAGCCGGGTGATGCCACACTGTTGTAATTGCATGGTTGCAAGCGCATAAAGATCTGCTAACCAGCGTTGTTGAGGCGATGGTTTGAAGCAATTTATGCTACTAGGAAATTTTTGCATAAAAAGGGTTCTGACTTCTTCACCCACTTCGAATGCTTCAGGACCAATTGCTGGACCAAACGCAGCGATCAGATTTTTATCACGATATGGAAGTGCATCGACGGTGTTTTTGATAATGCCTGCCGCCAGTCCGCGCCAACCTGCATGGATGAGCGCCACTTGCGAGCCATCGGTATCGGATAAAAAAATCGGTAAACAATCGGCTGTTAAAATAGTGCAAATCTGATTTTCTTGTTGTGTATAAGCGGCATCGGCGACACAGTATCTATTTTCCGGCAGGGCTTCGACAACGTCTGTCCCATGATTTTGCTGTAACCAAATAGGTTCTGCTGGTAAGTGCAAGCGTTCTTTCAGTGTGGCGCGTTCACTACTATGACGCAGCGTCGTGAGTGCGTGAATATGTGCAGGCGCAGGCCAGTCAGGTGCAATATAATCAATGTTTTTCTGTTGTATCATGCCGTAAAGCCTCTATCAATGCAGTCATATCTGCGGGTAGGGGACAGTCGTATTGTACAAACGCTTTTGTGATCGGATGGATTAACCCAAGTGTTTCGGCATGCAGTGCTTGGCGTTTAAATTGTCGTAACTGCGCGACAAGTTCGGCAGAGGCCCCTTTGGGTAATTGTAATCTGCCACCATAGACAGGATCACCAATTAATGGATGACGAATATGTGCCATATGCACGCGAATTTGATGGGTACGTCCTGTCTCTAGTTCGACACGTAAACGTGCATGATGGCGATATTTTTCTGCAATACGATAATGTGTCACAGAAGGTTTCCCCATGTCTGTCACGCTCATTTGTTTACGTTTAATTGGATGACGCCCAATGGGCGCATCGACGGTGCCACCACTGATGGGTACGCCCGTCACAATGGCTTGATAAATACGTTTAACCGATCGGGCGCGCATTTGTATGGTGAGCTGTTTGAGCGCAGACACGGTTTTAGCAATGACGAGCAATCCAGAGGTGGCACGGTCTAATCGATGGATAATGCCAGCACGCGGTAAGTCAGCGAGCGCTGGACAATGGTGTAATAAGGCATTTAATAACGTTCGATTCGGATTACCCGCAGCAGGATGGACGACCATGCCTGCCGGTTTATTAAGAATAATGATGGCATCATCCTCATGCACGATCGTCAGTGGTATGGCTTCAGCGATAAAAATGGGTTGTTTTTTGGGTTCTGCCGTGACGATAACAACTTCTTCACCATGGACCTTTGTGCTGGCGCGTGGTGGCAAGCCGTTCACAGTGATGTTTTGTTGGTCAATCCAGTGGCGAATTTCAGTGCGTGAATAATCGGGTAAACTTTTGGCAAGCGCTTGATCAAGGCGTAAACCCGCCAATTCGGTCGGTAAAACGAGTGTAATTTGGATAGATTTTGTCATAGGTCACAATTGTCTTAGATTATTTTAGTTTTTACTCTGTGAATCATCGCAGGGTTTCCATTACAATGCACGCCTTCAACGATTGTTCAGGAGCAAAAATAGCATGTTGTCGATTCCACAGTTTGCCAAGCAAGTAGGATGTATCGGTCTCATCCTGTGTTTTTTTCTGCTGGCAGCGTGTTCGACTTCTTCTGATCCTTCTGAAACCTACCGTGGCGAAACCTCGGAACAAATTTATCAACGTGCAGAAGATGCACTCCGTGATCATAACTATCAAGAAGCAATCAAACGATTTGAAGCATTAGATGTCCAATATCCATACTCTAAGCATACTCAGACAGCGCAATTGCATAGTATTTATGCTTATTACATGACCAGTGATTATGCGTCTGCAGAATCAGCCGCGGATCGCTTTATTCATGCATGGCCCGCCAGTCCGCATGTGGATTATGCATGGTATTTGCGTGGTGTGTCGGATTATTACCAAAATTTAGGAATTTATGAGCGTGTCTTTGCGTTTGACCCTGCAACACGTGACACCGCGCAAATTGAAAAAGCATGGCATGATTTTGCGGTAATTGCGCGTAGTTATCCTGAAAGTCGTTATGCGCCAGCTGCCCGACAATATATGTTATATCTCAGAAATGTCTTAGCCAATCAGACGTTGGAAATTGCACAGTTTTATTATGATAAAGCAGCATATGTTGCAGCAATCAATCGGGCGAGTGAGGTGGTGCAGCATTTTGAGGGTGCGCCAGCTGTGCCTGATGCCTTAGTGATTATGGCCAAATCTTATACGGCGTTACATTTAACGGCGAGTGCTGCCAATGTACAGCGTATTATTGCTTATAACTGGCCAGATTCGCGTTACGTGCGTGAAGCGAATCAAACAGTGGGATAAGTGATTATTTAGAAAATGCATAAAACTGCTATCATATTGATTTTATTTAAAAAAATTATAAAATAAAATAAATATCAATGAAAACATATAGTTGCAGAATTGTTGATTTATAAATAAAATCAATAAGTTAGTCAAAAAAAGCCTGTGAGACATAGGGTTGCCTGATATAAAATGATCTGAAATAACACATATTTTGCAAATAATTAACACAGTCACTTTCTAATGAAGCTCATTATCTTGTACAAATACTCAGTCACTCCGCGCATCAGCCTGTCACCCCGCAACAAGTGCGGGGTGACAGATTTTGAAGCGGTATGACAGTGTTTTTTTATTTTTTACTTAAAGGACTCTTTGTGGGCTCTGTATTTAAAAATTTCTCTAATGCATCGAGTTTTTTGGCAGAATCTGTTTTCACTTTAAAGAAAAACTGTTTATTGACTTTGTAATTTACTATGCCTGCAACGATACCAATACCTGATAAAATTTGTGCGGTATTTAGAAGTAATTGTTTCCATCCACGATGTTTTTCTAACTCAGGGCGCGCGTCATTTATAGATTTCATACAATTAGCTTTGAATTCAGTTAACTTATTTTCTTCTACAAGGTATTTATTGGTTGTCGAATCATGTTTTGGTTGAAGATTCTCTAAAGATGTTTTTAGACTTACAGATAAATTGTTAGCTTTTAAGTACGCATTATACAAAGCAGTTAGTGTATTTCCGCTTTCTTGATATCTCAGTAGCAAATTACCAGCTTTTTTTGCAATTGATATTTGTTGTTCTTCAAGCTGTTTTTTCCAATCTACAGGTAATTCTACTTCTTTATCTTTATTGCTTACTTTTGATTTTAGCGGTGAAGGTTTTTCAATTGCAGTTAATTTTTCTTCTGATTTCTCTTCTCGCTTCGCTTCCGTGGATAAAGGAATAATCACTAGTTTATCTTTTAAATCTTTGCTAGGTGTGACTGGGAGGCTACCTGAGTAAAAACAGGAATAATAATGATATTCATCATGTTCTGCTTCACTTTCTTTCTCTTTTCCAAGATCATTATCTAAATTAAAAATATGTTCATCAAATCTTTTTTTATCTTCCTTTTTAGAAAGATCAATGTCATGACCATGCGCAAATCGTAATGGATAACCATGTTTAGCATGGTGCTTAGGACGTTCAATTATATCGTAATCTCTGTTCCATAAGAAAAATCTAATAGGATCTTCTTTATCGTATATATTAAAAACATCTTTATATTCTTTCTTTTCTTCTTTAGCATCAAGATAATCTTTACGGTATTTTTCATTTATAGCATCAATAGTTTCGGCAAGGTCTTTTGCTGTGCTGTCTTTGTATGAGATTTCCATTTTTTCTGCTAATTTTTTTATGTTTTCGATACCGACAGGTGCGTGAGTAGATAGAGTAATGCCGCCACCATCTAATTCACTTTCAAGTGTATAAGAAATTAAATTTAATTTTGGCAGATAAATTTCCTCTGCAATGTTTTTCACATCTTTCTTAGTGATAAGTCTTTTTTTAATTAAAATTTGAAGGTTATTCATTGATACAATTTGATCTGATTTAATACTAAAAGATTCACTGTATGTTTCTCCATTTTCCAGATAGTCCTGAGTGGAAGTCCTCATAGCTTTTGATAATTTGTCACCAATTATTGATTGCTCTCTTATTTTTTCTCTTATTACAGCTTGCACAAATTCAGCGCCATGGTTAGATAAAATAATGTCAGTTTTTACTCCACTATCATGCAATCTTTCGAGTAATTTTAAAGTGAAATAATCGTTCGAACCACGATCTGCTAATTCATCGCCAATTAAACATAATTTAATATGCGTATTAAACTTTAGTTCGGACAGAATTTTATTAAATTCATCTATGTCTTCTCTTTCTAAATCTCTAACATCTTTATTGTAAATTTCTCTTAATTTATTGTAATTTTTATCATTTAAATTAGTAATAATTCCATGACGCTGTAATATCCAGAGAAATTTAATAGTGTTGCCGTGTAAATCGCCGATTGAAATTGTTGTGACCGGGGGATCACTTGGATTGAATCCATCTGGGGTAGGGACTGTCAGGTCAGCCGGAGGCAGCTTTGTTAAATCAGGACTGCTATCTTTTATATAACCTGCTGGCATGATAAAGCTCCAAAAAAAATTACCCTGTTATTGGTAATAATAGTCGATAAATAAAAAAGTGTTTTTATTAATACAATCAATTAATAAAACAATATGAAAAATATGGTATTTTTTTAAAATAAAAAAAGTGTTACTTATGCAAATGAAAAATATCATTATTTTATCTGTGATAAGTTAGCAATCAATTAATTTGGCAGTTTTGTTTTATAATAATGAAGATACAAAAATAATTTTTATACGTTTCTTAAAAAAGGAGCGTGTGATGGCCGGCGAACGTGAAGTGGATTTGGGTGTTATTCTTGAAGCAGGGCTAAAAAAACTAGATGAAATTAAAAGTCATAGCAAAAGCGCTTTGCTTGCTGATTGGAATCGTTCGCATGATATAGAAATCATATCAGAAGATGAAAAAACTAAAAAGGTAAGAGACATACGTTCATCAGAAGAAAGAAAAGAATTATTTAAAGACGAAAAAGAAATAAGGGAATTTATAAAAGAAAACATATTACATTCTTTTCTCCAATCGCAGGGAAGATTGGGGGAACCTCTATCAGAGGATGATATCAAATTAGTTTTAGATTTCTGTGAAAAGGAGATGCAACAAGGTGCAGTTTTGTGGCGACCAGCTGAAGCTGCAATAATGACCACAAAAATATTACCACTAGATAAAATATTGCTTAATGCATTACCAGATAAGCCAGTTAAAATTCAACCAACAGAGACAGGGTTTACATTTTATAGTTCTATTAAATGGAATAAACTCTATATGTTAGCTGATGATGGATATAATTTTAAATACGAATCACCTAAAAATAGCGGGTATGTTTCAGCTGAAGTAAAATACAATGTTGATTTTACAAAAAGAGATGCTGAAGGAAAGCTAACACCGACATTAACTATTGTGGATGCAAAAATGGAAGTAGAAGGCGAAAAGTTTAAAGAGTATTTAGGGCCTATAGCGTTGGAAATTTTAAAAGAAAGAGAATTAAAAGAATTAACAAATAAATTAAAGAATTCTGATTTAGATATTAAAAAAGTTATTGAAAAATTTACCTTTGCCATGGAACAAAATGATTTCGAACGCTCTCTTGTTGCTATAATGGCATTGGGTGCAATGTTAAAAGATCGTTTTACTGAAAATGAATTGAACATGTTGCCACAAGTGTTGCCAGCATTGACAGAACTACCTCGATCCTCTTTGCAACTATTTGCAGAATTAGACAGTGCCACAAAAAAATATGCAGAATCAAATAAAGGAGAAGAGGTGAATGCATTACAAGCAGGGGTGAATTTTTTCGCTAAAGTGTTGGCGCCAAAAGATAAAGAAAAAACTAATGAAATAAAAGTTAAGCCTACTCAACATGAAATGCGCGTTGCTTCGATGAGGTTATTTTTTAGCGATCATCCTGTAAGAGATAAAGATGACCTGTATAGTACACTAGATTTCTATAATGATTTCTTGAATATAAAAGCACAGCATGATTTATGTAAGCTTTCAACAGTAGAATCTTTTGAAGAGAAATTAGAGAGCAAATACTTTTCATTTAAATATAAAGATAAATTCGACAAAAATAATGAGTTATATTTAGATGAAATTCAAGGAAGAATTGATGAGTTTGATGATGCATTAAAATATATCGAAAAAAAGATAAATTCAATTGAAAAAAGAATGGATGAAGAAATTGAAAAATCGGCTTTAGCTAATAAAAGTTTACAAGATCAAGGGCTTATTGCAAAATATGATCAAATTAGCTCAATTAATGTAAAAATGCTTGAACAACAAAAAAAATATTATCTGAAATACAAAGAAATGCTAAAAGAAAAAAAAGATTATTTAGAAGCTATTCAAGATAATTTAATTAGCAAAAAATTTGTGCTCCGTTTATATGGACAAGAGCAAATGCGTAAGTTGCCAGAAGATTTTCAGCGTGTTGTGGAACAATTGAACAAAAAAGAAAATCCTTCTTGGCTGGTTAATTTTTTTAAGAAATTAATTGTTAAAGCAAAAAAAGTGCAGGCATCTGCTTCTATTACATTAGGTAAAAGAAGTATTTTTAGCCGTCATAAAGAAAATTCAGAACTTTCTGAAAATAAAAAAGAAGCTGACATAGATTCACCTAAACCAAAGCTATAGAAAAATAGGTTACCCCTTAAACCCACACGTCACTGGATAACGACGGTCGCGGCCGAACGCTTTTGGATGCAGACGCAAACCAATCGGTGCCTGACGGCGTTTATATTCATTGCGATATACTAAAGCAATCACGTGTTCCACCACCGCACGATCAAAGCCTGCTGCCACAATTTCATCAGCATTATGATTGTGATCAATAAATTTTTCTAAAATCGCATCGAGAATGTCATAGGGCGGCAAACTATCCGAATCTTTTTGATCAGGTGCTAATTCTGCCGTCGGTGCACGTGTTAGTGTGCGTTCTGGAATCACTGGCGAAAGAGTATTGCGATAATGCGCTAATTGATACACAAGTGTTTTCGGTAAATCACTCAATATACTGAGACCACCCGCCATATCACCATATAATGTTGTATAACCTACCGCGAGCTCGCTACGATTACCTGTCGTGAGCACAATATTTGCCGTTTGGTTGGCAATCGCCATCATGATCACACCACGACAGCGAGCTTGTAAGTTTTGTTCTGTAATACTGGTGATTTGTTTATTTATATTATTTTCTTCAGTTAAGAATGGCTTTAATGTCGAGAGAAAGCTATCAAAGGTCGTATCAATCGAAAAAATCTCATGGGACACACCCAAATTTTCGACGAGCATCAACGCTTCTTCCATGCTAAGTGTTGAAGTATACCGTGAAGGTAAAATAATGGCTTTGACTTTATCTGCACCTAATGCATCGACCGCAATCGCCAGTGTTAACGCGGAATCAATGCCACCTGAAACGCCAACTAAAGCACCTTTAAAATGATTTTTTTGAATATAATCACGCGTTCCCATAATAAGTGCGTTATATAACCGTTCTTTTTCTTGTGCAATTGAAAAATCAAGCAGTGTGACGTTGACACGCGTAGTTGTGTGAGTGAAATCCGTGATCAGTAAATTTTTATTAAAAAAACCAGCAAAACAAGCTATTTTGCCCGTTGCATCAACGACCATTGAGCCGCCATCAAAAATTAAATCATCTTGCGCGCCAGCAATATTGACATAGACGATTGGTATATTTGCTAATTGTGCACTTTTAGCGAGGGCGCGCTGGCGCTTTTCGTGCTTATTTTTTTCAAAGGGTGATGCATTTGGCGAGAGTATTAATTCTGCACCGTGTTTTTTTGCGGCGAGCACTGTATCAGGATGCCAAATATCTTCACAAATTAATAAGCCAATTTTGATGTTTTTTATTTCTAAAATGGAAAATTCATTTCCTGGAAGAAAATAACGACGCTCATCAAATACACCATAATTAGGTAAATGTTGTTTACGATATTGCGCAATAATTTTACCATTATAAATCATTGAGCAGGCATTAAATAAACCTTCACTCGTTTTTAAAGGATGACTAACAAGACAATAAATATCATGAATTTTTTTACACAATTCATTTAATGCTGCATTTGATTTTTCAATAAAATGTGGATTAAGTAATAAATCTTCTGGTGAATAACCTGTAATACTTAATTCTGGAAAGACAACAATATCAACAGCTGAACGCTGAGCCTGTTGCGCTAATAAGATATGTTTTTTGATATTATTTTCTATATCACCGACAGGGAAATCATCTTGCGCAAGCGCAACACGTAAAGATGTATTTGGCATGTTGATTGTGTTTAGCGTTTTCATAACGAAGGGGCCACCATTAAAATATCAAAAAGTGTTTTATCTTTTGTGCAAAAATCCACAATCGTTGCCGGTTTTTTTGTTGTGTCTTGTGGGTCGAGTACAAATGTGCTGCCGCGCGTAAGTGAAGGAATACTTTCAAGTTGCTTATATTGCAAAGTATTTTTTGGTTTTCCAAGATAATGCATCCGAGCAATGATTTCTTGTCCGGTATAACAGCCTTTGGTAAAGCTAACGGCATTGAGTGCAGTCAGATTTAATTCATGGGCGAAAAATTTTTCGGATGTTTCTGGATAAATTGTTGGGACCAAATGATGAATGGTTGCTCGATGCCAATCTGAATAAGTATTATCTTTAGAAGGATCACATGAAATGATCGAATCTTTTCTACCAATCCATAAATATCGTAACGTCTCGCCTTTTTCACGAATAATAATGGCATCATTTTCTGTGAGTTGCTGATCTTCTGTATCGGGCCAAGTTGTTTCTGCTTTTGTAAAATAGCCGCGCTGGATAAACGCTTCACTTACATCGTGTAAAGTGACATCAAAAAATACTGCGTATTTTTGTAGCGCTGATAACGTAATAGGAATTAATGATTTTGGCATTTGTAAATAATATTTTTTTTGATAGGTGAATAGGCGAAAGAAACTGATGACGCGGCCCTGCGGAGTGCACTGCGCGGCAAGACGTGAACTCTCTTCAGTAATATCACCAAGATGGCAAGTGAGTTGGCCTTGCAACAAAGCAAAAGCCCCTGTGCCGGCAACTTCAAGTAGTCCATACGGTGTAAGGTCAGTCCACTGCATAGATGATAAGTATTCCTGTTTATGTAATTAACGTATTACGCCGCCAAATTATAATACAAATCTCATAAAATTAGGCTAATTCTGGATCAAAAATTAAAAAAAGCTTTTATGGACGTTCAAATTATAAAATTGTTTGTTACTACTCAGGTCGTCTGGCTTTTTTCCATCACACGGGTCCCGTAGAGATAATACTTCAGCGACGCAGCGCCCTTTCCCAACTCATGAAGCGCATTTCCATTGGTAAAATGCAATCTGCTGTTCAGCGACTGCGGTCAGTCAAGTGAAAAAAGCCTGACTACCTTTGAGTAGTGACAATGGTTTTATTTTTCCAGCCAATGAATCAAGTCTTCCGGATGATGCAATAAGCCAGCGGCGCCCCAAGTGGCAGGGTTTTCTTCAGGATGACCATATCCGTAGGTAGCGACTAATGGCAGCATGCCTGCGCGCAGACTGGCCTCCACGTCTGTCTTCAAATCACCAACATAAATACAGTCCATTGGTGCACGTTTTATCAGCGTTGAGGCATGTAATAATGGTGCTGGATGCGGTTTTTGATAGGGAAGCGTGTCACCGCAAACGACACATGCAGAGCCTGCTAATGCAGTCAGCTGACTAAGGAGTGTGGTGGTTAAGTGTTCGGGGCGATTTGTCACAATTCCCCATGTAATGCCCTGTTTTTCAAGGTGATTTAATACTTTTTTGACGCCTTGAAAGAGCGCTGTTTTTTGTGCGAGATTTTTGGCATAAAGGGCCAGCAAGCGTTGACGTAAACTAGCGGCACGCGCATCGGTGGGTTCAATTTGCATACCGACTTTTAACATTGCATAGGCGCCTTGACCAGCCGCATGCCGAATTTTTTCTAATGGCAAAGCAGGTAAAGATTCTTCTTGTAATAAACAGTTTAATGCGGCGGCAAAATCAGCGGCGGAGTCAAGCAATGTGCCGTCTAAATCAAAAAGCACAGCGTGTTGTAATGATGTCATGGTTTTCTCGCATGCAGTAAATAATTCACAGATGTATCAGGCGTAAGAGAGGCTTGGCGAGTAAATGGATTGTAATGCATACCCGTTAAGTCATTGACAATTAAACCAGCATCTCTGATCCAAGTGCATAATTCTGCTGGTCGAATAAACTTCCTAAAATCATGCGTGTGACGGGGGAGTAATTTAAATAGATACTCTGCACCAAGAATTGCGAATAACCATGATTTTGGATTGCGATTTAGTGTTGAGAAAAAAAGATCACCGCCCGGTTTGACGAGTTGAGCGCAGGCCTGCACAACAGAGGCGGGATCATTCACATGTTCGAGCATTTCAAGACACGTTAATCCGTCAAATGCTTCAGGGTGTGATCTTGATATATCTTCAATAGAAACAGAGAGATAATCAACATTTGTGCCACTTTCAAGTTGATGTAATTTTGCCACTTCCAGTAATGCATCACAGGCGTCAATCCCCGTCACCTCAGCACCGGCTTGATCGAGACTTTCTGCTAAAATGCCCCCGCCACAGCCAACGTCAATGATTTTTTTACCCAAAAGATTGACTCTTTGTTGGATATAAGCCATACGGATAGGGTTAATGGCGTGAAGAGTGGCAAATTCACCATCCGTTTCCCACCAATGTGCTGCACTGCGAGCAAAACGATTTATTTCAGCTTGGTCAATACTCGAATTTCCCATAGATCTACTCTTGTTGTCGAGAAAGGTTGTCGTTATGATGGATGAGTTTACCAACCCATTTAATCAAAAGGAATTTTTATGAAGAAGGTTATTTTTGGCGCAGGATTGTTAGCAGCGGTATTTATGGTCGGTTCTGTCATGGCAGGCGATGGTTCGATGAATGGGCATAGTGACTCAAATAGTGCTTCTTCTGGTCAAGTATCAGGCGCAGGTGCAGTACAAAACGGCACAGATACGATGGATGCAAACGGTTCAAGTGGTGCTTCGAGTGATACTGCAACACCTGCACAATAAGTTTTAATATTGTTTTTTTTTGATCATCGCTATTTTAGTTGAATTGTTTCTTAATTTATTTTTTTAAATAAATTTGAACTATCTTATATAGCCGTTCAGGAGATGAATATTAGGGATAATTCATACCTCTGAGCGGTTATTTTTTATGTAAGGGTTTAGAAAAATGGAACACAACCAGTTACAGCCAGTGCGGCGCTCTGATTATTCTCCACCGGATTTTTTCATTGATCATATTCATCTCGAATTTGATCTTGATGCTGAATTGACAACCGTGCGTGCTGCATTAACTGTTCGTAAAAATCAAGAAAAAAAGAATGGGTCGCCTCATTTAGTTTTGCAAGGCGAAGGATTAACACTGCTTGCAGTGTGGTGTAATGGCAAACGCTGTAGCGCAATAGATTTTAAATTAGAACAAAACACGCTTACTATTTTTTCCGTTCCTGAAAATAGTTTAATTGAAACAGAAGTCCATATTCAGCCCGCGATGAATACTGCACTCAAAGGGTTATATCTTTCAAACCAACATTTTTGCACGCAATGTGAAGCCGAAGGATTTCGACATATTACCTATTTTTTAGATCGTCCAGATAATATGTCGCGTATGACGACCAAAATCATTGCGGATTCTGAACATTATCCTGTGTTGTTATCGAATGGTAATTTAATTGATCAAGGCATCTTACCGCAGGGAAAAAAATGGGTGGTATGGGAAGATCCCTTTAAAAAACCCTGTTATTTATTTGCATTAGTAGCAGGGGATTACGATTGCCTTGAAGATTTTTTTGTAACGGCATCGGGTAAGCGTGTCAAGTTAGAAATTTATACGGACAAAGGCCAAGTTGAAAAATGTCAGCATGCAATGGCTGCTTTAAAAAAAGCAATGCGTTGGGATGAAGAAAAATATGGCCGCGAATACGATCTTGCAATTTATATGATTGTTGCTGTCGCGGATTTTAATATGGGTGCAATGGAAAATCGTGGGCTCAATATTTTTAACACAAAATATATTTTAGCGAGTCCTGCTACGGCAACAGATAGCGATTTTTTACATGTGGATGCCGTTGTTGCACATGAATACTTTCATAACTGGACGGGTAACCGTATTACTTGTCGAGATTGGTTTCAATTAAGCTTAAAAGAAGGTTTAACTGTTTATCGCGAACAAGAATTCACGGCAGATACCACATCACGTACGGTTGCACGTATTGATCAGGTGGATTATTTACGCACACATCAATTTCAAGAAGATGCAGGACCATTGGCTCACCCGGTTCTTCCTGATTCTTATTTGGAAATCAATAATTTTTACACAGTAACAATTTATGAAAAAGGTGCCGAATTAATTCGTATGATATGCACATTGGTTGGCGCAGAAAATTTTCGTAAAGGCATGGATCGTTATTTTGCTAAATATGATGGCCAAGCAGTGACAATTGAAGAATTTATTTCTGCACACGAAGAAGCTAGCGGGATGGATTTACAGCAATTTCGTTTATGGTATACCCAAGCAGGCACACCGACACTCACTATTTTAGAGAATTATGATGCGATAAAGAAAATCTATACGTTAACCTGTTCACAAGTCACAGCACCGACACCTGGGCAACCTAATAAAAAAGCTTTGCCGATTCCAATTAAAACAGGATTGTTAAATAGCATGGGTGAAGAAATATGGCAGGGAATGTTATTATTAGACGAGGCTGAAAAAACGTTTATATTTGAAAATATTGAAACTCATCCTGTGCCATCGTTGTTACGTGATTTTTCAGCACCTGTACGATTAAACTATGCCTATTCTGATGAAGCACTCTTATTATTATTTTTGAAAGATAAAAATTTATTTAACCGACGTGAAGCTGGCTTTCAATTTGCTGTCAATTGTTTATTACAAAAAATAAAAGGCGAAGAAGGGGCAATCGAAAAAATGCAAGCCTTTGCAAAGGCTTGTCATGATGTTTGTACAATAATAGATGATCCGTGGGTATTAGCAAAAATACTATCCTTACCAACAGAAAAGTATCTAGCTGGTTTGATGACAGTGATTGATGTTGATGGTATTCATGCAGCGCACGAGTTGTTTCTGAAAATTATAGCAGAAACAATACATTCTTTTTTCTTAGCCACTTATCAGGCATTATTGGCGTCCTTAAAAAATTCATTTCAATTTGATGCAACAAGAGTAGGGCAACGTGCGTTAAAAAATTGTTGTTTGTTTTATTTGTGTCATGCAGAAAATAGCGCATCTTATCATGAAACATTATTACAACAATTTCATGCGGCTTTAGGTCGAGATATGACAGATACAATCGCTGCTTTAGCGATATTAGTGAATATTCCTGGTGAGTTACGTGAAATGGCATTAGCTGCATTTCATTTACATTATCAAGAAGATGCATTAGCGATGGATAAATGGTTTAGTTTGCAAGCGGGATCAAAGCTGCCGGGAGCATTAACGCGAGTACAGGCTTTAATGCAGCATCCTGCATTCGATATTCGTAATCCTAATCGAGTGTATGCGCTCATTGGTGGATTTACCAATAATGCTGTGCAATTTCATGCACGGGATGGTGCAGGTTATGCATTTTTAGCTGAACAAGTGATTTTGTTAGATACATTAAATCCGCAAATCGCTGCTGCCATGGTAAAACCGTTAACCGATTGGCGTCGATACGATTCAGAGCGTCAACAATTCATGTGTGCGGCGCTTCACCGTATTGCAGCACAGAAAAAACTATCCCCTGATTTATTTGAACGTGTTCACAAAAGTTTGCCGTTAGAGGAGAATTTTCACCATGTTACATGAAAAAAATGATCATTCCGCAGAACATGAAAAGCGTCAAGAATCTGATAGTTTAGGTGTAGTCGATGTGCCTGCATGGGCTTATTGGGGAGCACAAACACAACGGTCGTTGCATCATTTTGCTATTGGTCATGATTTAATGCCGAAAGAAATGATTCGGGCATTTACTATTTTAAAAAAAGCCTGCGCGATGGTAAATCATGACTTAAAATTATTATCAAAAGAAAAAATGGATTTAATTGTTACGGCAGCGGATGAAATTATTCTTGGTAAATTAACGGCACATTTTCCATTGCATGTTTGGCAAACGGGAAGTGGTACGCAAACGAATATGAACGTCAATGAGGTGATTGCGAATCGCGCGAATGAGATTGCGGGTTCTCCGCGTGGTACAAAAAAACCTGTGCACCCAAATGATGATGTAAATCGTTCGCAATCATCTAATGATACCTTTCCTTCTGCGATGCACATTGCAGCAGTTGAAAGTATCACAGAACATTTGATTCCAGCGATTCGTGAATTACATCGTGCTTTATTAAAAAAACAGCATGCCTTTGCAAAAATTGTCAAAATTGGTCGCACACATTTGCAAGATGCTGTACCGTTAACCTTAGGACAAGAATTTTCAGGCTATGTTGCACAATTAGAGAATTCATTAAGAAATATTGAGGCCGTGCTACCGAGTCTATATGAGCTTGCATTAGGTGGTACAGCAGTGGGCACAGGTATCAATGCGCACCCTGAATTTGCTGTACGTGTTGCCGAAAAAATTGCACGTTTAACCGAATTACCTTTTATTACTGCACCAAATAAATTTGCGGCACTTGCTGCGAATGATGCATTAGTATTTGCGAGTGGTGCGTTAAAAACATTAGCAACAGCATTAATGAAAATTGCGAATGATATTCGCTGGTTGGGTTCCGGTCCGCGGAGTGGCTTAGGTGAACTCATTTTACCAGCGAATGAACCGGGTTCTTCTATCATGCCAGGGAAAGTCAACCCAACGCAGTGTGAAGCAATGACGATGGTCTGCGTGCAAGTAATGGGCAATGATGCTGCTATAGGCATCGCTGGATCACAAGGTAATTTTGAATTAAATGTATTCCGCCCGGGCATTATTTATAATTTCTTGCATTCAGTAACTTTATTAACTGATTCGATGAATATGTTTACTGTATTTATGGTCAACGAAATGACGGCTGATGAAGAGCGTATTCGTCAAAATGTTGAAAATTCGTTAATGCTAGTCACAGCGTTGGCACCGAAAATTGGCTATGATAAATCAGCTGAAATAGCACACAAAGCTTGGCATGATGGTTCAAGTTTATTGCAAGCATGTCTTGCTCTTGGGTATTTGTCTGAAGAAGAATTTCGACAAACTGTGCAGCCTGAAAAAATGGTGGGTAATTTATAAAATATAAAAAAAATTTGGATAATTATATTATGCATAGAGTTTATAATTTCAGCCCAGGTCCTGCGATGTTGCCGGAAGATGTCCTGTTGCAAGCCCAACAAGAAATGCTAGATTGGCAAGGGAAAGGTGTTTCGGTAATGGAAATTAGCCATCGTGGAGCAGATTTTCAGCCGATTGTCGAGCAAACAGAAGCAGATTTACGAGAGTTATTGCAAATTCCAGCAAATTATCATGTTTTATTTGTGGCAGGCGGCGCATCAACGCAATTTGCAATGGTACCACTGAATTTATTTCGTGAAGATGCAAAAAAAACTGCAGATTATGTGGATACAGGCATCTGGTCAAAAAAAGCAATTGATGAAGCAAAACGTTTTGGTGATATTCGTGTCGTTACAAAAACTGCTGTGACAAATGAAAAATTAACTATTCCAGCTTTTGAAAATTGGGAAGTGAATCCACAAGCGGCTTATTTACATTATACACCGAATGAAACTATTGAAGGCGTGGAATTTCATTGGGTCCCAGAGACAGGCGATGTACCACTCGTCGCCGATATGACATCGTGTATTTTATCAGACCAAATTGATGTGAGTCGTTTTGGTGTGATTTATGCTGGTGCACAAAAAAATTTAGGGCAGGCAGGTTTAACACTGGTGATTGTGCATGATGATTTATTAGGTACACCGTTAGCGCGCACACCGACTTTATGGAATTATGACGTGATTGCAAAAAATAAATCACTTTATAATACTCCACCGACCTATGCATGGTATATCATGGGATTGGTGGTTGCGTGGGTAAAAAAACAGGGTGGTGTAAAAGTATTTGCTGAAAGAGCAAAACGGCGCTCTGAAAAATTATATAACTTCATTGATGCAAATCATGATTTTTATTCTAATAGTGTTCATCCGGATTGTCGTTCGCGCATGAATGTTCCGTTTAATTTAACAAATGAAGCACTGACTTCTTTATTTTTAGAGGATGCGGCTCGTGCAGGCCTAGTAAATTTAAAGGGGCATCGGCTGGCAGGAGGCATACGTGCGAGCATGTATAATGCCATGCCGGAAGCAGGTGTGGATGCATTGGTTAGTTTTATGCAAGATTTTGCCAATAAAAAAGGGTAGAGACCGATCAATACAAGGATTTACATTCGTTGAAGTATTAATCAGTCTTTTTCTTTTATCGATCATCTTATTCAGTTTTACTCTCATCCAATTTGCAGCTATCCGTCTAACACATCGGGCAGATAGCTTGCTCATTGTTTCGCGTCAACTGACAAATCTTTCTGAACGTCTTACTGCGTTGCAAACAATGCATGGTTTAGCAGCGCAAATTCAATCATGGAACCAAGAAAATAAAGAAGTCTTAGTTAATAGCCAAGGGCGCGTAACAGGTATATTTCCACATTATAAAGCAACTATTTGCTATCAAGAGAACTTACAAATTGGGAAAATGCATTGCATAACAGAAAATATTTCTTTGGGGTAACTTTTATTGAAATGCTCGTGGCATTAACGTGTAGTACGCTCGTATTATCTGCCATGTGGTTTGTCTATTTTGCTTTGAAAAAAGCAGATACACAGCAACATCTATTACAAAATCAAATGGAGAGTGATACTTTTATAACAGCATTACTAACAAAAAAAATACATCAAACCGGTTTTTTCGGTTGTCGACGTGCTTTTCCAAAAGTAAAATTTATATTTTCTCGGCCGTATTTGAATAGTAAAACTGCAACAGATACGTTGACTCTGCGTTATGGTGATACATGGGTATCATTATTAAAAAAAATGGTCAATCGATCAATAATAGATATTGCCAATGATTCTGAATTTTTTTTGAATGATCAATTAGTGATTGCAGATTGTCATAGTATAGAATTTTTCAAAATTAAACAGATCAAAATTATAGGTCATCATCAATTTATTGAAACAGACCATCCATTAAATCGACTTTACAATAAACAAGCTCAAGTTGGTTTCTTCAAAGAAGATACTTTTTTTGTCAGCAAAGAAAATAGTTTATTTTTGCTTACGACCACATTAAATAATAATAAAATAACAAATAAATTTACTGTAAATAGCATCGATGATAAGCCAATAGAGTTAATAAAAAACGTATCTGATTTAACTATTTATTTTGCTATCCAAAAAGCGGGGACTTTAGTTGAGCTACCAGCCTCAATGGTAAACAATTCAGAGATAGTACGTGGTGTTTCTTTTGTTATAAAAGTAACACCTCAGAATTCTTTTTCATCAACAAGAAAAGTCTATATCTATGCTGCTTTACCATTCTACTAGAAAACAGAATGCCGGTTTTGTTTTGATTATGGTACTGGTTATCCTGCAAATGCTTTTATTAATGACATGGTGTACATTGGAAAGTAGTTTATTGCTATTTAAAACGAGTCAACATATTTATGATTCACACATTCTTTTTAATGACGCATTCATAGCTTTAAAAAAAGCAGAAGAAGCAGTGTTGTTAAATAATGTCAGTTGTCAAATCCCTGTGACTCCATTCTCGACATTGATGCAAAAAACTTCTCGTTATTGGTCTTCAGAAACTGTTTGTCATAATGTGATAAAAGGACATTCATATTATCAGTATGTAGTAGAATTTTTGGCATCCAACCCTTGCTTGCAAGTAGTCGATGTATTAGGCATAAAAAAAACTGCGGATTATTTTCGTGTGACAGTGCGCATGGCATCGATGAATCAGCAAAATGATCCAATATTTTTACAAAGTACAGTGATAAAACCGAATAAAGATTTATTAGCTTGTTATGATATATTGCAGACTGGATTGGTTGGCCGACAATCTTTTTGGGTAGGTGAGGCAGAGGAAAAGAGTCATGGATAAACTAATAAAGTGGACAGAAGGGAGAAAGTAACTATGCAAAAAAGTGAGACTTTAAAAGATAAAGTGATCTTTATTACCGGAGCAAGTCGTGGTATTGGCCGTGAAATTGCTATACGCTGCGCGCGTGATGGGGCAAAAATTATTGTGGCTGCAAAGACGGATCAACCGCATCCAACGTTAGAAGGCAGTATTCATAGTGTTGCAGCAGAAATTGAACAAGCCGGCGGTATTGCATTACCAATCATGCTGGATGTGCGAGATGAAATAAAAGTCAAAGAAGCGATGGAAAAAGCTGGGAATACATTTGGTAAGATTGATTGCTTGATCAATAATGCTAGCGCTATTTTTTTGTCGAATACGGCTGAAACACCAATGAAGCGGTTTGATTTAATTTTTTCAGTCAATGTCAGAGGAACATTTGTTTGTTCACAAGCTGCATTACCATGGCTAAAACTCGCCGAAAACCCGCATATTTTAAACTTATCGCCACCACTGAATATGCAAGCAAAATGGTTCAAAGACCATGTGGCGTATACGATGTCAAAAATGGGAATGAGTATGTGCACATTGGGCATGGCTGAAGAGTTTAAAAATGCGGGCATTGCGGTTAATTCATTGTGGCCCAAATCCACGATCGCCACAGCAGCGATTGCTGTGAATTTTCCACCTGCTATTTTGCGTGCAAGTAGAAAACCGGCCATCATGGCAGATGCGGCGCATCATATTCTGACATCAGATAGTCGTATAACGACTGGGAATTTCTTTATTGATGAAACCGTGTTGCGCGCTAAGGGTGTCATCGATTTTAATCATTATGCGGTGGATCCCAAAGTGCCTTTATTTGCAGATTTATTTGTGGATATGGACTAAGTGGATTAAAAATAAAATGAGAAGAGGGCTATCATGATTATCAAAACAGCGAGCTTAATCCCTGCAGCAAAGAAAATTATTTGTGATAAGGGCACAGAACGTGCATTTACTGGTTGTTACACAGACCTGCACGATGAAGGAACATTTTTGTGTCGGCAATGTGGTTTAGCGTTGTTTCGTTCGGGTGCAAAATTTGCATCGGGTTGTGGTTGGCCTTCTTTTGATCAGGATATTGTTGGTGCTGTACGAGAAGTGCCTGATCCAGATGGTCAACGCACAGAAATAGTTTGTTCACGCTGTGACGCGCATTTGGGACATGTGTTTCGTGGTGAAGGATTTACGCGAGAAAATACACGACATTGTGTCAATTCGTGTAGTTTAGATTTTGTCACCGATCTAACAGTACGCGATACAGAAGAAGCGATTTTTGCTGCGGGTTGTTTTTGGGGCGTGGAGTATTATTTTAAAGAATTGCCAGGAGTGTTAAAAACTGAAGTGGGGTATACTGGCGGTGAATTAACAACACCATCTTATCATGCGGTGTGTCGTGGTGATTCAGGGCATTATGAAGCGATACGAGTAATTTATGATGTGGATAAAATAGATTTCAAAACAGTCGCAAAATTTTTTTTTGAAATTCATCATCCAGAACAGTCAAATGGTCAAGGACCGGATATTGGGAAACAATATCAAAGCGCAATATTTTATTATACTGAAAAACAAAAGAAGATATCGGAAGAATTAAAAAATATATTAATAAAAAATGGATTAGATGTCGCCACGCAAATTTTACCTGTCGTCCCTTTTTGGCCGGCAGAAGATTATCATCAAGATTATTATGCTAAAAATGGTCAAACGCCTTATTGTCATATCTGGACAAAGCGATTTTGATTTTTTTATTTTATTAATATCAAGTAATAAGAGATATTGTTAATTCAATTATTATGTTATTAAACTATTTTTATCTTTTAAAAAAGTTAAAAATTTTTATATAAAAATCATGATGTTAGGCGTTATCAGGATAAAATCAATTTCTTTCATCATTTATTTTAATTTTGTTTTATACTGAAAGGTGTAATGATATTTTTTTATTGTAATTAAAACTTAAAAAAGGTAATAAATATGCCTAACGATAGAGCAGAAAATAAAGGTATCACGACAAAAGAAATCAGTGATTTATCACAAGTTCGTGAGTTTTTATATGATTATCAATATTTTCCAAGCTCTGTTCTGCATTGTCTCGAACAGATTTATGGAGATGGAGATGGAAAGAGAAAAAGAGAATTAACAGAATTGTACGAAAAACTTGATGTTAATATAAATAATTTTATAAAAGAAGTTAATAATCTGGAAAAACTATTAAAGGAAGATGGTGCAAATAAAGTTGAATTAACTGATGAAAATGATAAAAAAAAGTTTTATTCTTCTAAAGAATATTCTTATCAATCAGAAGAAATTGAAGGTTCAAAAAATAATCTATTGACATATGGTAAAGAAATTAAAGATTGCTTATCTAAGATAAAAGAACATCCGTATAACCGATCTTTAGAAGAGAAAAAAAAATCGAAAACAATATCCGAACAAATCTATGCAGCGCCTAAAAAAATGTATTTAGGATTATTATCAGAACTTCATACTTTATATGTGGGTTTTCGTGCCATATTTTTTCTTATTCCGCTAGATAAAGAAACGCAAAAAAAAGAGTTAGATCGAACATTAAAAGAAAATAATAAAGAATTATTTACTTTTTTTGGGACCGAGTCTAAGCAGGATGAATTTACTAAAAAGTCTGAAAAAAGTGCAACATCAACATTGAAACCGAAATAGTAAATCATCGCTATAAAAAATTTAATAAATTATAAAAGATTAGCTTTTCATTAGATTATTTCTTATTTCTTTGATAATTTCATCCACCCACAACTCATTTAATATTTCCAATAATCGATTCTGCGACTGACGTTCATCAATATTGGCAAAATCAATTAATTCTAATGGTTGTTCTGGCCATGAGCACGCAAAGACTGCCTTGGTGCGTTTTCCTGTTTCTGGATCAACTTGCCATTGCAAACACTGCGCACATACGCCTTTTAACATACATTGCATCGTACTATAGACAGATCCATGGAATCGTGGGTCTTTGACGAAATAGGGCTTTAATCTCTCTTGGCGTGCTGCTTGAAACGATCTTAACAAAGAAGTATTACCAATTAATAATACTCGATCTATATCTTCTAATAAAATTGTATTTAATATTTTTTGATCTTTATGATTAGTTGAATTTATTTTATTTAATTTTCCTGTCGCATAATCCACTAATACTGCAATGGGATCCGCTGAATTTGCAACACTGATATCATTTACTCGGTTTACTGGTATTTTTTCATCGGACTCTGTCACCCAAATCGCAACATCTGTAGATTCTTCTATTTTTCCTTGACAATATAATTCTTCTTTACTTTTAAATAAGCCAAGATAAAGCACGCGATTTCCCTGCGCACGCAGTGCTGGCCCATACGCTTGCAACATTGCTAAACTCGATTGATCACCTGCAATCAAAACCGTTTCAGGATGTTCTGCGAGGCGCGCACGCACACCTGTTGGTCCCATGAGAGAAACCGGTTCGCCGGTTTTCAATAAAGCACAGAGTTTTGAGCTTGCGCCTTTGGTTAATACCATAAAAGATAACGTTCCCGTTGCGGGATCCACGCCAGAAGCAGTTAATGCTAAGGGTTCAATTTGCAACCGAGTATTTTTATAAGAAGGTGCACGGGTTTCAAAATTTTGTAAACGGAAAAATTGGCCTGGCTTGAATTTTTTTGCAGCGAGTGGCGCTTTAATTTTTAACTCAATAATATTAGGATTAATTTGTTTTATAGATTCAACTTTTGCTGAAAATAAAGTTTTTATTTTTTCTGCAAATGATAAATAGTTTTGATAATCCGTTTGATGGCTAGTTTTATTCTTGTTGATTTTATCTTCTAATATCGCCACTATTTTCGGCCAAGTACGCATACCTGATGCAATCGCTTTAACAACACTACCATGGAAAACAGGATGGGTATCACCAACCAAGCTAACTCGCTGATCTTTTTTATTGTACGATGTAAACGGTCCAAACGCCGGATCTTTACAATGTGTCACACCATGCGCTAAAACCAATTCATTATTTATCATTTCATAATGTTGATAATGAAAGCCATTACGCGCAAAGGTACCACGATGTTCAAATTCATAGGCAATATTTGGCTTTGTCCCTGTTGCAACAAAAATACTGCGCGCGGGTAGTTTTTTTATCACACCAGAGGATTGCGTTGTTTCATGGCATAACAGTGCGGAGACTTGGCCTTGGGCATCACGCTCCGCTTCAACGGGTTCTAAATTTTCTAAATAATAAATGCCTTCTTCTAATGCTTTTTGTAATTCTTCATGATTATGAATATAAGCAGGTGATGCCTGCATCGTGCGACGATACACAATCGTCACACCGCCCCACGCGCGTAATAGAGAAATAAAATTAGGTCGTTCTTTGACAGCTTGTGCCCGCTGCCGTTCTGCGCGTATTTGTTTTCCATGGGATAATAATTCTTGTAATATGTCCCGTGAAGCAATATCTAATTTATTTAAAACAGTTTCTTCCGAATAAATTTTTATTAATTCTTCATAGCGTAATAATGTTTTTTCTGCCTGACAAATATAATACGCTTGTACTTCCGTCGCTGTGTCTACGCCTGTTAAACCACCACCAATGATGATCGCCGGTAAGCGTACTTGTAAACTACTTAAACTATCTGCGCGCGCCGCATTGCCTAATTGTAATGCCATCAGAAAATCATTGGCTTGTCGCATGCCGGGCGCTAAACTCCCCGGAATATCTAGCGCTTTCGGTAAACCTGCGCCGACGGCAATCGCCAAATGATCAAACCCCATAGCAAAAGCATCTTCTACGGTGACAGTGCCACCAAAACGCGTACTTCCAAATACTTGAAAAGTGGGTTTGCGCATTAAACTTAAATAAATTAATTTAAGAAAATTTTTATCCCAACGGACAGTTATGCCATATTCTGCGACGCCGCCAAAGCCTGTCACAAAACGTTCATCGAGTTTTTCAATTAAATCATCAAAAGCATAAATGGGTGTGTTAACTAAATTTCTAGGTAAAGGTTCGATTTTTAAACCATCAAAACCTACCACTGCAAAGCCTTCTAACAATAAATGATGTGCTAAAGTAAACCCTGCAGGCCCCATGCCAGCAATTAAAATCTTACAACCATTATAGGGTTTCATGATCCATTGGGTTTTTCTGAGTGGATGCCAGCGAGTGAGTAAATCATAAATCTCAACACCCCACGGCAATGCCAACGCATCCGTTAAAATCCGTGTTTCTGTTTGTGGAATATTGACAGGATCTTGCTTTTGATAAATGCACGCTTTCATACAATCATTACAAATACGATGCCCTGTCGCAGGGCAGAGCGGATTATCAATCATAATCATCGCAAGTGCGGCAAGGGTATAACCATCACGTTTTAACTGATGCATTTCAGAAATTTTTTCTTCGAGTGGACAGCCAGTTAGCGTGACATCTAAGGCATTTTTTTTAAAACCTAATTCAGGCTCACCTTTTTTTACGGGAAAACCACGCGAACAAAAATCTCCTTCGTGATCGTGGCAATAGATACAATAATTCACTTCATCTTGTGCAGCACGTGCACTCATGCGTTCATCGGTTAAGCCAAAACCATCGCGATGACGAAATATATCGGGTGTTTTATTGACGAGTTGTTGTACATCTATACGTTGCGGCAAATGAAAGCTCACCCAATTTTTTATGATGCGCTGACCTGTTGTGTCTGTCATCGCACGTGCGCACCACTGAGTGAGCATGTCTATTTGATTGATATATTTTTCCGCATCTTGCAAATAACCATTAGCAAGTAGCGAAACAGCGAGTTCATGATCTTGTGTTTGAATGGGTGCAATTTTTAACTCATCATTCAGCCAAGCATTTAATGCATCAAATGGTTTAAGCGTATCTATTTTTTGTAATAATTTTTTTGCGCGACGCAAAACAAAATAATTTTTAAAAGCTGAAACAGGATTATGAGAAATTGTTTTTGCACGCGCAATCGCTAGCGCTTCATCAATTGCAAATACGTCACCAAGAAATTTTTCTAATATAGGTGATAATTCTAATAATAACTCGCTGGTTTCCAATGCGGTGAATGTTGATATTGGTTGGCGATATTGAAGTAGCTTGGATTGTTGTTGCGGCGTTAATATCGCTAAAAAAGCATTATCTAATTCTTGTAAACCGTCAGAGTGAAAAAGGTTCGCAAAATCGAGTTTTTTACCAAGTGGTAATGTTAAGTGAAGTGTTGTCTGTTTATTCATACGTGTGCTGGAATCACCAACCGGTCACCTTCGGCAAGGGTGTTATCCGGTAAAAAATTAATAAGACGAATAGCCGCCGGTGTTGTATTAAAAGCGCGCGCAACACGTTCAATTGTATCATGCGGCTTGACAATATAAATCTGATCATCAGGTCTTTGCGTCATTTTTTTATTTTTTGCCAATAACGTATGTGTTGGCAAAATTAGTCGTTGGCCTTTATAGAGCGGTTGCGAAGGTAAATGATTGACAGCTAAAATCTGTGTTGGTTGCAAATGAAAACGTTGCGCAACTTTTTGCAACGTATCACCACGACGGACCATATACAGTGTATCGCCGGGTTGCAAAGTGTAAGATTTTATCGTGATGGGTGAGTGATTTGGTAACAGCCCATGTCGACGTAATAAATTCGCTAAATTATCTGTAAAAGAGGCAATATGCGTAATCGGAATCACTAAATGAAAAAAGCCTTTCGCTTGTGGCACTGTATGCGTGTAAGCCGGATTTAATGCTTTCATTTTATCTGGACTTAAATGCGCTAAGTTTGCCGCTTGTTTTAGGCTGATCGGTGTTTTTGTTTTGACTTCTGCTAAATAGGGTGCATTCGGCACTGGTGGGAAAGGAGTTGGCCAACTCTCTGGATGACTAATAATTGCGGCCAGCGCCAATAAACGTGGCACATAATCTTGGGTTTCTTGCGCCAGTGGCAAAGACCAAAAGTTGACATCATCACCGCGTCGTATATTTTTTCGAATTGCGGCGAGGACATTGCCTTCACCCGTGTCATAGGCAGCAATCGCTAATAACCAATTTCCATTAAAAAAACCATGCAAATAAGCCAGATGATCAAGCGCTGCTTTGGTAGACGCGACAATGTCGCGACGGCCATCATACCAAGGCGTTTGTTTGATACCATAACTTGATGCGGTCATTGGCATCATCTGCCAAATACCTGCCGCACCTGATGTAGCATTCTGTGCAAACGGATTATAGGCACTTTCAATAATGGGTAATAAAACTAATTCAGCGGGTAAATGCCGTTTACGTGTTTGCTGCAAGATAAAAAATAGCCATGGTCCAGCACGCTCCATTGCTCGTGTGAGGGTGTCTGGATGACGGTAATACCAAATCATTTTTTGTCTAACACGTGGATTTGTCTCATGGTGAGATAAGACAAATTCATGCTGTAAAACGCTCCAAAGATCGCCAGCGTTATAGTATCGATCAAGCGCTTCAGCAATTTTTTCTTTTTTATGGTAGACCCGAATACCTTCGCCTGTTGGTTGATCTGCGAAGATAACCGATGTGTTGAGTAAAAAAAATACAAAACAAAAGATTTTTCGTACCATCCTAAAATACTGTTGCCCCATCATCCTTTCCGACTAGTTTTTCAATCCAGAGAACTATAGCATATTCAAGGCTAACGCACCTTGATCGCTACTTTCTTGCGGGACTTTCACGGGGGGAATATCCGATGAACAGAGGATACCGCACATTACGTCAGTGGAATGAGTGGCTTGCGCATTTTCCTGGCAATGAAATACTAGAAGCTGAAAAAAAAATTTTACACGAACTGGCGCCACAGTTAGCAGGTCAAATTGCTGTGTTACTGGGCGTGCCGACACAAACAAGTTTACTTGCCATTTGCCATAAAGATCGCCACATCTTGGTGACACCATTAGAAATACCTATCATTTCACAGACCACCCTATTAACAAGTGATTTGAATGAACTACCTATTGCTTCAGGCTGCGTTGATTTAGTATTACTGCCGCATAGTCTGGAATATACGGCACATCCGCATCAAATGCTGATAGAGGCCTGTCGCATTGTAAAACCGGAAGGGCATATTGTCATTACAGGTTTCAATCCTTATGGTTGTTGGAATTTACATAAAAAAACACAACAACAGAGTATTCCATGGAAATCGCATTTTTTAACGCGAGAGAAGGTAAAAAAATGGTTAAAACTAGCCGATTTTTCACTGGTTCAACAAGATATGTTGCTTTTTAGGCCTCCGCCTAGTGCCCAAGGCCAATTATTCCGTCGCTTAGATTTTTTAGAATGGGTTGGGCGTAAGTTATACAAGCCCTTTGGCGGTATTTGGCTTCTTGTTGCTAAAGCGAGGACCACTCCGCTTACGCCTATACGGTTAAAATGGAAGCAAAAATTGCCTCAATATCAAAGCGGCATATTGATTGGACCAGTGACAAGAACAAGAGGGTCAGCAAATAAATGAAACATGTGGTGATTTATACAGATGGCGCTTGCAAGGGTAATCCAGGCCCAGGTGGCTGGGGCATATTAATGCTATATGGTGCGCAAGAAAAAACTTTCTCTGGTGCTGAAAATCATACAACAAATAATCGTATGGAATTAATGGCGGCAATTCAAGCACTCAAAAAATTACGCGAACCCTGCAAAGTGGATTTATATACCGATTCACAGTATGTACAAAAAGGTATCACTGAATGGCTAGCAGGATGGAAAAAACGTCAATGGAAAAAATCTGATCGTACGCCAGTCAAAAATGCGGACCTATGGGAGGCGTTAGATCATGCAGTTGGTAGGCATCAAGTGACATGGCATTGGGTTCGAGGTCATAACGGCCATCCTGAAAATGAACGTGCCGATGCATTGGCGCGTGCAGCAATGACACGTTTATAAAAATTAACTAGGGTCTGTTGACTATTTATCTTTAATTATTTTACGAGAAAACAGGACGTTTTCGAGAATCAAATTGAATCAGAACAAGTGTGTTTGATGTTAAAATAATTAAAAATAACGAATTGTCAGCAGACTCGATCATGGAGAATACAACGATGCGTCAAATTATTTTAGATACAGAAACAACAGGACTGGAACCCAGTGAAGGCCATCGTATTATTGAAATAGGCTGTATTGAATTAATTAATCGGAAATTAACAGGTAGAAAATATCATCAATATATTAATCCGCAACGCGCAATTGATGAAGGTGCGCTAGAAGTACATGGGATTAGCCGTACATTTTTATTAGATAAACCTTTATTTGCAGAAATAGCCCAAGAATTTTTGGATTTTGTTCGTGGTGCGCAATTGATTATTCATAATGCCCCTTTTGATATTGGTTTTATTGATCATGAATTTCGTTTGTTAGCAGATAAAAAATTTAAATCCATTACAGAAGAATGCCAACTGATTGATACATTGGTGATGGCACGACAATTACACATTGGCCAACGAAATAGTTTGGATGCGTTGTGTAAACGTTATGGTATTGATACAAGTCAACGTGATTTGCACGGTGCTTTACTCGATGCTTCATTGTTAGCACAAGTGTATTTAGCTATGACGGGCGGTCAAGGAAGTTTATTTGATACAACCGAAGCGAATATAGAAGAAGCTAAACAGGCAGAAAAAAAAGCGGTAATCGCATCAACACTCTCTGAACTGAATCAAACCATCGCAGGACCATTAAAAGTGATTCGTGCGAATGCAGAAGAGCTGTCTGCTCATCGTGAGAAATACCAGTTTTAATAGAAATTTTTTTCACCTAAGCTATTAAAAAAATTTATATAAAAAAGGACAGCAAATAAACTTTTACTGTCCAAGAAAAAAATAGCAAAAAATCGTTATAAAAAACTATTCACGACGATTACCCGTGAGTGCACCTAATAATAGTAATAAATTTTGAAACAGCATTAAAATATCAAGATACAAACTAATCGTTGCCATAATGTAATTGCTTTCACCACTATTAATAATGCGGCTGGTGTCATACATTAATAATGCGCTTGAAATAAAGACTAAGAGCGAGGAGAGCGCAAGTTGCATCGCTGGCATTTTCAAAAAGATATTCGCAATGCCTGCAACAATACACATCACCAGACCAATCATTAAAAATTTACCCCAATGACTCAGGTCCTTGCGTGTTACCAGTAAATAACCAGACGTTAAAAAGAAAATTAAACCCGTCCCACCTAAGGCAGTCAGAATCAATTGTCCGCCATTGGTATAACCACGGATAAATTGATTTAACAACGGACCCATCGAGTAGCCCATACAACCAGTAAAAGCAAAAATACTCACTAGGCCCCATACGCTATTTCGTAAAGCGGTTGTGGCAAATAAAAGTACAAAACCGAGAATAAACACGGCAATCATGCCGCCACCACCCACAGGGTGGGACATGCCGAACACAGACATAACGGCACTAAAAAGCAGGGTTAGGCTTAGCAAGAGATATGTATTGCGTAACATGGAATGAATCTGAACAGCAGATTGACTATTTTGCATAAGAATCTGTCTGGGTTGCATGCGTAAACTCCAAAGTTAATGATAAAAAACAGGACAGAAAGCGATAATACTATACCATGCTGCGATAATAGGGTTGAACCCTTGCTAGCAAAGGCGTTACTATGTGCGCGCCTTGCTGATGGTGCATGCATTCTTGCATAAATGTGTCACCGTAGCAAAAAGTGAAACGTTCATAAGCGTTAGTAGTACAGTGTTGGAAGCTTGGCAGAGTGGTCGATTGCACCGGTCTTGAAAACCGGCATACCGCAAGGTATCCAGGGTTCGAATCCCTGAGCTTCCGGTGATATGAACAACAAAATTAGTTTGCACAGAGAAAATGACACATACTTTCAGTCTACACTGAAGAGTGGAATGTAAATAACGAAAAGAAAAAACTAGGCAAAAAAAAATAAAAAATGCTGAGTATTATGCGAATGTTTTTTAATTTCAAAACCAGTCTTGTTATATATACGATTTGTCTTATACGTAAATTATTAATATCCTAGGCTATTGTCATAAGTTTGGCAAAAAAATTAAATATTCCTATTACAAAGCTATTTTATTGCTGATCACAAAAAAGCCTCGTAAAATAGTTCTCCCGTCTGTCGACTAACTTTTTTGAAAACACAGTGTCAATAAGTCAATACATTAATAGAATAGCGTGTTAATTTTGCCTAATACGTTGCAACGTGTTGACTATCACGCAGGAGGTGGTTGCTTGATAAAAGTTTTACTGGTTGATGATCATGAACTGGTACGTTATGGAATCAAGCGGCTACTGGAAGATGTACCAAGTATTCGGGTGATTGGTGAAGCGAGCTCTGGTGAAGAAGCAATTAAGTTAACACGTGAATTGATGGCGGATGTTGTGATTATGGATGTACAAATGCCAGGCATTGGTGGCCTTGAAGCCACGCGCAAAATGGTTCGTCATAATCCTGATATTAAAATACTTGCACTCACTGTGTGTCACGATGAGCCTTATCCTTCACGTTTGTTGCAAGCGGGTGCAGCGGGTTATATTACCAAAGGGTGTGATCCTGATGAAATGGTACGCGCTGTTCGCACCATTCACTCAGGTCAGCGATATATTAGCCCTGAAATTGCACAACAACTTGCTTTGAAACGCTTTACGCGTGACGAAACATCGCCGCTAGATAATTTATCTGAACGCGAACTGCAAATTATGTTAATGATTACTAATGGGCAAAAAGTACAAGATATCTCTGAAACACTTTGTTTGAGCCCAAAAACCGTTAACAGCTATCGGTATCGCATTTTTAAAAAATTGAATATTGCCAGTGATGTTGAGTTAACCTTACTCGCTATTCGCGTTGGTATTGTCAAAAAACACGATGCAGCGGTTCTTTAATATACTTACTTAGGGTCTGTTGACAATTGGCTATTTCCAAGCATTTTACGAGAAAACAGGAGGTTTTCGAAAATCAAATTCAATCAAGAAGAGTGTATTTGATGTTAAAATGATTGGAAATAGCCAATTGTCAACAGACCCTAGTGAACATTTTTATGCATAATGCCGCATTATTTCTTGCAAGTTTGACGCATCATCCCGGCGTTTATCAGATGCTAGGTGCAGATGGGACGGTGTTATACGTCGGCAAAGCACGTAACTTAAAAAAACGTTTATCGAGTTATTTTTCTACACGAGCAAAAGATAGTAAAACGGCCGCATTATTAAAACATGTTGTCGATATTACAGTAACAATTACTCACGATGAAGCGGAAGCATTGTTACTAGAATGCAATCTCGTTAAAAAACTACAACCTCACTATAATGTTATTTTTCGCGATGATAAAAGTTATCCTTATATTCTTTTTACTGCAGCGTCCTTTCCGCGAATTACTTTTTATCGTGTTGGTAAAAAAAGAACAAGAAAACGAGAGGGTCAACTTTTTGGTCCTTATGCAGATACGGCGGCCGTGCGTGAAACGCTTATTTTAATTGAGAAGATTTTTAAACTACGCAATTGTACTGAAGCATTTTTTGCAGCACGTAAAAGACCTTGCATACAATATCAAATTGCACGTTGCACCGCACCATGCGTTGGTTATATTAGCCCAGAAAAATACGCAGAAAATGTACAGCTTGCTGCCTTATTTTTGCAAGGCAAAAACAATGAAGTCATGCAAGCATTGGCTTCACAAATGGAACAAGCAGCAGCACAGTTAGAGTATGAACGTGCAGCAAAAATACGCGATCAAATTATGCGTCTGCGCGAAGTCACAGCGCAACATTTTGTGAGTGGTACACAAGGGGATGCAGATGTCGCAGGGTTTGCTTTTTCTGCTGGGGTTGCTTGCGTACAATTACTTATGATTCGTGGTGGCAGAATGTTAGGTAGTCGTGCATTCTTCCCGACATTGCCCACTGACACATCACCTGAAGATATACTTACTTCTTTTGTTGAGCAATATTATTTGGACGATTCACGTGACATTCCGCGTGAAATTATTACATCGGCAGCGTTGTCTGAAACAGAATGGTTACAAAAAACTTTTTGCCAAAAAGCAGGGCGTAAGATTACTGTATCGTCTAGTGTGCGTGGTGAGCGCAAAAAATGGTTAGCTATGGCAAATGCAAGTGCTCGTCAATCTGTTGCAACTCGGCTAGTAAACCAAGTTGATATAAAAATGCGTGTTGAAGCATTTCAACAGCAAATGCAATTAAAAAATATACAACGTATCGAATGTATTGATATTAGCCATACGATGGGTGAAGAAACAGTCGGCGCATGCGTGGTATTTGGTTCAGAAGGTCCACTAAAAAGCGATTATCGCCGTTATAGGATACGCGATGTTATCGGTGGAGATGATACAGGCGCGATCACTAAATTACTCTCACAGCGCTTTAAGCGGGTTACTGGAGGGGAGGGAAGAAGACATGCACCACCAGATGTTTTGCTTATCGATGGCGGTATGCCGCAATTACGTGCTGCGCAAGCTGCACTCGCGTCGCTAGAAATAGACTCTATTTTTTTAATAGGTGTTGCAAAAGGACGCACCCGTAAACCTGGATTCGAAACATTACATTTTGTTGATCGACCTGCATTGCATTTACCACCCGATGCGTTAGCATTACATTTTATTCAGCAGATTCGTGATGAAGCGCATCGATTTGCAATTACCGGGCATCGTCTGCGGCGTGACAAAAAAAGAGTTACCTCGGTATTAGAATCGATACAAGGAATTGGTGCAAAACGCCGACGTGATTTATTGCGTCACTTTGGTGGTATCCAAGCTATTAGTCGTGCTAGTCTGGACGAAATTGCAAAAGCACCCGGAATAAGTCGCGCTCTCGCGCAAAAAATATTTGAAGCCTTTCATCATTGATGGCATAAATAAATATGTTTAATTTACCTAATATGCTATCGCTCATTCGGATATTCATTATTCCGTTTGTTTTTATTTTATATTATCTACCCATTCCTTGGGGACATACTGCTGCAGCCATCATGTTTTTATTGGCTTGTTTGACAGATTGGTTAGACGGTTATTTAGCACGCAGTTTAAAACTGTCGACACCATTGGGCGCATTCCTCGATCCAGTTGCAGATAAAATTATGGTCTGTGTGGTGTTGGTGTTAGTTGTCGGTGAATCGCGTTTACAAACCATTCCATTTCATCATGTTTTTTATCATCCGCCTGCCATTATGGTGACTGTGCCAGCCGCAATTATTGTGAGCAGGGAAATCATTGTCTCCGCGCTGAGAGAGTGGATGGCGGAGCTGGGTCGTCGTACCAGTGTTGCTGTTTCGAGATTAGGTAAAGTGAAGACAGCTATCCAAATGAGTGCATTAACGTTGTTGGTTTATTGCACACCAATCACACAAGCCTCTATTGTGCTTACAGGTTACTTTTTATTGTATTTAGCAGCACTATTAACTGTTTGGTCAATGGTCATTTACCTAAAAGCAGCTTGGCACGCGATAAAAAATGCAGAATCTATTGAAATTTCCCTTGACAGGTGAGGGCGCGCCGATAGAATGTCGCCTGTAACGTTTAGCTGGATGGAGATGCGGGAATAGCTCAGTTGGTAGAGCACAACCTTGCCAAGGTTGGGGTCGCGAG
>CAZYJL010000001.1:0-284587 GCA_964647825.1 uncultured Coxiellaceae bacterium | reverse complement strand
TTCTTTTTGTAAAAAATAGTTCAGAAAAAGATCATTTTATATGAGGTGGCCCTGAACAACTCAGGCAGTCACAAAATAAGTAACAGCTCAGTGAGGGTATTGTTTGATGACTTGACTACATATTTAGTTGCCCATCAGCTGTTGTAGGTGATCAAAGCCATGCCCTTTCTGATTTCATGAAGCGTACTTTATATCAGTAAAATACAGTTAGCTGTTTGGCTGTTGCGGTCAGTCAAGTCATCAAACAATACCCTCACTGAGCTGTTACCAAAATAAAAAAACCGCTGACATATCACTTTATCAGCGGTTTTTTATTTAGCTTAAACAGTTAAGCATTAGGCGCTGTGACTTCTTTAATACTTAAACGAATACGCCCCTGACGATCAATTTCCAATACTTTGACGCGAACCGTTTGGCCTTCTGCTAAATGATCGCTGACGCGTTCAACACGCTCATGCGCCACTTGGGAAATATGCACTAACCCTTGCTTGCCAGGCAAGATACTGACAAATGCACCAAAATCTGCAAGCTTAACAACAACACCTTCATAAATTTCACCCAGCACAACATCGGCTGTCAGTAATTCAATGCGACGAACCGCTTCTTCACACGCAGAAAGATCCGCTGCTGAAACACGTACTTGACCATCATCACTGATATCAATCACTGTACCTGTTTCTTCTGTCAAAGAACGAATCGTTGCACCGCCTTTTCCAATCACGTCGCGAATGCGATCGACAGGAACACGCAGATTCAAGATACGCGGCGCATAGGCAGACATTTCACCACGCGCATTGGGCATCGCATTTTGCATAATATCCAAAATATGTAAACGGCCTGCATTTGCTTGATCTAACGCAATCTGCATAATCTCTTCAGTAATGCCATCAATCTTGATATCCATTTGTAACGCTGTAACACCTTGACGTGTGCCTGCAACCTTAAAATCCATATCCCCAAGATGATCTTCATCACCAAGAATATCAGTCAACACAGCAAAACGTTGACCTTCTTTCACCAATCCCATAGCAATACCGGCAACATGCTCACGCAAAGGGACACCAGCATCCATCAGAGATAAACTTGCACCACACACTGTTGCCATGGAACTTGATCCATTGGACTCCGTAATTTCAGATACCACACGGATCACATACGGAAACTCTTTTGGTAAGACTGCTTTTACCGCACGTTTTGCCAAATTCCCATGTCCAATTTCACGCCGCTTCGGGCCACTCATAAAGCCCACTTCCCCAACGGAATAAGGAGGGAAATTATAATGCAACATAAATTTTTGTTTTTGTTCACCTTCTAAGGCATCAATCACCTGCGCATCACGCTCTGTACCTAACGTCACAACCACAATTGCTTGTGTTTCGCCACGTGTGAACAAAGCGGAACCATGTGTCCGGGGCAATAAACTCGTACGCACATCAATCGGACGAACCGTTTTTAAATCACGACCATCAATACGCGGCTGACCATCTAGAATTTGATGACGAACAATCTCACTTTCAAGCCCCTTCAAAAGGGATTTCACTGCAATCGTCAGGCTTGATTTATCTTCTTCTGACGCAGCAGCAAGAATTGACTCTAGTGTTGCTGTACGAACGTCTGATAATTGTGCTTGACGCGCTTGCTTATCACGTAATTTATACGCTTCAACAAAACCAGGGGTTGCAAGCTCTGCAACCTGTTTATGTAATTCTGAAGAAATTTCTTTTGGTTGCCAGTCGATAGATGAGATAGATGTAGAAGCAGCAAACTCTTTAATCGCTTGAATCATTGCTTGCATTTCACGATGCGCAAACATCACCGCACCCAACATAACCGACTCAGGCAACTCTTGCGCCTCAGACTCCACCATTAAAACAGCATGCTCGGTCCCTGCGACGACCATATCAAGTGCTGAATTTTCCAATGCCGAAAGCGTCGGGTTTAATATATAGTTCCCATCAGAATACCCCACGCGCGCAGCACCAATAGGCCCATTGAACGGTAACCCAGAAATGGCTAAAGCCGCTGAAGCACCTAATAAGGCAGGAATATCAGGATCAATCTCAGGATTCACAGAAAGCACTGTGGCAACGATTTGCACGTCATGATTAAACCCTTTTGCAAAAAGTGGGCGAATCGGACGATCAATTAACCGAGATGTCAGTGTCTCTTTTTCACTTGGCTTGCCTTCCCGTTTGAAATACCCTCCAGGCACGCGGCCCGCAGCATAACTACGTTCCTGATAATTCACTGTTAATGGAAAAAAATCTGCATCGGGATTTGCATTTTCCTTACCAACAACTGTCACAAGAACAACGGTATCATCCATTGTGACGTACACAGCAGAAGTTGCCTGCCTAGCAATCACACCAGTCTCAAGGGTGACGGTATGACCACCCCAAGTAACTATTTTTTTTACTGAGGTCACTGACATCTATCCTGTATATATAAATAAAATTGCATCACTACTCACTTTCTACCAGAGCTAGCTGACGCGACGGGGAGTGCCAAAGGAAAAGAAATACAATTTCTCCTTTTTAATGGCATTAAGCGCGAGCTTTAGTATTCAAGTATCAATATAAAATTGCGACTATTGTGGTCGCACATCACGTATATCGAGCTTCTTCAATAGCTCTGCATAAACGACAGGGCTTGTGCGCTTTAAATAAGTCATCATCCGACGACGTTGGCTAACCAACTTGGTCAATCCATAACGTGTATGAAAATCATGCGGATGTGCTTTCATATGCTGAGTGAGCGAAAAAATACGTGCCGTTAAGAGTGCAATCTGCACTTCAGGTGAACCCGTATCGCCCTTGGCGCGTTGATGTGTTTTTACAACTTTTGCGGTATCGGCAACTGTTAATGCCATGCAGAACACTCCCAAATCTCTTTTCTAAAAAAACAAATAAAAACTAGCCCACAAATCAGGCTGTGTATTGTAGCGGGCAGACTCAAACTGAACAAGCTTTGTTATCAACCCACCGCCTTTGGTACGCTTACCGGTAATTGTAGCAACCGACGCGGCGCAACCTTTCCATCGTCCGTGATTTCACCAATTCCCATAAAACGACCATCATCTGCAATCAAACGAACCCAACCCGACATTGGCAAATGCGGGACCATGACCGCTTGACCCATCCGTAAATAAAACGTGCCAGAAGACGTGAGTCGTACTGGCGGCAAATGCTGTACAGACGTATCAATAGGTAACAAGAATGCTTTCAACGCAGCAGGGCCTTTTTCAGCATGCGCAGCCTCCAACTCTTCTAAAGTATGCATTCCTTCAGCCTGATACGGAAACACTTCAAGACGACGCAGTCCACCAACATGGGCACCACATCCCAACAACTCTCCAATATCCTCTGCTAACGTGCGCACATAAGTCCCCTTACTACAACGCACAGCCATCTCAAAACTTTCCCCGGAAAAAGCCATGAGATCCAATGAATGAATCGTGACAATACGCGGCTTACGCTCAACTTCAACACCTTGGCGCGCAAGACGATACAATGGCTTACCTTGAAATTTAACGGCAGAATACATGGGTGGAATCTGTGAAATCGCACCCTGAAATTGCTGAAAAACTTCTTTAATACGTTCAGAAGTCACATTTTCTACTGGACGCTGTACGATAACACTACCTTCTGCATCACCTGTTGTTGTTTTTACCCCTAGAATCACTGTAACGCGATAATACTTGTCTGAATCAAGCAAAAACTGCGAAACACGTGTCGCTTCGCCAAAACATAACGGCAACATGCCAGTTGCTAATGGATCCAAACTGCCAGTATGTCCCGCCTTTTTAGCATTAAAGAGACGCTTTACTTTTTGCAGAGCAGCATTTGATGTCAGCCCAAGTGGTTTATCTAGCAATAAAATACCATTCACTTTAATAGGAACAATTTTCATTTTTTAGTTTTCTCGTGAGAAGACCCACATCGGGTAATTGTATTTATCTATGCATTATTACCATTTTTTATTAATGCACTTCGCCAGCACTTGCTTGGCAGCAAATGATCAGTCGTCTTTCCCTTTTAAAGCACCATTAATTAAAAAAGAAATGCGGTTGCCACGTACGCTCGAATCATCATGATAAAATTTTAGCTCAGGTGTAACCCGCAAGCGCACCTCTTTACTCAGCAAATAACGCAAATGCTTTGCTTCGTCATTTAAACAATCAATAACATCTTTCGCTGTTATTTCATCTAACACACTAATATAAATTCTAGCAAACGAGAGGTCGGGAGAAACCTTGACACCCGTTACCGTCACAAATGGCAATAAAGGCACTTCTCCTCGCTGCAGCATGCTCGCAACTGCTGCTTGAATGACCTCATTAATCCGAAGTTCCCGTTTGAAACCACGTCTTCTCATGAAATAACTCGTTTTACTTCAACTTTTTCGAACACTTCAATCCGATCGCCGGTACGAATATCGCTATAATTCTTAATACCAATACCGCATTCCATACCATGGCGCACTTCTGCAACATCTTCACGAAAACGTCGTAAAGACTCAAGAGCACCTTCAAAAATAACAATATCGTCGCGCAATACACGCACAGGATTATTACGACGCACAACGCCTTCAATCACCATACAACCGGCAACGGCACCAATACGCGACGAGCGGAACACATCACGCACCTCAGCCAACCCTAAAATCTTTTCATGAATTTCAGGCGCCAAGAATCCGCTTAATGCACGCTTCACTTCATCAATGACATCGTAAATGACACTGTGATAGTGCAAATCAACTTTTTCAGCCTCAATCAGCTTACGTGCTTCACCGCTTGCTCGCACATTAAAACCAATCACCACAGCACCTGAAGCAAGCGCAAGATTCACATCAGATTCATTGATACCACCTACACCCGAAGAAATCACACGTACTTTTACCTCTGGCGTCGATAAACCAACTAATGCTTCCGACAAGGCTTCAGCAGAACCTTGCACATCTGCCTTCAACACAATATTCAGTGAACGCTCTGTTTTATCATCGCCCATTCGTTGCAGCATATTTTCTAAGGTTGCTGCATTCTGTCGAGCCAACTTCACTTCCCGGAACTTCCCTTGACGGAAAAGTGCCACTTCACGTGCCCGGCGCTCATCTTCAACCACTAAAAATTCATCACCCGCATTTGCCGTGCCTGAAAGCCCTAATATTTCAACAGGGATAGAAGGCCCTGCACTTTCTACTGGTTGACCGTTCTCATCAAGCACTGCACGTACGCGACCATACTCAAAACCCGCGAGTACAATATCGCCTCGTCTTAATACGCCGCGCTGCACTAATAAACTGGCAACTGCACCACGACCACGATCAAGACGTGACTCAATCACGACACCGTAAGCTGGGCAAGCGACTGCAGCACGTAAATCCATAATTTCTGCTTGAACCAACACAGAATCAAGCAATTGATCAATATTTTGGCCAGTTTTAGCGGATATAGGCACAAACATTACTTCCCCGCCCCACTCTTCAGGAACAAGGCCGTAACGTGAGAGCTCATTTTTGACGCGTTCAGGATCAGCATCTGCTTTATCCATCTTATTTACTGCGACAATAATCGGCACACTCGCTGCTTTAGCATGATTAATTGCCTCAATCGTCTGCGGCATAACGCCATCGTCTGCAGCAACAACTAAAATAACAATATCAGTCAGTTTCGCTCCGCGTGCACGCATTGCCGTGAAAGCAGCATGCCCTGGCGTATCAAGGAAGGTAATCATACCTTTCTCTGTTTCTACATGGTAAGCACCAATGTGCTGGGTGATACCACCCGCCTCGCCAGAAGTAACACGCGTGCTTCGAATATAATCCAGCAATGATGTTTTACCATGATCAACATGCCCCATAATCGTTACAACCGGTGCACGTGGTAACAATTCACCTTTCTCAACATCAGGCTGTGCTAGCGACTCTTCAAGCGCCATTGAGCTAACAGGTTTGGCAACATGCCCCATTTCTTCAACGATCAAAATGGCTGTTTCTTGATCTACTGGCTGATTAATTGTTGCCATTGCACCCATTTTCATCATGACGCGAATTACTTCCGCACCCTTCACAGACATCCGCTGCGCTAACTCTGCGACTGTTAATGTTTCAGGAATAATCACTTCACGCACGATAGGTGCCGTTGGTCGAGTAAATGCTTGCACAGACACTTGATGACGACGTGATCGTCCTGAACGGCGACTCCGACGTTGTTCAACAGCGTCTATGTCGCCGTCATCGGTGCGCAACACAACATTCAATGCGCCACTGCTCTTTCCAACCAATCCGGCGTAACGATCACTGTCACTACGTCCAGCGCCACGTCCTTTTTTCTTCTTACGATGCCGATCTGCTTCTTCTGTATCAGCAACACGCACATCATGATGTCGTTTTTCTTTATGGCGCACTTCTGGTGTAACTGCAGGTACAACAGGCGCAGCCTCAGCAACCACTGTCGTTTCCACTTTTTTCTCAAAGGCTGGTTCAACGATTTCTGATGGCTGCTCAAGATTGTTATTATTCACAATTATCGCAGCTGATTCATTCTCCAATCGATCAAGCGCGGCAGCGTCTGACGCAACAACACGCTGCTCAACAAGCTTTTCGTTGACGGATGCAGCAGTTGCCACCACGCTAGCATCTGCAACCGTTTTTTCAGCAGCAACCGCTTCCTTCGTATTAACTTCCTTAGCTGAGTCATCAGCTGGGCGTCTTACATACGTGCGTTTCTTACGGACTTGAACTTGTACGCTAATGGTTTTTCCACTCGCCGCCGAACCCGCAACTCTAAGCTCACTTGTTTTCGCTCGACGAAGCACAATTTTCTCTGCGCCATCGGATTTTGCACCATGGTGCTTCTGCAAATACTGCAACAATCGTTGCTTCTTCTCATCCGAGACTTGATCACCCGCACCCTTAATTTCAATCTTTGCATCGCGAAACTGTGCAAGCAGACGCTCAACCGGCACATTAATTTCAGCTGCCAATTGCTCTACAGACACACCTTTTGTTTTTACATTTTCAGCAGACACAGCATTTTTCGGCATTCTCTATTCTCTCTCCCCACTCAGCCGGCTTTCGTCTCATCAAACCATGATTTACGGGCTGTCATGATTAGCCTCGCGGCTGCTTCATCATCAACACCAAGATCACCAATATCCAACAGATCATCAACTGATTGCTCTGCTAAATCTTCCCGCGTCACAATACCATGGCTTGCTAACACATAGGCAAGATGACGATCCATCCCTTCCATTGCAAGCAAATCCTCTGCTGGCTCTGCCTTCTCTAGCACTTGCTCTTCCGCTATCGCTTTTGTTAACAACGCACCACGCGCACGCTCACGAAGTGCATCAACTAACACCTCATCGAATCCATCAATTTCGAGCATTTCTTCACGAGGAACATAAGCAATTTCTTCCAAAGTAGAAAATCCTTCTTCTACCAATAATTGCGACACTTCCTCGTCAACACCTAATTTGTCTTGGAATAACTGTTGGACACCCTGCGACTCAGCTGCAGACTTTTCTTTCGCTTGCTCTTCCGTCATCACATTTAAACGCCAACCGGAAAGCTCACTCGCCAACCGAACATTCTGTCCATTACGTCCAATCGCTAATGACAACTGCTCTTCCTTGACCGCAACGTCCATTGTGTGGCTATCTTCATCAACAACAATAGACGCCACTTCTGCTGGCGCCATGGCATTAATCACCAACTGCGGTGGATTATCATTCCAGAGCACAATATCAACACGCTCGCCCGCAAGTTCCGCAGACACTGCCTGTACACGCGCACCACGCATACCAACGCAAGCACCAACAGGGTCAATACGCCCATCATTCGTTTTTACAGCTATTTTTGCCCGAGAACCTGGATCACGCGCTGCAGCCATAATATCGATTAGCTCTTCACTTACCTCCGGCACTTCAATACGGAAAAGAGCAACCAGCATTTCAGGCCGCGTACGGCTTACCAATAATTGCGGGCCTTTACCCTCAGAGGAAACATCATAAAGATATGCCCGTAACCGATCATTCATACGCACAGCTTCATGCGGAATCATTTCAGAGCGTGGCAACAATGCTTCAACATTATTTCCCAAATCCAACAAGACGAAATCGCGTGTCACTTTCCTAACAACACCACTTATTAATGTCCCGATTTTATCATGCCATGCACGTGCCAACTGCGCACGCTCCGCTTCATGCACTTTTTGAACTATAACTTGTCTTGCCTTCTGCGCAGCAATTCGTCCAAATTCAACAGAATCCATTTCTTCTTCAATATAATCACCGACTTGTGCATCTGGTTGCCGCAAACGCGCTTCCGCTAATGTTAAACGCGTCACACCCCCATCTGGACCAAGTTGCTCGGTATCATCAGGGCTTTGCTCACTCTTAGGCTCATCAATAACCAACCAACGCCGCAAAGTTCGAAAATCACCTGTTTTACGATCTACTTTTACTGTGACATCAATTTCGGCGCCTGCCCGCTTACGGGTAGCCATTTCTAACGCCGCTTCAATTGCCTCAAAGATGACATCATTGGCGACGCCTTTCTCATTAGAAACCGCTTCAACAACTAGCAAAATCTCTTTATTCATCACAAGCCTCGCTTCTGCTTTTAACACCAGGAGAAGAAACCTCCAAGTGATAGTTTCCTGGCAGCGGATCTTCCTCCACATTTAACATTGCGCTCACCTGTCGACTAACTAGCACACAGTCATCCAGCGTCACGCCGCCTTCCTTGTTAATATAAATTCGTAATAGGCCTTCTCCATCCTGTCGACGTAACTCATAACCAGAAAATATATAACCCATCGCAATGACAACAGCAGCTAACCGTTTTTCGAGCTGTTCATCTAATTTTTTCATGCCAATCTACCTGCAAACCCTATAAAAAATGGGCATATAGCCCATTTTTTATCTTCATCTATCTAAAAACAAAAAACCCCGACTGGGGTTTTTTATAGTATCTAGTAGCGGGGGCTGGATTTGAACCAACGACCTTCGGGTTATGAGCCCGACGAGCTACCAGGCTGCTCCACCCCGCAATCGAGTGGCCATTCTATTAAAAGGCATCCAGACATTCAAGCTAAATAAAAACTATCTGCCAAGATGCCCGCAAAATTAGCCAGATACCTTACTAATCAATTGATTTAACTGCTCAGCACTCACCTGCCCCGGGAAAAACTCAATTGCAGTAGCAGGCGAACCCTTTGACACGCTTGTTTTTGCAACAAAAATGGCGGGGGTTCCCATCAACTGGAGTTGTTGCGCGAGCTGATAATTCGCTTTGATCTGCTTGCTCACCGCATCTGACTGCATTGCAGTTTTTAGCTTATCAATATCTAGCCCGACAGATTTTGCAAGTGTGTAAATATCTGCTTCCGTCAAACTGCCTTTCGCGGCAGCAGACATCAATGCATCATGTAACTGCGTATACTTACCCTGCTGTGCTGCAGCAAGAGCAGCCTTTGCAGCCATCTCAGAAATGACACCGCGGATTGGAAATTCTTTATAGACAAAACGTACGTCTGGATTTTTCTTTAAGAGTTCCGTAACAACAGGTTGCATATCAATACAATGCGCGCACTGATAATCAAAAAACTCCACAACGGTGACTTTACCTTTTGGATTACCACCAATTGGATCAGTTGAGGAATGGAAAAGTGTGTCAGCCAATTGGACTGCCGTACTTTGTGTTTTTTCAATGCTCTTCGACATTTGTTTTTGCTGCCAAGACTGCAAAGATTCCACAATAACTTCAGGATTCTGTACTAAATATTCTCTAACAACACCCTCTACCTGTTTTTTTTGCGTTGCATCCATTTGCGCTGCACTGACAGCCGCACTATAAATCATACTACCCGCAACAAGAAAACTTGCTATCTGGCTTAATTTCACGCGTGCATCCTCTCACCAATTTCCGGAGGAATCACGGTAAAACAGGGGTTTAGGGATGTCAAGCACATGGCAAAAAAGCAAGGCAACGTTATTTAAGTGCTGTCTGTTTTTTTACTGTAGCACCACAGAGACTTCTGCCATTTTTTTCGCCTGCGAAACAGCACGTCTCATATTATCAGTCGTCATATCCAAGGGCGTTGCTAGTTCAATAATTTCTACTTTCTCTTCTGGCGCAGGCTTTGATGCATCCAGCATCACACGAGGGATCCATGTTGGTGCTACAAAAATAGCAGCATTCCCCCAAGCAACCTGAAATTGCTTTGCAAGTTGCCTATTCTCCACTAATTCCGCTTCTACCGCCGGTTTATACATTTCTTTGATTAAATGACGCGTGTTTAAGCCAGCTTTTTTCGCAATTGCAAAAATTTTATCTTTTGTTAGCGTTGAATCCACTGCTGCTTCCATTAAGGCACGATGTACAACACCATATTTATTTTTGCTCTGTGCAACTAAAGCAACGCGCGATGCAAGCTGTGAAACCAGATCTGCCGATGGAAACTCACGATACACAATTCGAATGTCTTTATCTTTTTTGGCAATCGCATCAAGGACAGTATGCGCAACAATACAATGGCCGCATTGATAATTCAAAAACACCACTATCGTCACTTTTCCTGCCGGATTACCTCCAATAGGATTACTCCGAGTACGCAGCAAAGCATCCGCTGTTGCTGTATTAATGATTTGGTGTGCTGGCGCCGCATAACAGTTAGATAAAATAGCAACAAAAACCCCAAAAAAAACCATCAATTTATAAATCAGCTTCATACACAACACTCCTTGTTATTTATTACTATTAAAAAGTTAAAAAAATATCTAGCTCTCTATAATGACGCACTTCGATCAGCACTATCCTCACCGGATTCTTCTAATAATTCTGCAATTTTTTGCAGACGAGTAACACGTATACTACGAGCAATTTCAGGACCATTACCGGCACACTCTGCCACAATTTTATTGATATCTATCTTATTTATTGCGGCAAGCCACATTTGCCATTTTTCTGATTTATTTTCTTGCGACAAAATTTCACATGCCATCAACCATTTATCAAAGCGCTCTGGCCGCCGAAAAGCATCCGTTCTTTCAAGAACATATAAAATTTTTTCTGCTGCAGATTTATCTTTATCTATAATTAAATAATTAGAAAAAAATTCTATTACTAAATTTGCTAGTGCTTGATACTCTGCTGGAAGGCGATATTTTTTCACCAGCTGTGCTAATTGATTTTTATTTAATTGCGAAACTAACACCGCAAAACGAATCGTTTTATCTCGCGTATAATTAACAGCCTTTTTTAAAAAGAAACAGCCTTGCTGTAATTCTGCTGGAAATAATCGAGAAAACGCACCACATTGTGTTAACACAACAAAAAACACATCCGGCTGCGTTTCACCTAATGCACGTTCCCATTCTTTCCAAACACGCTCAGCCACCAATGCATCAACTTCACCCGATGCCACCATTTTTTTCATTAACTCTAACGTTTCTGGCGCAACGCGAAATCCTAACGCTGCAAAACGTGCTGCAAAGCGCGCGACGCGTAAAATTCTGACGGGGTCTTCTACGAATGCTGCTGACACATGACGTAACCAGCGATTATTTAAATCCTCTTGTCCATGAAAAGGATCAATAATTTCTCCGTCTTCGGATTTTGCCATGGCATTAATGGTTAAATCACGACGCGCTAAATCTTCTTCTAAAGTGACAGTGGGCGCCGTATCAAATGCAAATCCGGCATAACCCGGCGCCGTTTTACGCTCGCGGCGTGCTAACGCATATTCTTCCCGCGTTTTTGGATGTAAAAAAACTGGAAAATCTTTACCGACTTGCTGATAACCTTCACGCAATAAATCTTCTGGTTGTGCACCCACAACAACCCAATCTTTCTCTTGTACCGGGCGACCCAGTAATTCATCTCGCACCGCACCGCCCACTAACCATTTTTTCATCGGCTATCCAAAACACGCTGCGCACAAGCTACATTATGCGCTAAATGTTGTTGATTAAGTGTCCCTAAAATCACACTCGTGACACTGGCTTCTTGGAAAATACATTGCATTGCCGCTTGTACTGGATCATCACCCATGATTTTATCGACATGACCACTTGCTAGTGCTTTCTTAATCAATACCCCTTTATTTTGTTGCTGCGCATAATGCATCACGGGTAATTCTTTCTTTTCTAACGGATTATAAGTCACCATGACAACATCAGATAAATCCACTGCCCGCATACCGCCATCTATGGTTTTTGTTGACATACCAAATGCACGAATAATACCAGCTTGTTTGCATCGCTCTAATACATCAAACACCCCGTTTTCAATTAAAGCTAAATCGTTACCATCTGAATGCACTAAAACCATATCTAACCAATCCGTTTGTAAACGACGCAAACTCCGCTCAATACTACGACGTGCGTGCTCTGCAGAAAAATTAAAATGCGAAACGCCATCAACAAATTCTTCACCCCACTTTGTCGCAATTACCCATTCCTTGCGTTGATTTTTCAATAGATTTCCGATCCGTTCTTCACTAAGACCATACGCCGGCGCCGTATCTAAAAAATTAATACCTAATTGTTGCGCGCACCTTAATAATTCAATAATTGTTTTATCGTCTGGCAGTACAAATGCAGTGGGATATTTCACACCTTGATTCCGTCCAAATTTTACTGTGCCTAATCCAATCGGGCTAAGCCAAATATCGGTTTGTCCGAGTTTTTTTAATTTCATTATCATTGCTCCCACATGGGTTGCGCGCACGAAGGCGTAGGAAATTTTCGTAATGCTTGCAAGTCAGATTTCCCAGAACATATCTTGTCTGTAGAAAGTTGTTGCAGAAGTGATGCAGCAAGAGCTGGCGCAAATGCTAATTTTGTTGGGAAAACAACAAAATAATTTGCTATTGCCTTTACTGAAAAAGAATCAGGACGCAATAAGCCAGTTTGTTTTGCTTCGACACGATCGACACGAAAAGTGGCAAAGTGTGCATTTTGGAAGTTTAGCCAAGGAAATAATTTTTGTAACTCTTGTTGCGCAACTTCACATTGTTGTTTTGTATTACGCTGCACACCCTCTTCAGCCAATTGTCCGCCCAGATACCAAACCCATTTACCGTCGGTTGCTTGATGCGTCGTGATCGTGATTCTGGGTGAGGCACTTTTACCAAGACAATGACCATATAAAGAAAAAGGAAAATCATGTTTTACCATGACCATATGCAATGGTCGATGTTGTGTTTGCACGACGGCATGCCTAGCATTTTGTTGTAATACAGCATTCCCACTGCCTGCTGCAAAAATATATTTTTTTGCTCGCAACACAACAGATTCTAATGGCGGCGCTTGTAATAAAATTTCTAAGATATTCCCTGCACTATCATACTGAATATCCGACGCAGCTAACGATTGAATTCGAAAAATACTTTCTTGATGTGGCTGTGCTAGGGCACGAATTAATGCATGCACATCTATAACTTGTTCATCTAATGCATACACATCGCCACGAAAATCAGGATGTTGAAAAATAGCAGGTAACGCATCTTGTGTCACACGTTCCACATTGCCTTGCAACGCAAGTCCCGCAAAAAATCCTGCCGCTTTCGACAGTATCGACCCCGTCGTCCAAAGATATTGTTTTTCTGAGAGAACCGGCACTTGGCGAAGATCCGGTAGTGTTTGACCAGATAAACACGCGCGCCAATAGCTTGGCATATCGGCAATGGCCATCGCGGCGGACGTCATCTCGCCTTGTAGCGCGTATTTCATCCCGCCATGAATGATGCCTTGCGCCTTATGTGTCTGCTCACCACCCAATGTGCCCGACTCGACCAGCACCGCGGAATACCCTGCCGCACGCAACTGGTTTAACAACCATAAACCCGCAATCCCGCCGCCGATAATCGCAATATCTGTCTCTGCTGTGTTAATTATCACCAATATTAACTCTTTAGTTGAAAATTTATTTTCACAAGAATAACGCAATTATACGCTGGATTACTAAATGCTGTCTGCTGCTCGCGAATCGCTTCCTGCTAAAGCACGAAAAAGTTATAGTGTGACAGCGAATGCTCACACTACTCACAGGAGATTTGCTCATGCCGGGAACCAGTCTGACTCTGGAAGAAAAATTAGATACAACACCCTCTGCACAAGAAGCACAATTATCTACGTATATTGACGACAGAAAAGCTCTAGAAGAATTTCAACGCAAAGATTTACTGAGCAAAAAAGCGAAACAGCTTTTGAAAATAATGGAAACTTACGATCTTTCTTTATCTTTTGAAGAAATTAAGAATGATGAAACTGTATTTAAATTTCGACTCATGCAAAAAGATCACTGCGTTGGCGAAGGAGCAGGGGAATCAATTAAAATTGCAAAAAAAGCAGCATTACATCATTATTTACGAAATATCACGGAACATTATCGAAAAACATATGCTGACGCTTTGCCTCCCGAGACTGACGAAACACTCATTGAGGCAGCAAAAATCTATTTAGAAAAGCTAAATGGCTTTGAAATTGTTGCAAAACCAAAGGAAAAAGAAAATAGTCCTGCTAAAAAGATAGAAAGAACAGCGTCTTTTTCTGAGTGGATAGGTAGTTTCTTCCATACTTCCTCAACATCTAAGCAACCACTTGTGACGCCGGATGTGACACCAGCACCATCGCCTGCTTCACCCGGCAAAAGTTTTAGTAGCTAGCGTTAACCAACACGCACTGTACGCACACGCTCGTCATTCAGACGGCTGTGCGTACAGATCATTTGATCGTCAAGTGAATACCCTCCCTTCCTTCTCATAGTAAATAACAACCCCCTGTTTTCATCTCCAAACTTTCAAGGTATCGTATGCGCACTTTGTGATTGCTAAATATAGGATACTTGCCATGCGCATTGACCCGAAAATTCGTGGCTTTATTTGCACAACTGCTCACCCTGAAGGCTGTGAAAAAGCGGTGTTGCATGAAATCAACTATGCAAAAAAACATGGGAAGTGCAACGGCCCGTGCAATGTGCTTATTATTGGGGCATCGACAGGCTATGGCTTAGCCAGTCGCATCGCTGCTGCATTTGGCTGGGGCGCCAACACGATTGGCTTATTTTTTGAAAAACCGGCGGATGAAAAACGCACCGCCTCTGCGGGTTGGTACAATACGGCAGCCTTCGAAAAATTTGCCAATGAAGCTGGGCTCTACGCGAAAAGTTTAAATGGCGATGCCTTTTCGAATACATTACGCCAACAAACTGCCGAATTAATTCGTGAAAAAATGCAACAAGTGGATTTAATTATTTATAGTCTTGCTTCACCTCGCCGCATTCACCCCGATACTGGTGAAACATTTTCTTCTGTTTTAAAACCCATTGGCAAAGCTTGCACACGTAAAACAGTCGATGCATTTCGTGGTGATGTGAAAGAAATTACACTAGAACCTGCTTCTGAAAAAGAAATTGCCGATACAGTTGCTGTCATGGGGGGCGACGATTGGGAGCGATGGATTGATTTTTTAGCGAAAGAAAATTTACTTGCCAAAAATATCACAACCGTTGCGTATTCTTATATTGGACCTGAACTCACCCACGCCATTTATCGCGATGGGACAATTGGCGAAGCAAAAAAAGATTTACATCTTGCAGCAAAGCGCATCGAAAAAAAACTCGCTAATTTAAACGGTCGCGCCATGATTTCTGTGAATAAAGCCGTTGTCACGCAAGCAAGTGCCGCGATTCCTGTTGTGCCTCTCTATATTTCTTTATTATTTCGTTTTATGAAAGAAAAAGGGACGCATGAAAATTGTATCGAACAAATCACGCGTTTATTTACTAAACACTTATACGCAGCACAGCCGGCAGCACGTGATGCTGACGGCATGATTCGTCTTGATGATTTAGAGATGGCACCTGATATTCAAGAAAAAATTGCTGCCACATGGCCGCAAATCACCTCTGAAAACTTAGCTACACTCACCGATATTGCGGGCTATCGACATGATTTTTATCAGCTGTTTGGTTTCGAACAACCTGAAGTGAATTATACGACAGAATGTGAAACTGCTCGCGCAATTCCATCATTAACCGAATTTGTTGAAAATAAATAGGAAAAATGCTGTCATGCTGCGCTTTATGCGCGGTATCCAATTTTTTAATCTTCCATTTGTTGGATCCCGCGGACGAAGCCGCGGGATGGCAAGACTTATCTAGTTAATTTTTTTACCAAAAAACAAAGTTAAGATAAAAAAAATAATATAAATTTACAGGAGATAGCTCTGTGTACAGAGCTAAAATAGCATTAACGAAATGCTTGTATTCCTGTTTGTGCATGGCCTAAAACTAACGCGTGAATATCCGCAGTGCCTTCATATGTTTTTACTGTTTCTAAATTTAATAAATGGCGAATCACATGAAACTCTTCCATAATACCATTCGCACCATGTATATCACGTGCTTCACGTGCGATGTTTAAAGCAATTAATGTCGCATGACGTTTGATCAATGAAATCACTGGTGTTGCCACGGTTGCTATTTCTTTCATACGTCCAACACGCAAACACCCTTGTAAACACAAAGCAATTTGCGTTTGCATGTCAGCTAATTTTAATTGAATTAATTGATAACTTGCTAATGGCCGGCCAAATTGTTGGCGATCTAATGTATATTGGCGCGCAGCATGCCAACAAAATTCTGCGGCACCCATCACGCCCCATGCAATGCCATAACGCGCACTATCTAAACAACCTAATGGGCCAGATAACCCCTCCGCATGAGGCAATAATTGTGATTCACTCACCGTGACATCTTGCATCACAATTTCCCCCGTTAATGACGCACGCAAACTCATTTTGCCATGCATCTTCGGCGTGGATAGACCAGATAAACCTTTTTCTAAAATAAACCCACGAATGCGTCCTGCGTCATTTTTTGCCCAGACTATAAAAATATCAGCGATAGGTGCATTGGTGATCCACATTTTACTGCCCGACAAACAATACCCATCTGGCACCGTGCGAGCACGTGTTTGCATATTACCAGGATCAGAACCATAATCTGCTTCCGTCAAACCAAATGCGCCGACCCATTCGCCACGCGCCAATTTTGGCAAATAATATTCACGTTGTGCCTCAGAGCCATACGTATAAATCGCGTGCATGACTAAACTCGACTGCACACTCAGCGCAGAGCGATACGCAGAATCCACGCGCTCTAGTTCACGTGCTATCAAACCATAGGCAACCGGACTGACGCCCGCACAGCCATAACCTGTGATAGTCGCACCCAAAAATCCTTGTTCACCCATTTCCGTATAGATTGCACGATCAAATGTTTCATCGTGAAAAGCACGTTGTATTCGCGGCATCAAACGCGTCTCAGCATAGACGCGAGCTGCATCACGCACCATTTTTTCCTCCATTGTTAGTTGCTCTTCCAACAACAAAGGATCGTCCCAATGAAACGTCGGTTTAGTAGATGATGAGTTATCAGCGCGTTCTGTCATGTCTCAGTTCCCTTAATGAAATACAAAAAAATACATAAAGCTCGCAAATATGACATCCGAATAAATGCGCTTTTCAAAGAGTCAAAATATGGATATCCCCTTATTCTTACCGTATCATCCCCTGCAAAATAGCAATAAAACAGGATCAGTGAATGGACCAAATTCATGCCTTACTACGACAATATCACGCTGACAATTTAGTCCGTGCTATTTTACTCGTTGCAATTGGTTATGTGATCAGCCGATTACTCAGCGCCAGCATTCATCGTAGTCTAAAAGCACGGCTCCGCAAACACCAACTCATGCTATTACGCCGTACAGTTTTTTTTCTGGTCTTCGCTCTCTTTCTAGCATCCGCCATTCAGCAAATGGGGTTTAGAATTAGCGCGCTATTAGGCGCAACGGGTATTTTAACCCTTGCTTTTGGTATTGCCTCGCAAACATCCATGTCAAATTTAGTAAGCGGGATTTTTATCATTGGTGAAAAACCTTTTGAAATTGGTGATACCATTAACTTAAATGGCATTACCGGTGAGATTATTTCGATTGGATTTATGTCCGTTCGCTTACGTACTAATGAAAATACAATGATTCGTGTCCCTAACGAAACGCTAATTAAATCGTCTATTATCAATCTATCGCATTACCCTGAACGCTGCTTACTGATTCCAATTGGCATCGGTTATACAGCGAATATTCATGCCGTAAAGCAACTCCTACTTGACTTAATGAACACCCACCCTTTGTGCTTAAAAGAACCCGCGCCCTTGATTCTTTTTGATAATTTTGGTGATTCGACTGTCAACTTACAATTACAAGTATGGGTTAAAAAAGAAGATGCCAAACAAGCGAAAAGCCAATTACAAACAGACATAAAAGAATTATTTGATGCGCACAATATTGAAATTCCTTTTCCCTGTCGCTCACTATATATAGAAAAATCCGCACCTTTCACACTTTCTACTTCGACGGTAAGCACCGAATGATGATCACTTCACACACAGAAAACAATAACGACACACCCAAGAAAAAAATTCACCATCGCCCTTTTATTGGCTGGCGTGAATGGGTCAGCTTACCAGAGCTCGGCATCGCATCGATTAAAGCAAAAATTGATACAGGTGCTCGCACCTCTGCATTACATGCATTTGCACTGCACCCTTTCCGTGAAGGCAATCAAGATAAAATTCGTTTTGATATGCATCCACAACAACGCAATGACCAAATCATCATCACTTGTGTAGCAGATATTATTGATCAACGAGAAGTCACTGACTCTGGCGGACATCGAGAAATGCGTTATGTGATTCGGACACCGATTACGTTAGGTCAAAAAACATGGCCAATTGAAATCACGCTAACTGAGCGTGACTCTATGCTTTTTCGCATGCTGCTCGGCCGTAGTGCCATTCGAAGAAAATTTAATATTGATCCGGCTAAATCCTTTTTCATGCGATAATATGAAAATAAAGTATCAACACATTTTTTTAAAAAAAGAACGCAGGGGAAAAGCATAACTTATGAAAATCGCCATCCTGTCGCGACAACCAGAACTGTATTCAACCAGACGCCTAGTTGAAGCTGCGCAAAAACGCGGCCATGATGCAGATGTCATCGATACACTCCGTTGCTATATGAATATCACTTCCACACGCCCTTCTATCCATTATCGCGGCAAAGAATTACCGACATTTGATGCAGTCATCCCACGTATCGGCGCTTCCATTACTTTCTATGGCACAGCTGTTGTCCGCCAACTCGAAATGATGAATGTGACTTGCGTCAATGGCTCCACTGCAATTACCCGCTCCCGTGATAAACTCCGCTGTTTGCAACTTTTATCACGCAAAGGCATTGGCCTACCGATTACTGGCTTTGCTCATTCACTCGACGAAATTCAAGACTTAATTCGTATGGTTGGTGGTCCACCTCTAGTGATTAAATTTTTAGAAGGCACACAAGGGATTGGTGTGATTCTGGTTGAAACAGCAAAAGCCGCGCGAAGTATGATTGAAGCGTTTCTTGGCCTCAAAGTGAATATCTTAGTCCAAGAATACATTCAAGAAGCAGCCGGGGCAGACATTCGTTGTTTTGTTGTCGGCAAGAAAGTAGTAGCTGCGATGCGTCGACAGGCAAAATCTGCTGAAGAATTTCGCTCGAATCTGCATCGTGGCGGTCATGCCTCTGCTGTCGAGATTACTGAAGAAGAAAGAAACATGGCTGTACGTGCCGCGCGCATCATGGGATTACATGTCGCCGGCGTCGACATTGTACGCTCAAATCGCGGACCTCTCGTCATTGAAATCAACGCCTCCCCTGGTCTCGAAGGTATCGAAAAGTCAACGAAAATTGATGTCGCGGGCGCGATCATTGACTTTGTCGCAACACGCATTGGTGCGGACAAAAAAATTTCTCGTGTGAAAGGATAAAAATAAAAAAAAGATTAAAGCGCAACACTTTCTAAAAAAATCATAACAAAATCGCTTTAAAATCTGTCGCTAAACGACGCAAGTCTAATCGATTTAAGAATAACGAATAACACATCCATGCACTAAGCGCTGCTAAATCACGAAATTGCGGCGGCATATAACGCGGCGGCACAAGAATACCTTCATCAATTAAATCCGCCAGAATATGAATATCTTCCAATGTTGTTTTACCAACGAATAATAAGGGAATATTTGTGACTAAACCACGTTGCACAGCAAGGCGGATGTAATTATAAATTAAGATAAATCCTTTGCTATATGAAAGATCTTTGGTAAACGGTCCACCATCTGGCACACTCCCTCGAAAAACTCGCGCTGTCGCATTAAAACTTTCTGTCTCATTAAATCCTTGATCACGATAAAAATGATACACATCTAAAAAATTCGCGCCTTCTTCAGCCATGCTGACACCAATAATTCGATTCGTTAATCGTCTGACACGACCAGGCCAAGAAGAAAAGGTGAATACTTCTGCAATAATCGCTAAACCCTCTTGGGTAACAGTGGAAGAGGGCGGACCCTTACTTAAAAAAGTACAGACAGGTTGTAACATTCCATTCAACGTCGTCCCAAGATGTACCCAACCTTCATGGATTTCAAACGTACGAATTTCACGCTCGCTAAATAAACGATCAGTGCCAATTTTAATTCGATCCGCACCGGCCGCTGCATCAGCCAAAATACCATCACCTAATATCACTCGTGGTGAACGATCGGCATCGACAAAATATTCCCCCAAGCGCTCGCCTAGAATCGTCACCGTTTCTTCACTAGTAAACTTTTTTTCATCAGCTTGCGTTGTGACTTGATCTTTAATTTTCGCCAATGTACCAGTAACTAACTCTGCTAAATCTTTTAATGTGGGCGCGCCAATATGAAAAGCATCCTCAGAACTACCATACAATTCTTGGGAAATTTCTGTAAACCGTGGCGTGCCACGCGCCATCAACATTTCAACGACGCTACAATACTCACGGCACATTCGCTGCATAATACTGCCCACACCACTGTACTGGCCAAGTTTGCGGCGTATGCTACGTTCTATGTCATGAAATTCTTCAATTTTTTTGATTGGATCAAACTGTAGCGGGTTTTTCGTTTGGTAATAGTCTGTGGTGATATGGGGTAATTTTCGCGCCTTATGACGAAAGAAATGCAACATCACATCTCGATCCCATTTTATGGCATCAAGAATACGAATAGGTTTTTGGGCTAAGACAATCCGCTCAGAGTGCTCATGAATGACTTGCTGATAATCTTCATTATCTGACATAAATCACTCCCCTATCACCTTCATGGTATAGGGTTATCAGACAACTCGCAACGCACGATGACGTGAAAACCTGACAAGCCATCTCAATCAGAACAGAAGATCAACCTGCAAATAATGCGTCACGACGCTCCGAGGCTTCTGCACAAGGCACACACAGGCGGTACCCCATCTTACGACGTGCCTCAGGAATCGCTTCATCGCACTCAACACACGCTTCCGGGCCAATACTTGTTGGTGTTTGTTGCCGCAATTGCTGCAATACACTAGAGATCTCTGTATCGATCAACTCACTCGCACGATCTGCTTCATCAGCCATTTTTACCTCGCTTCAGAAAAATGGACCCGGAATTATAGGGAAAATCATCGAGATGTCCAGTCCATTTTTTGCATACGGCATAATAGCTATTTTCGGGATTTCTTCCGCAGTGTAAGATGCAGACATGGTCAATTCCTTACTCTTACTCCAAATTGCAGCGCCCGTCCCCTTAAGACGCCTTTTTGATTACCTTCCACCTATTAACTGCGATGCCCAGCAACTCCAACCGGGTATTCGCATCCGTATCCCCTTTGGACGCAGAACTCTGACTGGCATTTTTATTGGATTAACCCAAACAGCTTCTGTGCCTACCAATAAGTTACGTACAGCACTAGAAATTCTTGATACTGAGCCTGTTATACCACCTGAGCTGCTTACGTTAGCAACACAAGCCGCGCAGTATTACCATCACCCCATAGGCGAAGTACTCACCAGCGTCCTACCTACCACGCTGAGACAAGGCAAGCCCATACCCATAGACATCCCGCATCTCAAACAACACTCAGATGGCATAACTAACCCCTCATTGCATACACTCAATCTCGCCCAAACCACTGCAGTCAGCGCTATCCAACAAGCATTAACAGAAAAAACATTCAAAGTCTTTTTACTTGAAGGCGTCACTGGCAGCGGCAAAACAGAAGTTTACTTAGAAGCCATTGCAACCACATTGGCAGAAAATAAACAGGCGCTTATCTTAGTTCCTGAAATTAATTTGACGCCTCAAACGATCACGCGCTTTCGCACCCGTTTCTCTGTTCCGATTATTGCCCTCCACTCTGGTATGACGCCCAAAGCACGCTTACTGGCATGGTGTCAGGCGAAAACAGGGGCTGCAAAAATTATTATTGGCACACGCTCTGCCATTTTTGCTCCGCTTAACAACCTAGGCCTGATTGTCATTGATGAAGAACATGATATTTCCTTTAAACAACAAGAAGGTTTCCGTTATCACGCCAGAGATGTTGCTATATTACGCGCCAAGGCTTTAGCAATTCCTATTATTGTTGGTTCCGCCACACCATCACTCGAGACACTGCATAATGCAGCACTCGGCCGCTATCATCCCATACAATTGCCCGAACGCGCAGGAACAGCTATTCAACCCACTTGGGTACGAATTGATCTACGCAATCATCGAACAAAAAACGGACTTTCTGCGATCTTAATCGATACAATTTCTGAGCATCTCAATATCGGCAATCAAGTCTTATTATTTTTAAATCGCCGCGGATTTGCGCCTATTTTACTCTGTCATGCCTGCGGCTGGGTCGCGACTTGTCAGCGTTGCGATATGCGTATGACCCTACACAAACAAACAAATTTATTGCTATGCCATCATTGCGAAGCACAAAAAAAAATCCCTCAACAATGCGAACAATGTGCAGCAAAACAATTACAAACAGCAGGCCAAGGCACAGAAAAATTAGAAGAAACGCTCACTAAGCTGTTCCCAACTTTTCCTATTGTCCGCATCGATCGTGACAGTACAAAGCGTAAAGGCCAAATGGAACATGCACTACAGCAAATTATGAATGGTGACGCACGCATCCTCACGGGCACACAAATGCTTGCAAAAGGTCATCATTTTCCTAATGTCACACTAGTTGCCATTATTGATGCAGACAATGGATTTTTTAGTAGTGACTTTCGTGCATTAGAACGCATGGGCCAATTCATTTTGCAAGCGGGTGGACGTGCCGGGCGCGCAGACAAACCGGGTACCGTGATGATACAAACTCACCAACCCGATCACCCATTATTAAGTCACCTACTGCAAGATAGTTATGCAGCGTTTGCGACTGCGTTATTATCAGAACGTGCTGCCGCAACACTTCCGCCTTTTACACATTTTGCATTATTTCGTGCAGAAGCATTACATATGGAAAAAGCGCTCACCTTTCTTGAAACAATAAAAAACCTTCAACAAACACCCCATGTCCACTTGCTAGGACCTATCCCCGCACCTATGCCGCGACGTGCTGGACGCTATCGTGCACAACTCTTGCTTCAAAGCCACTCACGACCCGCATTACAAGCGTTTCTCACACAACTCACACCAAGAATTGAAACGCTACCCACAGGTCGTTATGTGCGATGGTCACTGGATGTTGACCCATTGGAAATTTTATAAACAATTATAATTTTTTAGCAAAAAACATATACAAATAAAAATTGTTATACTAAAAAAATAAATTAACTCATTTTAGGAAAAGATGATGCAAACTAATCTAACAACAGGCCGCAAAAAAACTGTTACTTTACTCAGCATCGTTTTTCTTATTTTTCTTGCGGGCATTTTGCTCACCCCTTGGATAACAGGCTATGTTGTTCAACGAAAAGTTGATCAATTTATTACGGCCTTAAACCATCAAGAAAATACTAAAATCAGCCAAGTGAAATATCAACGTGGTTGGCTTAGCTCAGAAATACATTTTTCTTTTACACAAAACGCCTTATTAAAAGCACTGCAACCTAATGAAGAAAATACTGACAATCTAGGCCGTTATGTGATTCATATTGCGCACGGTCCTGTCGTATATGATGTCATGCAACATCGCTGGCGATTTGCTCTTGCCGCTTTACGCATCGCTCTTTATTTGCCAGACACTAGTCACATCATCATGATGATCAAAAATCCTATTGAAATAAATGGAATTTTAACTACAAAACAACTAAATAGCCATTTTACACTCACTGCTAACGACACACTCAGAAATCTGAAATGGGAAGGCATAAAAGGGACATCAACGATTACACATCATGGTGCCCATACAGATCAATTTACTATTCAAGTCAATTCGCAATCGAGTCCTATCAAGTATTACTATCACAATAAATTCTCACCATGGATAACGCTTTCAATTGCGCCAATAACAATAAATAGTCAATTCAATTTGTCTGCTTCAGATCGTTATGGTTTTAGCAACTCTAACGCGCAAATTATTTTACCTCTTATTAATATTGAATCTTCAGTTGAATCTACTGAAATCAACAATATTTTCATCGTGATTCAACACGCGTTACATAAAAAAGATTTAGTTGATTTTTTCACACAAATTACCTTTGATAAAATGTCAACAACGAAGTTTTTACTCAATAAAACATTGCTTAATTATTCTGTGAAAAACTTCTATGCTCCTAGCTTGTTTAAATTAAACGGTATGCTAAAAAAATATCAAGACCCTAATATAAGCGCTACTGATCAAGCGATACTGCGCACCCAACTACCAGAGATCATCAACAGTATGCTACCAGCAAATGCATCTGCAGAAACCACACTAAATATGATGACAAAACATGGCAACTTACAGACAACCACGACACTCAAATGGCAAGGAAAACCTTTTAACAATAAAGAAATTAATAATGACTTTTTTGCTGAAAATATCATTAGCACCACACGATTAAATCTTTCTTCCGATATGATGGAATTTTTATTTAAAGATCGTTTTGTGCTCAACGTGATTAAGCAAAAAAATATCCCTATTACCTCTAAAAATGATTATGAAATAATTAAAAATGAACTAAACGACACCTTCCAAAGATACTTAAACGAAACTGTAAAATTAGGATTCCTGCAAAAAAACCAGCAAGGATACACAACCACTTTCACTTATCAAGATGGCACCCTCAAAATGAATGATAAAAAGATAAAATTTGAATCGCTAAACAATTTCCCTCAAATTGGATCCTCATTAACATTGCCCTCATCATTTAAAACACCTGACATCACGGACTTTGACCTAAAAAGCCGTCCAGCAGACAAAAATTGACGTGACCTTATGCTCTGGTATACTGCGCGCGTTCTATCGTGAAGCAGCTTGTTTTTGCCGGGGTGGCGGAACTGGTAGACGCGCCGGACTCAAAATCCGGTGGTGGTGACACCGTGTCGGTTCGATTCCGACCCTCGGCATTCGTTTAAGCGGCCATTCGGCCATATTTCAACCCATGTCCCGGTGGCACAGCTGGATAGCGCAGCCCCCTCCTAAGGGGCAGGTCGGAGGTTCAAATCCTCTCCGGGACGCTTTTAAAATTAACATGTTACATAGGTATTTTTTATGCTCAAGCCCTGATAACTTTTCTGGGGGCAGCCACAGGGGCAGCCAAAATTTTTAATTCAAATTTCTTTTTCATAACGCGCGCCATCTCAATTTAATTTTTTAGATTAGAAATTACTCAATTAAAAATAAATAACCTTTTAAGTAAACATTTAATGCGAATTATGTGAAAATCAATCTCAGTTAGTTGTGGTTTTGGTAAAAGTTTATGGTTCCTGTAAATGACATGCTGCTATTTGTGGATGTAGTAAAAGGTAAAAGTTTCTCAATGGCAGCAAAGAAACATGAAGTCTCTCCATCTGCTGTTAGCAAAAGAATTACCCATCTCGAAAAAGAGCTAGGTGTGCGTTTATTAAATCGTACTACAAGAAAGTTAGCACTCACGGAATCAGGTTATACGTTATATAGTCATTGTGAAAAAATTTACCTAGATTTACAAAAAGCATATACCGATGTTTTAGATGCGCATAATAAACTCGCAGGTACATTGCTCATTTCTTCCCCTACAAATTTTAGCAACCTTGTCCTTGCGCCCATTATTGCTAAGTTTGTAGGTATATATGCTGAAATAAATATAAAAGTTATTATCAATGATACAAGGAAAATACCACCTGTAGGCGAGTATGATATCGCTATTAGGAGCGGGTTATTGGAAGATTCTAGTGCTATCACCAGAAAGCTTACGACTATAAAATTTGTTATTTGTGCTTCACCAAAGTATTTAAGGCAGCAGCCAATCCCTACTCACCCTAATGATTTAGAAAGTCTTAACTGTATAGATTACAACTACAGGCAAGAGGGAAAGATTTGGAGCTTCTTTAAAAATAAAGATGCTTTTGATGTACCTATTAAAGGAAATATTTCCAGCAACAATGCTTTACTGATAAAAAATGTTGCCATGAACGGTGTTGGATTAGCATGTTTACCATCTTTTATGGTGAGTCATGAATTAGAAAAAGGTTCATTAGTGCAGGTACTCGCTGACTATAAAACTCTTGAGATGCCTGTTTCAATTATATACCCCTATATTAATAAAACGATGCCTAAAAAAATAAAATTATTTATCGACTTTCTTTTTGAAAACACACAAAACAATATATGAATAGAAAGTTAATTGGTGCAGTTTTATTGAGTCAAATCATTGAGTGGTATGATTTTACATTATATGGATTCTTTGCTGGCACATTTGCTAAAAACTTTTTTCCTCATGAAAGCCATATTCTATCATTAATGGCTGCACTAAGTGTTTTTGCTATAAGCTTTTTGACCCGACCCATTGGATCAATATTTTTTGGTTTTTTGGGGGATAAATATGGACGTAAAAATGTTTATATTTATACGTATTTCCTAATGGGTATTGCTACTTTTGCAATAGGTTTAATTCCTGATTATGCTGAAATTGGTATGTTTGCGCCTTTGATGTTAATCATATTGCGTTTATTACAAGGATTTGCTTGCGGAGGAATATTTACAAGCGCCATCGTTTTACTTGGTGAGCATGCGGCACCTAATAAGCGTTATTTCTTTGCAAGTTTTCCATGGATAGGATCTTTATTAGGAACATTAATTGGTTCTGGCGTTGCATCAATAGTTACAATGTATGCTCATCACGGACATATTAATATACATGCATGGCGTATCGCATATTTTCTAGGTGGGTTATTTAGCCTTATAGGTATTCTTTTCAGAGAGTCCATTATTGAAACAAAGGAATTTATACGTTATTCATTGCAATCAAAATCAGTAAATCCTATTAAGACTGTTTTTAGAAAATATAAAAGATTGATGACGTTGCTAATGCTGGTTAATACTTACTTAGCTGTAGCTAGCTACTTTATTGTTATTTATATGCCCATTTATCTTTCGTCTTTCTTATCGTATCAATTGCATGATGCCTTAATGATGAATACCTTTAGCATCTTTTTGCTCATTATCTTAATCCCAGCTTTTGGTTATCTTGGGGATAAATTTGGATTTAAAATTATTCAAGTGTTCTCTTGCATAACGTTTATTATTTGCGCATATCCTGCATTCTTGTTACTGGTTAATGGTAAATTTGGATTGTTTGCCCAGTTACCCTTGCTAGTTTGTGTAGCCAGCGCTATGGCAATAAGCCCTGGCATGATGTTTGAATTAACTCCCACAAACTTTCGCCTGTCCATTTGCTCTATAGCTTATAACCTTGTTATTGCTTTATGTGGTGGTACTGCCCCTCTTCTTGCTACGTATTTAATTCATGCGACAGGAAACTTATTTGCCCCATTCTATTATTTATATATATGTGCATTAGTTTCGTTATGTTCTGCATTATATTTAAGCAATAAGAAAACTATAATTGAGTTCTAGGCACAAATATATTTCCAGCAATGCGACTAATCAATTGAGCCATAGCAAGATAATATGCACCCTATCAGGCATGTTGTAGATGAGCCTAAAGATAAACGGCAAAAATAATAAGAGGAAGCTGGTTATGAATGCTAATGTTTTTTATGTTGTTGGGGATAAGTTCAAAAATTTTTCTGCTAATAAATTTGTCATAACAATGAGCGAGCTAGACAAATTAACTAATATTTATCGGATTGGCTCACAGCCTAAATACACCTTTCTTATTGGGCAAGGAGTCAGTGCAATTAAGTTAGAAGATTTGCTTAGAAAAATCAACAAGAATGGCTTAGCAAATTATTTTTCAATTAGAAAGTGTGATGTATTAGATAATAAAAATAGCCAGCAATCATGTCATAAAGAAAAGCTTGATAATGTCATGATTACAACGCCACGAGTTTTTGCGAAAAATATTTATATTAGCCAAATGAGCTTGCAGGATGAATGCGCTGAAATGAACGATCATGTGACAGGTCTGCATATTCAAGGAATGGCATTAATAGAAGCCGCACGGCAGATGATGCTATCGGTATCAGAGCTGTATATATTGGATGAAGAAAAAAGTGGTAAATACTATTTTGTACTTAATAACGTTAACACCTCCTTTCACCAATTTACTTTTCCTTTGCAGGTATCATTATTGTGTGAAGTGATAAATTTAGAGATTACCAATAGGGGCGCTATTAAAGCTAAGATGAAATTTAGTTTCATGCAGAATAATGCGAAGATAACAGAAGTAGAAATAAATTTTGCTGCTTATGAAAAAAAATTTTTAGAGGCTAAGGAAAAATCGTTAGCTGAAAATGCGGTGCAAGCAGCATTAAAAATTGATACGGGTAGATTAGCAAGAGAATCTCAAAAAGTGGTATCCACTCCAAATAAGAAAAAAGCTTGTATTTAAAATTATATGATAAATATATGCTAAAGAAAGAATATGAATTATCCATAACCACGCAAGGGCCGACCTATCCTCCAAGTGAGGTTATGGATTCTGATGGCAATTTTATTGTTATTGGTAAATTAAATCTTTTAAATACAAAAGGTGAGTTAGCACAAGAATGGGGTGCGGCAATAGTCAACCAAGATTCTATATGCCCAAGCTTTGGTGATAATGCACCTTATAATATTATGAAAATGTTAGATTTAAATAACTTAAATAGTGATGGTGATAAAGTTCTTTATACTTTACCTGTACCATTGCCTTGTAATAACTACCTTATGGTATTTGCGCCATCACAGAATGAGGCTTTTGAAAAAATTCGCAAAAGCTATCCATTTCATTTAGCGCCCATACCAGATGAAAGACCTAATGATGGCAGAAAAATCAAGGAACCTATTACATTAGCACAATGGATCAAGGGGAAAGGTTATTTAACTGTAACATTAGTAAATAACAAAAAAGCTGCAAGATTTGATTTTGAATTTACCGATCTCATCCCAAACAGTCTTTATACAATTATGTCATTACGTGAAAATGATTTAAATCCAGCTTCTCCAACTCGACCGGGACCATTAGGTATACCAAATGTATTTATAACGGATAATCAAGGTAAAGCGGTTTATCAAGCCGAAATGCCAAATCCTTTCGAAGGAAAAAAAGTCAAAAATCGTAACCGCATTATTAATGTAGTAGTGCTATGGATGAGCACACAAATGAACTATGGCGGAGCAATTGGACGTTATGGTTTGGGTGGCGACATCCATGCTCAACTAAAATTACAAGCGCCATCATTTATTGAATTTAACACAAGCGATTAAAGAGTGAGGAGCATATATGCCCATTATTAATATAACAACTTGGCCTACACCTAAAGATGTAAAAGAAAAAATGATGAAAGAAGTGACTCGTGTAATCCATGAGGTAACTGGTGCGCCCTTAGATAAAGTTACTGTTTTGATTCAGGAAATCGAAAAGGATTCATGGTGTGAAGCTGGCTCATTAGGAAATGACCCTGAATTTCCTACTAAAAGTAGACGTAAATCTTACAAATAAATGAGGAATGCTATGACAAACGCAGCACAGTATTTATTAGTGAATGAATATAAATCTGAAAAAAATAATTCAACTGCTATTGCAGAAACACTTTTGTCAAGGAAGAGTAATGGTCAAAAGAGCCTTTATAAAGCAATTGATGAGTCGTCCCTTGTGGAAATTTACGCTATAAAAAATATAGAGGAAGACTTAAATACTTCCAGAGAAATCGTAGGTTCTATTAAATCCAAGCTTAATTCTGATGTTCGCAGACAAGTGCTCATATTAATAGAAACAGTGAAAGATCAAGCGGAAAGCGTGCCTACTACTAAATATTTACAATTACGCCATATTGAAGTCCCTCTGAATGTTTATGATGATTATGTAGCTTGGCGTAAGCGCACCATTTTTAACCATGTTAAAAAACAATCAACTATTAATAGTTTTGTTGCCTATCATTCATTAATAAGTACTGAACCGGGGGTAATGTTTTTATCAGGCTTTGATGGAAAAATTGAAGACTATCAAGCTGGGTTCAATAGTCCCGAATATAAGGGAATTGTAAAAGAAGCGGGTAATAAATATATAGCAGGAGGCGAAAGAGGTCTTTATACAACTTTATATAAAAAGGTAACTGTAGGATGAAAATAAATAGTAATCATTATGCAGTCATTAATGGTGCTTATGGTGGCATGGGTTTTGCAATTGCTAATAAATTAGCTGAAACAGGTTATTCCTTAATCTTGTTAGGCCGAAACAAAAACAAGCTTAATGAATGTAATGCAAAAATAAAAAATAAATTTAGTGATATTGATATTGCTTGTTATGAAGTTGATGTACAAGACAATTGCAGCATGGAAAAAGCAGCGTTAGCAGTAAAGCAAGCCGGTGTTTATATAGATGCCATTGTTAATGCAGTAGGGGTGGTTCCTATTGGTAGCATATTAGAAGTCACGGAAAAAAACTGGGAAAGTGCTATTCAAACTAGTTTGATGAGTGCTGTGCGTTTAACTAAAAATTTTGCGCCATTAATGATAAATAACAAAACAGGAAAAATTATTCTAATTAATGGCGTCTTATCTAGGCAACCTGAGCCTAGCTTAATAATTAGTAGCACAGTTACCGGTGCCATTAACAATTTTGCTAAAGCCCTGTCAAGAGATATAGGTAAGCACAATATTCGAGTTAATACATTAAACCCTGGAGCCACTGAAACGCCATTATGGGATGAGGTCGTAAATCAATTAGCTACTAATTACAAGATTGATAAAGAACAGGTGACTGAACAAGCCAAATCACAAGTGCCTTTAGGGCGAATAGCTAATGTGAATGATATAGCCAATGCAGTCAATTTTTTATGTAGTGACAGTTCCCAGTTTATTAATGGTGCTTTTATTACAATAGATGGTGGAGCATCCGTTGCTTATTAAGGGAGAAAGTATGCGAAGGTTAATAAATCTAGGAATAATATTAATGTTAATAACTGCTGGGTACCAGTCAGTGATATCAGCTTTGGTTAAGGCAGTTGCCCATGATATTACAACTGAAGTGCAAGTATTCGCATACTACATTATCCCCCTTATATTTTTTATCCCTATCCTTTGCAAGGCTGGCATTTCTTCCTATAAAACAGCAAGACCATTAACCCATTTTTTACGCGGTCTCTTTGCTGCTTCATCTGTATTTTGCTTTTTTTATACTTCACAGCATATAGAACTTGGTGTGGCAGCGGTATTATTCAATAGTTCTCCTATATTCGTACCTTTATTAGCACGAATATTTTTAGGAGAGAAAACATCTTTTCTAGCTTATTGTGGAATCATTATTTCCTTAGTTGGAATTATCATTGTAATGCATCCAGGGTTAAATAGTTTCTTGTCACCCGTAGCAATTATAGGTTTAGTCGCTGGTTTTTTAATGGCAGTTGCTACCATTTTTTTACGTTACATGGTGAAAGAAGGAGAATCAGTTAATAAAATTGTATTTTACTTATATCTCATGTGTACTCTTGTTACTGTTGTTGTTATCACAACTAAATGTATCTTTAAACATAATATAGTCGATGCCTTTCAGATTAACATGCAAGATTTAAATTTTGTGATAACAATATTGCTGTCATTGGGTGTCATTAGTTTAATTGCTCAAAGAACATTAACTAAAGCGTTTCAATACATGTCTGCTGGAACGTTAATGCCTTTCTTATATATGAGTGTTCCTATTTCAAGTTTTATTGGCTGGGTATTTTGGAGACAGCAATTTACTTATTCAGTAGCTATTGGAACCTTATTTGTAGTAAGTGGTGTAGTGATTATTATGCTAGAGAAACAGATAAAAAATTGTTTACAAACGGTAACTAAAGGTAAATATATACAAACAAATACGATGGTGGAGAAAATAAAATGAAAACAAGAAAACTAGGCGGCTTAGAAGTATCCGTACTTGGTTTAGGTTGTATGGGTATGTCAGAATTTTACGGTGAAACTAATTGGGAAGAATCTATCAACACTATTCATCGGGCATATGATTTAGGCATCAATTTTTTTGATACGGCGGATGTTTATGGCTTTGGTGATAATGAAAAATTACTTGGTGAAGCAGTAAAAGATATACGTATTAAAGTAATCATTGCTACTAAGTGTGGAATTGTTCGTGATAAAAATGACCCATCAGCACGTGGTGTAAATGGTAAGCCTAAATATATAAAGAAAGCTTGTGAGGAAAGCTTAAAACGCTTAAATACAGACTATATTGATTTGTATTATTTGCATCGTATTGATCCTAATACGCCTATTGAAGAAAGCATGCAAGCATTAGCTGATTTGGTTAAAGAAGGGAAAATTCGCCATATAGGGTTATCCGAAGCGGACACTGATACGATCAGACGTGCTCATGCCGTATATCCTGTATCAGCGATACAAACTGAATATTCCCTCTGGAGCCGTGGACCAGAATTAGATGTTATTCCACTATGTAAAGAATTGGGCATTGGCTTTGTGCCTTATAGCCCATTAGGACGAGGATTCCTCACAGGGAAAATCAAAGCGTCTAATTTGCTGGATCAAAATGATTTTCGGCGTAACTTACCTCGTTTTCAAGACGAAAATTTTAAATCCAACTTGCAAATTGTAACCCGTGTAGAAGCAATGGCAAAAGAAAAAGGGTATACGCCTGCACAGCTTGCTTTGGCTTGGGTGGTCGCTCAAACAGACCATATTGTGCCAATTCCTGGAACAAAGCGGATTAAATATTTAGAAGAAAATGTGGCAACAGTGAGTGTGAATTTAAGTAAGCGTGAAATTGAATATTTAAATGAAATTGCTCCTATTGATGTAGCTAAAGGCGAACGATACGCACCCGCGGCAATGAAAGCGTATAATTTAAGCTCTTAAACAACAATTAATTCTAATGAGTATTTGTGTAATGAATATCAATACTGCAATAAAAGAAGAGTACATTCTAAAAGTAGGTGAAGAAGGCGCAACTCGCCTTGGTCTTCTTAATGAGGTTCATGGCCCATATAGCCAAGATCTTTTACGGAAAACTAATACTATAAATAATATGAAGGTGCTAGAACTTGGTTGCGGAACAGGACATATGGCGCTATGGATGGCGTCACAACTAGTACCTTGTGGAAACGTCACTGCTATAGATGTCAATACAGATCAGATACGTATAGCTAAAAGAGTAGCCAAGCTTCATAAAGTTATGAATGTGAAATTTAAGTCCATCTCAATTTATGATTTAAATAAGCTTGATGAGCAATATGATTTAATTTATTGCCGTTATTTGTTATTACATTTAGTATCACCGGAAGATGCATTAAGTAAAGCAATTAAATTGCTAGCGCCTGGTGGAAAAATAGTATGTGAAGAGCCTACTATCAGCACAAGTTTTTGTTATCCATATTCTGAAGCATATGCTAAATCAAGGTCGTTACTTAAACGTCTATCAGAAATTAAACATTTAGATTTTGAAGTAGGCATGAAGTTGCAGAAATTATTTGCGAGCCTTGGCTGTGAAACAATGGATATTAATTTTGTTCAGCTAATTCTTAAAAATAAAAATGAACGAAGATTGCTCGATATGTTATTTGATGAATGTAGTGATCTTTATATTAGGCTTAATCTAAGTACTAATGATGAAATTAAGCAAATAAAAGAAAGCTTACAGAAACTTGCCCAAGATACTAATACATTACTTGTTTTTCCTAGAACAACACAAATAATAGCGAAAAAAGCAGCATGATGAGAAAGCTAAATGGTTATTATGCTTTTTTTGATGTTGATGAGACCTTAATTAGTATAAAAAGTATGTTTAGTTTTCTACAATATTATGTGAAGCATGCCCCAGACATAACACGAGTAACAACTGATAAGTACCATGCACTTATTGAAAATATTAAATTCCTATCTAAAAAAGGTGTGAGCCGAGAAGAAATAAATATTAAGTATTATCAATTCTACCAAGGAATTGATGAATATATTTTAAAGAAATTAGGAGATGAATGGCATGGCGACTGTCTGGACAATTTAAAAGGATTTTATAATCAAGTGGTAGTGGAAGAATTAAAAAAGCATAGGGAAAATGGAGCACATATTGTTTTAGTATCAGGGTCTTTTTTTGCTTGTTTAACGCCTATTGCAAATCACTTGCAAGCCGATGCTGTATTGTCTACCTCACTTGAAATTAGTAATAGTGTCTGCACAGGCAAGATACTTCATTATCCTGTTATTGGTGAAGGGAAGGCAAAAGCAATAAAGAATTATTTAAGCAGTATTAACTTTTATGATTATGCCCAATGTTATGCATATGGTGATCATATTAGTGATCTTCCCTTATTAAACACCGTTGGTAACCCTATTGTTTATGCCAATTGCGAACGTGTTTTAAAACATGCTAGAGATCATAACTGGAAAATTATTACTTCTCATTGCCCATTATCTACTAATAAGTAGATAATAGCACCGTGATTAATACCCACTTACAAATAATCATTACCTAATTATTTTATTTATATTTAACAATTAATTATGTTACATGTAGATATTTTTTAGTATTTAATACCCACTTGTAATCGGTTATTACCTACTTCCTCTCCGGCACGCTATAGGTAGATTATGCTAAACTAAGGAACATACATTACCCTAAATAGAAACGTCTATTCTATGATTTTATATTTTTCTTTAATTATTGCCTACGCAGCCATCCTTGGATGTTTAATCAAACTATTTTAAAAATTGAAGAACGTGCCCGAAAAAAAACATACCCAATACACAAATATCGTTCTTTTGTTATAGCAGTAGGTGTATTTTTAGGTGCAATTTTATTCATAATATAAAGATATCAGAGCGACATACTCTATCAAAATGTCCCTAGAAATAAGGAATTTGGAGATCTAGATTTACCATTTAAAATTATTTTTTATGTGTTTCTAGGCTGTTGTATTGCAATCTGTATTTGGACTTTTATTAAAATAATAAAAGTCCAAGAATATTATAATAAACTATTTGCTGCGACTTTTTCTGTTATTACCATTTTTTTATCATGGTGTTCAACAAACTTTATACAGCAATTTTCTTTATATTACAAAATTAAGCAAATTGAAGCGATAAAAAGTGAAAAAGATCTTACAAAAGCATTACAAGCTGCAAAAGAATATTTTTTCATGAAGACAGAATTTATCTAATTGCATCAATCGTGAAAAACAAAAATGCCTCTCCTCAATTACTTGACAACATTGCCCATGATCGCTCTATTCCCATCGAAACCGACATACATAAAGCATTCTATTTATATTATTTTAGAGGATTTATTTCTGAATATATGAATCAATCTGTCAATAAAAAAACATTGCTATATTTGGCGCTACATACTGAAGATCGCCAAGCACAAACATGGTTGCAAAATACTTTCAAATTAAAATAATATTATCCAATTATTTTTTCTTCCCCCACACTTCCTCTAAACGTTGATCACGCCCGCAGGCGTAACGGTAATAGCGATAACGCACCGAATTTTTTTGTGCATAACCTTGATGATAGTCTTCTGCAGGATAAAATGTTTTTGCTGGCAAAATAAGCGTAGCTATCGATTTAAATTTTCCTGATTTTAATAAATTTGCTTTACTCTCTTCTGCTAATTTTTTTTCTGTATTATTTTTATAAAAAATCACTGCGCGATATTGTTGACCTTTATCACAAAACTGTCCAGTTGGATCGACTGGATCCACGTTATGCCAAAAAACGGTCAGTAATTGCGAATAACTAATTTTTGCAGGATCATAATACACTTCAATCGACTCATAATGTCCCGTGCCTCCTGCTGAAACCTGCTTATAGGTTGGATTCTTAACAGAGCCACCCGTATAACCTGAAACAACTTTCAACACCCCAGGCACCGCTTCAAAATCATGCTCTGCACACCAAAAACAACCTGCAGCAAAGATCGCTGTTGCTGTAGTATCAGATGCTGCCGAAATATTGGAAAATAAAGAAACAAACATCAAGATAAAAAAAGTACAAAAAGAAAAAATAACAGAATGCATTCTATTCATTTTTTTCTTCATAAAAATAATCCAACCATAGTGAGGAAATTTATCGTATAATAATTAATCAAACAACGTCAATGCAGGATAGGGCCATGATACGGATCTTACTGCTCACTTTTCTACTTTTTACTGGCTTACTCACACATACACTCAGCATTGCTGCAACAACTTACACAAAGCCAGATGATGCGACCCTAAGGCAAAAACTTTCACCACTGCAATATGCCGTCACACAAAATAAAGAAACCGAGCCCCCATTCAAAAATGCTTACTGGAACAATGAAAAACCCGGTATTTATGTTGATATCGTGACCGGCGAACCCCTTTTTAGTTCTCTTGATAAATTTGATTCTGGTACCGGCTGGCCAAGCTTTACCAAACCAATTACACCCGATCATGTTATTTTACAAAAAGACCGTAGTTGGTTTGTCACACGTACTGAAGTTTTATCAAAACAAGGAAAATCACATCTTGGACATGTTTTTGATGATGGTCCAGCACCCACAGGTCAACGCTATTGCATGAATTCTGCTGCGCTTGAATTTATTCCTCTTGAGGATATGAAAAAACGCGGATATGGGAAATATCTTTACTTGTTTCAATCTAACACCAACAAGCCCATAAAAAAATAAGATACTGACAATGTACTCTATGGTAAAACGTTGGCTGCCACTACTCACTTTATCTATTGGCCTTTTTTTATTTTTTTATTTTGATCTTTCTCAATATTTTAATTTTGTTACAATAAAAAAATATCACGATATTTTAAAAACATGGACTAATCAACATTTTCTGCTGAGTTATTTTAGCTTCATGGCTATCTATTTACTTGCAGTAGCAATTTCTTTTCCCGGGGCGTCTTTTCTTACCATAGTCGCCGGCTTTCTATTTGGCATTTTTTGGGGAACACTCAATGTTGTGCTAAGCGCATCGCTTGGTGCACTATGTATCTTTTTAGCAGTAAAAAATGCGCTTGCGCCATGGTTAACAAAAAAAACATCAGGCTGGCTTGAAAAAATGCGCACAGGATTTCAACGTAATGCGATTCAATATTTACTTATCTTAAGACTTATCCCTATTTTTCCATTTTGGGTAGTCAATATTATTCCTGCATTATTCAATATGCAAACGTCACTTTTTTTTATAACAACTTTTTTTGGCATTATGCCAGGTTCATTTGTTTACGTATTACTCGGTGATGGACTAGGAAATTTATTTATCACTGACCAAACACCTAATTTAAACATTATTTTTACACCAGCTATTTTTATTCCATTAGTGATACTTGCTTTATTGTCTTTTTCTCCTACGTTATATCACTTCTTAAAAACTAAAAAGGAGAGAAAATGCCCAATAAAATAATCTATGATCTAGCCATTATTGGCGCAGGTGCAGGTGGCTTGAGTGTCGCTGCTGTTGCTGCACAATTAGATTTAAAAGTTGCTTTAATCGAACAGAATAAAATGGGCGGAGATTGCCTTAACGCTGGCTGTATCCCTTCTAAATCTCTGATTGCTGCAGCACACGCAGCACGTACATTTATTACTTGCGAACCCTTTGGTATCAAACCTGTTACACCTGAAATTGATTTTGCACGCGTCATGGCCTACGTTGCACACGTAATAAATCAACTTGCACCCAATGACTCAGTAGAACGTTTTACAACCCTAGGCGCTCATGTTATACAAGGATTAGCAAAGTTTATTGATAAAAATACGCTATTGGTGAATAACACCAAAATTCAAGCACGGCGTTTTATTATTGCGACAGGCTCATCACCAGCAATTCCTCCTATTCCTGGCTTGACTGAAACGAATTATTTTACCAATGAAACGATTTTTAATTTGCAAACAAAACCAGAACATTTAATCATCATTGGCGCAGGGCCCATTGGCTGTGAAATGGCACAAGCTTTTTTACATCTTGGTGTGAAAGTCACGTTATTAGAAGCATTTACCATGATGCCACGTGATGAACCTGAGTTAGTTGATTGCTTACGACAATTGTTTAAAGAACAAGGCATCACACTTTATGAAAAAATTAATATTCTTCAAATTAAAGAAATCAATAAAATAATCACGATCACGCTAGGCTCCACAGAAAATTCACAAACTGTCTCAGGTTCACATTTGCTTATTGCAACAGGACGAATGCCGAATATTAAGAATTTGGCACTAGAAAAAGCAGGTGTGGCGTATACACCCAAGGGTATTCAAGTCAATGCCTATTTACAAACATCTAATAAAAAAATCTATGCGATGGGCGATGCTGCCGGCTCTTTTCAATTTACACATGTTGCCAACTATCATGCAGGCATAATTATTCGTCACGCTATTTTTAAATTACGCCAAAAAGTGAATTATCGCGCAATTTCTTGGGTAACCTACACCACTCCTGAACTTGCACATACTGGTATGCTGTCAAAAGAAGCGCTTGCACTAAACCCTAAAAACAAAATTTTTATCCTGCCGTTCACTGAAAATGATCGTGCAGTGACTGCAAATGAAACGGTAGGGATGATAAAAATATGTGTCTCTCCAAAAGGGTTAATACTTGGCGCATCAATTTTAGCACCACATGCAGGTGAATTGATTTTGCCGTGGATTCAAGCAATTCATCAGCAAAAGACACTTCGCGAATTGACAGATATCACGATTCCTTACCCCACACTCAATGAATTGAGCAAACGCGTAGCTGGACTCTTTTATACACCAACATTATTTTCGACAGTCACCAAAAAAATTGTCAATATTTTAAAATATTTTTAATAATTGAATATAATCATTTTGTAACGGCTCAGGTCACTAGTTTTTTTTTACTTCGCTGCGTAACACGGGTCCCGCAGAGACAGTACTTAACCGATGCAGTGCCCTTTCATGATTCATGAAGCGTATTATATGGGTAATGTACAACCTACTATTGGGCGATGGCGGACAGCGAAGCAAAAAAAATCCTAGCGACCTGAGCTGTTACATCATTTTCACTAAACTTCAATAAAAAAGGAAATATTTAAAAATGCTAGAAACTTGGGTAAGACAGCACTACCAAAAATTTTGTGTTGACCCTTTTGCAAAATGGATTAGTCGATATTTTTCACCTGTAAAAATTACGCTGCTCGCTGGTATCAGCGGTTTATTAATCATTCCCGCACTTGCTTATCAGCATCTTATGTTTGCAGTATGCATATTATTATTTTCAGGTTATCTTGATACACTAGATGGAACTATCGCACGCTTACTTAAACAATCCACACCGACCGGTGCAATACTCGACATTATGATTGACCGCTGTGTTGAGCTAGCAATTATCATTGGCTTATGGTTAATCGATCCATTACAACGTTCGCTTATTTGTCTTTTGATGGTCAGCAGTATTTTACTTTGCACCAATAGTTTTTTAATAGCTGGTATTTTTACAGAAAATCATTCAAAAAAAAGTTTTTACTATAGTCCAGGCATCATAGAACGTGCTGAAGCATTTATTTTTTTTATTTTGATGATATTATTTCCTTCAAAATTTCACTTACTTGCTTATTTATTTATTAGTTTAGTGACGCTCACGGCAGCTATTCGATTACATGAACTATTTCAACAAGTTGACTAATTTTTTATGTTCTACTTTTTTAATACGACATATTATCAAGTATTATTGTAGCTATGCTTAAATCTTCAATGATGAAGCGAAATTATTCTGCCGCTGACACGCTTGTCGCCATCTTTTCAATATAAGCTGGTATCGCATCTGTTTTTAAAGGATGACTCACGTAATAACCTTGCACTTCATCACAGCCTAATTTGATTAAGGCATCATATTGCACTTTATTCTCAACCCCTTCTGCCAATACGGCGACATTTAAACTATGTGATAAACCGATAATCGCTTGCACTAGCATGTATTCATCTGAGCGTTTATCAAGATGCATAATAAATTTTCTATCGATTTTAATACGGTCAATAGCAAATTTTTGCAAATAATTAATTGATGAATAACCCGTACCAAAATTATCAATACTAATACGGACACCTGCTTTTTTTAATTGTCGAATGACATTGAGTGAATATTCTGGATTCTGCATAATTAAACTTTCTGAAATTTCAATTTCTAAAAAATTTCTAGGAAAATTGACATCGTATAATGCGTTCATCACGCTTGTCACAAAGGTATTTTGCATAAAATGTCTTGCTGAAATATTAACAGAAACGGGAAATCGCAAAGAATGCTCTCTAATCCAACGACTGGCTTGAATAATGGCATTACGCAAAATCCAATCACCTAATTGATAAATTAAACCCATCTCTTCTGTCAAATGAATAATTCGATTAGGCGGCACATTACCATATGTCTCACTCTCCCAACGCAACAACGCTTCAAATCCAATCACTTGATTAGTATTAATGTTTTTTTTAGGCTGAAAAACCAAATAAAACTCTTGCTTATCTAGGGCTGTTTGTAACGCTCCTCGAAATAATAGCTTTTGAAGTATTTCTTCATTCATTGCAGGTGTACAAAATTTATAATTATTTCTACCATCTTGTTTTGCTTTGTATAGCGCGAGATCCGCACTTTTAATCAAAGTATTATAATCATTACCATCTTGAGGAAAAAAACTAATACCAATACTAGCTGTGACAATCACTTCATGTTGATGAATTTTTACAGGTTCAATGACGCGATTAATAATTTTCTCCGCAAAAATAGCAGCAATACTTGTATTATCTGCTCCATTGACAACGAGAATAAACTCATCTCCTCCTAAACGAGCAGCAACATCTGTTTTGCGTACTGATTGTTTTAATCGCTCACCCATTGTTCGTATTAACTGATCACCCGCATCGTGTCCAAGGGTGTCATTTATTTTCTTTAAAAAATCAATATCGATAAAAAATATGGCAAATTTTTCGCCACTGCGTAAGCACGATGCAATAATATAATCTAAATTTTTTTCTAGCTGATTACGATTGACTAAGCCTGTCAAACTATCATGAAATGCTTGCCAAGATAATTGATTCTTTGATCGGTAAATAGCGAAAAACAACTGCAAACTTAAAAAAATAACAACAGCACCACCAGTTAGAAAAATAATCCCACTTGCAAGATAAAATTTCCAATTTTCTTCATGAGCGCCGATCCCAACCACATAACCTAATATCCCTGCAATCAGCGCCACACTAATAACAACCAAGACAATAATACTTAAAATACGATTAAAATCTTTCCTTGATAGCAAATGCTTCATTTGACACTCCTGTCAAAAGCTATACTCAATACATAAGATAGAAATATCTATTCATTTGTTTCGTAGCTACTCAGGCAGTCAGACTTTTTTTACTTGACTAACCGTCGTCGCTTAACAGCAGATTAAATTTTACCAGTGGAAATGCGCTTCATAATTCATGAAAGAGCGCAGCTTTGGTAAAATACTGTCTCTGCAACACCCGTGTTATGCAGTCAAATATAAAAAGCCTGACCGCCTGAGTAGTTACTTTGTTTCTTCATTATTTTTTAGTAATTTTTGCTTACCAAGACGCAATTCCAACAAATCTATGCGGCGACTATCCACAGCTAATACTCGGAACCAACACTTATTTAATTCAATCGATTCACCACGCTTTGGTAAACGGCCGAATTTTTTTAGTACTAAACCACCTACCGTATCAAACTCATCATCCTGAAATGTCGTACCAAAATAGTGATTAAAATCTTCAAGTAAAGTGGAGGCTTTTACACTAAAAGCTCCCTTGCCGCGTGGACGAATATCATCCTCTTCTTCTGTATCATATTCATCTTCAATCTCACCCACAATCTCTTCTAAAACATCTTCGATGGTAATCAATCCCGCAATATGGCCATATTCATCAATCACCATGGCTAAATGATTATGGTTTAAACGGAATTCACGCAACAAAACATCGAGTCGCTTACTTTGTGGCACAAAAATGGCAGGACGCAAAATATCTGTGATTAAGAAATGACGCGGTTGAGTAGGCAACATATATGGCAATAAATCTTTTGCTAACAACATGCCAGCGACAGCTTGCCCATCCATCACTGGAAAACGCGAATGGGCTGACTCAACGACTAAAGGTAAGATCGTATTTAACCCCGCATCACGATCCACAACAATCATTTGTGAAGCAGGTACCATCACATCACTCACTTTTAATTCTGTCACTTGCAACACCCGCTCGACCATGGCTAACATGTCCACGGTCAACACATTATGTGCAGTAGCATCACGCAATACATCTAATAATTGCTCACGATTTCTAGGGCGGTATCTAAACCAATTCCATAAAAAATTAAAAAGATTTTTCTTTTTTTGTATTTGCTGACCGTCGTCCATACGAAAATTTACCCCGTTACTTTTTTTATCTATTTATATTTTCTTGCTGCTTGACAATGTAAGGGTCAGAGAACCCCAGCTCTTTGAGAATGAGGACTTCTTCAGCTTCCATCAGATTTGCCTCATCGACATGCTCATGATTAAAACCCAACAAATGTAATGTGCCATGCACAACCATATGAGCGAAATGCGCTTCCAGTGTTTTATGCTGTACCTGCGCCTCAGCTGTAATGACCTCTGCACACATGACGATATCACCCATCAAAACCACATCAGGTTGTGTTGCATCTGGCATAAGCAAAGGAAAAGCAAGCACATTGGTTGGACCGGTTTTCTGACGAAATGTTTCATTTAACCGCGTCATTTCTGTGGCATCCGTAATACGCAACGTCACTTCAGCCTTTGACACACGATGTTGTAACGTTGCCGCAGTCCACTCTTTGAATTGTGTGACAGAAGGCAACGCATGACTTTCGACGTTATATTGCACTGTGATATCAAACATGAATTAACCAGCCGTTCTATTCCCATAGTTTTCATAAGCTTCAACAATGCGCTGCACCAATGGATGACGCACGACATCGCCAGCTTCAAAACGCGTCACACTAATACCGCTAATATTTTTTAAAACATTCAGTGCATGCATTAAGCCAGATTGCGTTCGATCTAATAAATCAATCTGAGTGGCATCGCCTGTAATCACCGCTTTAGAATTAAACCCAATACGCGTTAAAAACATTTTCATTTGTTCTGCTGTCGTATTTTGACCTTCATCTAAAATAATAAATGAATCATTCAATGAACGGCCTCGCATATACGCTAATGGCACAATTTCAATCACATCTCGTTCTATCATTTGATTAACAGATTCAAAACCGAGCATTTCATATAAACCATCATACAGAGGTCGCAAATACGGATGCACTTTCTGCGCAAGATCACCTGGCAAGAAACCTAAGCGCTCACCTGCTTCGACAATTGGGCGCACTAAAATAATGCGACTGACTCGACCAGATTCAAGTGCTTGGACAGCAGATGCCACTGCAAGCCACGTCTTTCCCGTTCCAGCTGGACCAATACCAAAATTAATATCGTGCTGTTGAATATTATTTAGATATAAAACTTGATTCTCGCCACGCGCAGTCACTAATGCACACTTTGTCCGCACTTCCATACGTCGGCTAACAACCGCCATAGTTTTTTCCTCCGGAAGGGATGATCTCATCGATGTCTGTAGATAAAGATGTACTTCGCTAGAAGGGAGCATTTTTCGAGAAAATGATTCACGGTAAAGGTCTTCCAGTGCGCGGCAAGCTTGTTCAACTGCTTGCGATTCACCTGAGACAGAAAAAGTATACCCACGATGCCGAATACGAACTGATAAGCGTTTTTCAATCAATTGCAGATGCTCATCACAGTGGCCACATAGTTCCTGCAGCCGCCGGTTATTTTCCGGGCTTAAGGTGACGACTCTAGAGTACTGTGCAGTTTCCAAATTCTGGTCAGACTCCAAAAGAAGACTCACTTTCAGTATAACCCAACACGCCAACAAATAAAGTTAAAATGTAACTACTCAGGTAGTCAGGTTTCTTTCACTTGACTGACCGCAGTTGCTGAACAGCAGATTGCATTTTACCAATGGAAATGCGCTTCATGAACCTTGAAAGGGCGCAGCAATGATAAAGTACTGTTTCTGCGGGACCCATGTGATGCAGTCAAGTGAAAGAAACCTGACCACCTGAGTACTTACGTTAAAATCATGACTCCGCTAACACACCACGCAATGAATTTGGCAATGCCTCTTGAATCCGCACGGCAGCTAGCTGGCCAACTGCCACCCCTTCTCCCGAAAAGTTCACAATCCGATTATTCTCCGTCCGGCCTGACCACATCTTAGGGTCTTTTTTAGAAGGACCAGTCACCAGTATCGATTGCACAGTGCCAACCATCCCTTCACTAATGGATCTGGCATGTTGTGCAATACGATGTTGCAAAATCGCCAAACGCTTCTTTTTGACGTCAAGAGGCACTTCATCCGGTAAAGAAGCGGCTGGCGTACCTGGTCGTGGGCTATAAATAAAACTAAACGACGTGTCAAAACCAATCGCCTGAATCAAATCTAAGGTCGCTGCAAAATCGTCTTCTGTTTCACCGGGAAAACCGATAATAAAATCCGAAGATACGCTAATATCCGGCCGAATCTTACGCAAACGCCGAATCTTTGATTTATATTCTAGTGCGGTATACCCACGCTTCATCGCGGCTAAAATACGATCTGAACCGCTCTGCACCGGCAAATGTAAATGATTCACCAACTCTGGCACATCCGCATATGCTTCAATCAAGCTATTTGAAAAGGCCAAAGGATGCGACGTTGTAAAACGAATCCGACAAATCCCCTCAATTGCTGCCACATAACGGATTAAACAAGCCAAATCAGCTGTCCCGCCCTCATGCATCGGACCCCGGTAGTCATTCACATTTTGACCTAATAAATTCACTTCTCGCACACCACGCGCAGCTAAACTGACGACTTCCGCCAGCACATCATCCAACGGACGACTAATTTCTTCGCCTCGGGTATACGGCACCACACAAAAACTACAATATTTACTGCAGCCTTCCATAATCGACACAAATGCCGTCGGACCTTGGACGGATGGCTCCGGCAATCGATCAAATTTCTCAATTTCGGGGAAACTAATATCAACTTGAGGGACACGCTTAGTCTGTCGTGCATTCAACATATCGCCAAGTCGATGCAAAGTCTGTGGCCCAAACACTAAATCGACATATGGCGCACGCTTCAAAATCGCCTCGCCTTCTTGGCTCGCTACACAGCCACCCACACCAATCACCAAAGCCGGCTTTTTTGCTTTCAACGCGCGCCAACGACCTAATTCCGAAAAGACTTTTTCTGAGGCTTTTTCGCGCACCGAACACGTGTTTAACAATAAAACATCGGCTTCTTCTGGGTTGACTGTTTTTTCTAAGCCATGTGAGGCTTTTAAGACATCAGCCATGCGGGCTGAGTCATATTCATTCATTTGACAACCATGCGTTTCAAGATAGAGTTTTTTCACGGTAAACGGTCTTTATCTGATCAAAAGGACGCTAATGATACCATCATATCCAGTGCATGGCGTGACTCAACATGCCAAATAAGCCACCAAAACCACCTATCATTATCCCGAGCAGCCATTTGAAGTGCGTATCGACCTTACCATCGAGACGATCGATTCGGCCATCAAGACGATCCATTCGACCATCTAAACGATCCATCCGATCTTCCATACGATCCATCCGACCGTCTAAACGATCCATGCGACCGTCTAAACGATTCATCTGATCTTCCATACGATCCATGCGACCATCTAAACGATTCATCCGACCGTCTAAACGATCAATCCGATCATCTATGCGTTTGATTTCACGCCGAAATTCATTCCGCAATTCTGCGAAACCATTTTTAATATCATTTTTGAGATCCAGCAAAGCACTGGCAATATGTTCAACAGCCGCTTCCAGCCGCGTAATGCGGCTTTCATGATCCAGCGAAATCTGATGATCATTGGCACGACTCATACTCACAGCCTCACGTTTTTGCGCTTTCATAGTATGCTACCTATTATTTTTTAGTATACAACTTCTTTAAATAAACAAATAAACCGGATCCCTATGACACGCATATTTCAAGCTATCCCACTAGAAGCGCACCAATTAGTGACACTGGATGCAACAAGTAGCCATCATCTTGCGACTGTTTTACGAATCAAAAAAGGCGAACTAATCACCTTGTTTAATGGCGAAGGTGGCGAATTTCCTGCTGAAATTATTTCACTCGATAAAAAAATAATTACCGTCAAAACAGGTGATCACATCGCGAGAGAAACAGAATCATTTTTAGATGTATCAATTGCTTTAGGTATTTCACGCGGCGAAAAAATGGATTACACCCTGCAGAAGGCAGTAGAACTCGGTGTCAAAACAATTATCCCAGTGATCACGACATTCTGCAATATGCGATTGACACTTGAACAACGCAAAAAAAAATTACAACATTGGCAAAAAATTATTTTACACGCGTGCGAACAATGTGGGCGTAATCGTCTACCAAAAATTGTTCTTCCCATTTTATTCACGGATTGGCTAAATCACTTACCTATCACAGATCATGCATTTTTATTTTCGCCCACAGCCACTGTCTCACTACGCGCACAAAAAATTGCTTCTCACGCACGTGTGTTATTATTAACAGGCCCCGAAGGTGGATTGAGCGCCTCTGAAATAAACCTCGCTCTTGAGAAAAAATTTATCGCGTTAAAACTTGGCCCAAGAATTTTACGCACAGAAACTGCTGCAATTGCTGCGATCACAGCATTGCAATGTTTGGCGGGGGATATGGGTTAATGCTATTCTGCTGCACGTAATAGTCACAGTGGGAGTATTGTTTGACGACTTAACTGACCGCAACAGCCAAACAACTATCTGCATGTTACTAATAAAAGTACGCTTCATGTCATCAGAAAGGGCATGGCGTTGATCACTTACAATAGCTGATGGGCAACTGATATGCATTTAAGTCATCAAACAATACTCCCAATGCTGTTACACGCAATAAAAAATAGTTCTCTTAAAGATAAGGAAATCGTATGCATAACATACTCGTCATGGGTGCGGGAAAAATTGGCTCACTTATTGCTACACTGCTGGCAAATTCGGAAGATTACACAGTTTTTCTTGCTGATAATAATCCTGAAAATTCACGTCTAAAAAAACTGTCGCAGCATGTGCCTGTAATTAAAATAGTTTCACTTGATGCATTAAATCAAGAAGTGATGAGTGAATTTATTAAAAAAAATAAGATTGATACACTTATTTCTTGCCTTCCATTTTATTGTAATACACAACTTGCACAAATCGCACAATTGAATCATACGCATTATTTTGATTTGACTGAAGATACAAAAACAACGGCAACAATTCGTGAACTCGCTAAAAAAACAGATCGTGCTTTCGTGCCACAGTGCGGTTTAGCACCCGGTTTTATTAGCATCGTTGCCAATGATTTAATGCATTTATTTCCCTCGTTACATACAGTCAAAATGCGTGTGGGTGCTTTGCCTGTCAATATTAGTAATGCACTGCAATATTCACTCACATGGTCAACAGATGGATTAATCAATGAATATGGTAATCTTTGCCATGCGATTAATCATGGCAAAGACGTCACACTGATGCCACTCGATGATTTGGAAGAAATTAAAATTGATGGTTTAACTTACGAAGCATTTAATACCTCCGGTGGCATTGGCTCACTGGCTGAAACATGGCAAGGCAAAGTACGCTCCATGAGTTATAAAACCATTCGCTATCCTGGCCATTGCGCAAAAATGCGTTTTTTGATGAATGACTTAGATTTAAATCACGATCGCGAAACGCTAAAAAAAATATTAGAAAATACTTTACCGAAAACCACGCAAGATGTGGTTTTAGTGTATGTCTCGGTCACAGGTACACAAGAAGGTAGTTTTTTTGAAAAAAATTATGTCAGAAAATTTTACCCAAAAAAATTAAATAATATTCACTGGTCAGCGATTCAATTAACCACTGCCTCTTCACTTTGTGCCGTTGTCGATCAAGTCATCAAAAAGCCTGATAAATTTAGAGGTTTCGTTGCACAAGAATGTTTTTCTTTGGATGACATTACACATAATCGATTTGGTCAGTATTTCTTATAAGGTAATAATTTCTTATGAAAACCATACAAGCTATTTTAGATGAATTAAAAATTAACCAGCAGAATGCAGGTGCTTTTTCAGATATCACAGGTTGGTCAGAGACAACATCTTACGGTGAATTTCAGTCTATTAATCCAACGAACGGTCAACCGATTGCATCAGTCTATAATGCATCAGAAAAAGATCTCACAGATATCATCCAACAAGCACATAAAAAATTTCACACATGGCGCATGATACCCGCACCAAAACGTGGTGAACTGATTCGTGAGATTGGCGATGCACTGCGTAAAAAGAAAGAAGCACTTGGACGCTTGGTTTCTCTAGAAGCGGGTAAATCGTTGCAAGAAGGTTTAGGGGAAGTGCAAGAAATGATTGACATGGCTGATTTTGCAACTGGCCAAGCGCGGCAATTGTATGGTTTTACCATGCATTCTGAACGTCCAGCGCACCGCATGTATGAACAATGGCATCCATTGGGTGTCACCACCGTTATTACCGCATTTAATTTTCCAGTTGCTGTATTTGCATGGAATGCTTTTATTGCAGCGATTTGCGGTAATACTGTCATTTGGAAACCGTCCGCAAAAACGCCTCTGTGTGCGATTGCCGTACAGCATATCTGTAATGAGGTTTTCGCACGCAAAAAAGATCCCCATTTATCAGGTATATTTTCTTTATTTATCACAGAAGATCATCAACGTGCAGAAAAATTAGTAACAGATCCAACGATTGCTTTAGTTTCTTTTACCGGCTCAACACACGTGGGTAAATCGATTCATGAAAAAGTGGCAAAACGGCTTGGTAAAAGTTTATTAGAATTAGGCGGCAACAATGCCATGATTGTCGATGCTTCCGCCAATCTAAAATTAGCGATTCCTGCCATTGTGTTTGGCGCAATTGGCACTGCAGGGCAGCGTTGTACCACCACGCGTCGGTTATTGATTGAAGAGAGTATTTACGATGTTTTAATCGATGCACTTATCAAAGCCTATGCACAAATTAAAATTGGCGATCCCCTTGATGCAGCAAATTTAATGGGCCCTTTAATTGACGGGCAAGCAGTTGCAAAATTTGAAGCTGCCATCAAAACGATTGAAGCATCCGGTGGAAAAATTTTATTTGGCGGCAAAAAATTAAATCGTGCTGGATTTTTTGTCGAGCCAACGTTAGTTGCTTGCGGGAATCAATTAGCCATTGTGCAACAAGAAACGTTTTCGCCTATTTTATATGTCATGAAATTTAGAAAATTAGAAGATGCAATTGCCATGCAAAATCATTCTGAATATGGCTTATCCTCTGCACTTTTTACAGAAAATTTTAAAGCAGCAGAATTATTTCTTTCTGCAAAAGGCAGTGATTGCGGTATTGCAAATATCAACATTGGTACTTCAGGCGCTGAAATTGGTGGCGCTTTTGGTGGTGAAAAAAATACGGGGGGCGGACGTGAAGCAGGCTCCGATGCATGGAAGGCGTATATGCGGCGTCAAACCGCGACCCTGAATTGGAGTGATACACTGCCATTAGCGCAAGGTATAAAGTTTGAGCTTGCAGATTAACAAAATGGATTCTGTGTACTTTACTATCACAAATAAAAATCTTGCGTGCATATACCCTGGATAAAAACTGGATGCCGCGCATAAAGCGCGGTATGACAGAGAAGCTAAAGCAGTGCACAGGAGTAGCTAAAGCAGTGCTATGACAGAGTAGCTAAAGCGGCGGTATGAGAGAGAAGCTGAAGCAGTCTGCTTTTGTTCTAAGTCCTGTCATCTCGCGGTTTATCCGCGGGATCCAGAATACTAATGAAAGTGACATATTGCGTTGACTTTAAAGACAGTAGATACCACGCATAAATTGCGGTATGACAAAATCAAACAAAAATGCAGAATAGTTCCTTGTATTAACATTGACTACAGTTTAAATATAAATCATCATCGCTAAAAATGTATTTTACAAGACAATTATGCAACTCACACATAAAAAACACCTCAGCGTTTTTGGCTTAACAATGATGAATGTTGTCGCTATCGACAGCCTACGCACGCTGCCAATGAGCGCAGAATACGGTTTTTCTTTGGTTTTTTATCACTTTCTTGCAGCGATTTTTTTCTTTATTCCCACAGCCCTTGTCGCGGCAGAGTTAGCGACAGGGTGGCCGGAAACCGGTGGTATTTATATTTGGGTACGCGAAGCATTCGGGAAAAAAATCGGATTCATCACGATTTGGTTACAATGGTTTTACAATGTCTGCTGGTATCCAACCATCATGTCGTTTATTGCGGCAACGCTGGCTTATTGTGTTGATCCTAATTTAGTAAATAATAAATTTTATATGCTTAGTGTGATTATTTTACTGTTTTGGGCCTGCACTTTAATTCACTTTTGGGGCATGCGCGCTTCCAGTTTAATGAGCACCCTCTCTGCCATCATTGGCACCTTACTGCCGATGATTTTCATTATTATTTTAGGCATTATTTGGTTAAGCACACATCATCCGGCGGCAACTGAAATTTCATGGCATGCACTTATCCCAGAAATACATAACATGAATAGTCTTGTTTTATTCACAGGGATTGTTTACGGCTATGCCGGCATTGAAATGTCAGCGATTCATGCACGTGAAGTCCATCATCCACAACGTGATTATCCACGCGCAGCTGTCGCATCTGGCCTCATTATTTTTCTCACTTTGGTCCTTGCGTCTCTTGCGATTGCGATTGTGATTCCACCCTCAGAACTCAATATTATTTCAGGCTTATTACAAGCCTTTGATGTATTTTTTGCTAAATTTCATCTTGCTTGGTTTACGCCGATGCTTGCATTATTAATTACATTTGGTTCGCTGGGTGGCGTCAATGCATGGATATTAGGGCCGAGTAAAAGTTTAATGATTGCCAGTCGTGATGGTTGTCTGCCTGCTTATTTTGGTAAACAAAATTCACACCATGTGCCAATTACTATTTTAATTTTTCAAGGCATTTTATTTACTTTACTCTGCAGTGTCTTTTTATTTTTTCCAACGATTAGCAGTGGTTTTTGGGTGCTTTCTGATGTCACGGCAATTCTAGCGCTCATTGCTTATGTCGCCATGTTTGCTGCAGCCATTCAATTACGTTACAAATTTCCCAATGTCAAAAGGGCTTTTCGCATTCCGGGTAGGAAAATTGGTTTATGGCTTGTCTGTTTATTAGGTTTAATCAGTTCACTCGTCACGATTTTTATTGGCTTTTTTCCACCAAGCCAAATACCTACAGGAAATATTTTTATTTACGAAAGTATTTTAATTGGCGGTGTGATACTGGGTTGTTTGTTGCCATTAGGATTATATCGTTGGGCGCGAAAAAAGAATTAGATATTTTTTATGATTTACAAAAAACTAAACTTTTAGAAGAATCACTATCTCTACAAGGAGCTGAAGATTGTTGTGCTGAAGGAAAAAATCCTATTTTAGATAAAATAGGATCTCTTGGTTTAGCAAACCATTTTTTTAATTGTGCTTGTGTTGCAACTTTTTCTTCATTATTTTTAAACTCCGTTTTTTCTTCATCATTTTTGAATTCCGCTTTAATTTTGAGTTGAGAAGCTTTTTCTTCTTTAAATTGATTAAGCAAAGGCATGATATAAGTTATCTTTTTACTTTGATCAATTTTCTCAATATCAAAGATACGCTCATTACAGAGTTTCTGCGACTTCTCTATTTTTTCTTTAGTTTCTTTATGTTTTGCCCGTAAAGGATCCAAGATTTTTGACATGCCTCCTCGACGTACAATGCTAAAAGCCGTCATCGCAGCCACAACGCCTATCAACACAAGAGGAATCGCAATACCACCACTCACGGCAGCGACACCCAACAGACCACACATAATACCTATTGTTGCTTTAATACCAAAAGCAGTGCCCGCAATCATTAATCCAAGACAGACATAATGCGTTGTTTTTTCTAAACGGCGTCGCCACGCAGGCTTTGCTGGCAATGACTGAGAATATCGATGCTGATAAGTTTGTTCTGAATTTTTATTACATAACTTAGCAACTCGCATTAATGCATCGATCTTCATATTTTCTTTACAATCACTAATAGGTGTTCTATCGATCGATTGCTTTAATTTCCCATAAAAATTCTCTACAGCTTCTTGCTGCTTTAAATCCATATCCATCCATTCATCAAGGTCACTCCCTGAGGACAACCCTAAACCCGCTTTAATCATTTTTCCATCGTTCAAATTATAATTAACGATTGTAAAAATAATTGCAGGTATATAAAAAGCGAATGCTGCAGGTCCGGTAAATATTGAAGACAAAACATGCGTGCCAGCATGAAATAAATAAGGAAGAGATGTGACAAACACATTCAACAAAGTATGCACACCATTTGAACTCACTGCACCTTTGTAAAGCGCGTTTATTTTTAATGCAAAAAAACTTTCTATACGTGTTTTATATGACTGCTTTTCTTGTTTTATTAAAAATTCTAGTGGTGTACTTGTTTCATCTGAAAGTTTTATCGTTAAGGCATTGGCGATATGAATACGACACTGCATCATCATCCATAATGTTTCATTAATCCGCTCCAAATCTTTTTTCGCTTTACTGGCCTCCTCACAAATTTTCTTCGCTTCAGGAAAACCCAGCAACAAATGAAAATAATTTTTTATTTTTTGGCTAAATGTTGCTTTATTAATTTTTTCTTGTAAATCTTGTAACTGGCTATTTTTGTGATTTTGCTTACAATAATTTTCTTCTTCAAATTTAGCAAAATACTCAAGTAGCCCTGCTATCGTAACCCAAGACACAGGATTAGAAAGTAAATTCGATGTATCACCTAAAATTTTTTTAATTTGGGAAGGAAAATAGTCGTTAAGCGTATTCAAAAAATCTTGACTAAAAACAATACCGATAACTTGCGATTTTTTTTGCTCTAACCTACTTTCATCTCGACTCGCCAACATGAGATAGCTCTCCAATTAGGCAGTCACACCACGTCACCAGAAAATGACGGCAGTCTACCAGCTAGAAACTTAAATGACAAACATAAAATAAACAAAAAGGAAAATTTTAGCTAATTTAAATACTAATTTACTAAATTTTTCAATGGATTACATTGCATTGATACCCATACAAATAATCAAATTTTTACCTAGCTATTTTTTATAGCAGACGATTTTTTTGATAACGAAAGATGATAGCTAAATTATTGATTATATTGCTATTTAAATTTGACATAGTCAAATTATCAATAAAATCAACAGACAACAGATAATATGCTTTTTTCAATATAATCAATAATATAGATCAAAAATAGGCCGTGAGACTAGGGCCACCCCATATAAATTGATATTTTTTTTGGACTATTTTTAACAAAAGAAGCTGTCATACCGCGCTTTATGCGCGGTATCCAGTCTCTTTATCTATCATTTTCTGGATCCCGCGGATAAACCGCGGGATGACAAGATTTTTCTAGTTAATTTTTGATTAAAAACCAAATTTAATATAAAAAAAATATCAATTCATATGAGGTGACCCTGCCGTGAGAAACATATGAGAACACACAAATGCATTTATAATGACAATCGTTTAAATGTATCAGGTATTAGCTCAAATCTGATTTGACAGTTCAAATTTTTACTTACTGTCAAATCAGATAGTCACCACAAATCAAAAATGCAACATCAATTTTCCGTAATGAATTATTTACTCATACTTATTTTCAGGCTGTCATCAGGCGCCATTGATGACAAAAGTTCTTCCACTTGATCTGCGAATTTTTCGCCTTTTGCTTTAAATATTGAAAAACGATCACGACGCAGTGCTAAAAAATTTTTCATCGCATGAAAAGATTGTTTAAATTCTTCAAGTTTACCCTGCTGGAAACTATCAATCTCATCCTCTTTCTTTTCTTCAAAAATAGTTGAATCTGGCTGACTATGCAAAATATCTAACAAACTTTTTATTTTTAAGACTTTCATTTCACACGTCTGATCAAATTTTTTTTCTAAACTTGCTTCAAGGTGTGCCAAGTAATTCTCACATAATTCTTTTAATTTGATCACTTTACCTTTTTCATCATCTGATAATCCTTTAATAAATTCTTCAAATTCTTTTTCCTTAATTTCTCTAATACTCATTGCAACCGGTTTTAAACACGATTGAAAATTCTCACCTTCGACTTTTATGCTCGATTTTCCTCTGGTGATTGTTGGTGTAATTTTTCCGTCAGCGTCTCTTGTTGTGAAATCCACATCGTAGGTTACCTCGGCAAGAATTTGCCCCTTTCCTTTAAAGGTATCTCCCATTGCGATACCTATTTGATTAAATTGTTCACGATGCAAAATTGAAAAACCAGTATCGGTCACTGTAATCATCAACTTATTAATTAATTTATCTTCTTTTATGCTCACATTATAAATGACAAAATTATACTTATGTAATAAAAAAAATTTTAAAGAATTTTCAACAGGCAACAATGAAAAGCCATTTTGGTGCATTTCAGTTGCACAAAAATCTATACAATTTTTTATATCCTCTTCTGATAGTTTATATTGTTCGATAACATTCTTGAGTAAATTATTTCTAAAAAACGCTATGACTTCTTCTTGAGTTTTAAACATTTCCTCTTTTAATTGAACACTTTCACTTTTATCCATTTGTCGAATTTGCATATGTGAAGCACGATTCCAATCTTTTAGTAGTAATTCATAATCTGGTTTAAACTTTTCTTGTGCTTCTAAGTATTCCAATGCTGCCTGAAAAATAACTCTTGAATCGCTATCACAATAGACTTCTTTTTTCATTTCTTTTTTCATAAAATTCCTATTATTCATTTCAGTAGAGGATAATTTTTGCTATATCTAATGCAATCGAATTCCCAATTTGATTCACGCTTTTTTTAATATGTTTTATTTACTTTTTTAATAAATTTTTCCCTTCAAAACACACCCTTTCTTTATTTTTAAAAAAATATCAAGGTCAAGTGCATTATCCTGCAATTCCGGCATAAAAACAAAAATCAACCATTAATTTGCAATGTGTAAATAATGCGATCATTTGGCTACGATGCTAGTTAAGTAACTAATTATAAAAGTATTAAAATTTGACTTAGTCAAATTATTAATAAAATCAACAGACAACAGATAATATGCTTTTCTCAATATAATCAATAAGATAGATCAAAAATACGACGTGAGAACAGGGCCACCTCATATAAATTGATCTTTTTATGAGCTATTTTTAACAAAAAAAGCTGTCGCCCCGCACTTGTTGCGGGGTGACAAGTTGTAAAGCCGGATAACAAGATTTTTTATAGTTAGTTTTTTACCAAAAACTAAATTTAAAGATAGAAAAGATATCAATTTATATGAGGTGGCCCTAGCCGTGAGAAGACAGGCCAATCATACAAATACACCAAGATTTATTTTAGCTTTTACTCAAACAATGCCCGGATCGCCGCTTGATGTTCCCAGTTTTGCAATAAACGCTGCAATTCTTTGGATAAAATCTGTTGCTGATCCGTTAGGTAATGCCGCCTCACGCCATCTAAATCGATTAAAACAGGTTTCTCATGGTGCTCTGGGCCATGCACAATAATATTGGTTGCCTTGAGATCGCCGTGACTCATTCTGAGCTCTGCCAACGCCTCCAACATTTTTACCATCCGTTTTGCAAGACGCTGACAATGCGGTTCTGTTGCCTCATGCGTTGCAAAATACTGGCCCGCATCCGGTCCTTCCACAAATTCTGTTACAAACCATGATGTGTGTCGTAATCCAAAAAAACGTTTTTCAATACACGCCACCGGTTTTGCCACCGGGATACCCGCATGCAACAACACATGCGCCCGCTGCCAACAACGCACCGCACGCGTCATCCGCAAACAGCGCCGCAACCAATGCGAAAAAGATTTTATATTATAACGTTTGACCACTAAATCTTGCTCACCAATCCGCACACGTATCACCGTCGATGAGCGCCCATTCTTCAATAACACCGCATTACTTTGTTGGAAAACACTTTCTGGATTGATTAAAAATTCTAAAAATGCAGGGGAGGTATAATGACGATCAAAATGTATTCGCTTATTGAAAAAACTTTTTCGAGAAAATTGCGTTGAATTACGCATCGCTTTTTCTTTAAATAAATTTAAACGTCTTCTTAAATACAAATGTGTTTTTTTTCTTAAATAGACAAAATCACTTTCTTTTATTTGCCAGCCACGCGCTTTTGCATAGAGAGTATAAAGCGCATCACATAATTTTTCTGTACCAGCACCCAATTGCGCGAAAAATAAGGCTAAATGATCAATGCTTTTATCCGGCGATAATGGTTCATTAAAAAACTGAATCGCTGCGCAATCAATCGTATAAATATCTTGTTGCTTCAATAAGAAATTACCCAGATGTAAATCATTTTGCACAACACCCATGACATGTTGCGTCGCAAGCTCCAACGTCATTGCTTCCATCAAACGTGTGCCATACGTTGTAAACGCATGCCGCTGCCATAAACTGTCTAAACCGATCGCTTGTTCAATCTTACTTGTTATCAACACCGGCATTTTGTCGTGCATGGATTTGCCGCAATATAATAACTTTGGCATGGCAATGCCCGTTTCCGCTAATTTTTTTAAATGTTTTACTTCATGTGCCCAGTGTTGCCCTGCACGTCCAGGTTGTAAAAAAATTTTTACAATCACCGGCACACCTTGCCAATTACCTGCAAATACCATACGTTTCTTGGGTAATAAACGTAATAGTTGCTCACATCGCACCGATGGTAATTCTGTCGAAACCTGTAATTCAAAAGGAAACAACACAGTTTGTGGTTTTTTATAGAGTTGTTTCCATGTCACACTCGAATTATTCATTTTAGTTTGCATGTCTTGCATATAATTTATCGCCACGTTTTTTCACCTTTTGCCAGAAGATCCTTTCTTTTTGTGAAAAATGAATCGTTTCACTCCCTTGATACGCTCGCATAAAGCGTAAATAATCACGCTGCGTTAAACCGGCATCGTGCCCGGAAAAATACAAGCCGGCAAGATCTTTTATAATCCAACGTAACGCTGTTTTTTTGCGAACACCTGCGCGATGTAGATCAATCACATATAAAACTAATTTTGCTGATGTAGCCTGCGATGTTTCAAATAAGTTTAATGACGCCAAATCTAATAAAAAATGACATAAATAAAAATCGCGATGATTCACGCCATGTCGATGTAATGTCTGTGCAATCTGCGCCACTTGTAAAATAAGCTGTTTTTTTAAACGAAAAGAAATCGGTCGCATTGGCATTTGCTGCACCAGTTCTTCCAATGAAATCGATGGCGGCAATTCACGCGTTAATAAAAAAGACTGACGATACGCTGGATGCCATCCCCGTTCCCCATAAGCCAGCACCGTTAACGTCGGAATCGCTAAATCATTTAATCGTTGAATGGCTCGCCATTCATGACGTGCGCCTAATACCGGTAAACGCAATTGCATTAAATTAATCAGAATTTCTTTCCAACCGACGCCGCGATGCGTTTTCAAAAACCAACGATTTTCTCCATGTACAATACGCTGCGTACGACGGTTTTCTTGATCACGATACACTGTCCCAGCAAGTGCCATCACAGACGCAAATATGGCCTCTTCAGACCTATTTTCTGAAAAAAAAGGAAGAATCGTTGTATGCATCCAAATCATATAACAAATGACTCAAGCAAATCGGCTGCCCGTTCCGGCAAGCTATACAAATCCGCCTGCCGCCCAAACAACTGTCCATTTTCGGACCATTTTTGTCGATTTGGGGATAATAGCATGTCTTGCAATACCTCGGTGAGCTTTTTTTGATCAAAAGGGGAGGACAATACCTGACCCGCACCCGCTTGCACAACATAATCCGCATACCCACAGACATCTGTGGTTAACACCGGCAACCCAGCAATAACAGCTTCCAGCAAGACAGTACCCGTATTTTCATTGCGCGCGGGATGGACTAACACATCGGCTGCGAGCATGAGCTCAGGAATATCGTCACGCCCACCCGCAAAATCAATCTGCTGCGCTATCTGCAAACGCTGTGCTAATTGTTGATATACGTGCTGATGATCTCTACCGACAATCATCAACCGACAACGCGCTTTCAATTTCACTGGTAAAGACGCCAATGCGTGTAAAACGCGATCCAACCCTTTTGTTTTAAATCCCGAACCAACAAATAATAATAAAAACGTTTCTGCTGTGATGTGTAATGTTTTTCGTTTTACTGCACGCTGATTTTTTCGGTCAGGAGGCGCCATGCGATCACGCGCAATGCCGGGTGGTAACAAATAAAAACGTTGTGCTGGCGTTTGATAATAACGCATAAAAACTGCTTGTTCTTTAGGGGCAATTAAGAAAATACGAGTTGATGCATTTTTACCAAATACACTTTCTTCTAACGCACGCATGGCTAAATAACGTGGCGTGAATCGATACCATGCACCATGTTGCTGCCGCGCTTTCGCTTGAAAACAGGTATCTGCTGCATAATAGACATCTAACCCCGGCATTTTATTAAAGCCAACAATACAATCTACTTTTTTTTCCTGCAAAAAAACTCTTACTTTTTCAGTAAATTGACGAATGCGCGTATGATTTTGCCAACCTGCTACCGGCACAACATGCACCGTCAACCCAGGAATTTGCTCACCTTCCCATTTCATCGTGTAGACCGTCACCGTATGTCCACGTGCTAGTAATACTTGCGCAATACGTAAAAAATCACGCTGCAAACCGCCAAAAGGGAAATAGCGAAACAAACAAAAGGCAAAAGTCATCCGCGCTTACTTTCCTTATTTTTTAAATACAGATCACCTAATTGCGCACGCGCTTCCGCATCTAAGACCAACATTTTGTTTTCTATCCATTGCGTGGCTTCTGCCAACACGGTTTCAACCGTACGCCCTTTTGTTTCTATTACCGGGCCAAACACCACATGAATCGTCCCTGGACGTTTGATAAATCCCCGTTTCGGCCAAAAATACCCGGCATTGTGCGCCACAGGAATGATCGGACACTCTGCTGCAACCGCTAAACGCGCACCACCAGGACGAAAATTCCCATTTTTTCCCGGAGAAATGCGTGTACCTTCCGGATACACAATAATCCATCGACCTGCTGCTAAATACGCTTTTCCTTTCTTAATTATCTGCTCCATCGCCGAAGATTTTAAATTGCGATTAATTGCTATCGGATCCGTATTCGCCAACCCCCAACCAAAAAACGGCACCCATAACAATTCACGCTTTAAAATAATCGCCGCTTGACGAAAATAACGTGGTAAAAAAAAGGTTTCCCATGTCGATTGATGCTTGCTAAACACTACACCCACGCGATCTTGCGGAATATTTTCTAATCCTTCCACTTGATAATCAACACGACAAATCCATTTTAGTAACGCAATCATACTAATCGTCCATGCATCAATCATGCGACAGCGAAAAGCTAACGGCAGCGGACGACATATTAAACAAAACACACTGTAAATAATGGTAATCACAAATAATAGAATCGAAAAAAGAGAAGAACAAAGAAATTGATTCATGTAACCACACAACGCAAAAAAACCTTTATTTTTTTGATGATTTTTCACAACCTCTCTCCTCTGGCGACGCAGCCAGCTGTAGCAAATGCATAGCAAAAGCCGCTAAATCAGCAAAGCACGGCACATCTAATGCAGGGTTATCTTGCATCGTTTGTCTACCATTTCCCGTTAAGACTAATATGGGCTGACAACCGACAGCTCGTGCTGCACGCACATCTGACAATTTATCTCCAACAAAAAAGGCTTGCGTTAAATCGATATCAAACTTTTTTTGTAAATCTAAAAAAAGACCAGGCGCCGGTTTGCGACAATCACATTTTGCCTCTGGTTCATGCGGACAATAAAAAATTTCTTCTATATAGCCGCCTTCTGCTGCAAGTGCGCGTAACATTTTTTCATGGATACGTGATAAATCTTCGAGATCATAATAACCACGACCAATCCCGGATTGATTTGTCACGACAAACACATGCCAACCCGCACGATTTAACGTCGCAATCGCTGACAAACTCCCAGGGATTGGCTGCCATGCTTCTGGCGAACTAATATAACCCGTTGGATCATGATTAATCACACCATCACGATCAAGAATCAATACTTTCTTTTTGATTGACATGTTTTCCGACTTCTTACTCCTAAACTTTTTAATTATTGCAAACACGCAATATCAGCGACATGCAAAAATAAAGCGCGCAATTGCACTAATAATTGCAAACGATTATGTCTTTGATCCTCATCTTCTGCCATCACTAACACATTTGCAAAAAAATCATCGACTGGCATACGTAATGAAGATAACTCACTTAACGCCCGTGCGTAATTTCCATTTTTTGAAAAATTCAGCACAATATCACGTTTGCGTGCAAGCGCTGCTGCCAAGTTTTTCTCAGCAGCTAATTCAAATAATTTCGCATTAATTTCTTTATTTTGATCAATTTCATTTTCTGATTTCGATAAAATATTATTCACACGTTTATTAGCAATACTGAGAGATGCTGCTTCGGGTAAACGTATAAATTCTTGTACTGCTTGCACACGTTGATGAAAATCATATGGCGATAGCACACCGACAGCTGCAACTGCCGCAAACACATCCGTTGGAATACCTTGATCAACGTACCAATATTTTAATCGCTCAAAAATAAAATTCGTCACTTCTTCAATTGTTTTAGTCGCAATCATTTTCTCTGGATAAAGCGTCACTGCAAAATTGACTATTTCCTTAATATTTAGCTGTATTTTTTTCTCAATCAAAATACGCACAATACCAAGCGCTGCACGTCGCAACGCAAATGGATCACGATCACCTGTTGGCATTTCACGCACACCGAAAATACCCGTTAATAAATCAACACGGCTAGCTAATGCTAAAACATTTCCAATAATTGACTGCGGCAATTTATCGCCGGCAAAACGTGGCAAATACTGTTCTGCTAAAGCTTGCGCAATCTCAGAGGGTTCGCCGTCCGATAGCGCGTAATATTTTCCCATTGTGCCTTGTAACTCTGGAAATTCTCCGACGACCTCTGTCGCAAGATCAGCGAATGCTAAATGTCCGGCACGTTTTGCCAAAGTACTATCTGCACCTAATTTATTTGCAATATACTCCGCTAACATTGCCACTCGACGACTGCGATCTGCTAATGTTCCTAATTTTGCATGAAACACCGTATGTTCTAACCTACCATCTTTTTCACAACGAGATGCGAGAGTCTGCTTTTTATCATTTTCAAAAAAGAAAGCGGCATCCGATAAGCGCGCACGCAACACACGTTCATTGCCGGCAATCACATGCTGCACATCACGACTGACAAGATTCAATACTGTAATAAAACGCGGTAATAATTTTCCTTTTTTATCGACGACTGGAAAATAGCGTTGATGATCTTGCATAGCAGAAATTAAAATCTCTGACGGCATCAACAAAAAGTTTTTATCGAAATGACCACTCACCGCAACCGGCCATTCAACTAAACCCGTTACCTCATCCAACAAAGCCTCATCCAAACGCGCGATACCGCCAACAGAGATTGCTATTTCTGTAATACTGTCCTGAATCATTTGACGGCGTCGTGCAAAATCGGCAATCACAAAATGTCGCTCAAGATTTTTTTCATAATATGCAGGCATTGTAATAGGAATCGCTTTGTGGCTATGAAAACGATGTCCCATGGTCATTTGACTACTTTGACAACCAAATAATTCCGTCGTAATCACTTTGCGACCGTATAATAAAATCACAGAATGCACAGGTCGAACAAACGCCTCAAGCTGCGCCCCCCAACGCATTCTTTTGGGAATCGGTAAAGCGGCTAACGCTTCACGCATCACGGTGGGTAATAATTCTTCCACCGTTTTACCTGCCACTGTTTCACGGAAACCGACCCATTCACGATCTTTTTCACTAATCACAATTAACTCTGCAGGTGTGACACCACAAGAGCGTGCAAAACCAATACAAGCGGGTGTAGGCTGACCCGCTGCACCAAACGCCGCTTTTAATGCAGGACCTTTACGCTCGACCAACGTATCAATTTGCTTTTCAGTTAACTTGTTAATTCGAATTGCTAAACGACGTGGTGTTGCAAAAAATTCACCCGAATGAAAAGGCAATGCTAATTTTTGCAAACGCACAGTGACTTCCGACAATAAACTTTTCGCAAGCCGCAATAACGCTTTCGGTGGCAGTTCTTCTGTTTGTATCTCAAATAAAAAATCAGCCCGCCGCATGATGCTTTTCCTCCAGCAACGGAAACCCGGCAGCTTGACGTGTTTCCAAATATTTCTCAGCAATACCTGCCGTGAGTTTACGTATTTTCAAAATATACTGTTGTCGTTCTGTCACGGAAATCGCATGACGTGCATCTAATAAATTAAAAATATGTGAAGCTTTCATTGCCATTTCATAGGCTGGTAATGAAAGATTTTCTGCAGCTAATCGTTGGCATTCTTTTTCAAATAAATGAAATTGACCAAATAACATTTTAGTATCAGCTAATTCAAAATTATATTTTGACATCTCCACTTCATTCTGATGAAAAACATCACCATAACGCACAATACGATCACCTTGTTTACACCAGACTAAATCATAAATATTATCGATACCCTGCAGCGGCATCGCGAGACGTTCCAAACCATAAGTAATTTCACCCGTCACCGGACGGCATTCCAACCCACCCACTTGTTGAAAATAGGTAAACTGCGTGACTTCCATGCCGTTCAACCACACTTCCCAGCCAAGCCCCCACGCTCCCAATGTTGGCGCTTCCCAATTATCTTCAACAAAACGCAAATCATCCGTCAATGGATCCACACCTAACGTGCGTAAAGAATCAAGATAGAGCGATTGAATATCTGCAGGAGAAGGCTTTAACACCACTTGAAATTGATAATAATGCTGCACACGATTTGGATTATCACCATAACGCCCATCCGTTGGACGTCGACACGGTTGGACATACGCGGCACGCCAAGGTTCAGGGCCAATCGATCGTAAAAATGTAGCGGGATGAAATGTCCCTGCACCCACTTCCATATCAAATGGCTGCACAATCACACAGCCTTCGTTAGACCAAAAATCTTGCAATGCGGCAATCATGCCTTGCAAGGTAAGTACATCATGAACGGGTTTTTTCAATTTTTTTTGCATAGATGGACTGTTCTCATCAATCGCTGGAATGAGGGATTATACCAGGGAAGTGACGGGTTTGCCCGCACGATTGTGCCTGACGTCATGTCGCTCTCAGGTAATAAAACAAATAAAACTACCGCTCAGAGCTATCAAAATACGCTTACTCGAGAGTGGTAGAGTAATTTTTTTCAAAAAAAATAATATAATCAATAAGTTATTTTTTGCTGTGCAAGCTACCACGACTCTGATCCCTCAAAAATACGCTAACCAATGCAAACAAGTTTATTTATACTGTGCCAATCAACTACAGATATTGAAATATTAAAATTAAGATAAATTCAAAATAAGGTCAGCTATGCAAACCACACTTTCAAAAGAAAATGCGATGCACACAGCCACGCAGAACCAACAACCGCTACCTATTTTCACATCCGTTGATATCAAACAAATCGAACCGGTATTAAAAACAATTCTGCAAAACAACCTAGACATGCTAGAAAAATTGCTAAGCACACAAACTGATTACAGTTGGTCATCGCTCATGCAACCACTCGCAGAACTCGATAATCAGTTACATAAAATGTGGTCGCCAGTGGCACATCTACACAGCGTGATGGAATCGGATGAATTACGAACCATTTACAATCAATGCCAGCCATTATTATCAAATTATCATACAACCATTATTCAAAATGAAAAATTATTTCAGGCTGTTCACTATATTGCGAAACGTGCCGATTTTGACACATTAACGCCTGCAGAGCGCCAAGCCATTCAAAATGATTTACGCGATTTTCATCTTGGGGGTGTTGACTTACCAACAGAAAAGAAAAAACGTTTTGCAGAGATTCAATTAGCATTGAGTCAACTCACAACAAAATTTGCAGAAAATGTATTAGATGCGACACAAAAATTTTTCTTAGAAATCACTGATCGTGAGCAATTAGCAGGTTTACCTGAGGAAACAATCGAACTCGCCGCACATTACGCAGCTGCGCGCGGCAAAACAGGTTGGGCATTCACGCTGGATTATCCTTGTTATTCTGCTGCGATGAAATATTTAGATGACCGTCACTTGCGTCGCACATTGTATACTGCTTATGTCACACGCGCTTCAGATCAAGGACCCTTTGCTGGCGAATATGACAATACCCATTTAATTGAGGACATTCTCGCATTACGCCATGAAATGGCAACACTCGTTGGATATACCAATTATGCAGATTATGCGCTCGCAACCCGCATGGCAAAAACACCTGACGAAGTGCTTTCATTTTTAAATGATTTAGTTGATCGAGCAAAACCATTTGCAGAACAAGAAATAAAAACATTACGTGAATTTGCAGCACAGTGTGGTCACACAGAAACACTCGAAGCATGGGATCTTGCTTATTACTCTGAAAAATTACGTATTGCACAATATGCAATATCCAGTGAAACAGTGCGTCCTTGGTTTCCGGCAGAGAAAGTCGTTGATGGTATGTTCAACGTCCTACAAAAGTTATTTGGAATTCATATAAAAGAAAATAAAAAGACTGATCGTTGGCATGCTGATGTGCGTTGTTTTGAAATCTACGATCAAGAAAATACATTAAGAGGTTATCTCTACACAGATCTCTATGCACGACCACACAAACGTGATGGCGCTTGGATGGATGATGCTCGTCAACGATGCAAACTCTCTGATGGTACCGTACAATTACCTGTTGCTTTTCTCACGTGTAATTTCACACCACCGGTGGGTGATCGCCCTTCCTTACTGACACAGGATGATGTGGAAACCTTATTTCATGAAACCGGGCATTGCTTACATCATTTAATGACAACCGTTGATGTCAGCGCTGTTTCTGGTATTCAGGGTGTCGCGTGGGATGCCGTCGAATTTCCTAGTCAAATGCTCGAACACTGGTGTTGGCAACAAGAAACGTTACGCCTTATTTCTGCACATGAAATCACTGGCGAACCACTGCCCGATGAATTATTTAAAAAATTATTGGCGGCAAAGAATTTTCAATCAGGTTTAGCGATGCTGCGCCAACTCGAATTTTCGCTATTTGATTTCATGCTTCATCTGAAATTTGATCCTTTAAAAAAACAACAAACACAGCGAATTTTAAATACTATTCGAAAAAAAGTCGCTGTGTTACCGACACCCTCATTTAATCGCTTTCAAAATAGTTTTTCTCATATTTTCGCAGGGGGTTATGCTGCAGGTTATTACAGTTATAAATGGGCAGAAGTCTTAGCCAGTGATGCTTTCTCTTTATTTGAAGAAAAAGGGATATTTGATGAAGCAACAGGACACGCATTTATCAAACATATTTTATCGCAAGGTGGTACCACTGATCCCATGACACTCTTTGTTGCATTTCGTGGTCGCAAACCCAAAGTTGACGCATTACTCCGACACAGTGGATTAACAACGTCTGCAAAAAATTAACTCTTTGTTTGAAAGGGTAGTTGCCTATGTTTTTTAAAAATCATCCCAAAGCGTTACCCATTCTTTTTCTCACAGAGATGTGGGAACGTTTTGGATTTTATGTGGTCCAAGGGCTGCTTGTATTGTACATGAGCAAAGCCCTTGGATTCACTGACGCACGAAGTTTTACAATATCTGGCGTATTTACTGCGCTTGCCTATATTTCTCCCATGATCGGTGGCTTAATTGCTGATCGACTTTTAGGATTTCGTCTATCCATTCTCTGGGGGGGACTTTTTCTCAGTATTGGCTATGGGTTACTCGCACTACTAGGACATAACGGATTTTATCTTGCACTTGCCACGATTATTGTCGGTAATGGTCTTTTCAAACCAAATATTTCCAGTTTACTTGGTACACTCTACACAGATGACCATGCGTCTCGTGATGCAGGTTTTACTTTATTTTACGTCGGCATCAACATTGGCGCTCTACTTGCTGCCTTGAGCTCAGGTTTTATTCAAGAACATTTTGGTTGGCATGCAAGTTTTGGTTTAGCAAGTGCTGGTTTACTCTTTGGTCTTGGCATTTTTGCAACCGGATTAAAGACTGGCAGAATTGCCATGCAAACAGCAACAACACAACGATCGCTTCCACTATTCACCAAACTCGGATTATTTATCAGCTGTTTATTAACGATTGGTTTATGCTCTTTTATTATGACGAATCTCTTTGCAAGCAAATGGTTATTACCATTGACAGGTATTGGTTTACTTCTCTTTTTAAGCTGGCAAGCACTACATCAACCAACTGCGCAACGTCATCGTTTTTTTGTGCTTATTTTTTTAATTTTCACAGCAATTATTTATTGGGCACTTTTCTTGCAAATTTTCTTTTCTGCTAATCTTTTTATTGATCGCTTAGTTGCACGACAACTCAATCATTTTACTATTCCGACCACGTGGTTTTATGGATTAGAAAGCATTTTTGTCATTTTATTAGGCCCTTTTTTCGCATGGTCATGGCAGCGATTAGAACGTCATGATGTACTGACCCACCCTGTGCTTAAAGCAATTATTGCCATTATTTTTGCTGGGATTGGTTTTGCAACGCTTGCCCTCAGTACTTTTTTTCCTAATACAAGTGGAAAAATTTATCCCCTATTTATTGTGATTGCTTATCTTTTTATTACCGTTGGCGAATTACTCATTTCACCGATTGGTTTATCTGCAGTCACACAACTTGCGCCATCTCGCCTAGTTGGCATGATGATGGGTATTTGGTTTGCTTCCCTTGGATTTGGTGGACAATTCGCCGGTATATTGGCTCAACTTGCTAATGTACCAAAAACAATGACAACAGCTGCTACACAATTACCTTACTATCGTCATGCTTTTGCAGAATTTACAGTGATTGCTTTTATCATGGCGAGCATATTATTTTTATTACAAAAAATTACTAAAAAATGGACGAAAATACACTAAAAAAGTCACGACTCAGTTCGTTTGTAACAACTCAGGTAGTCCGTGTTTTTTAGCTTGACTGACCGCCATCGCCCAACAGCAAACGATATTTTACCAATGGAAGTGCGCTTCATACATCATGCAAGAGCGTTGGTAACCGTTCACGGGGGGTGATTTTTTTATGTGTGGCTGCATATCAGTCGTCCATCAGCTACAAACAGTGAGCAACGCCTTGCCCTTTCATAAATCATGAAGCGCATTGGTGCTAATAAAGAATCCAGCCGGGTGGGCGGTTGCGGTCAGCCACACATAAAAACACACCCCCCGTGAACGGTTACGAGCGTTGCTTTGATGAAACAATGTCTCTGTGGGACCCGAGTGATGCAGTCAAGCTAAAAAAAACGGACTACCTGAGCTGTTACCTTCGTTTACGATGTAATGACTAAACTAAAAAATCCACGAGGCAATCTGCCGCGGCCTATTAATTCTTCCGCCGCGACTTGTTTTGTCAGCGGTTGACCAATCATTAAATTACCCGTCACCGTTGGCGTAAAGACAAAGCGTATCCCACCGCCTGCAGAAGCGATACTTTGTTTTTTCAAAACGCCGATGACATTTTTTAAATTCCAAATAGCACCTTCATCATAAAAAATATACGGTTCTATATTCGCCAAGAAGAATTTTTCTGGAAAAAAATCAGCGCGCAATTCTAATGTTCCGCCTAAACCACGATCCCCCACAATTTCAGCAGGATCATACCCTCGACCCATGATGCTACCACCAAACGCATATTGTTCTGATGCGAGCAATGGGTTTAAAGCATATTGTCCACTCATGGTCATCATGACAGAAAATGGGCCTAGAATTGCTTGCAACCGTGACGCTGTTAATTCAAGTTTCGTAAAAGTCCCGCGTCCACCAAATCGAGAAGTGGTAAAAGAATCCACGTTACTGGATGCACCTAAAATAGGTAACCCTTGCTCTACGTGTGATGACAATAAGTTTGATCCGCGATATTTATCAGCAAAAGCATACGTACCACCTCCACGGAGCGTACGCAAATGGTCTATATATAATAATTCATTAAATGACGTCACTAAACTGTCTAAATAATTAAAACTACCATCCAATGTCAGTGTTCTGGAACGTTCACGAATGATCGGATATTGCACCATGGCATAATAATTTGTTGCATTTCCATTCACTTTAGCGGGTGTTAAAACAAATCCTGGTCGTGTTCTAGAATAATTTTTATCAATTGTTACACTCAACCCTTCCGACCCCATCAGCCCTGTCCAGGAAAGATCATAAAATCCTAATTGCTTTGGCCGTGCCGGTGTTGCTGAATATAAAAAATTTAATGTATCGCCTGATAAAAATAATGAATTAAAAGCAAGACGTCCGGTTGCTTCTTGGGGACCCAAGTAACGCGTACCATAATTATCATACGCAAAGCTGCCTTGAATTGCTTGACGATTCGTCACTAAATCGAGTCCTGCTGCACCCACATTCGTTTTTGAAGGGTTTAACACGGCACGTGTTTGAATACCTGGAATGTCATTAGCTAAATACAAATAGTGTTCGAGCGTTTTTAGTTGTAATGGCCTTGATTCAATTGCTTTATTTCCATAGCGCTCTAACATTTTTTTTGCTTTCCCGGCATCTCCCGAAACAGTGACTTTATCAAGATACCCTTCTATCACTTTAATTTTCACAATGCCATTTTGCACATGCTGCGGTGGCAAAATGGCACGGGAAATAATATAGCCATTATTTCGATAATAATTCGTAATATCTAAAACAATAGCCTGTAACTCTGAAACAGAAATCTCATGATGTAATTTATCTCGATATAATTCAGACAACACAGCATCTGAATAAATATGATTACCTTCCAAAATAATTTTTGTTAAGACAAAATGAATTTTTGCTGCTTCTGGACCTAAAGAGCCCGCCTGCTCTTGAGGTGACGCAATAGATTGCTCTGCAATAGAACGTTCTTTTGGTTTTTGCATAAATTCTTTACTAACGATACCAGGTAATACAGAAGCAGGTAATTGATCTGTTCGGATAGCAGGTCCTGTTGTTGCATAAACAACATCGACCAAACTCATTGCAAAAAACGCTCCTAACACAATACGCTTTTTTGTCTGATGACTTGCTGGCATAACTATCCTTGTAAACCAAATTGCACACAACACTCAACAAGCGTCTATTGATCGTGTCATTATAGCGATATCTTACAGTAAAACCTATCTCATCAAATACTGCTATGAGAAACTAAACAATAGCAAAAAGACTGAAGGAGAATAAAGGTTCATGAAAAAACATGTACCCATTGTCTTAGGCAGTCTATTGCTTGTTGCTGGCATCTGGTTGCAAACCACCACGCAGCCTACTGTGACACAACTCATTGATCGTTTGGAAAATCTCATCTATGACATGCAATTACATGCAAGGACACTAGGTGATAAAAAACAACCCGACACACCAGTTGCCATCGTCGACGTCGATGATAAAAGTATTGCGAAAATCGGTAGATGGCCATGGCCAAGAAACATTTTAGCCACTCTCGTCACAAACTTAAAAGAAGCAGGTGCAGCAGTTATTGCAATTGATATGCTATTTCCTGAGAACGAAAGTAATATTGCAAAAATAATACAAACAACACTTATTCAAAAAAAACTTGCCACACCGCAAATGTCAGCTCAACTACAAAAAGTAGCCCCTGAATTTGATGCTGATGGCGCTTTTGCACGCAGTTTTCAAGGTGTAGATGTTATTTTAGGTGTGACATTCAATAATCGCTCAGAAAAAATCGGTGTTCTACCAGAGCCATTTATGACATTACCATTAACAGAAACACTTTATAATCTAATTGAACTACCAGGATACATTGCAAACATTGACATTCTACAAAAAAATGCAAAAAGTGCTGGGTTTATCAATATTTTTCCTGATGAAGATGGCATTATACGTCGTGTACCACTTGTGATCCGCCATCAAACAGGTCTTTATCCATCCCTTGCGTTGGAAGCAGTTAGAACGTTTCTGCTTGAAAAAATTCAATTAAAAACTGGAAAATACCTACAAGAAATGCATATGGAAGGTATTAAAATTGGGCCTTATCACATTGCAACAGATGAAAAAGGAGAAGCAATTATTCCTTTTCGTGGTAAAAGTTTTACTTTCCCAACCTATTCCGCTACTGATGTACTACGTCGCGCTCTTCCACCCGATGCATTACGAGGAAAAATTATTTTTATTGGTTCATCAGCAACAGGTTTAGGTGATATCAAAGCAACTGCTATTCAAAATGTTTACCCGGGTGTCGAAATTCATGCAACTGTTGCTGCAAGCATTCTTGACAATTATTTTCCTGCTCGCCCCACTTGGGCAAAAGGCACGGAAGTGATCATTACAGTGATTACTGGCATTATTTTTATTGTGTTATTTTCATTTTTAGGCCCAGGATCACTTACTTTACTGAGTATAACAGTGCCTGTGCTATTTCTTATTGCAAATGACTGGTTGATACAAAAAACAGGTTTAATTATTTCAGTGCTTATTCCAGTTTTATTAGTCATTGCACTAGCTATCATCAATATTATTTATGGTTATTTCTTTGAAACACGTCGACGTGAACATTTAAAAGAAATGTTTGGCGAATATGTTCCAGAAGCACATATCAATGAAATGCTACAAAATCGTGATAAATTTAGCCTGCAAGGACAAAGTCGTGAAATGACCGTTTTATTTGCAGATATTAGAAATTTTACTGCAATTTCTGAAGGATTAAGTGCAGAAAATTTAAAAAAAATGCTGGATACATTTTTAACACCGATGACAGAAATTATTTTTAAACATCAAGGCACTATTGATAAATATGTTGGCGATATGATTATGGCATTCTGGGGGGCACCACTGACTGATAAAAATCACGAACAACATGCAATTGAAGCCGCGCTTGAAATGCAAAACATGATTACACAGATCAGTCATTCTTTTAATGAAAAAGGTTGGCCAGAAATTAAAATGGGTATTGGCATTAACTCAGGTCGCATGACAGTGGGTGATATGGGTTCCAAATATCGTCGAAATTATACTGTCCTTGGTGATGCAGTGAATCTGGCTTCACGTGTGGAAGGCTTGACGAAATTTTATGGCGTAAAAATTCTAGTTACTGAGAATACACAAAAGAATCAGACTGACTTTATTTTTCGAAAATTAGGTCGTGTTCGTGTTAAAGGAAAAATCAATAGTATTATGATTTACGAAGTGCTTTGTAAAAAAGTAGAACTCAAACCAGAATTAGAAAAAGAATTACAGCAATTTCATCAAGCGCTCGATAGTTGTCTCGAAAGAAGATTTACTGATGCACTCCAACTTTTCAAACAACTTTGTCAAGCACATCCACAAAATTCGTTATACAAACTCTATTTACATCGCATTGAAACATGGACAATCTCACCTCCTCCCGCTGACTGGGATGGCGTCTTTATTCATAATACAAAGTAAAAAATAAATAAAAAATATGACAATTCTGGACTCGGATTTTTTGCAACAGCTCAGGTAGTCCATGTTTTTTAGCTTGACTGAAAGACAGTAACCTCAGTGGGGGTCTTGTTTGACGACTTAACTACATATCAGTTGCTCATCATGTTGCAAGTGATCACCATGCACTTTCTGATAATAAATATATGTTACGAATTTTTTTACTTAATACAAAAGCCGGCTGAACTTGAAGGTGTCGTGATACCACCCGATGCAGAATTCGGTGACACTGTCACTGTTGTGGACCCTTGCGTAGTACTTGCGCTACCCACTGTATTCGTTGTGTCTGATGATGCAGTAGATGACGTACCAGCAGAAGATTCACTGGATTCTGTCGATGAGCCAGACGATGTACTTGTATCTGCTGATGGTGCTGCAGACGTTCCAGACTCCGACGTACCACTTGCTTCATCTGCTCCACCCCCACCACCTGGTCCCTTTGCAGCACCTGCTGCACCAGTTGATGTTGTTGATTCACCAACTGTTGCGGGAGCTGCAGGGACAATGGGAGGGTCATCTTGGAATACCGTTGGCGCAGTTGACAATTTTTCAACAGGCGTATTCAGCCCTCTAATTTGCGCATAAATATAATTATTTTCCTTACTCATTTCTGTCATGCCCGCATCATTTATCACTGCAATTGCACCCGTATTCAACTTAACGCTTAAGCCACTGAGTGCTCGATAAAACAATGAATAATCTGTGCCACGTACACCGATAGTTGCAACGGGTGTTTTTACTTGATAGCCATCACGATTAGATTTTGAAATAAATCCTGTGACTGTGCGAAAGCCACCTTCCACTAACCCCGCCACAAATTTATTCGCTTTGCTATCACCTGATTTCTCATAATGATATTGCTCAATCACAAATTTTGTTCCAGAACGCAGTGAAACTAAACTACCATCACTAAAAACAATTTGGCCGGAAGAGGTTTTCGATGTGGTAATTTCATCACCTTGATATACTGGCGATTGACGCGTTAATACACGTTTATTTATTTTTTCACCGTCTTTTGTCACTGCTTCGACAGATCCTTTTACCCAAACAATCTGACCAACAGCAACTGGCACCGCGGATGATGCTGGTGTTGTTGCATAGCTTGCTGCAACACATAAAAATAAAGCGCAGAATAAAACCCAGCCTAGAGACAGAAGAAACATACGCCTTTTTTGGTGTTGCGCATGTAACATGATGCACCTCTCAAAGGTATTTTTATTTATTATCATCACATTAAGTATAGCCTGATTTAAAATAATTAAATCATTTTCAGCCTCTAATAAATTAAATATCAAATTAATCAATAAGATAAATTAATTCATAAAAATTCTAATTCAAAATAGCAAATAGCATGTAACCTCCAATAAGTTTTTTTAAAAATACTTAACAAAATATTTCTTCAATTTATTTAAATAAATAGTTGTCATTTCACCGCAAATATTAAGATTAATTTTTTGACAAAAAATGTTATCGAGCTATATATTAGATCAAAAGATACTGGAAATAAGGGGGGATATATGCCGAAAAGAAAAGCCTCTCGCACAGACAGCGATCTAAAAAAACCTCTATTACAGGACGAACAAAAGGACTATCCTCCACCCAACGAAGAGGCAAGTGTTGTCATTATCATTCCCGAAGAAAAGCATGACTCACGTAGTGCTCGTCATCGTCTTGATTTCTTCGGTCAAATAAAAAAGAGTGGTGTTAAAGAAACAGACTTTGAGAAAGCGATAAGTGCTCTTAATGAACTAATTGCTCAAATGTTCACGCTTGATGAACTCAAAAAACTTACAACCGTTAGTAAAAAATTTAATATTTTATTTGCACCTATCCTTGAAAAAATCAGCAAAAATGCTCATCCTGATAGATTATTATTAAAATTAGCAAAAAACTATCAAACATTACTTGAAGAAAAACAGCGTTTAGAATTAATGCGAGCAGGCAGCCTCAGACTACCGATGACGGACATAGTAACATCACCTGCAACTGGTCAGCGTATTACTAAATACCTCATACTAGCAATTCTTGCACTCACTATATACGGAAGTAAAAAACTAGTCGACGCCCTACCCGACATGCCGGAAGCAGCGGAAATTTCTCTAAGAATAGGGATAGGAGCCTTGGCTGCTGGTTTTCTAATGCATGGATTACTTAACTTAGAGGACATGCGTAGAACACTAGCAAGTAAAAAAATACTTTTTATTGAAAATGAGCCCATTGCAGCACTGACGGAAGTAGACAAAAAAGGTGTGGAAAAAATAATCGACAGTATTACTGAGACGATAAAAGAAGGTAAGCTTGAGGGGCTTTACATGAAAGAGTTAAGCTCGGAAGGAATTCGCGATGATGCGAGTGTAGAAGATATATTAAAAATGCTTCTTATTAAAGTGCTGATGCGTGATAAAGAACCTACTGTCGAAGATTACTACAAATTACTAAAAAAAAGCTGATTTTATTTTGCTCCTACAAAATAACTCCAACTAACACATCATCGCATTCACTTAGACAAAACCGGCAACATATCCGGCTCTAAAATTTTTTATACTTACGCTCCACCAAACAAAAATACCACTTTATTGAAGCAACACTCTTTCTTGCTCCGATATTTTTTCATCATGCAAAATACATAACGCATTTAAGTCATCTATTTTAGTCGCGACAAATAAATTTTATTGACAATAAAAAAAAGTATGGAATAATCAACAAGTTTGCGCGCAAATCTCTTGTGTCACCCGCTGGATCTGGCCAGAAATTTTCTGTTTTTCATCTGTCCAGATTAGCTTATATTTTTAACTATTCAGGAGAACTGCCGTGCAAGATATTTTCGCTTTTAATTACATCACTCACAAACTCCGTCAGTTTTTTCAAGAAGAAAAAGGATTTATTGAAGTTCCTGCACAATCCCGCCTGTCTATTTTAGCTGCTTGCGAAGATCCAAAAACGATAAGTCAATTCGTTTTCAGTGGTGTCAATTACCCACTTCCGCAAACAGGACAAATGTGGTTGGAAGCAGAAATTCTAAACAACCCCAACGTCCCCGGTGTATTTTGTGTCACAACCAGCTACCGCAATGAACCTTTTCCGATTCCTGGTCGTCACGATAAAATTTTTCCGATGTTTGAATTTGAATCCGGCGGCGATATGAATACCATGAAAAAACTCGAAGCAGAGTTAGTCGAGTTTCTTGGATTTTCTTCACCTATTTCTTGCCGTTACGATGATATTTGTCAGCAATACAATGTCAGCGAAATTAATGCTGAAACAGAAATTCAATTGCAACAAGAACTTGGCAATGTCATTAGCTTAGAATATTTCCCACAACGCACGCACCCTTTCTGGAACATGAAACATGATAAAGATGGTATTTATAACAAAGTAGATGTATTACTTTATGGCATGGAAACCATTGGTTCTGCAGAAAGATCATGCGATGTGGCTGAAATGCGCCATGATTTTTACACGATATCCGATGGCCAATATGCAAAATTATTATTTAGCGCTTTTGGTGAAGAACGTGTTCGTAAAGAACTTGATGACTATCTTGCACTACCCATGTTCTCTCGCTTTGGTGGCGGCATTGGCGTCACACGGTTAACACGTGCCATGCGTCTTGCCGGCTTACTACCAGAAAGAGAAGAAACAACAGCTGCACAAGAACCTACTAAATTAGTCGCTAATGCAATTTAGTATGAATAAATCGATCCAACTAGACTAAATTGATGATGTCTACTTTGTCATCCCGCGGTTTATCCGCGGGATCCAAAGAAAAGCAAATAACAACGTGATACCATACATAAAGTGCGGTATGACAAAATAACTGAAGTAGAGTACTAGGCGCTCTATAAAAACACCTAGTTTTTATTATAATGATACAGTTAGGATCACTTATGACCCGCGACGCATTTATTCTCGCTCTGCACCGCATTCATGCCATTCGTTTCGGTGATTTCACCCTCAAAAATGGACAAAAATCTACGATTTATCTTGATATTCGACAAATTATCTCTTGGCCAGAATTACTGCGTGCAGCTGCTTCACTCTTATGGCAAACATTAACCTCTCATGCAAAAACGGCTGACCGCCTTTGTGGTGTCCCTTACACAGCGTTGCCCATTGCAACATGTCTTTCTTTACAACACAACATTCCCATGGTTTTACGCCGTAAAGAAAAAAAAACACATGGTCGCGGTCAACTCATCGATGGTGCATTCGAAAAAAACCAACGCTGTTTAATTATTGAAGATGTCATGACAACTGGCAGCAGTATTCTGGAAACAGCAACGGATCTTGTCACCGTTGAATTAACCGTCACAGATGTTGGATTACTTGTTGATCGTGAAACAGGTGGAAAACAAGCGCTCGAAAAAGCAGGTATCGAAACACACACGGTATTTACCTTAAATGAAATTTTACAAACACTTTCTCATGTCACAACAATCAGTTCACATGAAAAAGAAATCATTAATACGTTACTAAACAACAATACTACACTTGCATGACATCACTTTCATTTACGGAACGCGCGACTTGCTGTGAAAATTATTTAGCCAAAAAAATTTTTTTTCTTTTAGATAAAAAGAAATCTATTCTTTCTTTTTCTGCAGATGTGACACGTGCACAAGAATTAATTGAATTAGCAGATTTACTTGGACCTGAAATTTGTATTCTAAAAACCCATATTGATATTATTGAAGACTTCACGCCTTCTCTTACGACCACACTAAAAAAATTAGCAATAAAACATAATTTTTTTATTTTTGAAGATAGGAAATTTGCAGATATTGGTCACACTGTCAAATTACAATACCACAAAGGTATTTATCAAATTGCCACATGGGCAGATATCATTAATGCGCATAGTTTACCGGGTCCCGGTATCATCAAAGGACTCACGGAATTTCCATCACCAGAACCGCGTGGCTTATTATTATTGGCACAGATGAGTTCTGATCATAATTTATTTGATGATACGTATAGCAGAAAAACACTCCAACTCGCCGAACAATACCCCCAACATGTCATGGGATTTATCGCACAAAAAAAAATATCTACCAATCCACGCTGGCTCACAATGACCCCGGGTATACAAAACAACGTATCACATGATCACCTTGGACAAGGTTATATCACACCAGAAAAAGCCATTCTAGAAAATGGTACAGATATTATTATCGTGGGTCGAGGCATCCTAAAAGCGAAAGATCCACTTGCTGCAGCCCGCAATTATCGTGAAATTAGCTGGAACGCCTATCTGTCAAAAAAATAATCATTACTTGCGTTAATGTAGAATGATGGAGTAATTATGTCGGGTCAGGTAAAATCCGTAAAATTTTGTCAAATTTAATAAAATCAAATTAGATAAAATAAAATTATATCAATTAAAATAAAACATCATCGCTGTCGCGGAGATTATCATGACACCCACAAAGCAACGCTTAATACATAAAAACTTATCTGCTGATCAACTCATCAGTCACGCACTTGCAAATGGTGAAGGTGTTATTGCTGCAAATGGGGCACTGAATGTGACAACAGGTAAGCGTACTGGGCGTTCACCAAAAGATCGTTATATTGTACGTGATGCAATCACAGAAAATTCGGTTGCTTGGGGAAACGTCAATCAACCAATTAGCAGTGAAAAATTTGATGCATTATGGGAAAAAGCAAACCTAGCCCTTTCACAAAAAAAACAAGCCTTTATTTCTTATTATACAGTTGGTGCAGATAAACAATTTGCAATTCCTGTGACTGTGATGACCGAGCTTGCATGGCATCAACTGTTTACACATAACTTATTTATTCGTCATGCACAGACTTCTTTATCAGAAATAAAATCCACAGATGCATGGACCCTTTTATCTGTCCCGAGTTTTCAAACTAATCCACAAAGTGATGGTGTCAATAGTGATGCTGCGATTATCTTAAACTTCACAAAAAAGATGATTTTAGTGGTTGGTACGTATTATGCCGGTGAAATGAAAAAAGCTATGTTTTCTGTGATGAATTTCATACTCCCAGAAAAAAATGTTTTACCCATGCATTGTGCTGCTAACGTTGGAGCAGATGGAACGAGCGCACTTTTCTTTGGTTTATCCGGCACAGGTAAAACCACGCTTTCAGCAGATCCAGAACGTTTTTTAATTGGTGATGATGAACACGGCTGGACAGAAACAGGAATATTTAATTTTGAAGGAGGTTGTTACGCAAAATGTATTCAACTTTCTCCTGAGAAAGAACCCGTTATCTGGCACGCTATTCGCGAAAATACTGTGATGGAAAATGTTGTCCTTGATCCACAAACACTACAACCAAATTATGATGATGCAAGCCTCACAGAAAACACGCGCGCAGCCTATCCTCGTGAACATATCCCATTACGTATTGAATCAAATCAAGCTGGTCTTCCGCGTGCCGTTTTATTTTTAACCTGTGATTTATACGGTGTATTACCACCCATTGCGCGATTAAGTCGTGAACAAGCTGCATGGTATTTTTTAAGTGGCTACACTGCATTGGTTGGCAGTACCGAAGTTGGCAGTGGTAGTCAAATTCAAGAAACATTTAGCACGTGTTTTGGCGCGCCTTTTTTTCCACGCCCCGCTCACGTTTACGCAGATTTATTACTTAGGCATTTGGATCATAGTGGCGCCACCGTTTGGCTAGTCAACACAGGCTGGACAGGTGGAAAACACGGGGCCGGCGGCAAACGTTTCTCTATTCCAACAACACGTGCCTTAGTCAGCGCCATCGTGAACAATACATTTGAAAAAACTGCGGAGTGGGATACGTTACCCGGATTTCGTTTAACCATCCCAAAGCACGTGACAGGTGTTGACTCTCAGTTACTCGATCCTCGTAAAACATGGCAAAACCCCAAAGATTGGGCCGAATGTGCCAAACAACTCATCGAAAAATTCATTGAAAATTTCAAGAAATTTGATGTCAATCCAACTATTCGCGCAGCAGGGCCGAAATGGGAGGAGTGCATAGTTAAAGATTTTTAGTAAAAATAATAAGTTAAACTGATTATACCAACAAAAAACGCATACAACCTTTCCATTATACCACAACCTTTTTTTTGTGAGACGCGCTACACTGATCCTAGGACTGCGACAAAGGAGATGTGCTATGCGAGGGATAGCTAACTGCTTTCTAGGTTTTCGTTTCCTTGTGTTAGTTTGTCTCTCACTCTTTTGTTGCGGCCCCCTCATTGCAAAGGCAGCAACCAATGTCCGAGGAATTTATATCACGCAATCGACTATGGTTGACACAGAGTATCTGAGTTATCTGGTCAAGCGTGCAAAGGCAACAGGCATCAATACATTTGTCGTTGATATGGATGCACCATCAAAACGTTATCGCACAAATCTTTCTTTATTAAAAAATAATGGTATTCGTTATGTTGCACGCGTTGTGATCTTTCCCGGCGGTGGCACACCTGAACGTATCAGCTCAATACCCTATCGCGAAAAGAAATTAACCTTAATTAAAACAGCTGTTGCCTATGGCGCAGATGCTATTCAACTCGATTACATTCGTTATAACACTGCTCGCAAGGCATCCTCTCAACATGCGATTGATGTAAACAACGTGATTGCTTGGTTCAAAGAACGATTAAAACCTCATAATATTCCACTCGAAGTCGATGTATTTGGCATCACTAGCTTTGGGGAAGAAAAACATATCGGACAAAATGTGGTAACCATCGCGCAAAATGCAGATGTCATTTGCCCAATGAATTACCCTTCGCATTTTCAACCCTTTGCTTTTCATTCTGCACGTCCGTATGAAACCGTCTTTAATGCACTAAATGCCATGCACGAACAATTCGAAAAAAATAATAAAAAACCGGCAAAAATTATTGCGTGGATTGAAACTTCCAACTATCACTATGCTTTTTCCTCTGCGACAAAACAAAAGTATATTCGCTCACAAATTCGAGCCGTCAATGATGCAAAAGTCAGTGGTTGGTATGCGTGGAGTGCAGGTAATCAATATGACAATCTTTTCCGTACATTGGAATCTTGGTCTAAAAATACCACTGAATCAGATGATCTTCCTTTAGATAGCAAACTCGACGAGCTATCATCTTTCTTTTGTCCAATAGAAGGTCTTTATCCTACTTCCTTCACCACTTGATCATGCTATGCTTTGCAATATTTTTTAAATTTGGCTCAGGAATACCATGAAAGACTGTTTCATCACAATCATTGGCGCGGGCCATATGGGCAGCGCGCTTGCGATAGGCTTGCTCGCAAATCATTTTTCACCTGAAAAAATTTGCCTCGCAGACCCCGATGAAAAAAAACTACGCGACTTAAAAAATCAATATTCATTACAAATTACAACGAATAATTTACAAGCTGCTAAAAAAGCAGATGTCTTGATTTTAGCAGTCAAACCACAGCACATGGCAGAAATGATTAAACCGCTTATTTCTGTCATAAAAATGCAGCAACCACTTATATTATCTATTGCAGCGGGTATCCGTACGACAACACTCTTTCAATGGCTTGGTGAGACAATCCCACTTGTTCGCTGTATGCCAAATATGCCGGCACTGATTCGAGCCAGCGCAACTGCATTATATGCTACAAATGCTGTCACGCCCGAGCAACATCAACTGGCTGAAACACTAATGCGTTCTGTTGGGACAGTTTGTTGGTTACAGGAAGAATCTCTACTTGATGCCGTCACTGCGTTATCTGGTTCGGGCCCTGCTTATTTTCTACTCATCATGGATGCACTTACCAAAGCAGGCGCGCAAATAGGTTTACCAAAAGATATTGCGCTTGCACTGACTTTACAAACGGCGCTTGGTACCGCGCGTCTAGCTATCGAACAAGTTCAGGCAAACTCAACAAAAACACATGAAACCCTCCTAGAAAATCTGATACATTCCATCACATCACCCGGCGGCACTACCGAAGCGGCATTAAAAATACTTCGCGCACATGGAGTAACTACACAATTTATTGAAGCAGTAGATGCTGCAAAACAACGTGCACAAACACTCGGAGAAAAATAAAAATGAGCAATGCTTTACTTTTTTTAGTCAGTACACTATTTGAATTATATCTTTTCGTTTTAGCAATCCGACTATTACTTGCCTTTGCTCGAATTAATTATTTTCACCCAATCACGCAGTTTATTATTCGCTTAACCCAACCCATTGTGGCACCGGTTAGACGTTTTATCCCAAATTATCGAAATCTAGAATCTGCCACATTAACTTGGTTATTTTTAATTGAAATCATTAAATTAAGCGTATTATCTGCATTAGTAGGCGTCATCCCACCAATACATTTCTTACTTTTATTTGCGGTCTCTGCAACCATCCGGATTTTATTACAAACATTATTTTACGCAATTTTAATTCAAGCTTTGCTTAGCTGGCTAAATCCAGGCGCAACACCCATTAGTGATATTTTAGAGGCGATCACACGACCCATTATGCAGCCTTTGCGTCGCTTGATTCCGCCCATTGCTGGTATTGATATCACACCCATTCCTGCATTAATTTTTCTACAATTTCTTACTATGTTATTACCGTAATGAACTTTATGATAAACAAGAAAATCGTTCTTGCCAGTACCAACCTTGGGAAAATTGCAGAAATACAACAATTACTGACAAATTTACCCGTGCAAATTTTGCCACAAACTGCATTTTCACTCACTGAAGTTGAAGAGACAGGACTGACATTTATTGAAAATGCATTACTCAAAGCACGTGCTGCTGCCGCAATCGCCGGTTTACCTGCGATTGCGGATGACTCAGGTTTAGTCGTTTCCGCTTTAAATGGTGCGCCGGGAATTTATTCTGCTCGTTATGCCGGGACACCGCAAAACGCAGCAGCAAATATTCACAAATTGCTTCAAGCACTACAAAACGTCCCACAAGAAAAACGAGTAGCAAGCTTTCACTGTACGCTCGTGTTTCTCCGATCTGCTGAAGACCCTGCGCCACTCATTGCCGAAGGCATATGGCACGGTCGTATTCTGCAAACACCCACGGGGACAAAAGGATTTGGCTACGATCCAATTTTTTTTGACCCAGTACTTAACCGCAGTGCCGCTGAATTGTCTATTATGGAAAAAAATCAAATTAGTCATCGTGGCCAAGCGTTACAGCGCATGCTCATACAATTAAAAAAACATTTCACTCCGCCGGAAGCAATCCTGTAATATTCTCTTTCGGTCAGACAGGAAACTTTCATGCACGCACTTGTTGTAGAAAATTTAACCAAAACTTATCGCAATGGCTTACAAGCACTAAAAGGTATCCATCTTACTGTTCCCAAAGGAGACTTTTTTGCTCTGCTCGGCAAAAATGGTGCGGGCAAGTCTACGACAATTGGTATTTTGTGTTCTTTGGTTAACAAAACAAGTGGCAAAGTTGCTATTTTCGGACATGATATCGATCATGAATTAGAAGCGGCAAAGTCCTGCATCGGCGTGGTACCGCAAGAATTTAATTTTAATCCCTTTGAAAAAATAAGCCAAATACTGATTAATCAAGCAGGCTATTATGGTATTCCACGTAACATTGCCACACAACGCGCAAATCATTATTTAAAAAAATTGGGGTTATATGAAAAGCGCAATCAAATCGCATTACGTTTATCGGGCGGAATGAAACGCCGTTTGATGATTGCTCGTGCACTCATTAATGAACCAGAATTACTCGTCCTCGATGAACCAACAGCAGGTGTCGATATTGAATTAAGGCATAGCTTGTGGGAGTTTTTGCGAGAATTAAACAATAATGGCACAACTATTATTCTCACCACACATTATTTAGAAGAAGCTGAACAACTGTGTCGACATGTTGCCATTATCGACCGTGGTCACGTCATTGAAAATGCGGATATGAAATCTATTTTACATCGCTTACATACGCAAACGATTATTTTAGATTTAGCCGAGCCCCTTAATACACCACCACAATTAGGGAATTATCCAGTTAAATTAATTGACAAATACACCCTAGAAACAGAACTTAAACAAGATCAAACACTCAACGAATTATTTACTATTCTCAATCAACATAATCTACATGTGACGAGTATGCGTAACAAAACAAACAGATTAGAAGAAATGTTTGTCCACCTCACTCGAGAAGAAAAGGGACAGAAATGACTAGTGTTTTTACTCGTAATCGTATTGCCCTACAGACCATTCTAACGAAAGAAATTACGCGTTTTCTGCGCATCTGGAGTCAAACACTATTACCACCCGCTATTACTATGACGTTGTATTTTATTATTTTTGGTAAATTAATTGGTTCGCAAATTCGTGATGTGCAGGGTCTAAGCTACATGCAATATATCGTCCCTGGTCTCACCATGATGTCAATTATTACGAATGCCTATGCCAACACATCTTCTTCGTTTTTTGGCGCAAAATTCAGTAAAAGTATTGAAGAAATGCTCGTTTCTTCCATGCCAGATTATATTATTTTATTAGGGTATACATTAGGTGGCGCATTGCGTGGTATTTTATCTGGCATCATTGTTTTATGTATTGCGCTGCTCTTCACACATCTGCATATTCATCATTATTTACAAATGACCGCCATGGCCATTTTGTCTGCGCTTATTTTTTCACTTGCTGGTTTAGCCAATGGTATTTTTGCTAAAAAATTTGATGATGTCTCCTTTGTGCCTACGTTTATTTTAACGCCTCTCACTTATCTGGGTGGTGTGTTTTATTCTATTCATCAACTACCGCCATTTTGGCAGACGCTTTCGCTTTGGAATCCAATATTAAACATTGTGGATACATTTCGTCATGGCATGCTTGGCGTTTCTGATGTCAATGTTTATCACGGTTTTATTTTAACGGGTAGCTTATTCATCGGACTATTAATTACTTGCATGATCTTACTTCGAAAAGGCATTGGGCTAAGAACATAAAATTTAGATATCTAAATTTTCAAATTATCGGTAAGTTATTTATTTTTTAACAAAAAGGGAACGCATCAATGTTAAAACAAATTATCGCTCTTATTATACTAAGTTTAATTGTTATCTTTTGTATGCCGTTTATTCAGCAAGGATTACATGCCGCAGTCGCTGCTCATAATTGGATTGATGAACAATTAAAACAAGTTTTTTCAGCAGGCGCTGCCGGCAATACAATTCGTGAATTACTTGCTCTACTTGCCATCCCTGCCCTTGCTGGCTTATTGCCTGCCGGTGTTTATTGGTTGATCAAACGTCACTGGTTTCCTTGGACCTTAGAAATCATTTGGGTCGTTTGGTTAATGGAAGCAACTGCACTAGTTTTGATGTATGTGCCAGTCACTAACTAAATATTTTTTATATCAGAAAACATGCGGCATATTTCATCTAAAACCGATATGCCGTCTGAACCATCACAGCGGAAAACCATCCCATCATTTTTTTAACTCCTTGTGGCAAATCAACTGCCCCAGCTTCTAATGCCTCATCTCGATGCGCTGCTTCATCTTGCTGCATTTGTTCCAGCACTGAGCGACTCTTGATATCTGCTGATGGCAAACTCGCCAAATGACGCGATAAATGCCGCATCACTTGCTCTTCGGTTTCTGCCAAAAAACCCAAACTCCAGCGATCACCTGCTAAACCCGCACAAACACCAATTAGTAACGATCCACCATACCAAAAGGGCGTCAGCATACTACGATGACTCCCTAATTCCGCTAATCGCTGACTACACCAAAGCAAATGATCGCCTTCTTCACGCGCAGCATGCGCCATTTGCGCACGTAACACGGGCGATCGCGACACCATCCCTTGACCGTGATACAACCCTTGTGCGGCAACTTCACCCGCATGGTTTACACGCATACACCCGGCGGCATGCTGACGTTCTTTTTCTGTTAATAATGGCTCAGACATATTTTTTGCCGGTGACGCACGGCCTGTCGCTTGCGGTGTATCAAACATCGCGCGCAAGGCATCATCTAACGCCAGACATAATCGATCTGCCAATGTATAATCACGCTCAATAGACATGCATAAAATCCTCTCAATCGGTTAAAATCTGTTACACTATCTCTCACACTGCATTCTCTGGCTTTATTAGCGTTTTATAGCAGAAATGACTTAATTAATAAAAAAACAGTATCTCATGCCAACTAATACCTTCCGTACCGAACTCATTAAACAACATGCCGTATTACCAGCGCGCGTGACCCGTGTCACCACAGCCCACGGTGAATTACTGACACCAACGTTTATGCCAGTCGGCACACGTGCTTTTGTCAATCACATGACGCCTTCCGATCTTTTGGCTGCACGTAGCCAAATCATTTTGGGTGGCAATACCTATCATATGCTCTGTGCACCGGGTTTATCGATTATTGAAAATGCAGGTGGTATGCACCGTTTTATGGGATGGAATAAACCCATGTTAACGGATAGTGGTGGTTTTCAAGTATTTAGCTTGTCCAAAAAAGGCAATCTTTGCCGCATTGATGATAATGGTGCGCAATTTAAACATCCCATCACACATCAAACCATTCGCCTATCACCTGAATCGTCGATTCACACTCAAAAAGTCACTGGCGCAGATATCATTATGGTGTTTGACGAATGCACACCTGAAAATGGTGGCCGCGAGGCAGCAGAGCGCGCGCTAGAACGCACGCACCGTTGGTTAAACGAATCTGTGAATGCACATTTAAAACACCCCACATCGGTACACGGTGATCACCAAGCATTATTTGGCATTATTCAAGGCGGCAGCTTTCGCGATCTCCGTGAAAAGAGTACTGCCGCTATTTTAGCCACGCCAGTCGATGGCATCGCGATTGGTGGTGAAGTCATCGGTTTTGATATGGCTAAAACCGTGGAAATTATCGACTGGGTCCGTCCGCTACTGCCAATAACAAAATCGCGCTACACCATGGGCGTCGGTCTGCGCCCCTCTGATCTCATTGATGTTGTGGCACGTGGCATTGATCTATTTGACTGTGTTGCACCGACACGTAACGCGCGACACGGTGCGCTCTATTGCGGCAAAATTGTACCGACTGAAAATCAATGGATACGTTTTGTAGGGCTTGGTGAAAAAGATAGCGATCATCTCTTAATTAAAAAATCTATTTACGCAAAAGATGAACGCCCACTTAGCGAAAATTGCTTTTGTTATACTTGCAAAAATTTCACGCGAAGTTATCTGCATTTTTTATTTAAACAAAAATCACAGCTTTATGGCCATTTAGCTTGTATTCACAATATCTCCATGATGCAAGCTGTATGTGAAGCGATGCGAGATTGTATTATCCCCGGCAACACACGCTCTTTAAAAACAGGAGAGAATTAAAAGATGTCACACAATCGACTTTTTAAAAAAGAGCAAAAAGAAGAAGTAAAGTCAAAAGATATTGAAATAAATGAAAGAGGTGAAGCTGGAGAAAACATAGAGAATGAATTAGACAGAAATAAACTTGAAGAAGAATACTATAATAGTGATGAAGGTTATGCAGGCTGGGAAGAAGAACGTAAAAGACAAAAAGAACAAGAAAAACGAGAAGAAAATATAAGAAATTTGCACGCTTTCGCTTTTCGTCAATAATTCCTATAACAATAGGAAAGAATCTTCATCTGAACTAACAGTTATAAAATTTTTTCTTTTATTTTTACAAATAAACGATTAGGATAATTTCAATACGTTCGTTAGGATAAAAATCAAAAGGATTGCTTGATATGATTATTACCAATCCATTTCCTAGTTTAGAACCTACTCTTGAAATGTTTTTTCGTATTTTTATCGCATTTTTACTTGGTGCACTGATTGGCTGGGAACGAGAACGTCATGGTATTGGCCGATCATCTGCAGGCATTCGAACCTATGGTGCAATTGCCCTAGGATCATGTGTTTTTGGGATTTTATCATTAAGTCTTGCTGGTATGGGCGGTGCCGATCCATCACGTATTGCCGCACAAATCGTCAGTGGTATTGGGTTTTTAGGTGGCGGTGTAATATTTCGCCAAGAAAGTAGCGTCAGTGGCTTAACAACCGCTGCAACACTTTGGGCCACAGCAGCCGTTGGACTTGCCGTAGCCTTCGGATTTTATTTAGTGAGTTTGCTTACTTCGATTTTGATTTACCTCTTATTATATTTGCCTCGTTTAAGCTGGTGGCGTAAATTTACAGGTAGGTCTGTGGGTCACAGTAATGATACCTAACTGAATTCCACTACAATTCTACTTTGGTTTAGTCTTATATTTGGGTAAATCTGCCGCAGTAATACCTTCATAAAAAATACGAGGGTTTCTTTCTCTTGCTGACTGACGAAACAATCCAAAGGTTAGTAAGTGCCTCGCCTTCACAAGGCTTAGAGCAGAAGGCAACTTATTTTCAATTCCATTTTTGCGCGATACTCTAGTACCTATTTTTTTATATTCATCAAAATAACAATAAGTAGTTTTTATAAACTGATCTTGATTTTTTGATGCAACAACTTCGTTCTTCATCGATCGTTCATCTTTTTCTTCATGCAATTTTTCACTCTTTTTATCTATTATAATATTTAATTTTTTTTTATTCTTTTTTTCTGAAAATATAGAGGTATGTATCTTAATTTTTTTATCTGTTTTATCTGTTTTATCTGTTTTATCTTTTTTATTTTTTTTTGCTTTGGATGTGATTGTTATATCAGAATCAATCATTTTCGCTATATTATCCGTAAGCAGCGACCTTTTTTCAGAACGTTCTTCTTCCACCAGATAACTTTTACTCTCAAACAAGATAGATGAAACTCTAGAATTAGAAATATCTGTTGATTTATTCTCTAAAAATTTATCAGGAGATAAAATACTATCTGACTCTATTTTATCTTCTTGAAAATTTAAAGTGATATTGTTCTCACCAAAAAAATCTTTTAAATAAAGCTCTAGTAACGAAATGATTTTAGCAGATCTTATTTTGTCAAATAAAAGAACAAAATTTGTTAATAATTCATTATCTAAGTTGGTAGATAATTCTTTAATAATCAAAATAATTTTTTCTTTAATGATCGCCTCATAACAATCTGAAAAATTTTTACAGGAAGTCAAAAAGACGCTCATGCTCTCTATAAAATCATCATGCTTTTTTTCTATCAAAAGATTATAGATTGAATCAAGTTGATAAATGATTTTCTTTGAATAAAGAAAACTATCTTCTTTAATTTTTTTATACTTACTAAAATAATCTATATGTTTAAGTAATGTCGTTCTTGTAGCAGCTTTATCGATTAAAAAATCACTTGTATCTACTTCTAACAAAAGCTTTTTTTCTTGAAAAATAGTGACGCACTCAAACAATTGTATTGCTTTTAACAAATCTTCTTCAAAAGTCACAATATTTTTATTGTGTATTTTTTTAAATAAATATCCATTTTTCTCTTGAGACAAAACGACATAAAAAGCAGACAAAGAGTTTAATAAATTTTTTAATAATTGAAAAAATAAATTTTCTATAAAATTACTTTCTATATTAAAATTTTCTGTATAGATATGATTCAAAATATGAGAAAAAAACAAATGATGATTCTCTAAAATTAAATTAGTCAATATTTTTTTTTGATGATCATATGCATCAAATTTATCCTCAAAATCCAGAAAATTACTCCATGCAGCATCTATTAAGTTTAATTTAATCAGTGTTTCAATATATACAACGCGTTGATTAACATTCAAGTAGCTTTCTATTGGATTTAAATAATTATAACAAACTTCCTGACAATTATTGGCCAATAACAACTTAGCATAGAAAACTATTAATTCATTCATTATTTCAGGCACAGGAAAATTAACTCCTGCTTTTAACAGAGTAGCTTTTGCGTTTTTCCATTTATTATTTTTTATATAAAATTTAGCTAAAGAAATGAGCCCGGTATATAAGAAAGGTTCATTTTCAGCTGCCTTCTCAAAAAGATCCTCAATCTCAACATCTGTTTTTTTTAAAAAATCTGGCTCACTAGACGCTAGCTCTATCAAACCTAATCGGTAATTATTTTTTTTAAATATACGATACGCTACGTGCTCAAGATGATTTTCTATATTACAAACGCCTTCTAAAATTTCTATTTCTCTTTTTAATATATTATCAAGATGAAAAATATCAGCATTCATTTTTAAAAATTTAACATAAACATCAGAAAGAGCCATAAAAGAAAATTCAATTAAAAATTGAACATGTATTTCACAAAACTTTAATACTATTTTGCTATTAATTTTTTTTCTAACTGTATAATAACACAATAAAATATTTGCAATTTTCATTGCATCAATTTTATCAGAATGTAGAATTGAATAAGATTTTTTATATTCAGGAGAAACCTTATATATATCAAAAAAATTTTTTATTAATTTGTCTGCATCATCAGCATCTTTTCCAAGATTAGCTTGCATCACAATAGCAATCAATATTGAATAAATACTTTCTGTATTAAATCCTTGTAATGATAAATAAGCATAATTTAATAAAAAAACTAATCGTAATTGATCTGGTAATTTTTTTACATATTCACGCCATTGATTTTTTCTATCACTTTCATAAATACTTTTCGCTAAATTTTCAATTAAAAGTAAAAAATGCTCATTATCCATTGCAACCAATTTATTTAAACAATTTAATATCTCATCTGTTACAACCAGATAACACTTTTGGATAAATTGCTTTAATTCTAGCAGTTCACGCTCTTGTTCTTTTGATTCATCTTTCTCTAAAAATGTATCAAACATTACTACTGTTGCAATACACGCCATTTTTAATACTGCATCAGACCAATTTGTTTCTTCTTCTTTTTCACCAACCCAATATTTTTGGATGCTCAAAATAGGATCCACATCCATAGAATCTGGTAAAGGTGGAATAGTAAGTAAATGATATTTTTTTCTTTTTTCAAACACAGTAGATTTTATTTCTGGCAAAACAATCATGGAAGCATCCGTCAGGACACTCAATTTTTCTTCAAGTACAGGCGGGGATACTTTATGCTTATGTTTTCCTTTTCTATGTCTACTCATTTTCATCCCTTATAGATAAATAAAAAGGGAATATTTTATAATATTCCCTTTAAATAATAAGAAAATAATAAAAAATTAATTTTTATTATTAATAACAGAAGACTGCAAAACAACTTGTAGCTCGCCACTTTCGTACATTTCCGTCATAATATCGCTGCCACCAATAAACTCGCCCTTCACATACAATTGCGGGATAGTGGGCCACTCAGAAAATGTTTTAATTCCTTGCCTTACTTCAGGATCTTCTAAGACGTTTACTGCTAGAAAATTTTCAACACCACATTCTTTTAATAGTTTTACTGCATGCGATGAAAAACCACATTGTGGAAATTGTGGCGTACCTTTCATATATAATACTACGGGATTTTCATTAATCTGCTGTTGAATTTTTTCATGTATAGTCATCAATGATTCCTCGCTCTATTTACTCTTTTTAAAAATTACAACATACCTAATTGCAATTTAGCCACATCACTCATCATGCTACGATCCCACGGTGGATCAAAAACTAATTCTACCTTGACATCAATCACTTCAGGTAATAAACGTATTTTTTGTTCTACTTCTGCAATCAACACAGGGCCCATACCGCAACCAGGCGCTGTCAATGTCATACGAATAGTGACATGACCTTCAGCGACATGACATTCATAGACTAAACCTAAATCGGCAATATTGACGGGGATTTCCGGATCAAAACATGTTTTTAATAATTCCCACACTTTTTCTTCAGTTGTCCCTTCTAATGCATCAATATCTGGCTCTGCAATACTGGCCATACCTAATGCATCACCATCTTTACCTGCAACACGCGCTAAATTTCCATTGATATAGACAGTATATGCATTGCCTAATGCTTGTGTAATATAAACTAAGGAACCTTTTTGTAACATAATCTTTTCACCTGCTGGAATCAGCAAGGCTTCGCAATCCCGTAACACTTCTATCGTATCTTGTTTAAACATAAAATTTTACACCGTAAAACTTTCGCCGCAACCACAGCGGCCTTTTTCATTAGGATTAATAAAGACTAAACGTTTTTGATGTAAGCCCGTTTTATCTTCCACAAAATCAACGACTATACCTTGTAATAACCGTTCACTCTCACGATCTATCCAAACAGCCAATCCTTCAGCTGTGATATAATGCAACGCATTTTCGGGTGCTGTATACACAATCGTTGGCACATATGCATAACCAGAACAACCCGTTTTCTTAATAGATAAAAAAAATCCTATCGCTGATTTTTTTGTTGTCTCATTTTTTTTATTTTCTTTTGCTAGCATTGTTTGAATATGTGCAACGGCTGCAGGGGTAAATGTCACAGGCAAATTCATACCGTGTTTTCCTCCGTACTAACCTGACCAGCATCACCAGCAAGTGCTGCCATGAAAGTATGCCACGCTAACGTGGCACACTTTACGCGAACTGGAAACTCACGCACACCTGCAAAAACACTTAATTTTCCAAGAGAATTTGCAGTTTTCCCTTCCATAACTAGCGCATGGAAATCATTAAACAATTGCCGAGCTGATGCTTCTGACAAACCACGTAATTTCTCTGTTAATAACGAAGCAGATGCCATGGAAATCGCACAACCTGCTCCTTCAAATTGAATTTTTTCAATTACATTATTTTGCATAAATACATGCAGCATAATTTGATCACCGCATAAAGTATTAAAACCAGAACCATGATGCGTTGCATCAGGCATCGCACCAAAGTTTCGTGGATGACGGCCATGATCAATAATCACGGATTGATATAATTCTCGCAGTTCATCACTCATTTAATTAAAAATCCTCCGCACTGCATCCAGCCCTTGCACGAAAGTCACAATATCACTTTCTGTGGTATACAAACCAAATGACAGTCGTGTACATGCAGGCAAACCTAAATGCGTCATTAATGGCATGGCACAATGATGGCCAGCACGTACGGCAATCCCTTCATGATCGAGAATCGTTGCAATATCATGTGGATGAACACCTTCCATCACAAAAGAAATTACGCCAACTTTTTCAGCTGCTGTGCCAATAATTTGTAAACCTTTCACTTTTTCAAGTAATTGATTCGCTATCGATAATAAATGCTGTTCATGCTGCGCGATGTTTTCCATACCAATTTTTTGCAAATAGTTGATAGCTGCACTTAATCCTATTGCTTCTGCGATGGCCGGTGTACCCGCTTCAAATTTTGCTGGCAAAGGAGCGTATGTTGTTCCCGTAAAACTCACACGCTCAATCATGTCACCACCACCTTGCCAAGGTGGCATAGCGGTTAACCATTTTTCTTTGCCATACAACACACCAATTCCGGTAGGGCCATACATTTTATGTGAAGAAAACACATAAAAATCACAATCTAATGCTTGTACATCGACTGGCAAATGTGGCACCGCTTGCGCACCATCCACTAACACGGATATGCCATGCGCATGCGCTAATGCAGTAATCTTTTGTATCGGATTAATTGTGCCTAGTACATTCGAGGCATGCGTTATCGCTAATAAACGCGTTTTTTTTGAAAAATACGTTGCAAAGTTCGCTAAATTTTCTAATTCACCCGCTTTCGACACCGGTATTACTTTAATCACAGCGCCCGTATCTTGAGCGACCATTTGCCACGGTACGATATTTGAATGATGCTCCATCATCGTCAATAAAATCTCATCTCCCGGCTGCAATAACTTACGGCCAAAACTATTCGCGACTAAATTAATCGCTTCTGTGGCACCTCGCACAAAAATAATTTCTTTACTTGATTTTGCATGGATAAAATCACGCACCTGAACACGTGCAGCTTCATATAAATGCGTTGCACGTTCGCTTAATTCATACACTCCACGATGTATATTTGCATGATCATGCGCATAATAATCATTCATTGCCTTAATGACGACGTGTGGTTTCTGACTACTCGCTGCACTGTCCAAATAAACTAATGGCTTGCCATGACTCAAATCAGCCAAAATAGGAAAATCTTTTTTATACTCTTTAAAATGCATCGAGATAACCCATTTTTCCTAAAAGAAAATTTAGTAACTTTGATGATGGAATTTTTTCAAAAATCTCTGCTGCAAATGCTTGCATTAGCATTTGCCGAGCATCTATTGCAGATAGACCCCGTGTACGTAAATAAAAAAGTGCATCCGTATCAAGCTGTCCAACTGTCGCACCATGTGCACACTTAACATCGTCCGCATAAATTTCTAATTCTGGCCGACAGGCTGCTTCTGCTGTTGGTGAAAGCAATAAAGAATGTAATGCTTGCGATGCATTAATACGTTGTGCATTTTTTTCAACAAACACTTTACCGCGTAAATCCACCGCAGATTGTTGGTCTAAAATATTTTTATACAACATACTGCTGGCACCATCAGTCGCTAAATGTCGAATTTCGATATCCTGCTGATTGCGTTGGCCATGAAGAGTGCCGGTAAATAAACCATACAAATGTGAGCTTGCCTGTGCGCCCTGCTGAATAATCCGCACACGTTCTTCTGACAGTTGCGCGCCTTGATGAAAAAAACCAGCGTGTAATTCACTACCTTGTGCTTGCTCAACAGTAAATGCTGTTTTACAAGAAATAGTTTTTGGTAATGTTTGTAATTTAACATACTCAAAATAACTCTTTTTTTTCAAATTTGCATGCAACGCGATCGACATTAAATTATTTAAGATATTATTTTCTATGTCGACTTCTGTTGACTGAGCATAATGTTGTTCATCAATTAAAAATAGACGACTGCCTTCTTCTAGCAAAATATTAAAACATAAATCACGTTTTTCTAAAGCTGACAAAGGCGCTAATTGCAAATGCAATGGCTCTGTGATTTGATAGCCTGCAGCAACATGCAGCGAAATAGTGACTGTTTTTTCATTTTCAACGGTATTTAATCGAATACCGTCAGGCAAATTTTCTATTAAATTATTTTTTAAAAGATGATAGTCTTCACCATTGGTGAGTCGAATTGTATTTGTCGATTTCATTGAATGTATGACTCTCATCATTATTTATACAGCCGTTTCATCTAACCAAGCATAACCACGACTTTCTACTTCACGCGCTAGGTTTGCATCACCTGTTTTCACAATTCTGCCATTTATCATGATATGCACAATATCAGGGATAATATAATCCAGTAACCGTTGATAATGTGTAATCACCAGAAAACTACGTTGTTTGTCACGCAAACTATTTACCCCTGCCGCTACTTTTTGTAATGCATCCACATCAAGACCAGAATCCGTTTCATCTAAAATTGCCAAGGTCGGAGCTAACAACAACATTTGTAATAATTCATTGCGTTTTTTTTCACCGCCAGAAAATCCTTCATTGACAGCACGTTGTAAGAATTTTTCATCCATACCAGCAATAGCGCACTTTTCTTTTGCTAAAGCAATAAAATCCATTGCATCCAATGGTGCTTCACCACGTGATTTCCGTTGACTATTCAACGCTGTGCGCAAGAAATGCATATTATTCACGCCAGGAATTTCTACAGGATATTGAAACGCTAAAAATAGTCCTGCAGCAGCACGTTCTTCTGGTTCCAGTAATAATAAATTCTCATTTTTATTCTTATTTTTATTTTTTTCATTAAAAAAAGTCACTTCTCCGTCTGTGACAGTATAACCTTCTCGACCAGCCAACACATGCGCCAATGTACTTTTACCAGAGCCATTTGGTCCCATAATGGCGTGCACTTCGCCTTGCTGAATCGTTAAATCTAAACCACGCAAAATATCACGTGATGTTTCACCTGTAATTGCTGCATGTAAATTTTTAATTTCAAGTAACTTCATCCGACCGCCCCTTCAAGACTAACTTCAAGCAATTTTTGTGCTTCAACTGCAAATTCCATCGGTAATTCATTAAATACTTTTCGACAAAAGCCATTCACAATCAATGAAACGGCATCTTCCTCAGTGAGTCCGCGTTGTCGACAGTAAAATAATTGATCTGTCCCTATCTTTGATGTGCAAGCTTCATGTTCCACTTGTGCAGTTTGATTTTTTACATCGATTAATGGAAACGTATGTGCACCACAGGTATCGCTTAATAGTAAAGAATCACATTGCGTATAATTTCGTGCGTTTTCCGCACGCGGCGCAACACGGACTAAACCGCGATAGGTATTTTGGCCAAAACCTGCCGATATACCCTTAGAAATAATCGTGCTTCGCGTATTTTTACCAAGATGAATCATTTTGGTACCGGTATCCGCTTGTTGTCGATGATTAGTCAGCGCGACAGAATAAAACTCACCGACAGAGTGATCACCTTGCAAAATCACACTTGGATATTTCCACGTAATGGCAGACCCTGTTTCAATCTGCGTCCAAGAAATTTTGGAATTGACGCCTCGACATGCGCCACGCTTGGTTACAAAATTGAAAATGCCACCGCGACCTTCCTCATCACCTGGATACCAGTTTTGTACGGTGGAATATTTTATTTTTGCATTATCTAATGCAACCAACTCTACAACTGCCGCGTGTAATTGATTTTCATCACGCATCGGTGCAGTACAACCTTCAAGATAACTGACGTCGCTACCGCTATCCGCAATAATCAAGGTTCGTTCAAATTGTCCTGTTTTTGCCGCGTTAATACGAAAGTAAGTCGATAACTCCATGGGACAGCGCGTATTTTTTGGAATATAAACAAACGAACCGTCACTAAATACAGCAGAATTTAATGCCGCAAAAAAATTATCGCGGTAAGGTACGACCGTTCCGAGATATTTTTGAATTAATTCTGGATAATCACGTACAGCTTCAGAAAAAGGACAGAAAATAACACCTGCTTTGGCAAGCGTTTCTTTGAACGTTGTCGCAACCGATACGCTGTCAAAAACAGCATCCACAGCCACGCCCGCAAGTCGCCCCTGCTCATGCAAAGGAATACCTAATTTCTGATACGTTTTTAATAATTCAGGGTCCACTTCATCCAAACTTTTCGGTGCATTCGATGAGGGTTTACCTGGCGCCGAATAATAAATAATATTTTGAAAATCAATGTCTGGATAATGCAATTGTGCCCAGCGCGGCAACGACAATGTTAGCCAGTAACGATAAGCTTGCAAACGCCACGCCAACATAAACTCAGGCTCGGACTTTTTTGCAGAAATCTGACGGATGACGTCTTCTGATAACCCCGGGGCAAATGTGTCAGAATCAATCGAGGTTACAAACCCATGCCGATAAGGCTGTCGGGCAAGGCGCCGGATGTAACTATTTTTAACCATATCCAGCCTCTTTTACTCAATGTTTATGCAATGCGCTATGAGGGGCAACATAGTACTGTATTTGACCTGATACTGCTAGAATGCGCGGCTCATGAAGCATCTGACACTTGACGATAGACAGAATGGGTAATCGAGCCATGACAACGCATCAAAGTTGCTTAACTATCAAAGGGCTACAATTTTCTGTACTACTTGGCTGGCCAGATACAGAGCGCCAACAACCTCAACAGGTACTTGCCGATATTATACTTCAATCTGAGACACCACCGTCAGGATGCCAAACAGATCAGATAGAAGACACATTTTGTTACGCAGAACTCATCCAAAAACTACAATACTTTATTGCCGGACGCGAATTTCGTCTTCTAGAATATTTAAGTGCAGAAATTTATAAATATATTCAAACACTTGTACCTTTATCTACAAAAATTCGTGTATCTATCACAAAGTCTCCCCCATTGGAGGGTCTAACACAAGGCGTTGTTTTTGACTATGGAGATACACTATGACCCGTATGATTCTTGGGCTTGGTTCGAATTTAGGCGATCGACTACAGCATTTGCGTCGTGGGCTCGCTGAACTTCGCGCACTGCCATCGATCACTGTGAAAACAATTTCACCCGTTTATCTCTCAGATGCGCTTTTACCTGACAATGCACCGGCTGATTGGAATCGACCGTATTTTAATTTAGCCATCTCTTGTGAAACACAACTTACGCCGGAAGAGTTATTACCTTTATTAAAAAAAGCGGAAATCCATGCGGGTCGTTTACCTGAAAAACCTTGGGGGCCGCGTATTATTGATATTGATTTATTAGCATTTGATCAATGCGTCATTCAGTCCGAAAAGCTTAAACTTCCTCATCCACATTTATGCGATCGACCTTTTGCTTTGTGGCCTTTAGCCGATGTAGCACCCGATTGGTTTCATCCAATCAAAAAAGAAACTGCCGCCACACTTGTCTCATCATGGGGATCACGTTTTTCTGGTGACGCTCCTTTTCATACGCGCCAAATTGCACAGCGTATTGATACACCAGAATTAATAGGCATTATTAATTTAACCCCTGATTCATTTTCCGATGGCGCACTTTTCACAAATATAGATCAAGCACTCACTCAAGCAATGTCTTTAGTAAAACATGGCGCGACTATTTTAGATATTGGTGCGGAAGCAACGAATCCTAATGTAAAACCCATTTCTGCAGAAACGGAATGGCAACGCTTAGGCCCTTTTCTTACTGCACTTTTACAACAAAAAATGACTTTTGAACGTACTTTATTATTTCCACGTATCAGTATTGATACGCGTCATCCAGAAACAGCTCAACGTGCACTTGCATTAGGTGTAGATTGGATTAACGATGTGAGTGGACTTGATAATCTTTCGATGCAAAAAATCATTGCAGAACATACTTGTGATATTGTGATGATGCATCACTTAGGCATTCCTGCCAATCAAGCAAAAACACTGGATACAAATACGGATCCGCTAAAAACGATTTATACTTGGGCAGAAAACAAAATAAAAAATTTAGAAAAAATCGGTATTGCACGACAACGCATTATTTTTGATCCTGGTATTGGCTTTGGTAAAACAGCTGCACAGTCTTTTGCCTTAATAAAAAATTGCGATTATTTTAAATCGTTAGAATTACGACTATTAGTGGGCCATTCACGCAAACGTTTTTTTGATCTTTTTACAGAAAAACCATTTGTCGAAAGAGATATTGAAACAGCCATTACCAGTTTAGCCATGTCAAAAAAAGTCGATTATTTACGCGTCCATCATGTCGATATGACCGCACGAGTTTTTCGTTTAGCGGCTGCTTGTAAAATAAACTAAGCAATAGATCAGTGGGCGTATTGTTTGACGACTTAACTGACCGCAACTGCCAAACAGCAAGCTGCATTTTACTGATAAAGCATGCTTCATGTCATCAGAAAGGGCATAGCTTTGATCACTTGCAACAGCTGATGGGCAACTGATATGCAATCAAGTCGTCAAACAATACCCCCCTGATCTATTACTAAACTAAGGGTTTTTTATAATTCCCATCGCCGTTGACACAGTATAAAAAGAACCAAAAATAATAATACGATCACCAGACACAGAATTATTTTCTGCATTTTGTACAGCATCAGGAATCGTCTCAAAAAATTGCGTATTTTTTATATTTGCATTGATAAAACTTTCTTCTAATTTATTTTTAGTTGCTGCACGCAAAATAGTCGTTGGCAAAGGTGCAATAAACCATTCATCGATAACATCACGTAGTGTGTTAATCGTAGCAACAATATCTTTATCTGCTAACATCGAAAAAACTGCACGCGTTTTTTGTTTAATTTTATTTTTAGTTAAATAAGAGGCTAATAATTCTGCTGCGGCTGGGTTATGAGAGACGTCTAAAATTTTGATAATAGGTTCTTCTATGACTTGAATGCGGCCTGGCACAAAAATAGTTTTCAATACATTTTCTATTATAGCACGGCTAACTAAAAATTTTTTCTGTAATAAACAAACAACCGTTAATGCTGTTGCAACATTTTGTAAGGCTAATTTTGGTACGGGTAAATTGCGAAGTGTTATTTCCTCACACCAGAAATCAAATTGATTTTGATTAGTCAGTAAAAAACCAAACTGTTTATTTTGACAAACTAATTGTGTATCTAGCGTTTGCGCGACACTTAACAACGTGGTGGGTGGTGAAAAATCACCACAAACTACTAATTGGCCTTGACGAAAAATACCCGCTTTTTCAAAGCCGATTGCTTCGCGCGTTGTGCCAAGACGATCCATATGATCCAATGCAATCGATGTAATCACAGCAACATCTGCATCAATACAGTTCACCGCATCCAAACGTCCGCCTAAACCTACTTCTAAAATCAGTACATCTAATCCAGCATCTCGAAAAATCAATAAAGCAGCTAACGTATTAAATTCAAATTGTGTCAGGGTGATTTCACCCCGTGCTGCATGAATTTGGGTAAAAGCAGCAATCAATAACGCATCCGTCACAGGTTTGCCCTGCACACGAATTAATTCATTAAAACAGTATAGCCAAGGTGAAGTGAATGCGCCCACACGATAACCCGCTGCTAACCAGCATTGCTCTAACAAGGTAACTGTTGACCCTTTTCCATTCGTTCCACCGACGGTCACCACCACCCCATTGGGTTTTAAAAGACCTAATCGAGTCGCTACTGTTCTAACACGATCCAATGTCAGATCAATTTCTAAACGATGTTGTGATTGTGTAATTTTCAACCAATCTTCTAAAGTTCGAGATGCCATACTCGCCTTAAAAACCTGTGTAGAAAGGGGCGTATTCTCTGTGTAAAACCACTGGAAAACAATCAAGCCACAAAGTTATGCACTTCCATACACAAGCAACCAACACGCAGTACGTTATTTATCCACAAAGTTATATTGTTGTAACTATATGATAAATATATATTTATTAGGATTTTCCACAGAATTTCCCTGTATAATAAGCAACAAAAATAATCTTTTAAAAGAATTAAAAAGATATTGATATAAGAAAGGTATTTTCTTCAATTCACAGGCATTTATTCAACTTCACATAAACGTTGATGTTTATTTGACAACACGTATACAGGACCTATATGATTGCCAACCTGAATTTGAGATGAAATACAACAGGATTGGCTGTCATGAAAAGAACGTACCAACCCAGCAAAATTAGACGTAATCGCACACATGGTTTTCGTGCGCGGATGGCAACACCCGATGGTCGTAAAGTATTATCACGTCGTCGTGCAAAAGGGCGTAAAAGACTGATTCCGTGAATATAAAATCAACCGGATTTTCTCGTCAGCAACGCATAAGAAAAAAAAATGACTTTCAAACCCTGTTTAACCAACCCTATCGAACAGGGTCTGAAAATTTTCTAGCATTATGGAAAAAAGGAAAATTCTCATTTGCACGCATTGGCATTATTACAGCAAAAAAAATTGCCAAAAAAGCAGTTGATAGAAATAAAATTAGGCGTGTCATAAGAGAAAGCTTTCGTCTTGCAAAAAATCAGTTAAATAATATTGATCTTATTATTATTGCTCGTCATGAATGCGGAAAATTAGATCAAATAGCACTTCGAAAAGAGACCGATCATTTGTGGAAAAAATTGCAACAGCATTATCAAAAACACTTCCCATCTTTTTGATTCGATTATACCAACGAATAATCAGCCCATTTTTTGGACAATGCTGCCGATTTTATCCATCTTGCTCAAATTACGTGATGGAATCTATTCAATCACACGGATTTTTTTACGGTATGTGGTTAGGATGTAAACGATTATTACGCTGCCACCCTTTTTCCAAAGGGGGGCATGATCCTGTTCCAACTTCCTGTTTAATTTATCATTCATCTAACAAAAGAGCGAAAAATAATGCCTGTGAACCTCACTGATTATTTGCGGATTGGCGTATATGCGGCATTAGTTGCCGTTGTGTTAGCACTTTTTCAAGCGTGGGATCGAGATCATCCTACACCAGAAGTGCAACAATCGCCTTCAGCTATGCAACAAGGCTCGATAGACAATACAGCGGCCGGTACCTCGGTCATGATGCAAACGTCGTCGTTAGCACAAATTTCGGCGTCTAGCGGCACAAAAACACTACAAGGCTTACAAACAAATCAATCATCACCTTCTTCAACGCCATTGACGACAGCTTCTCTCTCATTAAAGCCAATCACAGTCACCACCGATCTTGTTCAAGCTGTGATTGATCCACGAGGTGGCAATTTAATTAGCCTAAGTTTATTAAAATACCCGGCCAAATTACATTCAAAAGATCCCACGCTGTTGCTAAATGATACATCTGAAAAACGTTACATTGCTGAGAGTGGTTTATTTAGTAAAGATGGACCAGATACAAGTGAGCAATCAGCACTTTATCGTGCTGATCAGACGGCTTACACACTAAAAGATGGCGATGCTGTGGTTGAAGTAAAACTCCATACGCAATCAACAAATGGCATTGCATTTACAAAAATTTATACTTTTCATCGCCATAGTTATGAAATTGATGTGAATTATCAAATTGATAACGCATCGCAAAAAGCATGGTCAGGTAATCTTTATTTACAATTACTACGAAAAAACACACCGCCTGAAACTGAGCACGGTGTAATCAGTTTTGGCACTTATTTTGGTGCAGCGATTTCTAGTCCAGAAAAGAAATATGAAAAAATTAGTTTCACGCAAATGCAAAAGATGCAGCTCGATAGAGTCATTCGTGGTGGATGGTTTGCGATGGTTCAGCATTATTTTGTGAGTGCGTTTGTACCTGAGCCAAATACGGAAGTTCGCTATTTCTCACGTGTTATGCCAAATGGCTTATATGCTATTGGTACATTTGGTCCAACATTGATCGCGAATCCAGGTGAAAAAATAACAACGAGTGCAAAATTTTATGCAGGACCTGCTATTGCAAAAAATTTAGAAGCCGTTGCGCCGGGATTACAATTAACCATTGATTATGGTTGGTTATGGATGATTTCCGTCGCCATCTTTTGGTTAATGCAGAAAATTTACAATGTTGTCGGTAATTGGGGTTGGTCGATTGTTCTTGTCACGTTAATAATAAAACTCGCTTTTTATCACTTATCTGCTAAAAGTTATCGTTCGATGAGTGCGCTGAAAAAATTACAGCCACGTATTAATGCATTGAAAGAACAATATGGTGATGATAAACAAAAACTAACACAAGCAACGTTGGAACTTTATCGTAAAGAAAAAGTTAATCCGATGAGTGGCTGTTTGCCGATTTTGATTCAAATACCCGTCTTTATCGCTTTATATTGGGTGTTGATTGAAAGTGTGCAATTACGACAAGCGCCTTTTATTTTTTGGATTCATGATTTATCAAAAAGTGATCCAACCTATATTTTGCCGATATTGATGGGTTTATCGATGTTTTTACAGCAACGTTTAAATCCACCACCACCGGACCCAACACAAGCTAAACTCATGTTGTTTATGCCGGTTATTTTTACAGTGATGTTTGCTAAATTTCCATCTGGCTTGGTTTTATATTGGTTTATTAATAATACGGTTTCTTTTTTACAGCAGTGGTACATCATGCGTAGTATGGATAAACCAAGTAATACCAATAAAAAAGAACCTTCAAAAAAACTGAAATTATTAAAAAATAATTAATATAAAGATTTAAAATATAAAAAAAGCGAATTAAATTTTAATTCGCTTTTTTTATAAATAAACGAACTGTAATCAATAATTTTTATGTTAAAAAGAATTTATGCCATTAGGATTAAACACACAACAAAGTTTTTCTGACACGATTGTGGCAGCGGCAACACCACCAGGTCGGGCCGGTGTAGGAATTGTGCGTGTTTCAGGAATGTTAGCAAAAAACATTGCTGAGAAAATACTAAAAAAAATACCTACTGAGCGCTTTGCGTTATTTACTTCATTTTATGATGATAACCAACAAGTCATAGATCAAGGTCTTGCTTTATTTTTTAAAGCGCCGCATTCATTTACTGGCGAAGATGTTTTAGAACTACAAGGCCATGGTAGTCCGATTGTTATTCAATTATTAATTGAACAATGTATTTCATATGGTGCGCGCTTAGCGTTGCCGGGTGAATTTTCAAAACGTGCTTTTCTTAATGGAAAAATGGATTTAGTGCAAGTAGAAGCTGTTGCAGATTTAATCGATGCAGCAAGTCGTGAAGCCGCCTCGAGTGCCTTACGTTCATTGCAAGGCGTATTTTCTGAAAAAATTCATGAAGTAGTAAATGCATTAATACACTTACGAACCTACATTGAAGCGAGTATTGATTTTGGTGAAGAAGAAATTGACTTTCTTGGCCAACAGACTATTCACACACAAGCTGAAAAAATTCATCAGCAGATTGAACACATTGAGCAATCCGCTGCAGAAGGCAGTCGTTTGCGTGAAGGTATTACTATTGTTATTACAGGTAAGCCAAATGCTGGTAAATCAAGTTTATTAAATAAACTCTGCCGACGTGATAGTGCGATTGTGACGGCCATTCCAGGTACCACGCGCGATATATTACGCGAACAAGTGATGATTGGTAGTTTACCTGTTCAACTAATTGATACGGCTGGTTTGCGAGAGAGCGATGATGTCATTGAACAAGAAGGAATTCGACGCGCTAAATTAGCTATGCAAGAAGCGGATGTAATTTTAAATTTATATGATATTAAAGAATATCAAACAAATAAATATAATAAAAAAAATCATGATCAACATAAAAATATTTATATTTTTAATAAAATCGATTTAATTAAAAAACAAGCAAAAATTGAAGAAGTAGAAGGTGAAACTTATATTTTTCTTTCTGCGCTAACAGGCGAAGGCATTAATTTATTAGAGCAAAAAATTGCTGAAATTGCAGCAATCAGACCGACGGGCGAAGATGTGTTTTCAGCAAGGCGCCGTCATTTAATCGCCTTAGAAAAAGCAAAAAATCATGTAAAAATAGCATTAAACTATACACAATTTAGTGATTCTGTTGAATTGTTAGCAGAAGAATTACGTTTAGCACAACTTGCTTTAAGTGAAATTACTGGTGAATTTAGTCATGAAGATTTATTGACAGAAATTTTTTCAGGTTTTTGTATTGGTAAGTAGATTTCTAATTTTATTTTAAGGGTGAAAAAAATTATGAAAAATATAATTATTAGTTTAGGTGAAATTGTAAAACCTGATTTAATGAAGGGTATTGGTGCATTAGCAGAGATGATTGTCGAGAAACGTAAAGATGAATTAGACTCTGAACAAGCAAAAAAATTAATTTTATCTATTGTGGTCAGTTATCAAAAAGAAATTAATAGTTTTAAAATGGGAACATTATCTGAAAGTGAATTTGATCAAGGTTTTTTGCTCTTAATTAAAGAGAAAGCAGGTGTTGAGTTGACAGTAGATGAATTAAACTTTGCCTGGAATCAAATGAATCCACATTATAATGCTTTCAAAGCAAACCTGTCAGCGGCAATTGTATTTAATCATAAAAAAGATCACAAACTTGCATTAGTCAGTTTCACTAACCCAAAAGATAGTCGACACTTAATTAAAGAATTAGATGCAAATGAAATTAATTATCAACTTGATGATAAAGGTAATTTAGCTGAAATTGATGGTGTGAAAATATATTTTACTTATGCTACTCAAAAAACTAAAGCAGAGTTAATTAACCAAATTGATCAAGAATTTAAAGATCTTTATAATAAAAAATTAGATTCTTCTCTGTTCTTTTCTTCGTCGATTTTGTTTTCAAAAGAACCATCGAGAAAAGATGATGAGATTATATATATTTATAATGATACAAAAAGCCAAGATAATAAGGATGCAAAAAAGAAAGCAGAAGATTTAAAAATACATTGTTGTTTGTGGGACAAAAATGAAATGCCTTTTTTAAAAGATGTTTTGAATCAATTTGAGAAAAAAGAAGTTCTGGCAGAAAAATTAAGTGAAGAAAAAAATATTTCTTATCGACCTATGTAAGTTTTATAAGAAAAAATATTTTTTGTTTGGCTGAGTTTTATTTTGATCACTATAATTAATTCATCTCTGTAAAAGAACGAGCCTATTTTGCAGAGATGAATTTTTATGATAGTTAATTTAACCAACGGCTATATACACCGGTTAATTGAATTTTTTTGATTGTATGTTTTTCAGCAGCGGCAATTACTTTTTTTGCATCACTCCCAGCAGGTAAAGGAAGTAACGTATCTAATGCATAAAGTGTAAAAATATAATTGTGAACACTGTTTTTGGGTGGGCAGGGTCCACTATATTCTAATTTGTTCCAACTGTTTTTGCCAGAAAGTGTCGTCCCTGGTAGTTTTTCAATACCTTCACCAAGTTCGTTAGTTTTTGCCGGAATATTAAATAAAACCCAGTGATACCATGTAGCAGTTTGCGCATCAGGATCACTCATAATCAGAGCAAATGCTTTTGTTTTTTCAGGTGGCTTAGTCCACGTCAGTTGTGGTGAAATATTTTTTCCATCGCAAGTATATAATGTTGGCATTGCGCCTGAATCAGCAAATCCTGTGGTTGTTAATGTAAAATCTTCTGCAAAACAAACAGAATGAATCAACATGGCTGTAAATAAAAGAATAATTGCTGTGATTTTAATCCGCATAAACTTCCTCCTTGAAATACTATGTGATAATTAATTTTAAACATTCCTGACAATAGCTACATTATCTCCTTTGATAGTAAAATACTGCCGGAAAATACGGTGGATGCCGGCCCAATTAAGATGACTTCTTGATTTTCACCTGCCCAATGAATTTCAAGCGAACCATATAAAAGTTGTACGTTAACTGGCGAAATTAATCCATGATGGCGTATACCAGTGATTACTGCTGCGCTTGCATTACTACCACAAGCCAGTGTTTCACCTACACCACGTTCCACGGTGCGTAAGTGAATATGGTGTGCATCGATGATTTCCATAAAGCCACAATTGACACCTTGTGGAAAGATATTGAGCGCAGAAATTTTTTCTGCGGTTGGTAAAACAGGAAAATCCTGTAAGTTTGTTACTTTGATAATGGCATGTGGATTGCCTAATGAGAGAGTGTGAATTTTTTCGTACGCAGAAATCGCTATCGCATCAATTGTATTTTGATGATGCGTTGGTATCCCGAGTGAAACAGCAATTTTTTTATAGTTAGGTGGATCGTGAATCGTCGCATGGACAATACCGGCTAATGTTTCAATACGTAGTGTTTTTTTTGAGATGAGGCCAGATTCATGTGCATAGCGTGCAACGGCACGCATCCCATTGCCGCATTGCTCTGCTTCTGTGCCATCGGCATTAAAAATTTTGCAGGTTAGATCTGCTGATTTAGAGGGTAGTAGTATCAGTAATTGATCGAATCCAATCCCTGTATGACGATCTGCCCAGTGTGTTATTTGCGATGACGTTGGATAAATTGTCTGACGAATGCTATCGATTACCACAAAATCATTGCCCAGACCGTGCATTTTCCAGAAAGGAATAAACGTGTTGGGTCTTTTAGACGTCATTTTCAATTCAGCAATTCCTCTTATCGCTTGAGGTGGCCCTGAACTCACCTCTTTTTATTATTAACTTACTGATTTTATTGATAAAAATTCAATTTCAAAAAAATACTCAATATAATTAACAAGATAGAAAATTCCAAATTTATCAATTTAATCAATAAGTTAACTCAAAAACAGCCCATGAGAAGTCAGTCTACTTCATTTACAATCGTCGACTTTTATAACATTTTAGTGAGTAGACGTTTTCGTTTTTTGTGGCTCTGCTTTTTCTAAATATAAAGGACCTGATTGCCCACAACTGCTTAAGGTCATCAGGAAAAAAAAAATGAAGCTTATAAAAAAAATAATAGAACGTAATTTCATCGAGCACCTTGATAAAAAGCAATTAATTCATGTGTTGACGCATCTTGCGTGATGGTATTTTCTTTATTTTGTAATGCTTTTAAAATCTCCGGCATGAGTTGTTTTCCTAATTCAACGCCCCATTGATCAAATGAATTAATATTCCATAGTACACCTTGGACAAAAATCTTATGTTCATATAACGCAATCAACTGACCTAATGTGCGTGGTGTGAGCTTATTAAAAAATAAAATAGTTGAAGGACGATTGCCTAATAATGTTTTATACGGCGTCTCAGGATACGACTTGCCTTCCATCAAGGCTTTTGCTTGACTCAATGCACTCGCAATTTGCATATCACGATGTGAATGACGAAAAATTTCTTCGGGATGTTCAGTTTGTTGCGCAATCAAAATAAAATCTACAGGAATGGGCGTAGGCCCTTGATGTAATTGTTGGAAAAAAGAATGCTGACTATCGCATCCGGCTTCACCAATAATCACAGGCCCTGTTGCATAATCCACCCATTGATTATCACGCGTGATGGATTTGCCATTACTTTCCATATCGAGTTGTTGAATATGATTTCGTAAATAGCGTAATTCATCTGCGTACGGCGCAATCGCATGGGTTTGCCAATGATAAAAATTAATATACCAAATACCTAATAATCCCATAATAACAGGGATATTTTGACGAAAATCCGTTTGTCGAAAATGTTCATCGATATCGTGTGCACCTGCGAGTAACTCACAAAAATGCTGCATACCGGTCATGAGTGCAATGGGTAAACCAATCGCAGACCATAAAGAGTAGCGACCACCGACACCATCCCACATTGGATAAATTTGTTCTGCCGGGATACCGAATGCTTCAGCGCGTTCTGGTTTTGCTGTAATGGCGACAAAATGCGGGGCAAGTTTTTCTGTTTTCAAACAATGCCGTAACCATTCACGTAATGTTTTCGCGTTTAATAATGTTTCCGGTGTGGTGAAGGATTTCGATGACAAAATAAATAGCGTTCGTTCAGGATCAATTTTAGGTAACAATTCATCGATGTGGCGTGCATCAATATCTGAAATAAAATAACAACGTAGCGCATCCGTTGCATAAGCGGCAAGCGCATGTGTTGCCATTCGTGGTCCCAAATCCGAACCACCGATACCAATGCAGACAATATCACGTATGGCTTTACCGGTGACGCCCAACCATTTTTGTTGGCGTACGGTATCTGTAAAAGTTTGCATACGTAACAACGTGTCATGAATCGCGGGTAACTGCGAGTGATGCAACGTATTTTTATCAAAAGGTGCGCGTAATGCAGTATGAATGACTGGACGTTGTTCTGTTATATTTAGTGTTGCACCTGTAAAAAGTGCTTCTATTTTTTCTGCTAAACCCGCTTCTTGTGCCAGTGTGATCAAGAGTGACAGTGTTTCTGTCGTAATAAGATGCTTGGAAAAATCGAATAATAAATCGTTTTTAAATGATAATGAAAAAGTATGAAATCGTTGCGGATCTTGTTGAAACCAATCTTGCATGCGTTGAGTGTGAATTTTTTTATGATGTGCTTGTAATTTTTTAAATGCAGCTTGATCCGTCAATTTCTTCATATAAAGTCATCCTGCAGTTTGGTCATTTTTATTAAATTGCAACTACTCAAGTAGTCAGAATTTTTAAACTTGACTGCATAACACGGGTCCCACAGAAACAGCATTTTACCATCGCTGCGCCCTTTCATGATTCATGCAGCGCATTTTCGTTTGTAAAATGTAACCTGCTGTTTTGCGATTGCGGTCAGTCAAGTTTAAAAATTCTGACTACTTGAGTAGTTACATTAAATATCTAAATTCACTACTTCAAGTGCATGCGTTTCAATAAATTCACGACGTGGTTCAACTTGATCCCCCATTAATGTCGTAAACATTCTATCGGCAGAGACGGCATCCGCAATGGTCACTTGTAACAGACGGCGTGTGTCCGGATTCATAGTGGTTTCCCACAATTGATCAGGATTCATTTCACCCAACCCTTTGTAACGTTGAATCACTTGTCCTTTTTTCGCTTCGTTTAATAACCAATCCACTGTTTCAGCAAATGTATGAACGGTTTGTTGTTTATCACCTCGCTGAATTTTCGCACCATGATGTAATAAATGCTGAATGGTTTGCCCAAGTTGAATCATTTTTTGATATTCAGTCGAGGCAAAAAATTCTTGTGTAAATAAGTGAGTGATTTCCGCACCATGCGCGAGGACCGTCACTTTGGGTAGCCATAATTCTTTTTCGGGATCCTTTATCGCGGATAAAGTGTAGTGCGTTGGCGTACTTTCGTAGCCGGCGCCTTTTTTGAGCAGACTGCTTATTTCAGATGAAAAATTATCCACTTTTTGCTGTTGTGATAAATCGGCGATAGTCAGTGGCGTCACGTATATCAATGCATTTAATACGGTACGTGGATAGCGACGACATAAGCGGTCAATATCGGCTTGTACCAGTAAATAATCGAGCACTAGTTTTTCAAGTGCGGTACTGCTAATTGGCGGTGTTTCCTTTCCCGGAAAGAGAATGGCACCATCGAGTGCAGTTTGTACCATCGCTGCTTCTAATGCCCGTTCATCTCGGAAATATTCTTCTTGCTTGCCTTTTTTCATTTTAAATAAAGGTGGTTGCGCAATATAGACATGTCCTCTTTCAATCAGTTCAGGCATTTGACGGTATAAAAAAGTCAGTAATAACGTGCGGATATGTGAGCCGTCAACGTCGGCGTCAGTCATGATAATAATGCTGTGATAACGTAATTTATCAGGATTGTAATCTTCTCGCCCGATGCCACATCCTAATGCGGTGATTAACGCGCCTACTTCAGCAGACCCTAGCATTTTGTCAAAGCGAGCTTTTTCGACATTGAGAATTTTACCTTTGAGCGGTAAAACTGCCTGAGAACGACGGTCTCTGGCTTGTTTTGCTGAGCCACCTGCTGACTCCCCTTCTACAATGAATACTTCAGATTTTGCGGGATCTTCTTCTTGGCAATCTGCTAGTTTGCCCGGCAACCCACCCATGTCCAAGGCACCTTTACGGCGAGTCATTTCGCGTGCTCGACGGGCAGCTTCACGAGCACGTGCTGCATCAAGGACTTTACTGACGATGGCTTTTGCATCTTGCGGAAATTCGAGGAGATAATCGTTTAATTTTTCCGACATCGCGGATTCGACTACAGATTTTATTTCGGATGAAACGAGTTTTTCTTTGGTTTGTGACGAAAATTTAGGATCGGGCATTTTGACAGATAAGACGGCTGTTAAGCCTTCACGGAAGTCATCACCCGTCGTATTTAATTTATCTTTTTTGAGAAAACCTTCTTTTTCGATATAGGTATTTAATACGCGGGTTAAAGCACTGCGAAATCCAGCTAAATGTGTCCCACCATCTTTCTGCGGAATATTGTTGGTAAAGCAAAATATTTTTTCGATAAACGTATCATTCCACTGCAAAGCAACTTCAACGGTCATGCGTTCTTTTTCAACACTAAAGTAAAAAACCTTTGAATTTATTGGAGTTTTATTGCGATTTAAGTCTGAGACAAATGCTTGAATGCCACCTTCATAGGCAAATGTATCTTGCTTATTGTCACGCTCATCTTTTAAGTAAATTTGAATACCTGAGTTTAAAAAAGATAGCTCACGTAAACGTTTTGCTAAAATATCATAAGAAAAATGAATATTTGTAAAGGTTTCTGCACTAGGTTTAAAACGAATCTCCGTGCCCCGCTCTTGGGTCTCGCCAATCACCGCCAACGGTGCATCGGGTTCACCATGACGATACGTTTGGCCGTATACTTTGCCTGCTAAGCGAATCGTCAGGTTTAATTCTTCGGATAAGGCATTTACGACGGAGACGCCTACCCCGTGTAATCCACCGGAAATTTTGTAAGAATCACTGTCAAATTTACCGCCTGAATGCAGCACGGTCATAATGACTTCTGCAGCAGAACGCCCTTCTTCTGGATGAATATCAACAGGAATCCCGCGGCCATTGTCTCTGACGGAAACAGAGTTATCTGCATGAATAGTCACGAAAATTTTATTGCAATAACCCGCTAGTGCTTCATCAATCGAGTTATCCACAAGTTCAAATACCATGTGGTGTAAGCCAGTACCGTCATCGGTGTCACCGATGTACATACCTGGGCGTTTTCTAACAGCATCAAGTCCTTTTAAGACTTTAATATTGGCTGAATCGTAACTGGCGGTACCGCTCATGTTTTTTTCTCCGATTTGGTCACCCTGTTTCCCTGATGCTCCCATGTTCCACGTGAAACATTTTCGTTGGGACATGTTGTTTTAGTTTGCCTAGTGCTTCTTGTCCTGTTGCTGTTAAAAACACCTGTGTATTTTGTGCCAGCAGCAGATCCATGATGCGAGTACGACTGAGTGGATCCAATTCTGCAGATAAGTCATCAGCCAAATAAATTGGGTTTCTTGCATAATGGTGTTTTAACAGTGCGCCTTGGGCCACAAGCATAGCATAAACAGCGAGTTTTTGCTGGCCTCTCGACAAACGCTCTTTAGCCGATATCCCATTCATTTCAATCGTAAAATCAGCGCGATGAGGACCACAATGTGTGTGACCGATATGCAAATCTTTTTCTTGTGTCGATTCCATGGCTTGCTGTAATGACATACCCGCTTTCCAACCGGGAGAATAGGCAAGCTGTAACTCACGGAATAGACCCAGTTTTTCTAAGGTTTTTTCGAGAAATGGCGTTAATTTTGCAACAAATTGTTGGCGTTCATCATCTAACTCGATGCCACTTTTGATGGTTTCTGCAGTCCAAACGGCTAATTCTTCAGTGTGCCGTTGTTTTTGACGTAACAGGGTATTACGTTGCCGCAAGGCGCGCGCGTATTGCTTCCAAATAGCAAAAAAACGTGGCGATAAATAAAAAGCACCCCAGTCGAGGTATTTTCGGCGAAAAATAGGCCCTGCATCGAGTAAATGATGTGATCCAGCATGAATGAGCAATGTCGGTACGGTAGTGGCTAAACGCGTGAAAGAAGAGGTTTCTTCACCGTTAATTTTGAGTGTCGTCCGACCATTACGCCATTTTTCAACGCCGGCAGGTAAGATGGGGGGTGTTTGACCGGCAATCTGCGCAAAAATAGAAAACTGATCTGCTTTATGTTGAATAACATGATTAATACAGGGTGTGCGGAAAGAACGGCCATAGATAAGATAATAAATGGACTCAAGTAAACTGGTTTTCCCACTACCATTATCACCGTAAAAAAAATTCAACCCTACAGGTAGTGGGGTTAGTTTAATGTCAGTCAGATTTCTAAATCCTGAAATAGTCAGTGTAGTCAGTGACATAAATCGAATTAAAGCCGCATCGGCATCACGACATATAAGCTACTTTTTTCTTCCGGCACAGCTAACTGTGCAGATTGTTCTGTGTTTTCAACTGGATTGAGCCAAACGGGTTCAATTAACACGCCGCTTTGTGGGTCACTAAAAGAACAGCGAATCTTGTCAGATAGGACAGTTGATAAGACATCCAGTAGGTAAGCAACGTTAAAGCCAATTTCTGTATTTTCACCTTGATAGTCTAAGGGTATGGTTTCTTCTGCTAATTCTTGCTCAGGATTATTGGCAACAATACGCAGCGACTCATTGCCCAAGGTTAGGCACACGCCACGGAATTTTTCGCCCGATAAAATAGACGCACGCGTTAATGCTTGACGTAACGATTCACGGCAGGCAATCGCAGTATATTCAATTTGCCGTGGAATCAAACGTTCATAATCGGGGTACTGCGCTGCCACAAGGCGAGAAGTAAGAGTAAAATCCGCGGATTGCACGCGAAAATGATTTTCACCAATGGATACCAGTAATTCGCCCGATTCAGGTAAGCGTAATAATTCCATCACTGTTTTTCTTGGGAGAATGACTTTGGCTGGCGTGACGTCGGTTAGCTTTGTTTCTATTTGACTAAAGGCTAAACGATGGCCATCTGTGGCTACACATTTCAAGAGGTTAGGGCTAATGTCAATCAGTGCGCCATTTAAATAATGGCGTACATCTTGTTGTCCCATGGCAAAGTGTACGTTAGCTAATAGATTTTTTAAGCGCCCTTGGCTGATACTAAATTGACTTGTAAAAACCGGATGTTCGACTGCTGGAAAGTCACTGGCAGGTAATGTGGCAAGTAAAAAACGACTGCGGCCGGAACGCAGTACAATTTGCGAACCTTCACCTTCCAGATGCACCACCGCTTCTTCAGGTAGTGCGCGGCAAATATCTAACAATTTACGCGCAGAAACGGTCGTTTCTCCAGGTTGACTAATTTTTTCTGGAAAACAAATAGCCATTAATTCTATTTCTGTATCAGAAGAAGTCAAAGAAAGCGTCTCTGCGGAAGCCTTCAATAACAAATTCGAAAGAATCGGCATGGTTTGTTTACGTTCTACGACACCGCTAACAAATTGCAGTGGTTTGAGAAGGGTGGCACGTTGTATGGTTACTTTCATCGAGGCGTTCCTGTCAGGTCGTCAGAATTCGTAAAAGGTGAGTGTAATCTTCTTCCACGCTCTGACTAGATTGACGGAAGTCAGCAATAACACGACAAGCGTGGAGAACAGTAGTGTGATCGCGACCGCCGAAGGCATCCCCAATTTCTGGCAAACTATGATTGGTTAATTCTTTGGATAAGGCCATCGCCATTTGACGGGGGCGAGCAACAGAGCGGCTGCGGCGGCGTGATAATAAGTCGGCAATTTTAATTTTATAATATTCAGCTACCGTTTTTTGAATATTATCAATGGTGACTAATTTATCTTGTAAGGCAAGTAAGTCGCGCAATGCATCTTTCACAAAGTCGAGTGTAATCGAGCGGCCTGTAAAATGAGCATTTGCGATAATACGTTTCAGTGCACCCTCTAATTCACGGACATTAGAGCGAATGCGTTTTGCAACAAAGAAGGCTACTTCATAGGGTAGTTCAATGGCAGATTGTTCTGCTTTACTCATTAAGATCGCAACGCGTGTTTCCAATTCAGGCGGTTCGACAGAGACGGTCAGCCCCCAGCCAAAGCGTGATTTTAAGCGTTCTTCGACGCCGGTAATTTCACGCGGATACCGGTCACTGGTTAGGATTACTTGTTGTTGACTTTCGAGTAATGCATTGAATGTATGAAAAAATTCTTCTTGCGAACGATCTTTGCCAGCAAAAAATTGAATATCATCGATTAAAAGGGCGTCCACAGTTCGGTAGTAACGCTTAAATTCATTCATCGCATTGGTTTGTAAGGCTTTCACCATGTCCGCAACAAAACGCTCAGAGTGCAAATAAAGTACTTTTGCTGAGCTATTATTGCGCATAATTTGATTGCCAATGGCGTGTAGTAAATGGGTTTTACCGAGACCCACGCCGCCATATAAATACAGTGGATTGTAAGCAACCGCGGGGTTTTCACCGACCTGTTGTGAAGCGGCTTTGGCCAATTGATTTGACTTTCCTTCTACAAAATTTTCAAAGGTAAAGGCAGGATTAATATTACTTTGATGCACCGGCACAGCTGGTGTAGCTGGGCGTGTACGGGTTGTTGTGTGGTGTGGTGCGCTAGAAACAAACCCGGTTGAAGGTGCTACGTGGTTATCGAGATTTTTTTCTGTCTGATTGACACTGCGCAAGCTACCTACTTCTAATTGAATAGCAGGTGAATCAGGCGAACCGAATTGTTCAACGAGTTCTTGGATACGGCCAAGAAATTTTTCACTAATCCAATCTAAGACAAAACGGTTAGGTGCAAAAAGTGTCAGTTTGTTGTCGGCGAGTTGCGCCTGTAGTGGTCTGATCCACGTGTTAAATTGCTGTGATGGAAATTCATCCTGAAGAGAACTTAGACATTTTTCCCACAGTGTTGCACTCACATGTGTCCCCTGAATCAATTTGCCTTATCTGTGTGTATTACATCATTATTGTAACGACTCAGGTAGTCAGGATTTTTTAACTTGACTGCATAACACGGGCCCCGCAGAGACAGCACATTAACGAAGCAGCGCCCTTTCATGATGCATGAAGCGCATTTCCATTGGTAAAATGCAACCTGCTATTCTGCGTTTGCGGTCAGTCAAGTTAAAAAATCCTGACTACCTGAGTCGTTACTCATATACACATTGGAAGAAAAGACATGTTACCAGTGGAGGCCTGTCCGATCCATGTGTTATTGCGTATCATGCCAGACTCATTTTTCGAGGGGAATCAGGATGGATAAAGTTGTTGCGCCACTTATATTAGTAGATGGATCGTCATATCTTTATCGTGCATTTCATGCGATGCCGTCCCTTATGAATTCAAAAGGCGTGCATACGGGAGCAATTTACGGCGTGATCAATATGTTGCGTCGATTGCTCACAGATTATTCCCCTGAACGAATAGCTGTTGTATTTGATGCAAAAGGAAAAACGTTTCGTGATGATTTGTTTGCACAATATAAAGCCAATAGACCGCCAATGCCTGCAGAGTTAGCTGCACAAATTCCTGCTATCCACGCCATTATTACAGCATTAGGTATTCCATTGATGATGGAAGACGGTGTTGAGGCAGATGACGTGATTGGTACGCTGGCAAAAGCAGCGGAAAAACAAGGGATGACGGTTTTAATTTCGACAGGCGATAAAGACATGGCGCAATTAGTCACGCAAAATGTGACGTTAGTGAATACCATGACGGATACGTTTTTTACTCCCGTAACAGTAAAAGAAAAATTTGGTATTTTGCCAGAACAAATTGTCGATTATCTCGCTTTGGTGGGTGATACCGCAGACAATATTCCCGGTGTCCCGATGGTGGGTCCGAAAACAGCAGTGAAGTGGTTAACAACGTATGGTTCACTAGATGGCATTATGCAAAATGCATCGGCGATTACCGGAAAAGTGGGTGAAAATTTACGTGCAAATTTATCACAGATTCCATTAGCGCATACTTTGGCAACAATCAAGTTAGATGTGCCACTAGCGACGACAGCAGCAGAATTAGTACGCCAACCCGAAAATACTGAAAAATTAATTGCGTTATATCGTGAATATGAATTTCGCAGTTGGTTAAAAGAAAAAATAGAAAAGCAAGATCATCTGGAAAAACAAGATCAAACAGCAGTGAATACTGTTGAACAAAAATATGCAAATTACGAAACAATTTTTACCCATGCCGCATTAGATAAATGGTTGGCACGTTTAATGACAGCGCCTGTGTTTGCTTTTGATACGGAAACAACCAGTTTAAATTATATGGATGCAGAATTAGTGGGGATGTCTTTTGCAGTCGCACCTGGTGAGGCAATGTATATTCCACTTATGCATCACGATGCGACAGCGCCGACACAATTAAATCGTGAAGAAGTCTTACAAAAATGCCGTCCTTTATTAGAATCGAAAACGCTACAAAAAGTTGGTCATCATGTGAAATATGATATGGAAATTTTAGCGCAATATGAGATTAGTTTGTCTGGTATTTTAGCGGATACGTTGTTGGAATCTGCCGTGTTAGATAGCAGCAGTAATAATCATGGCATGGATGTTTTAGCACTAAAACATTTAGGTTGGCGAACTATTACGTTTGCAGATGTTGCGGGAAAAGGCGCAAAACAAATCACGTTTGATGCTGTGCCGATTGAGGCTGCTGCACGTTATGCGGCGGAAGATGCGGATGTCACATTACAATTACATCAGTTATTTTGGCCAAAATTAGTAAATGAACCGCAATTAAAAAAAGTTGTCGAAGAAATAGAAGTCCCTTTAATTCCTGTCCTCGCACGTATTGAACGACATGGTGTACTAATCGATACAGAGAAACTCGCACAGCAAACAGCAGAATTACAAAAACGAACAGCCGAGTTAGAAAAAGAAGTATTTTTATTAGCAGGTGAAACATTTAATATGAATTCACCTAAGCAATTACAAACGATTTTATACGAAAAATTAGCCTGCCCGGTTTTACAAAAAACACCAACAGGGCAACCTTCCACAGCAGAAAATGTCTTACAAGAATTAGCGATCGATTTTCCTTTGCCACGCTTGATTATTGAATACCGTGGGTTAAGTAAGTTAATAAGTACCTATACAAAACGCTTGCCTGAATTAATTAATGCACGTACACAGCGTATTCATACATCGTATCATCAAATGGGCGCTGCAACGGGCCGCCTGTCTTCATCTGATCCAAATCTGCAAAATATTCCGATTCGTACCACCGAGGGTCGTCGTATTCGTGAAGCTTTTATTGCACCACCGGGATTTAAACTGATGAGTGCCGATTATTCGCAAATTGAATTACGTCTTATGGCGCATATGTCGGAAGATGCTGCATTATTAAAAGCATTTGCAGACGATCTCGATGTGCATCGTGCGACAGCCGCAGAAGTACTAGGCATTGCCTTAGAAAAAGTAACAGCAGAAGAACGCCGTGCTGCAAAAGCCATTAATTTTGGTTTAATTTATGGTATGTCAGCGTTTGGTTTGGCAAAACAATTAGGCGTGGGACGTGATGTTGCGCAAGCTTATATTGATCGATATTTTGCACGTTATCCAGGTATTAAAAATTATATGGAACGGACGCGTACACAAGCCTATGACAAAGGGTACGTCGAAACATTATGGGGCCGTCGTTTGTATTTACCCGATATTCGTTCTAGTCAAATGATGCGAAAGAAAGCTGCAGAGCGAACTGCAATTAATGCCCCATTACAGGGCAGTGCTGCGGACATTATTAAACGTGCCATGATTTCATTAGATAATGTTATTTGTAAAAAATTAGCAAAAGAACAGTTTGATAAAGCACCCATTAAAATCATTATGCAAGTGCATGATGAATTAGTTTTAGAAGTACGCGACGATCTTGTAGAAGATATGATAGCAGTGACGCGTCAACAAATGATGGCTGCAGCTAATTTGCGCGTACCATTATCTGTTAATATCGGTGTCGGTGATAATTGGGATGCGGCATCGAAATAGGTAAGTCAAGTTATCGACTATAGTAACAGATCAATGGGGAGATTGTTTGACGACTTAACTGACCGTAACTGCCAAACAGCAAGCTGCATTTTACTGATAAAGTACGCTTCATGTTATCAGAAAGGGCATGGCTTTGATCACTTACAACAGCCGATGGGCAACTGATATGCAGTTAAGTCGTCAAATAATATCCCAACTGATCTGTTACCGACTATACCTGTTATCTATACATTGCTTGCTGTTAGGATGGTTTTTTTGCATAAAAAAACAAATAAAATAGAAGGTAATGCGCAGAGAAAACAACAAACAAAAAATACAGGCCAACCGGTGAGCGTCACCAAGCTTGCAGCATAAGGCCCAACCAGTGTGCGTGGTAAAAAAACCAGTGAACTGAATAACGCGAAACGTGTCACCGTATTTTTTCCTTTTGATAAAGCCATTAAAAAAGCAATCAGTGCAATATTGCCCATAGCACTGCAAAAGTTTTCTAAAAAGGCAGTGATTACTAATAAAGAATAATTTTTACCTATTATCGCAAGTAAAACATAGCCTAAATTCGCTACAGCTTGAATCATGCCAAACAAAAAAAGCGCGCGATATAAGGATAAACGTTGCATCCAAACACCCGCGACCAAGCCACCTAACAATGCTGCACTCATGCTAATGGTTTTATTGACGAGACCAACCGCAGTGAGTGAAAAGCCAATATAACGCAATAAAAAAGTGGTATTGAGCGAGAGTGCAAGCGCTTCACCTAATTTGTACGTGAGAATAAGTAAAATTATATAACTAAAAGTTTTCAATGAGCTTGCTGCATTCTCATTATAAAAATCGTTTATGATATTTTTTATTCGGAAAAAAAAATTATCTTTTTCGAGCGTCCTTTCTTCTGGTGCCGCTTCTGCCAAGAGAGTGAGACACATAGCCAAAAGCATCAGTAATGCCATGCAAAAATATGTGATTTCCCAGTTGTAAAATTGTGCAATAACTAAGGCGAGTGATCCTGAAAGTAATGCACCAATGCGCCAACCCGTCACATACATTGCTGCGCTTAACCCGCGTTCATGGATCGGAAAAATATCCACTTGCCATGCATTAATTAAACTATCTTGTGACGCAGAGAGAATCGCCGTCATTAAACCAAGCAACATCAGTATCGGTACGTTTATGTGATAAAGTTGAATGCTATCAGTCGGTTGTTGTAATGCCATACTTGATATAGAAATAAATAAACCAAACTGCATGAGAAATAGCCAGCCACGGCGACGATCAAGACCTTTGAAACTTTGATAATGATCAAAGAGTGGAGTCCATAAAAAACGGCAGCTATAGGGTAAAACGAGTAAGGTGACAGCACCGATAGTATGTAAGTTTAAGCCATTTTCAGTAAACCAAGCTTGCAGGGTGCTAGCGACTAGGCAAGACGGCAATCCGGAGGCAATCCCAAATAAAAATATCGTTAAATAGCGTCGATTTTGTCGTACAGCTTGGAATAATTGCTGAGGGCGAACGATTGAAGTCATATTCAGGGCTTTCCGTCATAGTCACGTGCAGTATAATGCGATAGATGAAAATGATAAACGTAAAAAAGAAAAGTACGATTCAAACAGTCTTTGGCTTTGATTTTGGCACAAAGCGTATTGGTGTTGCTGTGGGTCAGTGTATTACACGTAACGCACGGCCGTTAGTTACCTTATCAGCAAAAGAAGGTAAGTTGTTAGTTGATGCCTTAATGAAGTTAGAAAAACTTATGCAAACATGGCAGCCTGATGCATTCGTGGTGGGCATTCCTCTGAATATGGATGGGACGGAACAACCAGTGACGCAAGCAGCGCGAGTCTTTGCTGAATGGCTACATAAAAAATTTGCATTGCCTGTGTATGAAATGGATGAACGTTTAAGTACACGTGATGCGCGTGCACATATTTTCGCTACAGGTGGTTATCGTGCATTACAAAAAGCAAAAGTGGATAGCCATGCTGCACAAATTATTTTACAAAATTGGTTAGATGCTTTCGATGAAGAAGAGTGATTTTTTTATATATTTATTTGATAAATTTTTTATAAGGAATTAAGAAATATGAAGTTTATTTTTATAAAATTTTTTCGCTCTGTTCGTCTTATTTGGTTAAGTAGTTTTTTATTAACGGTTTTTCTATTGATATTTTCTTTTTGGTTACAAGCTCACGATGGCATGATTCCTTGTTTGTTATGTTTATTGCAACGATTTGTGTTTGTTATTTTAGCAGTCATTTTTTTATTAGGTATTTTAGGTAGTTCACGTCTTTTTCATAAAACAACGGCATTGTTAGCTTTCTTAGCAGCAAGTGCTGGGGTTTTTTTTGCAGGTAGGCAAGTTTGGTTACAGCATTTGCCAGCAGGTGAGCAAGCAGATTGTGGTGTCAGTTTGCATTATTTAATGGAAATTTTGCCGTGGGATCAAGTGGTGACAAGAGTCTTGCAAGGATCAGCAGAATGTTCGCGTGTGACTTGGCAATTTTTGCATTTAAGTTTAGCGGAATGGTCTTTGATTTTTTTTGTTTTTTTTGCAGTGATTTCATTGGTGCAGTTTATTAGGCTTTATTCTTGTAAAAAAGATGAAATAAATAAAAACAAGAAATGATTAAAACTATTTCATTATGAATAGTATTTAATTTGTTCTGGCTCTCTTAGTTAAACTGCACCATACTAATCACTAAATTATTTATTATTACTGCAAGGATGATGTGCTATGGGTCGTCTGTTGCTGATTTTGTTTTATCTGTTGCCATGTATAGCAATGGCAGGTACGCCAGTCATTCAGATTATCGCTAATTTTCGTGAGATAACGGGCCAGCCGCAATGGACACTGATTTTACGCGATGTGGATACAGGCAAAATTGAGCCACTCATTCTTGATATTCGTAATAAAAATAGTGCATGGACGTTAGCCGCGCCCAGTCGCAATTATCGTATCACCGTTTCGCATGTCAGCTTTGGTGAGGCAGGTGGTGAAATTGCTAATTTTTGTCATTTACAAAATCATTTATTCACTGGCAAATCAATGATAATTACTTTATCAGGTCAATTAGTTCATCGATCAACTGCTTATCGTTGTCATGTGCAAAAATATGATTAATTTCGCTAATGGTTAATAGAGGCTGTTTAGAGCAGGTTATTTTTCATTTTTTTACGAGAAAACAGGATGTTTTCGAGAATCAAATCCAATCAGGATGAATATATTTGAGGTTATAAAGAATGAAAAATAACCTGCTCTAAACAGCCTCTCGATTTCAAGGACATTTTGCATGCAAACCATTTTGGAAGCGATTGGTAAAACACCCCTTGTACGTTTTCAGCGTATTGGTGCAGATTTGCCGTGTGAATTATATGGTAAATGCGAGTTTATGAATCCCGGTGGTTCAGTCAAAGATCGTATTGCGTTAAATATGGTAGAAGCAGCAGAGAAAGCTGGCAAGATTCGTCCGGGCGATACATTGATTGAAGCAACGTCGGGTAATATGGGCATTGGTTTGGCGATGGTGGCAGCAGTCAAAGGGTATCGTGTCATTATTACGATGCCTGAAAAAATGAGCCATGAAAAACAAGTGATTTTAGAAGCGCTAGGTGCAACGATTTATCGTACGCCAACGGAAGCAGCTTGGGACAGTCCAGAAAGTCATATTTCACTTGCAAAAAAATTACAAAAAGAAATTCCGCGCGCACATATTCTTGATCAATATGCCAATCCAGCAAATCCTGCAGCGCATTATCACATCACAGCGGAAGAGATTTTAGCGGAGATTGGTGAAAATCTAGCAATGGTGGTTGTGTCTGCCGGCACGGGCGGCACAATTACGGGCATTGCGCGCAAGATGAAAGAAGTGAATCCGGCAATTCAAATTATTGGTGTGGATCCAGAAGGATCTATTTTAGGTGGCGGCACAACCGTTTTTCCTTATTTGGTTGAAGGCATTGGTTACGATTTTATCCCAAATGTTTTAGATAACTCTTTGGTTGATCGGTATGTAAAAACGAAGGATGCAGAGTCTTTTTTAATGGCTCGCCGCCTGATTCGTGAAGAGGGATTATTAGTGGGTGGATCGTGTGGTGCGGCAGTGTGGGCCGCGTTACAGGTTGCACCGTCGCTTAAAAAAGGACAAAAATGCGTTGTCATATTACCTGACGGTGTACGAAATTATATGAGCCGTTTTGTTGATAAAAAATGGATGCAACAAAAAGGATTTATAGATGAAACCGACATATCGGATTGAATCTGCGGTGATTCATGCCGGCCAAGTGCCTGATCCATCTACGGGTGCGGTAATTGTGCCTATTTATGCAACATCCACCTATGCACAGGAAAGTCCGGGAAAACATCAAGGCTATGAGTATTCGCGTACGCGTAATCCGACACGTGAAAGTTATGAGCAGTGTGTGGCGATTTTAGAGAATGGTCAAAAAGGGTTTGCATTTGCGTCGGGTATGGCGGCAATTGCAACGATTCTCGAGGTTTTACAACCGGGCGATCATGTGATTGCAGCTGATGATTTATACGGCGGCACTTTTCGTCTTTTTGACAAAGTGCGCACACGGTCTGCAGGGTTATCTTTTTCGTTTGTGGATTTATCCAATCCTGAAAATTTAACAGCTGCTTTGCGGCCAACGACTAAAATGGTCTGGGTCGAAACACCTACCAATCCTTTATTAAAATTAATTGATTTAAAGCAAGTGGCAGATATTGCAAAAAAACATGGGTTAATTAGCGTGGTTGATAATACCTTTGCCACACCGATTTTACAGCGGCCATTAGACTTTGGTTTTGATTTAGTTGTGCATTCGGCAACCAAATATCTGAATGGGCATTCGGATATGATTGGTGGCATTGTTGTTGTGGGGGATTCAACTGCACTCGGTGAAAAACTAGGTTTTTTACAAAATTCAGTGGGCGCCATTGCCGGGCCTTTTGATAGTTTTTTGGCATTGCGTGGAATAAAAACATTAGCGTTACGTATGGCGCGACATTGTGAAAATGCCATGAAATTAGCAGAGTGGTTGGCAACGCATCCACGTGTTAAACGTGTGATTTATCCGGGGTTAGCTTCGCATCCACAGCATGCATTGGCAACACGTCAAATGGCTGATTATGGCGGGATGATTAGTGTGGAATTAAATGCAACTGAACAAGAGACATTCAATGTCCTCAAAAAATGTCGTCTTTTTACCCTTGCGGAAAGTCTTGGTGGCGTAGAAAGTTTAATTGAACATCCTGCGGTGATGACGCATGCGAGTGTGCCATTTGCTCTGCGTACAGAAAAGGGAATCACAGATAATTTGATTCGGTTGTCTGTGGGTATTGAGCATATTGATGACTTGATACAAGATTTGGAGGTAGCATTAGCAAGGTGATAACAAGAAAAAAATAATTTTTTTTCAAAAATGAAGATATATTTTTTTCAGGGATATGATCAAAAAATATAACAAAATAAAATTTGTGTGCTTAAATAAACAAGTTGATGTTCAATATATAAAAAAAATGCTTTCAGAATTGAAATTACAGGATAAAATAATCGGGCTAATATCTCTTTTTTATTCGGACGGTGAAAAAGAGATTCGGGTGGTGATGATAAAAGTTCGGTAGGATCGCAGGGAAAGGATCGGGTAGTCCCAGCACAGACTTAAATACAGGAGAAAGTCATGTTCAGGAAACTGATAATAGCAAGTACAGTGTTAGCAATAACAGCAAGTCCTGCATTTGCAGGAAATTACAAAGGTGATTACAAAGGTGAAGCACCAGCACCTTGCGTCACATACAATCCAGCCATTGCACCTTACATCGGTATGAGTATCGGTGGCAGAAACACTTTTTCAAGTGCTGCGCCTGCTTATAGCGGTATTTTGGGCACGCTGTCCTTGGGTTATGGCGGGATAGTTGCTCCAAATTGGTATTTAGCTGGTGAAGGTTTTGTTGATGGCTCGATTAATGTCAGCAACGTATCAGCGTTGAAAACAACTTGGGATTACGGTTTAAGCGTCCTCCCAGGGTACCTCATCACTGATAACCTGTTAGGTTATTTGCGTCTTGGTGCAATCGAGACGCGTTTCAGCACCCAGAACACTTGGAAAGTGGGTTACCAAGTTGGTCTCGGTGGTCAAACCAATCTCTGGCAGAATTGGGATATGCGTGCTGAGTATGTTTATACAGGTTACTCACATGTTAACTACCTCACTGGTAGCCCAAAATCTAGCTCAGTTAACTTTGGTTTAATCTACAAGTTCACCTAATAGCTAGTCTAAAAAAAATCAAAACGCACTGTATTCGTACAGTGCGTTTTTTTATATTTAGTTAATTTAGTTTATTCGTTTGAAACGATAGAACTATTTCTTTTGAGTCATCAGTTGGTTGAGAGATAGATTTAAAGAATTTTGAAGGTGATGAAGTTCGTACTAGATTTTTTTTGTTTTCTGTACCTTCTTCTGCAGAATATTTTTTAATTTCGTTTTTTAATGAGTTCATTTCTCTTTGTTGTTGTAAAAGTGTTTCTTTGATAATTTTTTTAAATTCTTTATTTTCTTGCTGCAGTTTTTTAATTTCTAGCTGTTGTGCATTTATCTTTTTTTGATGTTCACCGATTAAAAGCAATAATAATTCTGGTTTTAAACTGATATTTCTACCTGAGTAGGGTCCTGTTTCATCGCATATTTTCTGAAACAGATAGTTTAAAATAGTCTGACTACCATCTTCGGATAATGATGCATTTGCTAAACTAATTTGTGTAAGTAGATTTATTTCCGATTTATCATCGTATTCTAAAGAATCTGTCTTTTCTTCGTGAGAGGCGAGTGTAAGGCTTAGCCTTCTGCTACAGGCTGTTTTATAGTGTGGGTTTTCATAAGGAATGAGAGAATAACATTGATCAATGAAGTCTAACGGCGCCACTTTTGCATTACCACTGATGCGATGATGATAAAGTGTTTCTGCTAATTGCCAAAGTAACTCTGGATCTGATTTAAATAAGTTATTTTGAGTGACGTCAAGAAAACGATTGAAATCGATATCTTCCTGCGCTGTTGTAAGTCTAGGCTGAATGGTATCTAGCCAAAATTGATATCTCTCCTCTTTGTTCTCTATAGTCAGAGTATCCAAAATTGAAAAATATTCTGAAGTACATAATTTATTGATTAAATGATATAAAGCTGGTCGATAAAGCGATTTTTCTTTTTCAGATATTTGGTATCTATTGATTTTAAATTCAGTGTAGAAGTAATTTAGTAATTTCTTTGCAAGGTTTATTTTAGTTTTTTCTGACAGAAGAGCAATATTATCTTTATCTTCATTTAAAATAGTAAAGATATTTTCTACATCATAGAAATTTGCAATATATTTATCAAAACTATATTTTAGATTTTCTTGCGAGTCAAAAAGGAAAAAGTCTCTTTTTTTGCAGTAGGCTAGAAAAGAGGTATTATTTATATGTTCTTTATATGCTGATTGCGTATCAGTGGCAGGGTTTACTTCATTAAAAATAATTTCTTGAATTTCAGCTTTGATATCTGTCTCATCCGTTGAAGCTATGCAGTCCACTGCTAGCCATAATATTTTATTTGGCACAGTATCCTTTTTGAAAGAAAATGAAGAATCGTTCCTAATTGATTCCTCGAGAGCTTTGAGATTCTCAACAAATTCATTTCTAAATAGATCGTTGGTTTTAAATAGTGTAATAAATACGTTTCTGTTTAATGCTAATGCTAAACCAGTTAGGAAATGGCCATATAAACTTTTGTAAGGCCATGGTTTTGACTCTTTTGCGCTTACTAATACATCAATAATTAATTTGACTATCGTCCAGTTTTTTTGGGATAAGATAGCGTCTTTCTGTTGAAAATAGCCCTTTTTTTTGATGTTTTCTGTAAAAAAATAGATATCGTTTTGTAGATAAAGCGAGGGCCCCATTTTTTTTTTAAAGATTTCTATTATATTGAAATAAATTATCTCAGAATATTTTCTCGAGAAGCACGAGGTCAGTTTTTCTGTAACACATTTATTAACGATAAATTCTAATAGTATGTTGTTTGCTTGTAAAATAGCGAGAGCAATTAAATCTGTTAAGCATTGCTTTGTTTCTTCAGGATGTGTTTCTCGTTTTTGTTCAAAATAATCGTTGACCGTGGTGATGACATCAGCGTTTTTTTCTTGTAAAGCATCGTTAATCAGTGCTTCGTGATGTAAGCCAGCTAGTTTTTCTTCCTGAATTTCGGTTAACGTTAAACGATTAAGCATAAGTGATCTCATCTTTAAATTGAAAAAATGCTTGCTAAAATTGCATTATTTATTAACTAGTCAAATTAAAAAAATAGAAAATCAAATTTCTTTTGTAAAAGCAAGTGAAGCGAGCATGCCAAAAGGTGCGACGATCAGAGGGAATAATGGATTAAGCCCCATTAGTAAATAACTACCAAAAAAGCCAGTGAGCATCCAAACTAGTGCAATCACAATAAAACAAACCCCCATGACGCGTCCTTGTGCTTCGCGCGACACCACTTCTGAGTAAGAGGCAGTTAAACAGCTAAATGCGACGACATCACCCACTGCAACTGGAATGGCTGCCAGCCAAATAAGAAAACGATAAGTTGAGTTTGGATGGGTTAAAAAAATCAAAAGGGTGAGTGTGGTGCCGAGTAAAATTAGGATGAGTGCGGTACGTAAAATGCCAGTCGCAGAAAAAAATTGATCGAGCAAACGAATACCAAACATGGCACCTAGCGCAAGCCATAGCGCAATGAAGCTACTGAATGTACCAAGTGTTTGTGGTGAGACGTTAAATACTGTTTTGAGAATGGGCGGCATAAACTGATAGTAAAAACTCCAGCTTATTTGACAAAATAATAAAATCATTGATATTCGTAAGACTTTTTTATCAAATAAAATAATGCAGATAGCTTGCCAAGATAATTTTTGTGAGGGAGCTATTTTTTCAGAAAGTTGTTTTTTTCCAGAAAATGTTTCTTGAAATGAATACACAGTTAAAAGAGTACCTATGCCTGCGATCACTGCAGAGACAAATAAAGGTAATGAAAAATTAAATCGATTAAATAAAAAAGAGTTTGCTAAATACCCACCGATTAAGGGGCCAGTTAATGCTCCAAGAGAAATCGCTGTTTGTAGATAGCCCATATAGATTATTTTTTTTTCAGGCGGTGCAATATCACCAATGACTGCTTGTGCGATAGGATTAGTACGAGAAAAAATCCCACGTAATAAGCAGCCGACCACGACAACAGTCAACGAGCCGTAAAAAATGCCAAAAGCAGTGGTGAGTGCAAATACGAAAGCGCCAAGCAGACTAACGAGTAATAATTTTTTTCGCCCAAAGGTATCTGACAAGATACTCAGAAAAGGTGTGACAACTAAGTTAAGCGCATGTGGTAGCGCTAGACACAGACCAAACCAGTATCGTCGCGTTTCTTGGGGTGTATCCGGCGAAAAGAGGCTGCTTTGTAAATCAAAAAATAAGAGGGTTAATACCGGCGTAATGGTATTTAAGCTCGTATGGTCAAAAATTTGAATTAGCAGTAAAGAATAAAGAGAAGTGGGTTTATTGATTTTCGTTGTCAAAGGTGCGGCCCCGATGCTCCGTGCCTGTTTGTAGATTTTTGTGACGAGAAGGAAAGAGTTTATGGCGAAGCCAAGCGATAGCGTATAAAACGAGACCAGTGATAGCGCCTACAATTAAAATCCATGAAAAAACAACGATACCAATTACTACTAAGACAATGAGGATCCCTAGTAAAAGAAAGGGTATAATCTGGTCAGTGAGTCGTTTCAAAAGTCTTTCCATTCGATTGTTGTTGTGTGATGAGTGGTCGATGGAGCAGTTTCGTGATCACGTAATTGTGCGATACGCTGAGATTTTTCTATCTCTATTTGTTGTGATAATGACAGGCTGGGATGCTTTTGGTCAAAGGCTTGTAAAAAAAGGTCAATTTCACTGGTAAAATTGGGTTTAATTGATTGATTAGCCATAAAAATGAAAAACCTTCAATATAGCAATGCGACATAGTGTAACACAGCTTAGCGTACGTAGTTCAAGGTAATCGCTCGGCGGGGATGTGTTTTTTTGCGTAACTAATCGCAATTGCCAAATAGCAAGCTGTCTTTTTCTGATAAAAGTACGTTTCATTTGATAGGAAAGGGCAAGGCTTTGATCACATGCAACAGCTAATCGATGACTGATATGCAGATAAGCAAAAAAATACGCCTTACTGAGTGATTATATTTCAAGTTCAGTGACGATCTCTTCTCGCGTAAACTTTTCCAGCTGGGTTAAAATATGACATGATAGGTAACAAGGAAGCGCTCAGCACTTTGGTGCAATTAGGTGATTAATGTTTGTGCAAAAGGGAGTTTGAATGCAGCCAGTAAAACAGTTATGGCGAGTTATCGGGCTGTTTGCATTGTTGGGTTATTTATTGCCTGTTTCAGCGCATATGACAGCGCATCATTTGCATCATGCGCACCATAAACATGTTAAGCCGCATCACGGTCATCGAACGCATTCTCGCTTTCTTTCGTATCATGCCGCGCCCGCAACGTCGACATTATATGGCAGGGCAGCATTGGTGACAGAGATTCAACGTGCTATCCAGCAAGTCGATACCACAGCGACCATTGGGGTAGAAGTGCGCTCGATGAAACAAGGCGATGTATTATATCGCAAGAATCCACAAGTATTATTTACCCCTGCCAGTACCCTGAAAATTTTAACAGCAGAAGCTGCCTTATTATTTTTAGGCCCAGACTATCGATTTACGACACGTGTTTTGACAGATGCGAAGCGCGTAAATGGTGGGATATTGGAGGGTAATTTATATTTAGTGCATGGTGGTGATCCCACATTAACTTGGTATGACTTAACGGATTTAATGGTTGCACTAAAATCGCAACAGATTCACGCAATCAAGGGTAATATTTATATTGATAATTCTGCCTATAATGGCGATACCGTCGGTCCCGGTTGGATGGGGAAAGATCGCACGTATTGTTATGCGGCACCCATTAGCGCAAGTATTATCAATCATAATTGTCTTTTATTTAGTATTGTCCCAGCAAAACAAGTGAATCGTCCTGCTGTTGTCGTAGAAAGTCCACGTTATTTTTATTCTGCCATCAAAAATGAGGTGATAACTCGTTCCCCTGCTGCACATAATTGTCATGTTGCTGTGAAAAGTGAAGCAGATAATACAATTGATTTAGCAGGTTGTTTACCACGAGGGCATTATTCACGAAGCGCCAGTGTCGTGATTATGGATGTGCCGCATTACAATGAGTCATTATTAAAATCGTTATTTAAATCGAGTCATATTGTGGTAGGTGGCAATGTGATGGTCGGTACAGCGCCTGCTGGATTATTTGAATTAGCAACACATCAATCAAAACCATTGCATAGTTTAATTAATGAAATGTTAAAAAAATCCGATAATATTATTGCGGGTTCATTATTCAAAAAAATGGGCCAAGTGTATACCTTGCAACCGGGTAATTGGCAAAATGGACGTTTTGCGGTGAGTGAAATTTTACGACAACAAATTAAAGTAGATACTTCTGGCTTAAAAACTTTAGATGGTTCGGGTTTGTCGCGTGACAATCAAGTGAGTCCAGCACAATTAATGCGAGTGTTAGATTTTGCTTTTCATAATGAAAATACAAGTTATGAATTTATTTCATCATTACCCGTTGCAGGACAAGATGGCACGCTAAAAAATCGTTTAAAAAATGTAAAAGGGCGCGTGCGCGCAAAAACAGGCACGATGTCAGATTCCGGTGTGATTTCATTGGCAGGCTATGCGATTACGCGCGATCGTGAGCCAGTTGCTTTCGTGATTTTAGTGAATGGTCATAAAGGTTATGTCTGGAAATACCGTGAAATGGAAGATGCAATTGCCACGGCATTGGTCAGATTTAAGCGGGGTTAATTATTTGTTATCAATCATTAAGCAAATAAAAATAAAAGTATATTTAGTCGCTGGCGCAAAATGTATTTACTTTTCTCCCACAAGGGAGAGATGAAAGTCTTTATCAATACATTTCACGCCAGTGACTATTTACAGCAAGAGGGGTTGCCATGAAAAACCTAATGAATTACAAGAATTATGATGGTTCTGTGCAGTTTGATGAAGATCATTTACTTTTATTAGGTATCTGAATAATGGTGACTAAGAAGTTTTTTTTGTAAAGAATTTGATGAGATTTCACCTTGCCAACAACTGATTGCAAGTCCCGCTACACCATTACTAATGAAGTTGATAACTGAACGTCCATCACTCATAAAACGATCAATCCCGAGGATGAGTACTATACCTGCAGTGGGAATGCTTGGTACAGCGGCTAAGGTGGCAGCAAGGGTAATAAATCCTGATCCTGTGACACCTGCTGCGCCTTTACTAGATAACATGGCAGTGGTAAAAAGCAAAAGTGTTTCACTTATCGTTAGATGTATACCAAAACTTTGAGCTATAAAAAATGCAGCAAGCGTGATGTAAATATTTGTACCGTCAAGATTAAAGGAATAGCCCCACGGTACGACAATACCAACTGTTTTTTCATTACCTCCTAGATTTTCTAGTTTTCGCATTAATTGGGGTAATGCAGATTCACTGGATGCTGTTCCTGCAACTAATAATATTTCTGGAAAAATGTATTTGATAAATTGCCATAGTGAAAAACCAGAAAATTTTGCAACAGTGCCTAATATAACGATGATAAAAAAAAGTCCGGTAGCCCAAAATAAACCTACTAAACGAAATAATGGTAGTAATAAATGACCACCAAAATGTGCCGTGGTATAAGCCATGGCGCCAAGGATACCCAAGGGGGATGCGTACATGATTAATTGAATGATTTTAAAAAGGCAATGCGTGATATTTTCCATAGTTGTAATAATCGATTTTGTGTATTTTTCAGGAGTATTAAGTAACGCTATACCAACTAAAATTGCTAAAAATAAAACTTGTAACATTTTATTTTCAGTAAAAGGAGTAATCATGCTAGTTGGAATAATGTCTATTAAAAATTTACTCACCGTAAAGTGTTTTGAATCTTTAATGAAGTCAGCAATACTACTTGTATCAAGTTGCGCTATTGTTGCATTTATGTGATTGCCTGGTTGGAAGATGACAGCAACGAGCCAGCCTAGCAATAAAGCTAAAGTAGAGATAATTTCAAAATAAATGAATGCATAAAGTACGGTTTTACCAAATGATTTCACTGACCCTGCTTTTGCAATACCCTCAGCAACCGTCAAAAAAATAATAGGCGCAATAAAAATTCTAATGAGACGTATAAAACATGTACCTAATGGTGCAAGTAGATTTGCAATTTCGATCGGCAGAAAAATACCAATGAGAGAACCAAAGATAAATGCAATTAAAATCCAGAATAATAATGAATTTAAATATTTCATTGCTAGACAATTAACCAAAATATGGCGCAAATTAATGCGAACATAGTGATGCTACCCATTAAAAACCAGCTTATGCGTCCAAAAAAAGAAATAGATGTTGTCGCCGTTTTATTACGAATAAATTGTTGCGTTGGAAAATGATTTTTTTCGTTTGAAGCCTGTGTTTTTTGCAGAATATCGTAGATTAATCCAGGTACTTCCGGCATTTTTTCTGCCCAATACGGAATATTTTGTTTTACTTTACGGAAAAATGCCTTCGTGCCGATTTGTTTTTTTAACCAGTTTTCCAAAAATGGCGCAGCTGTTTTCCATAAATCTAAATCAGGATAAAGTTGTCTGCCTACACCTTCAATATTCATGAGTGTTTTTTGTAATAAAATTAATTGCGGTTGAATATTCATTTCAAAGCGGCGCGCAGTCTGGAAGAGACGCAACAATAATTGACCAAATGAAATATCACGTAAGGGTCTCTCAAAAATCGGCTCGCACACCGCACGAATGGCACCTTCAAATTGATCAATGCGCGTCGTTGGGGCAAGCCAGCCTGAGGCGACATGTAATTCTGCCACACGTTGGTAATCACGTTTAAAAAACGCCAACATATTTTCTGCTAGATAACGTTGGTCTCGTGTATTAAGCGATCCAACAATGCCAAAATCAACAGCAATATAACTTGGATTTGCTGGGTCTTTTATATTTGCAAAGATATTTCCAGGGTGCATATCCGCATGAAAAAAACTATCACGAAAAACTTGGGTAAAAAATATTTCGACACCACGCTCTGCTAATTTTTTCATATCAAAACCAGCAGCGCGCAATGTCTCTGTTTGATGAATCGGAATCCCTTCGATACGTTCAAGCACTAACACATTATTTTTTGAATAGGCCCATTCAATCTCAGGTATATAAAGTAAATCAGAATATTTGAAATTGCGGCGTAATTGTGAAGCGTTGGCCCCTTCGCGTTGTAAATCGAGTTCATCATGTAATGTTGCAGCGATTTCTGAAACCATTTCAATCGGTTTAAAACGACGCGCTTCGCGATGATGTTTTTGTGCGAGACGTGCTAAAGTAAATAATAAATCAATATCACGATCAATGATTTTACGAATTTCAGGACGTAAGACTTTAATCACCACTTTTTTGCCATTGATGAGTGTGGCAGCGTGTACTTGAGCAATTGACGCTGAAGCCAAAGGTATATCAGAGAATTCCGTGAAAGCATGACGCCACTCTGTACCAAGTGAGTCAGCAATGATTTGCTTTGCAACGGCTGCAGGAAAAGGGGGCACACGATCTTGTAATTTTTCTAATTCGGTTGCAATGTCGTCAGGTAAAAGATCGCGACGCGTTGAAAGTAATTGTCCCGCTTTAATAAAAATAGGACCGAGTTCGACAAGCGCACAGCGTAATCTTTCAGCGCGGGTCATGCGTTTGCGTAGTAACCAATACCATGGATTAAAATATTTTAGAAAACGTAATGGATAAAACCACGTTATGCCAAAAATAAATTCATCAAGATTATAGCGTACTAAAATAAAACTAATGCGTGTGAGACGAAAAAAACGAGAGAATGATTTCATACCGATGTATCCCTTTTTTTCGTATGCGTAGATGGATTTTCCTTAATAAAAAAAGAATTGTCGCTGTCTAATTGTTGTATTCTTGCAGTGAGTCGGTCAACAGCAAGACGAAATTCATCGACATCATTGAGAAAATCGGCAATTGCTTCGCGCGGTGGAGACAGTTGAATTTCTTCGTGTAACCAATCGCTGAGTGATTGTGTGAATTGTGTCTTTGTGTATTGCGTTGCTGCGCGCACCCTACGATATGCATTACCCAATTGAGTGGCAATCACATCACCAGTGAAGTGCGAGAGATGCTCTTCCCAATCAATCGCCATGTCTTTAAATAAAGTGAGAAGAGGGTGCGCGAGTTCCATATCGCCAGTGACTTGCACGTCATCGGAACGCGTTTTGCCGGAGAGGTGTAAACGTAGAAAGCTAAATGGTGTACCAGATAGCACGAGATCAGCCGGTGAGTCGGATACCTGACAAAGTGATACGCCGGTTTGGGTAAATAACAAAGGGATGGTTAATCCCGTGCCAGTAAAACGAAATTCAATAATTTTATTGTGTAAAGGACGGATTCGACGCAAGCTATCCGGGTCGAGTGCCAGCCAAGCATTAATCATTTTTTCAGTGAGTTGCTTCATATGTTGGCATAGTAGCGATAATTATTCATACGTGCTAGTACAGAGTTTCATTTGTTCTGTTTGTTTTGTCATCCCGCGGATAAGCCGGCGTTGTTGCATAAATATGCCCCTCATCCTGTCATCCCGCGCTTTATGCGCGGGGTCCAGCGAAATGTTATGAGAAACGGTACGGTGTATAAAATGCGTTATGGCAGAATGACCGAAACAGATCCTAGTAAATTGATAAATAAATTATATGTCTCACGGCTTTTTTTTATCGAAAATATAATAAAATCAATAATTTACAGTTTATTTGGTAATCAATTGATTTTATTAATATTATCTATATTTTTTTATTATCTTATTGATTTTATTAATAATTTTTTAAAAAAAAGCGGGCGTGTCATGATTGAAATAATGAAAAATAACCGTCACTGAGATTAAATGGAATATCGTCTTTTTATTTCTTGACGGGTTGATGCTTCTTCTTTTTCATCCAGTTTTTCTTCTAAGCGATATTTCGGTCCGGCGGGGATGAGAAGCGAAGGTATGGTTTCTAATTGCCATGTATTCACAAAATCTCTACCACAACGATCATCGAGAACGAGCGGCGTGATTGGTATTTTGGGATTTCTGTCAGCACTAAGATATAGATCGTGCCCGTGAGCCTGGTACATGGGTGGCTGCTTATCGAAGTCTAGATCAGCATACTGTCGATTCCAGACGAGTTTACAAAGCGGTAAATCTGCTATTTTTGCATCATCTGGGCATTTAAATAATTCATGAACCTGATGATTTTGAGCAGACAGCATAAATTGATGATTAATTTCGTTGACTACTTTTTTTAATTCGTCAGCAGTTTCAAACGGTTTATGAAGGCTAGCCATTCTGCTTTCATCTGTTGGGAAAAATTGTCTTTCTAATTGACGTAACAGTTTCGTGCCAAAAGGCGCATGCGTGATCAGCATGGGATATTCTAGTTCAGTATGGCAAGTGAGCGCTTTCAGGTGTGGCAAGTAACAGTGATTGTAAAGATGAAATAAACCATTTTTTTTATTGTCATTTAAAAAAAATAAATCATTTTCAATTACTGCGCTTAAACCAATCATAGAGCGATAACCTTGATATATCGTTTCATTTAATAAGCAAGGAGTATAATTTAAATAATTAATATAGCTGTCTGCTAATCCTAATTTCTGCATCTCAAGATATTCTTGATATGCATTCTCAATTGTTAAAATAAATTCGAGATTATGATTAGAAAGCAAAATAGTAAATTTGATATTTGCTTCATGCATGCATCTAATAGTTAATAATGTAAAAATATCATTGGCACCATCTGCACTCAGTTCATCGCCTACGAGTGTTAAATAACCCGCATTTTTGTTGAATACACTTCGTTCAAGAATAGACGCCCATTGACAGATATCGTCTGCATTCAGTGGAGGTGGGGGTGTTGATTTGCCGAATTTGAGTAGCAAAGGTCTTTTATCAAAGTAAAGCTTACACCAATATTCTGTTTGATGATCTGCTTTTTGATAAAGATGAACAAGCGTTTGATAATCATCCGGTTCCATTTGCACTATTTTATAAAAAATAAGTAGCCAGATGAGTTTTAGCGCATTACCGTGTAAGTCAGGTAATACAAATTCATAGTCATGATTAATGTAAAAATCATGGATTTTTTTTGTTGGATAGCGTAGCAAATCAACTTTATCAAGATTAAAAAAAGTAGGATTAAGTTTCACTTTCGCTGCGACAGGTTTAAAAAGTCGCGCATTAAAATACTCTTTTTTAATCTGATCTTTGCTTTTTGATCGCAGCATTTTATTCTTCTCGTAGTTTTTTAGTGGTAACTAAGTCGATTTTTTATGAAAAGTAACAGTTCTGTATTAAAAAGCATAACCTATATGCAGTGCCACAATGCCACCCGTTAAGTTATGCCACGTGACATTTTCAAAGCCAGCGGAAATCATCATGTCTTTTAGCGTTACTTGATCAGGATGCATCCGAATCGATTCGACAAGATACTGATACTCTTCGCGTTTACCACACACCCATTCACCCAGTTTGGGAATAATTTGAAAAGAGTAAAAATCGTAGCCCTTTTGTAATAAAGGCAAAATAGGTTTTGAAAATTCGAGAATTAAAATTTTTCCGCCTGGTTTAAGTAGACGATACATTGAGCGTAATGCTTTCATTTTATCTGTCACATTGCGTAAGCCAAACGCAATACTGATGCGATCAAACGATTGATCAGGAAAAGGTAAGCATTCAGCATCTGCTTCAACAAAAAATACATTGCCTGCAAACCCTTTATCCGCTAAACGATCACGACCTCGACGCAGCATATTGCCATTAATATCAGCAAGGACAACCATGCTTTCTTTTGTTAAATGAGGCGATTTTAATTTTTTTAATTGATCTAAAAATCCTGCCGCAAGATCGCCTGTACCACCTGCGACATCTAAAATCCGTAGTCCAGGTCGGAGGCTACTTTGTTGTAAGGTGAATTTTTTCCAGAGACGATGTAAACCAAATGACATCAGATCATTCATGAGATCATATTGATCGGTAACGGCATTAAATACCTCAGCGACACGTTGTTTTTTTTCATGCAAAGGAATTTCTTGAAAACCAAAGTGTGTCAGCGGTTCAGCAGTAGTTTTAGTGTTGTTTTTGTCTGCTTGATTTTCTAAGCTGTTTCCAGCATCGTGCGTGCCATCAAATTTTTTCTGTGTCATGTAAGATAACCTATCATTTCTTGAATGATGATAAACCCTGCAATCATCAATAATATGCAGAGTAAGAATTGTCCGCCTGCCACACGATAACGTGATGCAGATGTCAGCTGCAAGTGATAACGCCCGCGCCATACCATGAGGTTTGGAATGATCACCAGTAATAATAAAATAATGATGCCAGCATGACGCAATGCGCTAATAAAAATACTGGGTTGCCAAATCACAAAGAGTAATGGTGGTAAAATGGCAGCTAGACAAATCAATAATGCTTTTTTACCTTTTTTCTCCACACGAAAACCATCTGCTAAAAAATCAGTAAGACATAATGCAATTCCCAAAAATGACGTCAGCATACAAATCGCTGTAAAGCTATTCGTCAGTAATGAAATAATTGGCTTTTGAACGATTGTTAGTAATGTCTGAATAAAAGTACTGGTGGGTTGTGAGGCGTGTAATGCCGCCATTAAACCATGAGGTCCGGTGCGCGGAATAATGCCCATGACAGCAGCATTCCACAAAATATAACAAAATAAAGGCAGTAGGCTGCCAGTTAAAATTGCCCAGCGAATAGAGGCTGCATCGTTATTTAAAAAATTCCGTAGACTAGGAATGATCGTCGCAAAACCAAAAGATGTAATCGCAACCGTGAGTGTATCCATTATGAGTGGTCCACCCCGTGCGAGAAGTAGCGTTGGATGGATATGCGGCACGATTAAACCCGTTAATAAAAAAAAGGTAATAAATTTTAATGACATGAAAAAGCGATTAAAAAAATCAACAGCAAATATACCTCTTAATACGATAAGACTTAATGCTGCTGTAAAAATAATGGCAGAAAATTTAAGCGGTAGCGTGAGATGTATTTTTAAAGCAAGATGTTGAAAAATATCAGCGCCGCCCGCAATGTAGGCTGCTAATAATGCATATAACAATAATAAATACAGCCCCCATGTGACTAATTCACCGATTGGCCCCAGCGTTTTTTTTGCCATGGAAATTAAATTTGTATTTCGAGGCATCCATAAGGTCACTTCCAATAATAATAAGCCACTCGCCGCCATCATGACCCAACAAAAACTAAGAAGAATAATGGATGTTGTAAAACCAGATGGACTGGTCGCGGCCGGTAATGCCAGCATGCCAGCACCAATGGTGGTGCCAGTTACTAGTAACATGCCACCAATACGGCGCGATAAGCTGACGGTTGGGGGCGACGTGTGTGTTGTTTTAAGAGGCGTGTTTTGCATTCGATTAAACTGTCAGTAAAGTATCAGTAGATGAATGCGTTTTCTCTCTGGCAGTTTCTTGTTGCCGCAAAATTTCGCCAGCTAAAGCAAGATAGGCCACAGCGCCTAACGATTTTTCATCGTATTGTAGAATGGGTAGTCCGTGACTTGGCGCTTCAGCCAAACGCACATTGCGTGGGATCACGGTATGGTAAACCCGGTCTGGGAAATGCTGCAGTAACTGTGCAGACACATCTTGTGCTAAACGATTACGATTATCGTGCATTGTACGGAGTAACCCTTCAATTTCCAGTGTCGGATTAATACGTGTTTTTATGTTGGTTATTGTCTCGAGTAAACTGGTTAAGCCTTCTAAAGCAAAATATTCACACTGCACAGGGATTAAGACAGATTGCGCCGCGGCTAACGCGTTAACTGTGAGAATATTTAGGGAAGGTGGACAGTCAATTAAAATATAGTCATAACGTGAGGATTGTGTTGCTAAAATAGTACGAAGTCGCAATTCACGTTGTTCTGCTTGCATGAGTTGGACTTCCGCAACAATCAATTCGCCGGTTGCAGGTAATAAATCATAATGGCTACTGGTGGATAGAATAGCTTTTTCAATCGGTGTTTCTAGCAATAACGCTTCTTTGATGGTATCCGTCAATGCGTGACGTTCAATGCCGCTACCGGCAGTTGCATTACCTTGAGGGTCTAGATCGATTAGGAGCACACGTCTTTTCATCACTGCAAATGCAGCAGCTAAATTGATGCTGGTTGTGGTTTTTCCCACGCCGCCTTTTTGGTTGACGATAGCAATTGTTTTTGCAGTCTTTTCCATTTCTCTCCCGTTACCTATGAGTACGCTAGACATCCTGAGTAACCGTTCACGGGAGGGTGATTTTTGTGTGTGTGGCTGACCGCAACCGCCCACCCGGTTGGATTCTTTGTTAACACCAATGCGCTTCATGATTTATGAAAGGGCAAGGCGTTGCTCACTGTTTGTTGCTGATGGGCGACTGATATGCAGCCACACACACAAAAATCACCCTCCCGTGCGGTTACCACCCTGAAAATTGGTATGGTGCATCAAGGGATACAGGCAATCAATTCTTTATTTTATTTGCATAGTAACAGCTCAGGTCGCTAGGATTTTTTTGCTTCGCTGACCGCCGTCGCCCAACAGCAGGTTGCATGTTACCAATGAAAATACGCTTCATGAATCATGAAAGGGCGCAGCGATGATTAAGTACTGTCTCTGCGGGACCTGTGTTATGCAGCGAAGTAAAAAAATCCTAGCGACCTGAGCTGTTACTTTGCATATCGATTTTTTATTTCACGATGATGCTTTTAAATAGTTTTTATTATGTAGTTTTTTGTATGGAAATAAGATGGCGCTGTGCCGATATGCCTGCTATCTGTAAAGAATGCACTGCTTTGATTATGAAACCATCAGGGAGCGTGTGCATTTCCTCTGTCGGTAAGGCGCCTTTCATTGCTAAGAAATAACTATTCGTTGCCGCAAGATGGTGTGTCACTGTTAACATGGTTTTTAACGATGAAAAAGCGCGTGTAAGAATACTGTCAAATTTCTGTGAGGGACAAAAATTTTCTGCACGCGAATGAACAACCGTGACATTTTTTAATCCTAACTCACCGATGGCTTGCTGTATAAAGCGCGTTTTTTTGCTGTTACTGTCAAGTAAGAAAAAAGTCTTTTCTGGCATAGCTAAGGCAAGTGGAATCCCCGGTAATCCTGCGCCGCTCCCGATATCAATTATTTTATTACCGTATAAAAATGGTAGCAGTGTGAGGCTGTCAATGAGATGCAGATAAACGGATTCTTTTGGATTACGAATGGCGGTGAGATTAAATATTTTATTCCAGCGAGCTAATAATTCTAAAAATAATGCCATTTTTTCCTTTTTTTCTTCAGGAAAATATAGATTATTTTTTTCTAGTGCTGTGTTAATTAATATTTTATATTCGTTCATCTTTTTTTCTGCATTGGTATGTATTAATTTTTATGATTATTTTTAAATAAAATAATCATTAAGCAGCGCCCATTTCATCTAGGGTTAAATGCTTCAGATAAACTAATAAAATAGAAATAGCAGCAGGCGTGACGCCAGGGATTCTTGCGGCAATGCCAAGTGTCTCAGGTTTTGCCGCTATTAGCTTCTGACTGACTTCTGCGGATAAACCACGTAAACGTGTATAATCAAAATCCGCGGGGATCCGTAAATTTTCATAGTGTTGTTGGCGTGCGATTTCCATTTCTTGGCGTTCGATATAACCAGCATAACGAATTTGAATTTCGACTTGTTGCGCAGCATCGTCGGTCAGACCCGGTCCAATTTCATCAATGGTCATCAGTGTTTTATAGTGCAATTCGGGTCGACGTAGTAATTCTTCAAGATGATATTCGCGAGATAATTTTTGTTGTAAAAGGTGTTCTATTTTACTGCCTGTTGTCGTTCCCGGGCGGATCCATGTTTTTCGTAAACGTTGACGTTCTTGGGCAATTGCATCACGTTTTCTTTCAAAGTGAGCACGGCGTGTTGAATCAATAAGACCTAATTCAATACCTTTTGGTGTTAAACGCAAATCGGCATTATCTTCACGTAATAGCAGCCGATATTCTGCACGTGAGGTAAACATGCGATAAGGTTCGGTGGTGCCTCGGGTGACTAAATCATCGATTAAAACGCCAATGTAGGCTTCAGCACGCGTAGGCGTCCATGGGGCGAGATCTTTGACGAAACGCGCTGCATTTAAGCCAGCAATTAATCCTTGTGCGGCGGCTTCTTCGTAGCCGGTCGTCCCATTGATTTGGCCGGCAAAAAATAAACCGCTGACAGTGCGTGTTTCCAGCGAATGTTTGAGGTCCCGTGGATCAAAATAATCATATTCAATGGCATAGCCCGGCCGAGTAATATGTGCGTTTTCAAAGCCACGCATAGAGCGGACAACATCGCATTGCACGGCAAAGGGTAGACTGGTTGAAATGCCATTTGGATAAAGTTCTGTTGAGGTGAGTCCTTCGGGTTCAACAAAAATTTGATGTGATGTTTTTTCAGCAAAACGGACGACTTTATCTTCAATAGAAGGGCAATAACGCGGGCCTGTGCCTTCAATGATGCCTGTATAAAGTGGCGATGCATCAAGATTCTGACGTATTATCTCATGCGTTTTTTCATTGGTATGCGTAATAAAGCAAGGCACTTGTTGCGGATGCTCTGTCACCGAACCTAAAAAAGAAAATACGGGCGTTGGTGTATCACCGTGTTGCGTTTCCATCACATTAAAATTGACTGTACGGCTGTCGATTCTGGGTGGTGTGCCCGTTTTTAAACGTCCAATACGAAAAGGATACTCACGCAATTTTTCTGCTAATTTCACAGAAGGGGGGTCTCCCGCACGCCCACCCGCATAACCTGTTAGGCCAATATGAATCTTTCCGGCTAGAAAAGTACCCGCAGTTAAAACAACTGCTTTTGCATGAAAAATAAGCCCTGTACGCGTTATCACGCCATTAATTTGGTTATTTTGAATGATTAAATCATCAACGGCTTCTTGAAAAATATAAAGATTCGGTTGGTTTTGTAATATCGAACGAATGGCATCACGGTAAAGTACGCGATCAGCTTGCGCACGTGTTGCACGTACAGCCGGCCCTTTGCTGGCATTTAATGTGCGCCATTGAATGCCAGCGCGGTCAATGGCACGTGCCATCGCACCGCCAAGGGCATCAATTTCACGGACAAGATGGCCTTTGCCAATCCCGCCAATCGCTGGATTGCAAGACATTTGGCCGAGCGTATCCATCGAGTGAGTCAATAAGAGTGTACGGGCAGATAAGCGTGCAGCAGCAAGAGCTGCTTCCGTACCGGCATGACCGCCACCAATAATAATGACATCAAACCTTTGATGACTAGGTAATGTAGACATTGTGTTTGCTTTTACCCCAGAAACAATCGTGCCGCGTAGTTTACTACATATCTGGCTTTTTGGGGGAAGCGCACTAATCTCAATATTTCACTTATACAAACCTAGATTAAATCGAATTAACGATGCTAATTTTGATCTTTTTTCCTTCCCGCATCAATGTCACTCCATTGCGCGTAATATTACTGACGATAGAGCCATCCTGTGGCAATACATCGCCAATCGAAACACTGTATAGTTTGCCTTGATAACCCAGCACCGCGCTCCATTTGTTCATTTGCATGGAAACAGATACAACAACATATTGCGCTGCTGATGTTGAAGCCGCTTCATTTGCTGCGTTATTTGTTTGATTTTGAGCAGCAGCAAGTTTTTCAGCATAATCACTCATCGACATTTGCGGGCTGGATGTTTTTGTTAAAAGATCGCTCATGTTTTTATCAGCGGTTGCAGCAGCGAGCTTGGCTGCAGAAATGGCTTCCGTTGTTTCTGCAATATCACGCTCTATGCGGAGAGCTTGCAGCTTATTCACAGAATCAATATAAGCCGTTTGCTGTTGCTGTTGTTTTTTGAGTAAATCGGCATCGTTTTGCAAAGCAAAATTTTCGTTTAATGATGTGTTATTTGGTTGTTGCGCTGCTGCCATCGGCATCGCAGTGGTAGATGGCCCACTTGGCGCAGTAGGTGCCATGGCGGGTTGTTGTCCCATTGGCGCCTGTGACGATTGGGTTTTTTGTGCGGTGGGTGGTGGTGTGGGGGTTGGCGCAGGAGCACTGCTGCCATCATTAAATAATCCAATGACTTGCCAGATAACGACCAAGGTCACAATGATCGCTACAACAAGAAGAATTTTTTGTTTCATAGAGCCGTTCGCCATAGATTTTATTGTCCGATTGTCTGACATAAGTTAGCTTCCCAGTGCCTGAAGAGTAATTGATCCTGACAGCATGCCATTTTGAATAGTAATTTCTGTTTTTAATAAGTTAAGGGGCAAATTTTGTAGCTGTCGAGCAATAATTTCGAGTGTCGCTGGTGAAATGCTGGTGAAATTGATAATAATTTTAGACTGATTATAGGGACCATTTTTTTCAGATGGTGTCAGCGTTATCATATTTCCGGGCATCACAGTGGAAATACGATCAATCACTTGCCCAATGACGCGTTGTAAAGGCATAACATTAAGCGTTGGTTGTCTTACTGGTGTTTTTATGCGTGTGTTAACGTGCACACCATCTGGCATGATTTCGACTGTTGTATTATGACTACTTGCCCATTGAAATAAAATCGCTGTTTTCATGCCAGCCGATTTCATTTTTGCTGCAAAATTACCTTGTTGATACACCACTTTCTCTGGCATCCAGCCTGGGACAGTATAAAGTTCCATTATTTTCTTTATGATCGCTGATATTTCGTTGGTTGGATTGGGTGTAGTGAGCTCACTGAGATAGGCTTGCCATGGGTTGATTGTTTGAACAAAAATGTCTGGTGCTTTTTCTTGATGGGTTAAAAAATATTGAAAAATTAAACCAACGACGAGAATGACACCCGTTCCGACTGCTATTTTTTTGATTGGAAAGACACCAATGCCTTGACCGCGCAAGACAGCTTCCGCTGGATTGAGCTGATACGCTTTGACAATGGGTAGCGTTGGAAAAACAGGTTCGGGTAAGACGGTAAACGACTTTATCGATTTTGCGTCAAAAGAAAATTTATCTTCTTCGGGTTTTTCGCTGAGCGGCACATCGCCATAAATATAAATTTCAAAATTATTTGTTTGTGGTCGAAAGATGACAAGTTCGTCAGCGATACTATCGATGGGGAAACTGCCATCTAACCAAACACTCCCGGATTTAACAATCACGAGTATTGCTTCAGAGCTATTTGGTATGGCTTCACAATAAATCATATCAAGCGGGTTTTTAAAATAAGACCAGATTGTTTCACCTAATAGATTGCCCGGCTCATTTGAAAAAGCAGCTTCATATTGATCGGCGTTTTTACGGCGTAGCGTGATGTAGTCACCGTAATTACCACTTAATAACAAAATTTCTTTTTTTAACAGGGATGGTTTTTTCGCGCTTAAAATATCGCGATAAGATGGAATAATAAATCGCTCACCATCTTCCCTGATAATTTGAGGCATTAGCCAACTCCACCAAGCACAATGGGGGTAATGAGGATAATTGTTTCAGTATTGTATTGTTGTGATGCTTTTCCACCGAGTGCCTGAGAGTCAAATAATTGCGATGCGCCATTTCTATTGGCAACTTGACGGAAGCCAGCCATGATCAGTGTATCGCCAGATTTCACAACACTACGTTGGTTGAATTGTTTTTGTTGTACGTTCGGTACCTGAATGGAACTACCATTATTTGTCGCAGCCGTTGAACAATTCGCACTGCTGACACCGGTGCTGCTAATACAAGAAATAGAGATAAGGTCAGAGAGATCGGCGTTGACTTGCAGATAGACTTTATCTTTCATGATTTTTGGTAGGACGTAAAGGGTGACACCGGTAATCACACTGCCAGGCGTAATCTGTGAGGTGATGGACGCACCGCCCGTTGAGCTGCCAGAAAGTGACGTTGTTTGGATGCTAGCAAGGTAACCACGTGAGTCCAGTATGCGAATAGCAGAGACTTGATTATTTTGACAGAGGACTTGTGGTTGGGTGAGTACCGAGACTTTGCCTTGTTGCTGTAATGCATTAATCAGCGAAAGAATACCTGTTACTTGGCTGCCATTAGCCGTCGTTTTAGAGCTATTTAAATGAATGTTATTTACCCCTGCTGTATTGGCTAGTGTTGCTAATCCAACATTGGAGCTAATCGTTAATGGGGAGCCATTGCTAGCAAAGAGTTGATACGCGCCATTATTAAAAGCACTTTGCACCACATTCCAGTTGATGCCAAAACTGTAATCATTTTCAAGTTGTACGGTGAGCACTTCAACTTTGACTAACACCTGTTTTGAAAGATTATTGTTAAGATTTTCGATGAAGTGTCCAATCAGTGCGATATTTGATGGACGATCTACCACGGTCACGCTCGTTGTGGATTGTGAAACAACAACTTTCCCTTGTGGAGACAGCATTTGTTTAATGGATGTTTCCAAGTCCTCCCAAAGAGAAATGGTTCCTTTGAGATTACTGTACATGCTACCAGCGGAGTCATCGATGATAGCGCTGACAGACGTGGCACCGCCTGTGCTACCAGATGCACCGGATGTGCCGCCGCTGGTGCTGCTGGATTTCCCCATCATGTAATCAGATGAACCAGGCATAAATGCGATATCGTATGTGCGGGTAATAAACGCTTGCCAATAGACATTGTTACCTTGAATGCTGTAGACATAACCACTTTTTGCAGCTATTTGATCAAGCGCGCCTCTCACTGTGCCTGTGTAATTAATGGAGAGAGGAAGTTTTTCATCGAGTCCCACTTGGTAACGTGTGAGTACGTGACTGCTTGTGCCACCCGTAATAGCGCGACTGTAGTAAGAAAAGGGAAGTTGATCACCGCGTAACACAATGCGATTTTTTAACCAGCGTGGTTCTTTTTCGAGACTGATGGGTGTTTTGTCAATGTATGCACCATTGTTGACGACGAGTGCAGGTGGAGGCGCTATTTTTTTTTGCATTTGTTGTTTAGCAGTAGCAATCTTATCTGCTGTGTCGGCAACATTCGATTGTGTTTGATTGTAGACGGGGGCTTGGCATCCCGAAAGAAATAACAGGAAACCGAGACTTGTGGCTAACAGTTTTCTGATCATTATACTTCTTCCTTCCTTGGAGTAACCGTCATAATGTGATTCGACATATACAGTTTGGCTTGTAAGGGAAAGGGCTGCAGTAATTTTTTAATGACATCGGGTAAACTGTTACCAGTAATACGGCCATCGAAATTATAATCGTAAGGTACTTTCCAAAGAACGCGCCAATGATAGCGATCCATAATGCGCTCAATATTTTCTTTGAGAGAACCGCTGACACTGATGGCATAGACACCTGCAGGGCGTCCCATATGACCAAATTGCGCGCCAGTAAATGCATCGCTGTTAGCGGATGGCAGATAGATTTTGCCATTTTGCACACCGGATTGGAAAAATGGGTCAGAAGGGACAGCAGATCGAGGTGATGCAACTTGCCAGCTTGCTTCTGCAGTATTTGAGAGAAAAAAAACAGATGTAGCAAAAAAACAAGATAGAAATGAAATGAGACTTGCTGAAACAGGAAGACATTTCATCGCAATACTCCAGTTAGATCCTTCACGTTTCTCCAAGAGTTTCTTGGCGCCCCAAGTTTCCTCGTTGCGAAACCCGTTCAGTATAAGCAATTTAGCGGAAAATTGCTTATACATCAATCACCGCCTTTTTATATGGGTGCGTGACGAAGATTTCAGCATCATTATCTATTGGATCTATTCGTTATAATTAACATTTGACTGGAAAACATCCACAGAACCTTGCGGGTTTTCTGCACCTTGATTAGGCACACAACGTGTCATGACGATGATGTTTCCCGACATTTTTCCCCATTGCGTGATATTTCCACCGTTAACATTAACCGGGCCCTTTTGTGTGTTGATATATAGACAAACGCGCCAATATTTAGTTGTGTCGGACGCAGGAAAAGCGGTGAACTGACTTGCGACTGTATGGGTTTGCCAGCAAGCTCGCGTCGGTGTAGGTGATGTGGTAACGCTGCAATCAAGGGGGCCGCCTGTGCCCGCCCCAGTGTGAGTCGTACTGCCAGAGCCCGGCGAAACAGGATTACCATTTGCGTCGCCGCGAGCAAAGGCAGCAAAACTAGTAATCGGATAAAGATTACCTGTACAGTTGTTTGTGACTGGGTCCCATACGCCGCCAGCGCCTGAGTTGGCGCAGGTAAAATTATCATAGACACCAGCGACAGAAGCAGGTGCCACCATAATCGATGGCGACATTCCTGGCGGACAGTTAGGTGCCGGGACACAGGACCCACTGTAATATAAACCGGTAAAGTTTACCGAACGTGCATTATTCAGATTTTGTCCTGGAATAGCGACACTCGAAATGACAGTTGTGCACGAACTATTTGGACTTGCGGTGGCACAGTTGGCTGGTTGCGCTAGGGTGGGTGTCGTGCCAGTTGCTGTCGTGATGTAAGACATGGGTAAACGTCCAGCGATAACTTGCGCACTGGCAACATTATTTGCCTGAATTGAGACATAAAAATTGCCGCCAAAGCCTACACCCGCTGTTGTGCCTGTGGCGGGGTATTGGCAGGCAATTTGATAATCGCTGACATAAGGACTGACACCAAAATTGGGCGGCAAATAACCAGAGCCTGGTTTAAAGCTATTCGTGAGATTTTTTATTGTTGCCCATGTCAGTGATGTGTTAATACTGCAATCTACAGGCCATTGTGAATTATTGACGTACCAAGAAAGCGCAGAACTTTGTATTTGTTGAATTTCTAAAACCGTTTTATCGCGTCGTAAGTCATCAGTTTTTTGTGTGGTGTAATTTAAGAGCAATAAAATCAGTGAACTTGAAATGGTTAATACCAACAACATTTCAAGTAATGTAAAGCCAATAGCAGACTGTTTTTTCTTGTGTGCTGTTTGCATCATCGTCATTATCCACCGCATAGATAATTTTGCGTGTTGTACCATGATGTGCTGGATTGCACACCGCTATAAGTTGCCATCCCGTCATTTGTATATTGCATGTTAAACTGTTTTACTAACGGCTGCGAGATCCAGAGCGGTGAAGATGTATTTGGCGTAATCATTGCAGCAGGTTGCTCAAAGATGAGATAGCGGTTGGAACACGTTGCCGTGAGTGATGAAACGGGGATAGCGCCGTTACTACAAGAATCCGTTGCATTGGCTGTGACACAAGATGCGCCAGTGGTGCCAAACACAGCAGCTGCTTTATTGCAATCTGCTAATTTTATTTTGACTTGTGCTATCCAAAAAATAACAGTTGAATCTAAGCTTGGCGCATTGGTGCTACTCAGTGTTTTGTAAGAACTCGCGTTAATATTCGTGCAAGCAGGTGTAAAGCTTGCTTTTTTTGCATCAGCATTGCTATTGATATCTCCCGCACATGCGTAAATGCTCATCTGTGGATCGGCATTGCTAGTTTGTAATCGATTGAATTGTGCGAAATAGCCTTGATCTGGTGAAGCAGTGTTATCAACCAGTGGATTGATAGGCCGCCAATTTGTGCTGTTTAACATATTACTTTTGATTAGATCGGTGCCGCTAGAAGTCGTGCCGCTGCCAAGAGTAAGCGTCAGTGTTGTTGCGCTACCTATTTCACTTGGATCTAGTTTTCCTAATCCCATTGCTGCGCCGGATGCATCAAGTGGTTTTCGGCAATTTGCTTGATAATAATATTTCATGGCTGTAAGAATTTGCTGTGCATTTGCACGTAATCGCAATGCGTCTGCTTGTGTGGATAATTGATTATAAATTCGTAGACCGATGGTAAAGAAAATCGCACCGACGACGAGGACGAGTAGTGTTTCAACCAGTGTTAGACCTGTTTGATGTTGCTTGAACACAAAAAATCTCCGATTGATTATTGTCCCATCGACATGCCGGTGAGATAAATCCCTTTAATAATTGTGATAATGAGGTATGCGCCGACTGCAAGTAAAATACCACCAAAAATACGTGATGCCCTTTTGAGTGTTTTTACTGTGTTTTCTGCACCTAAAATACCCATTCGTACAAGGCCATGTTCAAAGCCTTTGACTTCAGCCATCACACGTAAGCGTAGTACATCTTTTTCATCAATTAGGCCAGTTGTTAGGATATCAGCAACATTGCCTTTCCCTGTAGAAAGCAAATGTTCCATGGTAACAAGATGTGAGGTGAGATAAGGTGGTGAATTATATTGCATGATTTTTAAAGCGCTTTTAAAGACAACGCCGTTGGCGACAAGTAACCCGAGTGTTTCCATAAAACGTGCGGCAACAAATTTTCGATACAACGTAAACGGTGGTATTTTATCTAACTCAGGACGGTACTCACCAATGTAATCATTCATAATACGAAAAAGTAAAAAAACAAATCCAATGGTGCCTAAGAGAAAAATCCACCACCAATAACGAATTGCTGTGGCAACATCGATCAGTGTGCGGCCAGCATCGGGCCATTGTTCAATGGGTTTAATAGCACGAAATTGCGTGAAAACAGAGCCATCTAGGTAAAGTATGACGCTACATGCGATTGTAATCACCATAACAGGGTACGCAATGGCACCAAGAAATGCGCTCATTGCACCACTAGAACGCCCAAGGGTATTGATGGCGGATTTTAGCGTTTCAACTAACGCGCCACCTTGTTCACCAATACGAATAATTTCAACGATATTAATGCTAAACCATTCGCGCATGCCTTCAGCGAGCGCTTGACCCTCAGAAATTTTTTGTGAAATGGAAAGCGCGACTTCACGTGTTATTCCGGTTGTCGCGCCTGCAATCATATCAATGGCTCGATTTGCGGGGATGCCGTCACTCACAAGCGCATAAAAATCTTCAAGAAAAGCAAGTTGTGCTTTTGCGCCAAATTGAAAATGTCGAATGCGTCTTCCGATATTTTCAGCAAATAACTTTACTTGCGCGATTTCCATGTGCTTGATGTCCTCAGTTGAATTTATTTATATAGATATGCAGTCGCACCAATAGATGTATTGATTGGGCCAACAACTTTTTCTGCATCAAATGGATCAATTGTACCACTTGCAATTAATTCAATTGCACGGCTATGAAAGTCAGTCCATCCATTTTTTTTCAGCATTTTTTCCCAATTGAGAGTGTCACATTTTTGAATAAATTGACGTCCATCTTCGTCGACCCATATCACTTCTGCGACGACGGTTCGTCCACCGACACTGGTGCCATGGCATTTTGCACAGCCAGCGCCGCGGGCACGTGCTTTTTCTATGATATCGGTGCCTAAGACACTTTCCCATTCAGGCAAGTAGGCTTGGTGTTTAGCGGAAGAACGTAGTGGAATCGCACAACTTTTGCAGACAATCGGCACGAGTCGCTGACAGATGAGACAGCGAAGTACGCTACTGTCACTGAGAAGGACGGGTGAAATGCCCATATCAACAAGGCGGGTAATAATGGCAGTTGCGCGATTTGTATGGAGTGTGGTTAGCACAAGATGCCCGGTGATCGATGCGCGTACCATGACGTTAGCTGTATCTTCATCACGCATTTCTCCAAGAATAATGACATCCGGGTCCATACGTAAAGCAGCGCGCCCCATGCTTGCAAAACTGCGATCTTCTTTTTCTGTGTTGACGGGAACTTGTGTCGCTTCTTCTACGACTTTTTCGACCGGATCTTCGATGGAATATAATTTTTGTGTATTTTCGACCATCTCCATGCAAGCAGCAAGGGTGGTGGTTTTACCTGAGCCGGTTGGACCTGCCACAATAATGGCACCAAAGGGAAGTTTCAGAGCCATCTTAATAATATCGACTTGTTTTTTTGTGTAGCCGAGAGATTCGAGTGTTGCTGTTTTCTCATCACCTGTTGCAAGGATACGCATGACCATATCGAAACCGCCATGTGCTGGCACACTGGCAAGACGTAAACGAATATCTTTGCCTTGGATTTTTAATGGCATAGACGCATCTTGTGGGATGAGAGGGTTGAAGTGTGAAGTGGCATGATCAGTTTCTTTGTTGAATGCAACCGAAGCGAGTTCTCGTCCTAGCTTTTCTGACCATTCGGCATAAATATGTAGCTCACCATGTTGTCGCATGCGAATTTTTGTATAACTTTGTCGAACTTGAATATGAATATCACTGACATTTTGATGAAGCGCTTCTGAAATCAATTCGCGTAATTGTTGTTGCTGTTCGCTAAAAATAATACTGGTTTCACGTGCTTGTTGTGCGGTTTCTTCTTTGCCGCTAGCCAAGAGGAGTGAGATGAGAGAAGGTGTTGAGGCAAAGACTTGGCCTGGATGAATGCCTTTTGCCAGCATCAAAGATTTACAATTTTGCACAGTGCGAGAAGTAGGTTCAGAGGAAAGAATCGAGCCACTTTTGAGAACAGCTATCGTGCCTTGCTCTTTGCACCATCCGAGCATTTCATCCATGATGCGGTCTTTTGTATCGAGTGCAGATTGATTCGCCACAACAACCGTCATGGTTGCCGCGGCAAACTGTTCCAGCAACAAGGACTGGTTTCTGTCCTGTGTTTCTTCCATTGAAGAAAAAATCGGATCAGCCATAGTTGCCTCGCGATATCGGCGTAGCAATTTTATTTCTATCATTCTTTTATGATTATAATACCTTAGACCTGCTTTTTTGGGCACAATTTTCTAACTTGTTGGATTCAAAGTGAATTTTGAAGAAAAAAAACAAGCATTGCGGCACCAGTTACGTTATTTGCGTCGTCAAGTGCCCGTGACGAATAGAGCGTGTGCTGCACAGGCTGCAAGCAAGCTTTTTATTAACACAGAGCAATTCAGACAAAGTCAGAAAATTGCTTGCTATTTATCCACTGCAGAAGAGTTTGATTGTCAACCCATTATTCAGCATATTCATGCAGCGGGGAAAAAATGTTATTTACCCGTGTTATCGTCAACGAAAAATGAAAATTCTCTTGTTTTTATTAAGTATTCAGCAGGTGATGCATTACAACCTAATCATTATGGCCTAATGGAGCCAGTCAATCGGGAAGAATCTTGCGAGCCATCTGCATTAGATTTGGTGTTATTGCCATTAGTGGGTTTTGATCAAGCAGGCTATCGCTTAGGTATGGGTGGCGGATTTTATGACCGTACTTTTCATTTTAAAAAAGACCAAGCAGTGTCAGGGTGTCAATTAGTGGGGCTGGCCTATGCGTTGCAAAAGGTGGATGCGCTGCCACATGCGTCATGGGATGTAAAATTAGATGCAGTGTTGACAGAAAAAGAATGGATCAATTTTGAGCGCAAAGAGTCGAATTTTCCCTGAATTAGAGTGATTTTCTGTTGGTTTCTCAAAAGTTGCAATTGTATTAAATGATATTTTTCTGGCTTGTTTTTTTATTTATGTAAAATTTCTGACTAAATTTCCTTGATATCCCCTCAATTTGTGATTAAATATCGATCGTTATATATTTTATTGTCTGAAATATGCCCATTTTTTAAAAGAAAGTTGATCGTGATGTCTTTGAGGTGTGTTTGTGCGCGAAAATAGATTGTTAGTGTATTTGTCAGAAAATATTGATTTGCATAAAGTTAAGATTATCCGCAGTTTTGAAGCATTAGAAGATGAAGTGCCTGACCAACTACGAGTTGATTTGACGGATCCTTGTTTTTATTTATGTTGGCAGTATCAAGAGGTTGTAAGTGACATTGCTGGAACTCTAAGAACAAAAGATTTGCCCTTGGCTATTTTCTTAATGAACCATTTGGCTTTGCAGTATCCGAAAGATAAATATTACAAAGAAATATTGCAAGATTACGTGAATGATTTAGCAAATACGCAGATTGCTAGATTATTATTATGTTTTAGCGAATCATTTTTTCTGCATCCAGATAAATTGCATGATATTCTTAAAGAAATAGTTAAAGAACGATTCAAGATTGCTGCTTGTCGAGAAATATTTTTTTCTTTTTTAATAGAAAACTATAAAAATAATATGCAAGTTTTACGTGCAGCGCTGAAGCTTGAAAAAACATTCGGAAAGTTTTTGAGTAAAGAGGATAAGTGTATTATTCACGTTAATATAGAAAAACAAGAAAATAAGATTATTTTATTTAAAAAATTACAAGATGAAAATAAAAGAGCTATTTTAATGGAAACGACACGAGCAGATGTGAAAAATGTGGCGCAATTGTCATTACGTTTTTTTGATTCAAGTTTTCCAGTGAGCTCACTAGAGGAAAAGCCTGAGCCGCCAGTGAAATGTGTGAGTGCATGTTCTATTTTGTAATATTTTAAAATATTTTAAGTTTTTAATTTCCTATATCCAGCATTTCATTCAGCTCTTGCAGTGCGACAAAAAAGAGAGTGTATTCTGGATTTGCATTTTCGTGTAATTGCTCGAGCATTTTTTTCCAGCGTAATTCTAACGTTGGATGATTGGTAAGAAATGTTTGGATTAAGTGCGCGGAATTTTTTTCTTTTTTGTTGTATTGCAAGATGATCATGGTGAGTTTTCGTTGTAAATTGTCCAGCATATCGCGTAAAGCTAAGCGAGCCATATTATTCCAGTGGCCTTCACGATTATCACTGGCAATTTGGTCGCGAAACCAGACTAGCCCAAATTGCGCACCTGCATCAAAATAGACGCGCGCTGTGCGTTTGATGTCGAAACTATTTTGCGTGGCGACTTCGGTAATATTTAACGTGGTATAAAGTACGCGTAGTGCTGCGATTTGTGCTGCAAGGTTTTCAGAAAAACCTTCAGCAATAAATTGATTTTTAATTGTATCTGCGTAGTTTCGTGTTACGCCAGACATGAGAGCATGCACATCTGTTCGTAGCATATCGACGGCTGATGTATAATGCATGATAATGTCTTTCATATTTCCCTGCATGCGCTTGCTATGTAAAAACCAGCGCGTTGATAAATTAAGTAATTGCCTTGCATAGTGAAGCATATCAAACTGCATTTTGACAGGTAGCTGACGATCGCTAGTATCTAATTGCTTTTGTAATTTGTTTGTTTGGAAGATAGTTGAAGCAATTGTATGTGCGCGTACGATGTCAGCGACAGCAGCGCCTGTTTCTGTATGTAAACGAAAAATAAACGTAATGCCCATGGTGTTGACAATCTGATTGCTGAGTTTTGTCGAAATAATTTCTCGACGTAAACGATGTGTTTTCATTGCCTCAGAGAATTTTTCAGATAAAACTTTTGGGAATGCATTTTCTAAAATTTGAAAAAACCATGGATCATCAGGTAAATCTGAGCGTAAAATTTCATCTTTGACAAAAATCTTCGTATAAGACAGTAAAATTGCTAACTCTGGACGCGTTAAACTTTCACCGATAGCTTTGCGTTCCATTAATTTTTTATCATCAGGTAAAAATTCAACTGCACGATTTAAACCAATAGTTGCTTCTAAGTGTTGCATACAGGCTTGATAGAGGCCCGTATAATGGAGTGCATGATGTGCAGAAAAACTCATTGCTAATGCTTGGTCAAAATTATCTTTTAGTACATGCGTGGCAACGGCGTCTGTCATGCTGGCTAAAAGTGTATTACGTTCATCTAATGTCATTTTGCCTGAAGTGATTTGATGATTTAGTAAAATTTTGATATTCACTTCATGGTCAGAACAGTCCACGCCTGCAGAATTATCAATAAAATCTGTATTAATTAGGCCGCCTTTCAGCGCGTACTCAATGCGTCCTCGCTGAGTAAAGCCAAGATTGCCGCCTTCACCGACAACTTTGCAGCGTAATTCATTACCATTGATACGACAGAATTCGTTGGTGCGATCGCCAACTTCGGTATGTGTTTCTGTGCTTGCTTTAACGTAGGTTCCGATACCGCCATTAAATAATAAATCTACAGGTGCTTGTAAAATTGCACGAATTAATTCTGTCGGGGTAAGTGCATCTGCAGAAATACCTAAGCAATTTTTTGCTTCTGGTGATATAGGAATTATTTTGACTGAGCGAGGCCAAACGCCGCCTCCTTTAGAAATTAGGGCGGGGTTATAATCTTGCCAGCTGGATGTAGGTAAAGCGAATAATCTTTTCCGTTCAGCAAATGACAATTCATTATTTGGTGTTGGATCAATAAAAATATGACGATGATCAAATGCAGCAATTAAATGAATATTAGAAGAATATGTCATACCGTTGCCAAATACATCGCCACTCATGTCGCCAATCCCAACGACGGAAATGGTCGTTTCTTTTAAATGAATGTTGATTTCACGAAAATGACGCTTGATCGATTCCCATGCACCACGTGCAGTAATGCCCATTTTTTTGTGATCGTAGCCAGCAGAGCCACCAGAGGCAAAAGCATCACCCAACCAAAAATCGTATTCAGCGGAAATCGCATTTGCAATGTCAGAGAAAGTAGCAGTACCTTTGTCTGCTGCTACAACTAAATAGCTATCTGGTTCATCATGGCAAATGACATTTTTGGGTGGAATGATTTCATTGTTTTTAAGATTATCTGTTAAGTCTAATAAGCTTTTAATAAATAGTTGGTAACAGGCAATGCCTTCTTCGAGGGTTTGCGCACGATTCGCGGTGGAGGGAAGTTTCTTTAATACAAAACCACCTTTTGCACCTGATGGAACAATGACGGAATTTTTGACGCGCTGCGCTTTCATTAAGCCGAGAATTTCGGTGCGTAAATCTTCACGTCGGTCTGACCAACGAATGCCACCACGCGCTACTTTTGTTGCGCGTAAATGTATCCCTTCAAATCGAGTGGAATAGATAAAAATTTCATACAGTGGATGTGGTAGTGGTAGATCGGGTACTGCTTTCGATTCAAATTTAATGGCTAACGCTGATTTTGGTTGGCCATTTGGTAAAGTTTGAAAATAATTAGTGCGCAAGCTTGCACGAATTAATTGCCAAAATTCTCGTAAAATTCGATCTTCGTCGAGACTAGTGACTGCATCAAGTGCTGCTTGTAGCATCGATTCAATTTTAGTTGTTTCTTTGATTGTGAGACGGCTAGGTTTTTTTCCATGTCGTAATAAGAAAAGATTCACGAGTAATTGAGTGATAGCAGGATGTGCAGCAAGCGTGTTTTCAATATACGTATGTGTGAAACGGAAACCAATTTGTTGCAGATAACGCGTGAGTGCGCGTAACAGTGTAATTTCACGAGAAGAGAGACCGGCTAAAAGTACGAGACGATTGAGGCCGTCATTTTCTGTGATACCTGCTTGGGTTGAAATTAATGCTTCACAAAAAAGGGTAGCTGTCTCAGGCGGCATGAGATTGCAGTTTTCTTTGCAGGTAACAAGGAGATTGCTAATCCAAAGCGTTTTTTGCGCACTTAATTTTATTGCAAGCGTTGTGTCACTATGCGTGCGTAAACCCATATTTTCTAATAGAGGAACACTGTCTGATAATGGAATAGGGTTGGCATATTGATATAAGCGTAAACATAACTTAGTGGCTGCGCTCGGATTTTTTGTGTGTGTTGTGAGAATTCTGGCATTGAGTGGTTGTTCAGGGGTAAGTGTTTCCAGCTTTAAGATATCCTGAACTGTTTCTGCAATCGATTGATTGGTTAGTAACTCTTCAGGAAAGGCAGTTGCATAATCATGGGATAATCGAAGTGCTGCCTGTGCGCTGTGTGTCGCGAGCAGCTGTTGATGAATCTCATCCTTCCATGCATGCTTCATCTGCGCAATCCCTCGCTTGTGATCCATTATTGATAACAGCTCAGGTAGTCAGGCATTGTTAACTTGCCTGACCGCAATCGCCCAACAGTAGGTTGCATTTTATTCATGAAAATGCGCTTCATGAAGCATGAAAGGGCGCTGCTTCGATAAAGTGATGCCTCTGCGGGACCCGTGTTATGCAGTCAAGTTAACAATGCCTGACTACCTGAGCTGTTGCTATCATTGTAACCTGATGCTCGCTATGCGGGAATGGGACGGTTACAATCCCATTTTATTATTTTGTAGCTATTTTGGGTGTTTTCTTATGTTTCGTCTTTCTTTGCATCAAACTTCAGTGAAAACAGAGTTACTTGCAGGATTTGCGACCTTTTTGGCAATGTCGTACATCATTTTTGTCAACCCATCGGTGCTGTCTCAGACAGGAATGGATGCAAGTGCGGTTTTCGTTGCGACATGTCTTGCCGCGGCATTAGGTTCAGCCATGATGGGGCTTTTTGCAAATTATCCAATCGTTTTGGCACCTGGGATGGGGTTGAATGCTTATTTTACCTATAGCGTTGTGTTAGGTACGGGTGTGCCATGGCAGACAGCCTTAGGAGCAGTATTTATTTCTGGGGTTATTTTTTTAGGACTTAGTATTTTTCCGATACGTGAGTATATTATTCAAAGCATCCCACGTTCACAGAAAATTGCAATTGTTGCTGGTATTGGTTTGTTTCTTGGCATGATCGGGTTTAAGAATGCCGGTATTATTGTCGGTTCTGCTGCAACATTGACAACGCTTGGCAATCTGCATGCGCCAGAGACTTTATTAGCCATTGTCGGTTTCTTTCTGATGATTGCTTTAGATACCTTGCAGATAAAAGGATCGGTGGTGATTAGTATTTTATTGATTACGATTGTCGGTATCTTGTTAGGACATGGAAAATTTGTCGGAATTTTTTCGATGCCGCCTTCTATTTTCCCAGTATTTTTTAAGTTGGATATTTTGGGTGCTTTGGACTTAGGTTTATTAACAATTGTTTTTGCATTTTTGTTTGTCGATTTTTTTGATAACACCGGAACACTCATGGCAATTGCGCATCGTGCCGGTTTTATGGATAAAACGACGGGAAAAATGCCCCGTATGCAGCGTGTATTGGTTGCGGATAGTTGTGCAGCCATTGCTGGTGCGCTACTTGGGACATCCACAACAACCAGTTATGTCGAAAGCGGTGTGGGTGTGCGTGCTGGCGGACGTACCGGGTTAATGGCCGTTGTTGTGTCAGCTTTATTTTTATTAGCCTTATTTTTCTCGCCATTGGCACGAAGTGTTCCCTTGTATGCAACGGCGCCTGCTTTAGTGTACGTCGCGTGTATGATGGTGCGTGCATTTAGTGAGTTGGATTTTGAGGATTTGACAGAGTGTGCGCCTGCTGTCATGACAGCATTTACGATGCCGTTGGCATTTTCTGTCTCAGAGGGCATTGCATTTGGTTTGATTAGTTGGGTGGTGATTAAATTATTAACTGGGCGCTTTCGTGAGTTAAATGTCACTGTTGTTTTGTTAGCGCTCGCTTTTATTGCGCGTTATATGTTCTTGCATTGAAAAACTGCGTTGTTATTTGGCACTAGAGCATAAATAGATTAAATGACTTATCCACAATTTCTGTGGATAACATTGTGGTTAAATCTCCAATAAGCTGGGGGCAGGGGTACAATAACTTTTTAAGCGGTGTGATTTTTTAAGGTGAAATTAAAAATAAAACATTAATATTCAATAGGTTATTATTTTGTTAATTATGTGCTTGGCCAGTTTTATAAAAAATGCGGATGACAGTGTTCATGATTCAGCCTGTGCACAAACTGACAGGCAGTCACCTCAGGTAGTCAGGATTTTTTAACTTGACTGCATAACATGGGTCCCGCAGAGACAGCACTTTATCGAAGCTAGCGCCCTTTCATGACTCATGAAGCGTATTTTCGTTGGTAAAATGCAACCTGCTGTTGGGCGATTGCGGTCAGTCAAGTTAAAAAATCCTGACTACTTGAGGTTACCAGATGTGACAGGTTGTTTAGCAACGGCACCAGGAATTTCGGTAACGAGACGTGGGACAAGAAAGCCAGATAAACGGGCAGTGAGTGTTGTATGTAGTGCAAGTGCTGTGCTGCGTGGTAGGTCAAAATGTGCACTACCGTTAACGCGATCAAGGACATGTAGGTAGTACGGTAAAATGCCTACATCAAATAATCTTTCGCTTAATTGAATCAATATTTCTGCATCATCATTCACACCTTTGAGTAAAACAGTTTGATTTAATAGGGTGATACCGGCAGTTTGTAGGCGCTGCATGGCGTTTTTGACTTCACTATTGATTTCTTGTGGATGATTGCAATGTGTAACGAGGATGGGTTTGAGCCTAGAGACGGAGAGCGCGGTAATGAATTCGGATGTGATGCGCTCTGGCAAGACAATTGGCATGCGGCTATGAATACGTAGTCGTTTGAGGTGCGGAATGGTTGCAAAGCGAGAGATCAATTGTGAGAGCAGGTAATCATTTGCGCTGAGTGGGTCACCACCACTTAAAATCACTTCGGTAATCGTGGTGTCGCGAGCAATGTAGTCAGCGATCGCTAAATGGCCTTGGCTACCGGGATTATTCTGCTCGTAAGGAAAATTTCGACGAAAGCAGTAGCGGCAATGAATACCGCACGCGCCGGTGACGGTGAGTAGGACGCGTCCATGGTATTTGTGTAATAGACCTGGCAATGGATTGTAAGCATCTTCTTGTAAGGGGTTGGTTGAGAAACCTTCGGCATCAAGCAATTCTGCGCCTAAAGGTAAAACTTGCTGCAATAGCGGATCGTGATCATCTCCTTTTTTCATGCGATGAATAAAACTATGCGGCACTTTGAGTGGGAAGTGTTTTGCAGCCAGCTGCGCGGCAGGTAACAGGGTCTTTGGTAAGTCGAGTAAATCGATTAAGACTGCCGGGTCAGTGACAGCTTGGATGAGAGCACTTTGCCAAGGCGCTATTTTTTCTATCACAGAGGAATTCATTAAAAGGAATCTTTTGCAGGTGATGAATGGGCGAGTATTATAGGCAACTCTTACGGGGAGAACAAAAGGAAACCCAATGGCAGTCTATACAACAAGTGAAATTCGCGGTGGTATGAAAGTCATCGTTGATGGTGACCCTTGTGTCATTTTAGAAAATGAATTTGTGAAGCCCGGTAAAGGCCAAGCATTTAATCGTATTAAAACGCGTAACCTAAAAAATGGGCGCGTGGTCGAGCGGACATTTAAGTCGGGCGATACGTTAGAAGTGGCAGATGTGGTTGAGTTAACGGCGCAATATCTTTATTCAGACGGCAATGAATGGCATTTCATGTGCCCAACGACTTTTGAGCAATTTGTTGCAAACGAGCCTGCGGTGGCCGAGGCAAAAGCGTGGCTTCGTGAGCAGGCTGAATGCGTCTTAATGCTCTGGAATGGCGTGCCTTTGGGCGTGACGCCGCCAAATTTTGTGGTTTTAAAGATTGTTGAAACAGATCCGGGTGTGCGCGGTGATACATCGGGCGGTGGCGGTAAGCCGGCAAAATTAGAAACAGGCGCGGTGGTGCGTGTTCCGTTATTTATCCAAGAAGGCGAATCGATTCGAATTGATACGCGCTCAGGGGAATACGTGTCTCGTGCAAAAGACTAATTGGCAACCTTCTGCTTCAATTGAAAATCTTAAAAGGCGCGCGGCATTATTTGCTCGTTTAAGGGCTTTTTTTGCCGAGCGAGATGTCATGGAAGTAGAAACGCCATTACTTTCTCGTGCGGCAGTGACGGATGTCTTTATTGAATCATTAAGTGTGTTATTTCAGGGGCGGGCGTTTTTTTTACAGACGTCCCCTGAATATGCCATGAAGCGTTTGCTGGCGGCAGGGACGGGTGCGATATATCAAATTTGCAAAGCGTTTAGGGCAGATGATGCCGGGCGCTTGCATCAGCCAGAATTTACGATGTTAGAATGGTACCGTCCTGGATTTGATCATCATGCTTTGATGGATGAAATGGATAGCATGTTGCAAGCTGTTGCAGGATTTGCAAGAGCAAAGCGTTTGACCTATGCCGCGCTATTGCAATCGCAATTGGGAATTGATCCACATCGTGCGACCACAGCTGAGCTGCAAGAAAGCGTTAAGAAAAATTTACCTCAGATGACCTTTGTGCCTGATAGGCGAGATTGCCTTGATTTATTATTAACATTTTGCACGGAGTCTTGGGCAGATGTATCAGCACCTTTATTTATCTATGATTTTCCTGTGGAGCAGGCGGCATTAGCGCGAGTGCGTCATGATGAAATACCGAAAGTGGCTTCGCGTTTTGAAGTGTATGTCCGTGGCATTGAATTAGCGAATGGCTTTCATGAGTTACAAGATGCTGCTGAACAGCGCGCACGTTTTATGGAGGATTTGGTGCAGCGGCAACAAAAAAACATGCCGTCTGTACCTATTGATCGTTATTTATTAAACGCATTAGAGTCTGGATTACCAGATTGTGCAGGCGTCGCATTGGGGGTCGATCGATTATTAATGCTGGCGATTGAGGCAGAACGTTTGTCTGATGTGATGAGTTTTGATTTTACGCGGGTGTAAAAAAATGTCTTGTACAGAGTAAAGAAAGAGTAAATAGGATGTAACTATATAAATTAATGAAATTTTTTATTTTTTCTAAGATAAATTTTAATTTAATTTAGAGTGAATTGCTTACTTTGCTTAATTAATTTCCAAATAATATCAGAATTCATGTAGAATAAAAAAAATTTTATATGGGTAGATATTATGATGCTTGATACTGCTTTGTTATCCCGTATTCAGTTTGGCTTTACGATCAGTTTTCATATTCTTTATCCTGCCTTTAGTATTGGTCTCGTGTCGTTTTTAGCAATTATGGAAGGGATTTGGCTAAAAACGCGTAATCCGCTCTATCTCACTATTTGTAAATTTTGGACAAAAATCTTTGCCCTGACATTTGGGATGGGCGTAGTGTCTGGTTTAGTCATGGAATTTCAGTTGGGAACAAATTGGTCGGGATTCACGCATGCAGCCGGTGGTGTATTGGGCCCATTATTTACGTATGAAGTGATGACGGCATTTTTTATTGAGGCAGGTTTTTTGGGTGTCATGTTGTTTGCGTGGGATAAGGTCAGCCCGCGATTACACTATTTTTCAACTTTATTAGTTGTCGTCGGGACAACGCTTTCTGCTTATTGGATTATGTCAGCAAATACATGGATGCAGCATCCTGTTGGTTTTACCAATAAAAATGGCATTTTTACCATAGCGAGTTGGCATGCCGTTGTGTTTAATCCATCAACTTACGCGCGTTTTATTCATATGTTGTTAGCATCCTGGATTAGCGCGTGTTTTGTCATCTGCAGTGTTGCAGCATTATATCTTTATAAAAAACGGTTCACGGATTTTGCAAAAACATGTTTTTCTTTTGCTTGGATTGCATTAGTTATTTTGGTGCCTCTACAAATTGTATTTGGCGACGTGGCAGGTTTAAATGTTCGTGAAACACAACCATTAAAAACAGCAGCGATGGAAGGGTTATGGGAAACAAAGGCAGGTGCTCCTTTAGTTTTATTTGCCATTCCTGATCAAAAAAACCAGAAAAATCATTATGAAATTGCGATTCCGCATCTTGCTTCATTAATCAATACACATGATTGGAATGGTGTGTTAGTTGGCTTAAAGTCGGCGCCCCCAGAAGATCAGCCGAGAGTTGTGCCAGTTTTTTTTAGTTTCCGCATCATGGTTGGCATTGGATTTTTGATGCTGTTGTTGGCATTTGTGGCGTTGTATTTACGGTTGCGTGGTCGTTTGTATAACACAAAATGGTTTTTGCAGGCCTCTATTATATCAGCTCCTTTAGGTTTTATTGCTTTGTGGAGCGGTTGGATTACGGCAGAAATGGGACGTCAACCATGGGTCATTTACGGCTTATTACGTACCGTTGATGCTGTCTCAGGTGTGAAATTACAAAATGTCATTATTTCGTTTGTGTTAATGTTTATTGTTTATGGCATTATTTTTGGTTATTTCTATTTTTATTTTTTGCATAAGACCATTCAAAAAGGGCCTGCTTTAATTGAGCATGATGAACCACATCAGCCTTTTCAATATATGCCATCACATTCTTCACCTTTGGAGCTCAAATAATGGATGTCTTACCATTAATCTGGGGCGGTATTATTGCGTTTGGCGTGATTATGTATGTTTTATTAGGTGGTTTTGATATTGGTATTGGTATTTTATCGATTTTTTTTCGAGAGGAGTCTGAGCGGGATTTGTTAGTGAGTACAATTCTGCCTGTGTGGGATGGGAATCAAACATGGTTGGTTTTTGGTGGTGCGGCGTTATATGGTGCATTTCCATTAGCATTTAGTACACTCCTACCAATGTTATATATTCCTATTTTTATTATGGTGATTTCGCTTTTATTTCGTGGCATTTCATTCGAATTTCGATTGAAAGCCATTAAAACAAAAAAATTATGGGATGCGTGTTTTTTTCTTGGGTCTGTTTTGGCGGCTGCTATGCAAGGCATGGTATTAGGTGCGTTTGTGCAGGGCGTCGCTCCGGATAGTCATGATCCAACACAAATTATTTTTCATTGGTTTAACCCGTTTTCATTCATGTGTGCGTTGGGCTTAATTTGTGGTTATGTGTTACTAGGTGTTGATTATTTAATAATTAAAACGCAAGGTCCGCTACAAGAGAAATGTTTTTTTATTGCAAAAAAAATGCAATATTTGATTGTGGCAGGGTTTATTGTGGTAAGTGTCTGGTCGCCATTTTTAGATACGACCATTTGGCAACGTTGGTTTAATCCGATCTATATGCCATTTCTTGCTATTCTTCCTTTGTTAGCGCTAGTTTTTTTTATGACACATCGCTGGGCTTTGCAAAATAAAAAAGAACATTTGCCATTCTGGTGTGTCATTGGCATGTTTTTGATGTGTTATTTTGGGTTGATCATTAGTATTTATCCGTATATTGTGCCGCGTCAAATTACATATGTCGCTGCTGCTGCTGATCATTCGTCACTTATTTTTATGTTAGTGGGTGCATGTGTGATGTTGCCGCCATTACTGTTGTATACATGGCATGCGTATAAAATATTTGAGGGTAAAGTGACGGAAAAAATTGGTTACTAATGGTGACTTTTTTTGCTGATCTTTTGTAATAGCTCAATGGGAGGTAACGGACTACCTGAGCTGTTACTGACGGATAGGCAGTTGAGCAAAAAAATACACGCCGATTGAGCTATTACGATTTTTTTAAACCATAATAAATCAGTATTGCGCCAGTGATACCAGAAATAATTGAGCCGATGAGTACACCCAGACGTACACTTTCTGTATAAACGGGCGCCTCGTTTGCAAAAGCAAGGATGCCGATGAAAAGGCTCATCGTGAAACCAATCCCACATAAAAATGCGGTGCCACAAAATAATTTCCAGTTTGTATTTGTTGGTAGTGTCGTTATTCGATAACGAATTAATAACCATGAAATACCGATAATACCAAAGGGTTTGCCAATGAATAATCCTTTAATAATTGCAGGAACAATGATAGATGCATGAGATGGTGTAAGACACCCTTGTAGTGAAACACCTGCATTAGCCAGTGCAAAAAGTGGCATAACGCCCCAAGCGACCCAAGGATGTATTTTTTTTTCGAGACGAGCGACTAAATTATTTTTACCACTGGCAGGTAACATGGCAGCGAGTAAAGCACCTCCCAGCACCGGATGAATGCCGGTAAAACCAAGACTGAAACAAAGTAAAATGCCTGCAAATAGCCAGATAGAAATAGAACAGACGTTTTGACGTGCCATAAAAGCAAGTGTTAGTAAAATCAGCAATGAGCTAGTGAACCAAGTCCATGCGATACCATGTGAATAAAATAATGCGATGATTAAAACCGCGCCTGTATCATCAAAAATTGCAAGTAACATTAGAAAAAATTTCAGGCTCGCTGGGATGCGTTTGCCAAATAAAGAGAGTACGCCAAGTGAAAAAGCAATGTCAGTTGCGGAGGGGATTGCCCAGCCGCGCCAAGCAATTGGGTCGGCGTGGGTGAATGCTATATAAATTATTGCGGGAAAAACCATTCCGCTGATTGCGCCAGCACCAGGTAAGATGATTTTTTCTGGAGAAAGCTCTCCTTCTGCCCATGCTCGTTTTAATTCGAGGCCAACGAGTAAAAAAAACAATGTCATTAAACCATCGTTAATAACAAATCGCGGTGTTATTTTAGGTAACGTTGTATAGAGTGGGTGATTGAGTAAACTTTCGAGCCAATGAGCAATTGGAGAATTGGCAATCATCATAGCAAGTAGTGCTGCTACAAAAAGTACAATACCACTTGCCGATTCGAGTTTGAAGAATGCGCGAATGTCAGCAGGTTTCACGAAATATCTATCCTATGATGAAATGTTTTCATCCTAGCGTATAACTAAAGAGAATAAAACATTCATCAAGAGAATAGTGCTTTTTTAGCGTCTTCTTTTTGGCGTACTTGGTTCAGTGAGATCATCGTGTTTCTTTTCTTCAAGTGTCTTTGCTTTTTTAGGGCTAGGTATTTCTATTTTAGGAAATTTAAATTCAGCAAAGAATTTTGAGCGCACTTTTGGCGAGGGGCTTTCAATGATTTCAGGTGTTTTTAAACGAATGCCACTGTCAAATTTGTCACGTCGTAGTTCAATATTTTCTATTGGAATACTCGTTTCTAGAGAGCGTCCAATCTCACCAGTGACTTTTAAGAATGCGATAACGTCTAATTTGATTTTTTCTTTAAGAGCTGGCGTTAAATCTACAATAGATAAGCTAGTATTAAATAATTTTTTGATTTTTTCTTCATTTTCATTAATTAAGCCATAAAAGATTTTGCCATCATTAATTTCAATGTAAATTTTATTTTTTTCAAGAGTAGTAGGTATCGTTTCAAAGCTCACCGCATAGTCTGCTTCGCGAAAAATTTTGGACGTTTGTGAGCCTTTGAGTGAAAAAGATATATCAGCAAGTAAGCCTAGTTCTTGTTTTTTTGTTTTGTATCTTTCAAGTATATTTATTGTTTTTATTGATTCTTTTTCTAGTTGTGCTTCATCTTCTATTTTTTCTTCTAGGATTTCTTTGTTTTTTATTTTGAAATGACATTCGCCGCTAAAATGATAATTTCCGAGCAGACTTTTAAAATTTCCATGGGTTGCATTGGTTATCGGGCTCAAGTCAATTTCATCAGCGAGTTGACTCAAGTTGTCAGCGAGTGTTGGGTCAGAAAGCGTTGTTGTTTTTGCTTTTAAGGAAATAAATTTATTAATTTTTTTCAATGTATTATAAAGTCCAGCATGATTACTTTGCCCATCTTTATCTATGGCCTGCATCAAAATGATTTCGGCAGGTTTTCCCTGAAAATAGATTTTAGCAGAAATAAAGGCATGTGTATGTGGGCTTGTTTTTTCTTCTATAGTTAGTGTTAATTTTTTTTCTTTTGGGTCTAATGTTGTTGTGGTTGGTACGGTATCTTTCTTTTTTCCTATTTCTGCAATTTTCTTTTCTTTGTAATCAATCGCAGTTTCTTTAGTAGTTGGCAGACCATGAAATAAAAGTTTTCCATTTTCATCAATAATAAAAAAAGTAACGCTATTTAAAATTTCAGCAGAATAAAATGGCTTCTGCATTTTTTCAATGATAGTAGTGGATTTAATTGATTCTGGCATGGCACCCTCGTTTTATAAGGTAAAAAGGAGCAAAATTTAATACTCAATCATTCTTATTAGTATAGTTCAAATAATAAACAACATCTGCTATTAGCTGCTTAGCTATAGTATGCCAACGTCGCGAAGTGTACTCTTTTTTACCTTTATTGCAACTATTTGTTTTATTTTTGTATTGATGTTGGTTTTTTTATTTATTGAGTTTATTTTCCTGATGGAATTGTCGGATTGTTTTTTAGATATCAATTTTAAGAATTGTTTGTGTGTGTTATCAGCGGAAGAAAAAATATTATTATTAAAATCATATGGTTAAGACGTTGCTCGCAAAAACAATAATATAATCAGCAAGATATGAAAATATATTTTTTTTTAATATAATCATATAGTTGAGCGAAAAAACACCGTGAGAGCTAGAGCTACCTCATATAACTTGATATTTTTTCTATCTTAAATTTGGTTTTTGATAAAAAACTAACTATAAAAATCTTGTCATCCCGCGGTTTATCCGCGGGATCCAGAAAATGATAGATAAAAAAACTGGATACCGCGCATAAAGCGCGGTATGACAGCTTCTTTTTGTAAAAAATAGTTCAGAAAAAGATCATTTTATATGAGGTGGCCCTGCCGTGAGAACTAGAGCTAGCCTAGATGAAATAATCTTTTTTAGACCAACTTTGATTTAATTAGTGATGTTATACCGCGCATCTAGCGCGGTATTGACTGTTTATGCTCTTTTTCAGTTTGCAGATATCTTCTGTGGGGTATAAGTAACGTTGGCCGCGGATGCGATAGCTTTACTTGCGATAGGTTTACTATTGCTGAAAATACTGAATAGGCTAAAAGTGACCCCACAGAATAGCGAAGAAGATTTTTTGTGCGCTGTGGTGCTTGAATCAAGCTTACGTGCAGTTTTTCTATCTATTTGATTGGTTATCTCATTTTCATAGGGTTGAGGTTGTTTTTTCTTGGTTTGTTTCGCTTCGTCTTTTACACGTTGTGCTGCTTTTTCTTCTGCACGCTTTTGAGCTAAAAAAGCAGGTGCTAGTTTTAAAAGTTCTGATTTTGTAATTTCACTTACTTTTTTTAAGGCCTTATCTACTTCCATTTCTTCTATTTTTCTATCAAGTTTCTCAGATACTTTTTCTAGTATTTCATTTGTTCCAGCATTTTTTAGGGTTTTATTGATATGTTCTGTGATGAGTGATTCGGCGGTGACGCCTTTGTCATCTGGGATTTTTGTATTCGCATTCAATGCTGTTAATAATCCGCAAAGTGCAAGGTTCTTATCTTCCGCTGCGTAATGTAGTGCTGTTTTACCTGTTTCATCGATTTCGTCAATAAGCGTTTTCCCTTCTTTTTCAAGGAGTGCACGTGTTTCTTGGTAATCACCGGCAATCACAGCGTGATGTAGTGGTGTTTTTAAACTGAAGAAATTAGCTGTATTTTCTGTTGTTGAGGCTGCGCTATGTGTTGCAATAGTTTCTTCAGCAATAAATTTTTTAAATAGTAAAGTGTGTGTTGAGGATTTTTTAGCACTAATTGGAGCAAAGCGTAATGAAGAGATGTGAGGCAAGTGAATAGGATGTGATTCAGCATTAGTCATGTGTCGTACAGATTGAATAGAAGGTTGTGGTTCAGATGGTTTAGTTGTTTGCAGCACAGGTTGAGTATCAGTAGGGCGAGAGTGTTGGAGAACGTCCGATTTTGTAGGTTCTTTTTGTGAAGAAAAAAAATTTTTTGTTAGAAGTAAAAAAAATGAGCGAAAGTAAGTAAATATTTTCATCTAGGCCTCCTTGTAATGTGTTTGTTGAAATTTCAACGAACTTTTATTTTAGGTACATTTGATTTGAGCATCTCAGGGTACCTGTGTCAACAAATGGCCTTAAGGCTTGTTTTGTTTATTTTTTATGCTAAATTAACGTTTGAGTGTGCTATAAGAGCAGTGATTTAGCTGAAATCATTAGCTTGTAGCCTAGTACTTAAGTGGTATTCAAGTTAAAATGAGATGCTTTTTTACAAGAAACCCATTGTTTTCAAAGAATTTTTTTATATTTTTTGAGTATTTTCATGCAGCAATTTATCAAAAGTGAAATCGATAAAACCCTACAGGTCTTGCAGGTGATTCGTCAAGATCCTGTATTGCTTACCCAAGTGGAAACTATCGCGCAGCGCTGCACATCAGCGTTAACTGCAGGACATAAGATTCTATTGGCTGGTAATGGTGGCAGTGCGGCCGACGCGCAGCATCTTGCTGCTGAGCTGGTGAGCCGCCTAAGTTACGACCGTCCCGCCTTATCGGCAATTGCCTTAACAACAGATACTTCTGCTTTAACGGCAATTGGTAATGATTATTCTTTTGAGAATCTTTTTTCTCGCCAAGTGGAAGCGCTGGGGAATGCTGGCGATGTGTTGATTGCTATTTCGACATCAGGTAAATCGCCGAACATTTTGCGGGCTTTAGAAGTTGCTACGCACCGCCAAATGATCACGATTGGTTTTACAGGGATGCAAGCGCCACTGATGGCTGAGCGGTGTGATCTTTTATTATCTGTACCCTCCTCTTCGACGCCTAAAATTCAAGAAGGTCATATTGTGTTGGGTCATATTATTTTTGCGTTAATCGAGGAAGCAATTTTTGGTGAGCAGTATAATCCAGCGCGTTTATAGTTCTCATGTGTACCGCTTATGTTAGTGCAGATCATTATGTGGGAGAGCGTTGAGAGTGAATCCTTTTCTAACCATAGGTATTCCAACATGGAATCGTTCTCCGTTTCTCGAGAAGAATCTAGGATTGTTAAAGAAATATTTGGATGAGCTGTCTAGGGAAAATGGCGACGTAGAAAAAGTTGAAGTCCTCGTCTGTGATAATGCATCAAGTGATAATACAGAGCAGGTTTGTCGCGCATTAGCAGCAAACTGGCCAGTAATGCGTTATTTACGGAATGATGAGAATATTGGAGCGAATGCTAATTTTGAGCGTGTCATTTTGTCTGCTAGCGGAGAGTATGTTTGGTTGCTTGGCGATGATGATTTAATTGCGGAAAATGCAATTAAAAGAGTGCTCGCTGATCTAGAAAATTATGTACCAGATATTGTATCTGGCCCTGCAATTTATTCAGATTCTCATAAAAAAGCAACGCATCATCGCATTTGTAAGACAATGCTATCTGATGCTCGTATTTTTCAAACAGAAGAAATGTATGATATTTTTGGTAAAATAAGCGGATTGATTCTGAAAAAAAAATCAATCGAAGCTATTTTACCTATTGCACATCATGCTTTGATGTCAATTAAAACACCATGGCCGCATATCGCATGGATTATTTTATGCTTAGATAATAACAAAAGAAATGTTTTAATTCTTGATTATGGTATTAGTCAGTTAGTTGTTGAAAATTGGCATAATCTTGTTTTTACGGGAAGTGATTTGTTTCAAGTGCTTTTCGTTGACTATCTAACTCTGTTGATTGCGTTAAAGCCCTTTATTCAAATAGATAATTATCATGCGTTAATAAGTAAAAGTGTTTTTTCAAGAAGAAATACACTATTAAAATGCGTTTTTTATGCAACGTGGCTTGATAGCTATTCTAAAATGGTTAAGAAAGCTGTTTCATTTTTTCCGGTGATTCCTGGGGTGAAAAATAAGCTTAGTTATATTTTTTATTTTATGTTGCCTGTTTTAACGCCTTTGCAAATACGTCGAGGAATATTTTATTTATTGTTTCCAATTTTACGTATTTTTTCTCCAAAAATTAAGATTACCTTTGACCGCATAAAAAAGATTCCTCGGCAGCTTCAAGGAAGTTCAAGTGCAAAGCGTCAATACGATGGTAAGGGACTGTAGCGTCCCTGTTCTAGGCTGTTACATCCATTGTTAGCAAGACTGTGTTAGTTACGCCGTTTCTTTTTCTTGGTTTTTCTCATGTTCGATAGCATCGGGCGACGGTGAAAATGCGTTTGCAAGTAGATCTTCCATAGTAGAAAGATTTTGAATTTCAATAGGATCGTCAATTAATCGGTGTTTTCCGTTTGCCAGCACGAGTAATCTGGTTGCATGTTTTTTGACAAACTCTATATCGTGGCTAACGATAATAATTGTTTTTTTCTTTTTGATAATATCGTAAAAAGCTGCCATGCATTTTTTTTGAAAAGAAGAATCTCCGACAGCAAGAATTTCATCGAATATATATATATCACCATTTGCATGCATGGCGATTGAAAAAGCGAGTCTAAGTTGCATGCCGGAAGAATAGTATTTTAGTGGAGTATTCTCAAATCCTTCAAGATTTGCAAACGCAAAAATATTTTTTTTGTTTTTTCGAAGGTATGTCAGGCTTAATCCCAGTAAAGAGCCATTTAGATAAAGATTATCAGTGCCCGAGAGCTCGTTACTAAATGCAACGCCTAATTCAAGGAAGGGGACAACAATGCCAGAGAGTAATATTTTACCGCTGGTTGGCATAGTTGTGCCTGCAATGAGTTTAGCTAAAGTGGATTTACCAGCACCGTTTGGCCCGACAATGCAGAAAATTTCTCCTTTTTTTATTGAGAGAGAGAGATTCTTAACAGGACAGAGCCAATCAATTTGACTGACTAACTTTTGATGACGTTTAAAATTAAAAGCAAAACTTTTTAGGGTTGTAAAAGGAACTTGGTATTTTCTAAATTTTTTTGTGAGATTTTTTATTTCAATCATAAGTAATCCACGATATGTTTATTCATTTTAGATTGCGTTAAGTATGCCAATAGACAGAGAGTCGTTAGCGAAATTATATAAGGAAGAAAAATAGTTATTTTTTGCCACCAAAAAAAACCAGTATCACTAAAGAGCGCGTGCTTGAGTGTTTCAAGAGGTAACGCAATTAAATTTAAAGCATAAAATATTTTTTCAAAGCGGGGCGGAATCGGTATATGATAAATAATAGGTGTTAAAAACACACCGTAAGCAAGTACTAGTTCCCAAACAGGCTGCACATCTCTATAGAAAACATTCAAATTGGCAAGAATAATATTAAAACTAATAATGGTGCATGATAGAAAAAGAAACGCAGATACTATGGCGCAAAGAGAGGAAAGTGAAAAAAGATAGGCTGGTATATGTTTTGCAAAAAGAATATAAGCAATGGTGAATGCAGACATATTCAGCATAAAGTTCATTGTTGGTGTCAAGTAAGCCGATAGTGGTGGGACAAGTCGGTTAACACGAATTTTTGAGATAATCGTGCGTTTTCCAATGTAGGAGTTTAGCCCAAGGCTCGTGCTTTCTGAGAACCAAGCCCAAACTAATACGCCAAAAAATAATTCGAGCGAATAATTTTCGTGAGTGCTAATTTTTAAAATTTTACCAAAAACAGTGTAAAAAACAGTAAACTGCAGCATGGGTCGTAGAAATGACCAAAGAAAACCAAGGGCACTGTTTTGGTATTTTAGTTTCAGGTCAGTCCAGCTAATAATAGTAAGTAATTCGCATAGCAGGCGCTGTGAGCTTGCGGTAGAACTCCCTTTTCTTAGCGGGGTGCTGTGATCATCATTGCTGATTGGGGCAGTATTCATTTATCTATGATCTCTGTTTATCTGTTAAGAATGTAAAATTATCATATGTTTTTTTAGATTTTTGGTTGTGTGCTGCGTTTAATAAGTTTTTTATACCGTATGTTGGTACGTGTTCATCTGTTTCTTTCTCCTAACCATGTAATACCAGAAAGGTTTTCCGTGTGACGCAGTATATCTTAAATTGCCGCATATTGATTTTTTTCTTTTTTATCATGGTGATACAAGAGTAATAATCGGTTGCAAGATGCTATTTTTTATATTTTTTGCGTGAATTGGGTGTTTCTAGGCCTGTGTTTTTGCCCCCTGTATTTTTGTCAAACTTTAATCAAAGGCAGGGTAATATTTGATCACTTTTGAGCCGAAGAATCGTACGCTGACGTGCTAAACATGTCAATTATTAACTTTGCTAATGCGCTAAACGACATCGTCAATCACGTGGGAGGGAGTAGCACAAAAAGATCGTTTATTTAGAAAATTTTGGTTAGCTCAGCGGAAAAATCTTACTTTTTGCTTGTGTCATGATCTTTTGTTTTGTATGTGGGGATGGGTTGTTAATTCTATGGTTTAAAAGATATTTTATTTGTTATTTGCACATTTTATGCATTAATTTCTTTACTGTGAGCGTGTCTTTTTGGTATGGTATCCGCCGTTTATCACCTTGAGATGAATGCTAAATGAAGGCAGTGATTCTGGCGGGAGGGTTCGGAACGCGCATAAGTGAAGAGACTGCGCTTCGTCCAAAACCTATGGTTGAAATTGGAGGGAAGCCAATTCTTTGGCATGTAATGAAAATCTATTCTTCCGCAGGGATTAATGATTTTATTATTTGCTTAGGTTACAAGGGATATGTGATTAAGGAATATTTTGCAAATTATTTTCTGCACGTCTCTGATGTTACTTTCGATATAAAAAACAACACGATGGAAATTCATCAGCAAAAAGCAGAGCCTTGGCGAGTGACGCTCGTTGAGACGGGTGAAGAGACGATGACTGGTGGCCGTCTCAAACGGGTTGCACCCTATTTAAATGAAGATTTTTGCTTTACGTATGGTGATGGCGTCGCTGACATTGATGTATCTGATTTGATTGCTTTTCATCGTGCGCATGGCAAGCTTGCGACAATGACTGCTGTGCAGCCTCCGGGTCGTTTCGGCGCACTGACATTGCAAGATGAACAGGTGTCGGGATTTTGCGAAAAACCTGAGGGCCAAGGTGGTTGGATTAATGGTGGTTTTTTTATTCTTTCTCCCAAGGTCTTTTCTTATATTGAGGGTGACCATACGCTTTGGGAACGTGAACCTTTAGAGAAATTGGCATCTTGTGGTGAGCTTGTTGCATGGCGACATGAAAAATTCTGGCAGCCAATGGATACACTGCGTGACAAAACCAATTTAGAGCAACTATGGCAAAGTGGTCGAGCTCCATGGAAAATATGGTAAATTTTTGGAAAGGGAAGCGCGTTTTTGTCACGGGGCACACTGGTTTCAAGGGGAGCTGGCTTGTTCTTTGGTTGAGACATCTAGGGGCAGAGGTTGCGGGTTACGCGCTTTCCCCTGTTGAACCAAACGCGCTTTTTCATTATGCGAAAGTGGCTGAAGGTATTCTGGATCATCGAGCAGATATCACGAATTATCCTACGTTGTTGGATGCAATTAGCCAGTTCCAGCCCGAGATTATTTTTCATCTTGCCGCTCAGTCCCTTGTTCGACACTCCTTTGAGTTTCCAATAGAAACGTATGCGACGAATGTCATGGGCACGGTAAATTTATTGGAAGCTGCTCGTCATGTAGATAGCGTACGGGCAGTTGTCAATGTTACTACTGATAAGTGCTATGAAAATCATGAGTGGCCGTGGGGTTATCGAGAAAGCGATGTCATGGGTGGGTATGACCCTTATAGCAGTAGTAAGGGGTGTGTTGAGTTGTTAACGGCAGCTTGGCAACGTTCGTGGTATTTATCACAAAATAGTATTTCTGCTCGTCCACCTGTTGGCCTAGCTACTGCGCGCGCTGGTAATGTGATTGGTGGCGGAGATTGGGCAAAAGATCGTTTAATTCCAGATTTGATGATGGCGTGTATCAAAAATCGGAAAATTTCTATTCGTTACCCTGCCGCAATTCGCCCATGGCAACATGTGCTTGAGCCACTGTCAGGTTATTTACAGCTTGCTGAGAACTTATATCGTGACCCTATTTCTTTTTCGGAGCCTTGGAATTTTGGTCCTCGCGATGTGGATGTGCGTTCAGTGTCCTCTGTTGCAGATCAGGTATTAAGTGTATGGGGTTCTTCGGTAGGTTGGGAGCATGATGTTTCACCTGTTCCGCATGAGGCTGGCATATTAAAGCTTGATTGTTCAAAAGCATTTGATCGATTAGGTTGGCAGCCTAAGTGGGATATCAATGCAGCGATTGACGCTACTGTTCATTGGTATAAATCTTGGCATGCAGGCGAAGAGATGAGACAAGTGACTTTAGATCAGATTAAAAATTACATGTGGTTAGTTAAGTAGGAAATATTTCATAGGGGAATTCTAGTTATGACATCTTCATCAATATCCGTTCCTTATGGCTGCACTGTGCATGGCGAAGAAGAAATCAATGCCGTTGTGAATGTATTGAGAACATCGACGCAAATGGGTAAGCACGTCAGAGAAATGGAGAGAAAAGTCGCAGATCTTTTTTCGAAAAAGCACGGGATTATGTTGAATTCTGGATCCTCAGCTAATTATTTAGCAATTGAAGTGCTTGATTTACCAGCTGGATCTGAGGTGATTACGCCTGTGCTTACTTTTTCAACGACGGTTGCTCCTCTAGTAAAAAGTGGTCTGGTGCCGGTATTTATCGATGTTGCGCCAGGTACTTTTAATATTGATGTATCGAAAGTAGAAGAGATGATTACCCCAGCAACGCGCGCAATGATGATTCCCAATTTACTTGGTAACTTACCAGACTGGAAAGTGTTAAGGGAAATTGCAGACCGACACAATTTAATTCTGATTGAGGATTCAGCGGATACGCTTGGGGCGACAATTGACGGTTGTTCTGTCGGTGAATTGACGGATGTAAGTACAACGAGTTTTTATGGGTCGCATGTAATCAATTGTGCGGGTAATGGTGGGATGCTATGTGTCAATGAAGATAAGTTGGCAAATAGAACGAAATTATTACGCAGCTGGGGCCGCAGCTCTTCTTTGTTTGTTGAATCTGAAGCAATTGAAAATCGTTTTAATATCAGTGTTGATGGTATTGATTACGATGCGAAATTTGTTTTTGAAGCGTTGGGATATAATCTTGAGCCATCTGAGATGGGTGCAGCCTTTGGTTTAGTGCAGCTAGAGAAGCTTCAGCAAAATATTTCTCTGAGAGAGAAAGCATTTGCTGCGCATATGGCATTCTTCAAAGAATATCAAGACTGGTTTATTTTGCCAGAGCAATTACCTAATTCTAGAACTGGGTGGCTTGCATTTGCACTTACATTAAAAGATAACGCACCTTTTTCGCGACGTGATTTGCAGATTTATCTTGAGAAGCAAAGAATCCAAACGCGCACGGTATTTACCGGTAATATTTTAAGACAACCTGGGTTTATTAATATTAAGAGAAAAGAGTCTCCTGAGGGTTATGCGCATGCAGATCAAGTCATGCGTGGTGGGATGTTGTTGGGTTGTCATCATGGTTTAACTGAAGAAATGATCACGCATATTCATGCGTCATTCAAATCTTTTTGTGCGACAGTGAAGAGTTCCTCAAGCGTATTTATGGAAAAAGAAGCTGTGTGATGGTCAAATATGAAATGGCAGGTGTGAAAGATTCATCTGCCTTATTTTTACGTTTTATCTTAGTTGGATGTTTAAATACCTTGCTCGGGTATTCAGTATTTTCTTTTTTTATTTTTTTAGGGTTTCATTACGCATCTGCTGCTTTTCTCTCTACTTGCATAGGTATTATTTTTAATTTTAAAACTGTTGGGCGCTTGGTTTTTCGAAGTAATGTGGGTGTTCGAAAGTTCCCTCTTTTTTTGATGTCTTATACGATTACATATGGTGTATCTGTTTTTTTGCTTTGGTTATTGAAATCTTTTTCTAATAATTTTTATTTGACTGGTTTTATTGTGCAATTTCCTGCTGCTATTTTGAGTTTTTCTTTAAATAAAAAATTTGTTTTTAAGCATAAGGGAGTAGCAGCTTGAAAAAAATTAGCATAGTGACAGCTTGTTATAATGAGCAAGAAAATATTGAAGAAGTTTATTTGCAAGTTAAAAAAGTTTTTGCAAGCTTGCCGAGTTATCATTATGAGCATATTTTTATTGATAATGCTTCTACGGATCGTACTGTTGATATTTTAAGAGAAATTGCAGCTCAGGATAAAAATGTAAAAATTATTATAAATACAAGGAATTTTGGGCACATTCGTTCACCGTCACACGCACTTCTGCAGGCAAAAGGGGATGCGGTTATTTCTATTGTGGCGGATTTACAAGATCCACCAGAAATGATTAAAGACTTTTTGCGCGAATGGGAAAAAGGATACAAGATTGTGGTTGGTGTAAAACCTGACAGTGTTGAATCTTTTTTAATGCGGTTTGTACGTAAATCTTATTATCATTTTATTGCAAAAATTGCCGATGTACAAATGATAAGAAATTTTACTGGATTTGGTTTGTATGATCAATCAGTGATTCAAGTATTACGTCAGTATGATGATCCTTATCCATATTTTCGCGGATTAATTGCGGAAGTAGGCTTTGAGGTGGCACGTGTTCCCTATACGCAACCAGCGCGGCGTAAGGGTGTTACAAAAAATAATTTTTATGCTTATTATGATATGGCAATGCTTGGCATTACGAGTTATTCAAAGATTCCATTACGTCTTGCAACCATGGCTGGTTTTTTTCTTTCAGGTGTTAGTTTAATTGTCTCGATTATTTTTTTCATTTCTAAGTTAATTTATTGGCACACGTTTAATGCAGGGATTGCACCAGTGCTTGTGGGTCTTTTTTTCTTTTCCTCTATGCAGCTCTTTTTTATTGGCTTGCTTGGTGAGTATGTTGCCACTATTCATACGCGCGTGATGAAAAGACCACTTGTTGTTGAAAAAGAGCGGATTAATTATTTAGATCAGCGTGTTGATTCTGTGGATGTGACGTAATGTTCGCTAATTCTCAATTAATCCCCCAATTAACGCAACCGTTGTGGGAAGCGCTTGCAGGGAAAAGAATTTTTTTGACCGGTGGCACTGGGTTTGTCGGTACGAATTTATTGGAAAGTTTTATTCAGGCAAATAAAAAAGAGTCGCTTGGTATTCAGATAACTATTTTAAGTCGGTCGCCACAGTCTTATAAAGAAAAAAATCCATTGGTGTGTAGTCATTCGGGAATTTCTTTTTGTGAGGGAGATATTAGAGACTTCGAATTTCCTTCTGAAAAATATGACATAGTCATCCATGCTGCTACTGCGGCAAGTGCAAAATTAAATGCAGAAGCGCCTTTTTTAATGTTTGATACAATTTTAAGTGGTACAAAGCGTGCGCTTGATTTTGCGGCAAAGTGTCACGCGAGTAAATTTCTTTTTGTAAGTTCAGGTGCAGTTTATGGTCAGCAACCTGTTGATATGCTCGCTGTGAGTGAAGAGTGTCTTCAAGCGCCTCGATTTAATGATGTACGTTCGGCTTATGGAATGGGTAAGTTAGCTGCAGAACATTTGTGTTGTCTTTCTGCTTTGCGTTATGGATTTGAAGTGGGTATTGCACGTTGTTTTGCTTTTGTCGGACCTTGGCTGCCATGGGATATTCATTTTGCGATTGGGAATTTTATTCGAGATGCATTGAAAGGGCAGGTTATTCGAGTGCAAGGTGATGGAACTCCTTTGCGAACTTGGCTTTATGCAGCAGAATTACCGCGATGGTTGTTAACGATTTTGTTAAAAGGCAAATCATTAGAGCCTTATAATGTTGGATCAGATGAGATTTTTAGTATTGCAGATGCCGCTAAGTTGGTAGCAAAGTTGGCTACTAATGTAGTGCAAGTAGATATTGCAAAGCAGCCTGTTAGCGGTCAATTACCTGTTCGTTATGTGCCCGATATCACACGAGCGCGTGATATGTTGGGATTGATACCACAAGTTGATTTAAAAGAAAGTATTCAGCTTTCTTTAAATTGGTACAAAAAAAACTGGAGCCACTAGTGATAAAAGTGAGTGATTTTATTGCGGAATTTCTTTTTAGCAAAGGCATTCGCCATGTCTATATGTTGACAGGCGGTGGCGCGATGCATTTGAATGATTCGCTTGGTCGGCATGCAGGTTTTGTGAAAGTGTTTAATCATCATGAGCAGGCTTCTGCCATGGCAGCGGAAAGTCATGCACGTTTGACAGGCGAACTACCAGTTATTAATGTGACAACGGGGCCTGGGGGGATTAATACGCTCAATGGCGTTTTTGGTGCGTGGACAGATTCTATTCCGATGTTTGTGCTTTCTGGGCAAGTCAGATTTGATACGACAGTGCAAGCAAGTGGTTTGAATCTTCGTCAATTAGGTGATCAAGAGTGTGAAATTATTCGTTGTGTCATGCCGATCACAAAGTATGCCGTAACAGTCGCGGATCCTTTACAAATTAAATATGAGTTAGAAAAAGCATTATATATTGCAAAAGAGGGTCGTCCTGGCCCGGTGTGGGTTGACGTTCCGATGAACGTACAAGGTGCCATGATTGATCCAGCACAATTACCTTCTTTTGATGCTAGTTATTTTTATCCAAGAATTCCTAACATTTCACCTGCAACGATTCAATCAGTTTTGACAAAATTATTGTCTGCGAAGCGTCCAGTGATCATTGCGGGTGGCGGTGTTCGCATTTCAGGCGCGCATGATCTTTTTTTACGTTTAATAGATAAGTTGCAAATTCCGGTGACAACTGCTTGGAATGCACATGATGTGTTACATGATGATCATACGTGTTATGTCGGCAGACCCGGAACTGTGGGTGATCGTGCTGGAAATTTTGCGGTACAGAATGCCGACTTATTGTTGGTGTTAGGCAGTCGTTTGAATATACGTCAAATAGGATATAACTATTCAGCGTTTGCAAGAAATGCTTTCAAAATTATGGTAGATATTGATGCGCTTGAAATGATTAAGCCAACTTTAACAATTGATATGCCAGTACATGGAAGTTTAAAAGATTTTTTAACAAAAATGTTAATTTTGCTGGATAATCAAGTCATTCCAGAAAATAAAGAATGGATGGCATGGTGTCATGCGCGTAGAGCACGTTATCCCGTAGTACAGAAAGCGTATTGGGATATTACAGATGCAGTGAATCCTTATTGTTTTATGCAGGCATTGAGTGATTATTTGCCGGAAGAGCAAATTATTGTGACTGGCGATGGCACAGCGTGTGTTACTTCTTTTCAAGCAATGGTTTTGAAAAAAGGCCAGCGTTTGTATACAAATTCTGGTTCTGCTTCGATGGGCTATGATTTGCCTGCAGCCATTGGTGCGTGTGTTGCATCAGGAATGAAGCGTGTTATTTGTATTGCTGGTGACGGAAGTATTCAACAAAATATCCAAGAGCTTGCGACGATAGCGCATAATGCTTATCCAATTAAGATTTTTGTATTGAATAATAATGGTTATCATTCTATTCGACAGACACAAAAGAATTTCTTTGGAGAGCCTCTTGTTGGTGTTGGGCCGGATAGTGGATTAGGTTTTCCTTCTTTTGCGAAGCTTGCGGATGCTTATGGATTATCTTATGTGCGCTGTCAAAATCATGCTGAGATGCGTGAGATTCTTAGACAATTTCTTGCAACAGATGTGCCTGCAATTTGTGAAGTCATGTTAACACTTGAGCAGCAATTTGCGCCAAAGAGTAGTTCAAAGCGCTTAGCAGACGGCAGAATGGTTTCAAGGCCATTAGAAGATCTCGCACCATTTTTGTCTCGTGAAGAACTAGCAGAAAACATGATTGTTGCCATGGATGATGATTTATATGTCTGAAAAAAAGAGTCTTCTCATTACAGGTGCTTCAGGTGGTATCGGTGAAGCAATTGCTAATAAATTTAGAGAGCATAATTATGCTATTTTTGCGCCGAGACGTGATGAATTAAATTTAGCTGATTCGCGTTCTATAAAAGCATATCTTGCCAAACTAACGCAAGCTGTGGATGTTTTTGTGCATTGTGCAGGGATAAATGATCCTAAGTTAATTGAGACACTTTCAGAGGCGGATATTCAAGAAACGTTTCAAGTAAATACTTTGTCTTTTTATACAATTAGTCGGCATCTTGCTGCGGTGTTTCGAGAAAAGAAATCAGGTTATATTCTGGCTGTTTCATCTATTTACGGTGAGTTTTCTCGAAAGAAACGCCTTGCGTATGCGACATCAAAGCATGCATTAAACGCTATGGTGAAGACATTAGCGCTTGAATTAGGAGAAGATAATATTTTTGTCAATGCAGTTTCTCCAGGATTTATAGGAACAAAGTTAACATATAAAAATAATTCTTCCGAGGTGATTGAGCGATTTAAAAAGAAAATTCCGCTTGCTCGGTTAGGAACGCCAGATGATATTGCTAAGATAGCGTATTTTTTGTGTTCTCCTGAAAACGCTTATATTCACGGACAGTGCATTATAGCAGATGGCGGGTATTCTGTTGGAGGGTTTGAAGAGTGAGTGAGATGACAAGTTTTGTGATTGATCAGAAAGTATTTGTCTCTGATCAGGCTATAGGAAACAATGGTTCATTTGAAGTGACTTCGGCTTTGCGTCCGTATGTCGTTTCATGGGATGAGTCGCTACATCCAACTGAAAAAATTAATACATTGCTTGCAGAAAATCCGAAGAATATATTGTTGATTGATGAAAAAGTATATGATTTGTATGGAAAGTTTCTTGAAGTGGATGCATCACGAGTTATTGCAGTGAAAGCAACTGAGAATTATAAGACGCTAGAAGGCGTTTGTCAGTTGTTTGATTTCTTATATTGTGCGGGGTTTACTAAAGCGGAACGATTAATAGTAGTGGGTGGCGGGATCGTACAAGATGTCGGTGGTTTTGTTGCTGCTTCTTATAAACGTGGTATTAAATGGAGTTATTTTCCAACCACATTACTATCAATGTGTGATAGTTGTATTGGAGGGAAAGCGAGTGTTAATTACAAGGAAGCAAAAAATCAAATGGCGATTTTTTCTGCGCCCTCTGAAGTAATTATTCACCCTGCCTTTTTAAGAACACTCACATGTGCAGATATTCAATCTGGATTGGGTGAAATTCTCAAACTGTGTGCTATAGGTGGAGAATATTATCTCAATATTTATCAGAAATATGTCATCAAAGGTAAGGTTAACGATTTTTCAGATTATAAAAAGCTTATATTAATGTCCTTAGGTATAAAGCGGGCAGTGATTGAAGAAGATGAATTTGAGTTACATTATCGCAAGAGTTTGAACTATGGTCATACACTTGGGCATGCGATTGAAGTCATGTCTGATTATTGCATCCCCCATGGAATTGCTGTTACGGTAGGAATAATGTTGGCGAATGCGTTAAGTGTTAGACGAGGCTTTTTGTCTGAGGATGATGCGTATCGCATAAATCAACTTTGCTTAATGCTGCTAGATAACAATGTCGTAAAAATAATGAGTCAATTAAAAGTAGGGCAATTATTAGAATTATTAAAGAATGATAAGAAAGTAGAAGGCAATCAAATAAAATTTATTATGTTAGAAAAAATAGGAAAAGTTTTTTTTGCAAAGATCAAATTGGACAAACAATTTGAGCAGGAAGTGAAAGATGTGATAGGTAATATTTTTTTAAATCAGAAGGCAAATTAATTTTTTGAGTAGATGAAGAGGAAATAGCTGATGAATAAGTTAGAGCAAAATATGGTGCGTTTGCTGGTAGATTTAAAGCAAAATTATCATGTCACTGCCATTAAAGCTGAATTTGAAGCAGAAGGCACGCGCCTTGATGAAGCGATGCGCTTAAAAGATGTGACATCTGCAGCGGGTCTTGGATTAAATATTAAAATTGGCGGCTGTGAAGCAATTAAAGATATGTTGGATGCGATCAGCTTAGGTGCTGAGCGTATTATTGCACCGATGGTTGAGACACCATATGCCTTACAGAAATTTATTCGAGCAGCTAAGTTAGTTTACGGCGAGCGTCTTGACGATATTGAATTGTTAGTGAATGTAGAAACAATTACGACTTACGAGAATTTTGATGCAATGTTGCAAGTGCCAGAACTTTCTTCGTTAAATGGGATTGTCATTGGTCGTGTTGATTTTTCAGGATCTTTGGGTTGGGATAGAAGCCGAATTAATACGCAAGAGTTATTAGTGTATTGCGAGAAGTTGGCTGCTAAGGCAAAGTCAAAGGGTTTATCTGTGGTGATTGGTGGTGCGGTGTCAGTCGATGCTATTCCATTTTTTAAGCAACTTCCTGCAGGGCATCTTGACCGCTTTGAAACGAGAAAAGTCATTTTTCAATGTCCGCATGCATTGCAAAATCCTGAGATCGCCTTTATTAAAGCCGTTGAATTTGAATTAATGTGGCTGAAGAACAAACGTAATTACTATAGTGGTATTGCAAAAGAAGATGAAGAGCGTATTCGTATGATGGAAGCGCGTTATGAGTCATCTCTTGCAAAGCTAGAGACCAGAAAAGAAGTTGAGGAAGTGTAACGTAGACATTAATCTAACATGATGAATATGTATCATTGATTAGTTTTTTGTTTTTACAACATGGAAATGGTAATAAAAATTTTAATTGGTTGGATTTTCAGCCAAATTAATTAAATATAGCGGGGGAGCAGCGTGTCTAAATTAATTTTTCAGCATTTAGAAAAATATCGACACACCGCTATATTTTTTTTACCTTCGTTACTTGTTCTAGTTTTTAATTTAGGTTTTTTTAATCGAAGTTTTCCATTAAGTGAAGGATGGTGGGAGACTTATGGCTATCTTGTGAATAAGGGTCTGGTGCCCTATAAAAATTTTAATCTTGAGTTTACACCTGTTTTTGTTTTCTTTAATGCATTTCTTCTGCAACTCACTCACAGTTTTTTCCTTCTAAGATTGTGGGGAGTAATTTTGATGGTTGTCAATACTCTTCTGATTCAGTGCATTTTTGAAAAATTCTATGATAGAAGGTCTGTCGTAGTAGGTGCGCTTGCGGCTATTTTTTTGTTTATGACAGATAGCGTCTACATTGCAAAAGACTATCAAACTTACCTAGTTTTTCTTATTTGTTTAGTTTTGATCAGCGGCATCTATTTACAATCTAGTTTTGCTACCCTAACTACCAAGCATGAAAAGCCACAACGTGATATGTTTTATTTTTCAGTATTGCTTGGTTTTTTGCTGGGCTTGGTGTGCGTAATTAAGCAAAATGTTGGTATATTTTTATTTTTTGCGTATTTTATATCATGTACGTTAGAGTTGCGACACGTCAGCATTAAAGCCACGATAGTTGCGTTATTTGGCTTATGTTTAGGCTTAGCATCGATATTTTTGATTTTTTTTACATATTTTCGATCACATGCTGTGTACTTTGGGACATTGGCGGGGTTATTCGTTAAGAATGACTCAAAAGGCGATATTTTTGTTGTGCTCGCAAGAGTATTTTTTGACGATTTTAATCGTAAGATTCTTTTTATTAGTTTGGTTGGTGTTTTTATTTTGTGTTATACCGCCACACATTTTAATAGATTATTATTAATTATTAAAAATTTATATGAAACAGTGGTAGGAAAAATTGTTTTTCTTTTAAGTATTTTGCTGGGTGTTTTTATTGTTGTGCGACATCCTTGGGTAGTGAATTATTTTATAGCGTTACCATTGGCTATATTTGGTTTTTTATTTTACATGACGTATTTTTCAACGTACTCATTTCAATATAAAAAGTTAAGATCTATTTTGCTTCCCCTTTTTGCATTAATTTATTGCAATACTCAGGTAGCATCTTTTAACAGTACAGGTCTAATTTTTATAAATGTACTGGCGTTTTCCTGTTTGGCACATTTTCTTATGAATCAACTAAGTGTTGCATCTGCATATTTATATGGTGCTTTGACTATATTAGTCTTTTTTGCTTTTTTTCAAAAATGGGTAATTTTTACTTATGATTGGTGGGGTTTGCATCAAGGCTCCGTGTTTTCTGCAAAGTATTCTTTACCTTATCCAGAAACAAAAGGATTGCATGTTGATAAAGCGACACAGCATGCATATGCTTTTATTAGTGATAATGTGAGAAAATATTCGCAATCTGATAATGATGTTTATTTTTTCCCAAATATTCCAGTTTTTTATTATTTGGAAAAAAAGCGCCCTCCTTATTCTAATGTTGTTCAGTGGTTCGATGTGATTAGCTCAGCACATATTCAAAAAGAATTTGATGAATTCAAAGCAAATTTACCAAATGTTGTTGTTTTTTTGGAGCCGCCTAATTTTGTTTATCAGGGGCATGAAGCATTGATCCATCGAGATATTGTTCAATTAAAATTTAGAGATGAATTGCGCCGTCTTGTTTTATCTGGAGAGTATATTGTTAAAACATTTATTTATAATCAGAGTTTGGGGGCTAATATAAATTTTGATTATAAAAATAGAACGTTTGTTTTAGAAAACAACTTGTTATCAGGGAAATCACTTGCTTTCCTTTTTCAGTTGTTATCCAAAGATGTGCCAACGTTTAGAATGTACGGTCTTGAAAAACAACATTTGTACTTTAAAAATTTTTCGCTAAAGACGATTGTTAACAAGGGCGATAGAGTGATGTTGCAGTTACCTGATTCATCTTTGAATGCAGCAACTGCTATTTTAGGATATGAAGATTCAGGTGAATATTATTTGATTCGTATATACATAAAGAAAGAATTGTTCGATAAAAAAAATCAATTAAAGAAGTAAAAAATTTTAATTTTTAAGGGAATTACTAGTAAAGTGTTCTTATCTAATAACTGTGAGTGGCCAAATGATTTACTAGAGCCGGTTTTAATTACGTATAACCGCGCATCACAATTGCATGAAACATTAACAGCTTTTTCAAAAGCTGGTCTAGGTTCAATGCGATTGCATGTATTAGACAATGCATCAACAGATAATACTGAAGCTGTAGTGAGAGAATTACAGCAATATTGGAAAAATCTTGTTTATCATAAAAATAAGTATAATATTGGTGGTAATGCAAACATCTTAAGAGCAGTCGAACTTTCACAATCTCATTATCATTGGGTGATAGGTGATGATGATAAATGGTATTTATCTAAAAATTCATTAGAAGAATTAATTAAAACTCTTTTAGAAAAAAAATGTGATGTGATTCGATTGGGATGGTTGGTGTCTGAATATTCTCGTTCCCAAATAATAAATGCGAAGATGTTATTTCAGAAAGAGTCTTTGTTATTCCCAAGTTTAAGTATGATTTCTGCAACTATTTTTCGACGTTCATTGTTTACTCAGTATCTTCCTTCTGCCTACCAAGGGGCAGGCGATAGCTATCCGCAACTAGTTCCTTTTATGCTTGCAATGGAGAGTCAAGATTTTAGTGTATATACGCTCTCAGAAGATTTAATGACACATACGCCATCGCAAGATGTTGGTTATTTTTGCGGTGATTTGGAATGGTATTCTTGTTGGTTTCGTACGAGTCGATACTTCCAGCAAAAAGAAAATAAATCTAATTTTAATCGATCAATTATGACGTATCTTGCAACAAGGCAAACCAAAAAAAAGAATGCTTTTTTTTGGTTGGTGAGAGTATCTCTATATTATAAAAGTTTTGGTTTAAATCAATGGCCCTATATTTTATCGATGTTTTCGTATGGAAATGGTCTACGAGGTAAGTTGCTGGCATTGATTGGCATTAATGTTCTAATACCTACCTTTTTTGCATCTTGGTTGCGAAAATTATATTTTAAATTAAATCGATTACCGAGTAAGTCAGTCAATGTTGATCGATCACGATTGTAATAAATCTAAATTCTAAGAATTTTGATAATATGAGTTGTGATAGATTTAGTGTGTGCCAACTTTACATGAAGTCACAAGAGGTAGGTTGTTTATGAAGAGTTTTTCAGAATTGAAAATTAAATTATTTGCTGATGGCGCAGATAAGCGTAGTATGCTGAAGCTTTATCAAAACCCCTATGTGAAAGGCTTCACCACAAATCCTTCGTTGATGAAAAAAGCAGGTGTTGTAGATTATCAGGCATTTGCTAAAGAAATTTTATCTGAGATTCCAGACCGGTCTATTTCGTTTGAGGTGTTTGCAGATGAAATAGATGAAATGGAAATGCAGGCACATGAGATTGCATCGTGGGGTAAAAATGTTGTAGTAAAAATTCCTGTGACGAATACGCGAGGAGAGTTTACAGGAGCGTTGCTAAAAAAATTATCGCATTCTGGGATTTCATTAAATGTAACGGCGCTTTTTACAGTGGAACAGGTGAGAGAGGTGGCAAAATGTTTGGCGCCAGAGACACCAGCAATTGTGTCAGTGTTTGCAGGCCGAATTGCTGATACAGGGCGAGATCCTGAGCCTATTATGCGAGAGTCACTTGCACTACTAAGTCATTTGCCACGCGCAGAGTTATTATGGGCTTCTCCTCGTGAGTTATTGAATATATTTCAAGCAGATGCCTTGGGTTGCCATATTATTACAGCTACACCTGATATCTTGGCCAAGTTAGATTTATATGCAAAAGATCTCAAAGAATTTTCTTTGGAAACAGTTCGTGGTTTTTACACAGATGCGATGGTTGCAGGGTATTGTATTGCAACAGAAGAAGTTATATAGATTTTTTTCTACTGATATTTGAAGGGTTAATTTAGTTGAATGCAAAAAAATCATTTTTTAACTGACAAGCTTTACTAAGCTCAACAGAATGCGCAATTTGCTTGTTAGTGTAGATAACGACTATTTTAGGTTCAATTAGTTAGTTAAAAAACCCTCTATCAATTATTGGCTTAGTAGATAGAGGGTTTTCAATATTATGACGACAATTTACGGATTAAGTAATAAATAACCCATATGCCAGATAAGCCAACAAGAGAATAAACAACTCGTGTAAGCAAAGATCCGTCACCAAAGAGTGTGGTAACTAAGTTAAAATCTGCTAGCCCTACGAGGCCCCAGTTCAAAGCACCAACTACAACAAGTAATAATGCGATCCAGTCAATTAAAGATGTTTTATGTTCCATTGTATCCTCCATAAATACCAAAGGTTCTATCCTACGGCTTGTTTTGCCGTGATGCTTATATTATACAACCTTTAGCTTAGATGGTAGCTTTGGTTGTTGTTCTGTTAGGTTGTTTGAGTTGATAAACGGAAATAAGTCCGCTCCTTTCGACCAATTGATAATTGGATGCTATGTTGGAAAAAAGATTCATAAGATTTTTGATCACAAGTACTCTTCCTAGTGATAATTTGTGCAAAATATCTTGGCTATTTTGAGAAATGGGATCATTTTTATCAAAGATACTATAATTGAAATTATAGTTAAAATCAGTGTCAACAAAGAGGTATTCAGGGCGATCTTTTAGTAGTAAAGCAGTACTTAAATTCATTTCTTTTTTAGAGACCAGTGATGTTTGCATTTCAATAAACGGCATAGCACTGTACTTTTCAGCAAGAAAAGGGAGAAAATTATCATATCGAGAGATGATATATATTTTCTTTGAATTTTCAGAGTATTTCTTAATTAAACTAACCGCACTCTTGAAGGGTTCTGGGTTCATATCTGATAAAAATCTTGCTCTCGCAAATTCCCATGAATAAACTGTATGATTTCTTTGGATAGCAAAATATTTATTTTGATCAACATAATATTTTATATTAAAAGGAATATAAATAAAAATGGTTATAAAAAGCATTAAAGTAAAAATTAAATTGTTTTTTGTCTCATAATTTAATTTTAATTGTCTAATGAAAAATAAGATCATAATAGTTATAGAACAACCAAGGCTAAAAAAGTGATTGGTTGTTGGGTACCATATGTAATAGACAAGTTCGCCTTGTACATAAAAGAATGAAAACAAGAAAAGTAATCTGAATCGAACATCATCAGTGTTAGAATAAATCAAATATATATATACAAGACTTAAAGAGATAAAGATCATACTAATTATTGTAAAACTTATAGTTGGGACAGAAACACCTGTTAAACTATAAAGAAATAATTCATTTTTTCCAGTTTTAAAAATTGAGAAAATCAAAAAAATGACACAACCATAAATCAAAGAGAAAAATATATCATGATATTTTTTTGAGTAAGAAATGACCGAAAAAAATTGACATAATATCAATGAAACAAATAAAACTAGGCCAAACTCTTTTGCAGTTAGTAGAGAAAGAAAACAAAAGAAAAAACTTAATATTAAGAAGAAATGATTTTTTTTCTTTGCAAATAGGTATAAATAAAAACTTAATAAAACAAAAATATCAAAAAAATGCCTGCTTGGATTAAAACCAGGCGCAAATCGTAAATCTTCAAAGCCAATTTGTAGATATGCACAAAGCGAACAAATAGCAGCTAGATAGACATAATTAAAATTGCGAAAAATAACATAAGCAATAATAATAAAGAAAAAAGAGTATATTGGATAAAATGAGTATAAAAAAGCCGTATAGCTTTGAAAACTAAAATTATTTCCAATTTTTAAAATTTTTTCTAATACAAGAGAATTAAGATAACCATATAAAAAATTAATGTCAGATTTTGGTTTCCCTAGGTAGAGTTCATTAATTGGACCATACATAGCGTTTTGATGGTGAAAATAATGCCCGGCAGCTGCCATGTTTATCCACTCAGGCAGGTTTATTTGAATAAACTTTTTTTCTTGAGAGTTATAAGTTTTTTGAGGAGAGATTTTTTTTTGGTCGAGAGGATATAGTTTATTAATCTCATTTTTATTGCTTGCAATATCTGTAATAGCAATGTAATCGAGTAAATTTAATTTACCAGTAATTTGTAATTTATTTGTTTCATTATTGTAAAAAAACTTTTCTGGTTGGTTTTGGGTGATAAGATTAACTAAATAAGATTTATTTGTTTTAATACCTTTGTTTAGCTGTTCAGCTAGGCTAGACTGATACTTAGATTTTAAAGGATTGTATAAGTTAAGGTTTGCGATTTTATGTGCATTAATAAATTCAATATTATCATATATATTATTGTTAATTATTGTTTGCCCAGGAATGTTTAGGTAATCGTTAGATACAAATAATTTCTTTGGATATAAATAGTTAGAGAAAATCATAACATTTTGCATTAAAACTAACAAAAACAAAAAGAAGAAAAAATATAAAACTACTTTATTTTCATAGATCTTTTTTAAAGAAAATAACATGTCTTTGGCTTTTGAGATGATATTCACTAAAAAAGGTAAAAATAGAACAGCTAGCCAAACAATAAAAATATAAATAGTTGAGAAAGACGGTTTTGTTTTTGCTAAATATACGATTGCTAAATTAGTTAGAGCTGCTATAGATAATAAAAAATAAAAAACATTTTTTGAATAAACATTTTTGTTAACAGATTTGTTTTTCGCTTTTATTTCTTCATATTTTTTAAGAAAATAATATAAAAGCGTATAATATATAAATAAAAAAGCACAAGCGCTGATATAGTTTAAAATTCTTTCTGTTGTTTTGATATTTGGCTCGGCCCATCTACTAAAACTAACAGCTTCTATTTTTGGTAAAATTAAATGAGCTATGGATAATCGGGATAAAAAATATGAAAAACAAATGAGTCCTATACTGCAAAGAAAATAATAAAATAAGATGAAGAGTTTAATTTGATTCTTATTTTGATTAATCATTTTAATTCCTTATAATATATTATAGGTAATTTTTTTATATTATTTGAATCTAAATTTTTAAAACAATAAAATGTTTATGCTTTTATATGAGTGATATGTGTTACATTTTGCATTTGAAATAAATTTGTTTCAGCTACCCAATAAGATAAATCAGCCAGCTGATTTAGGTCATTTCGTTTAAAATAATATCTTAGTAATCCTCTTGTTACATTGATTGGAGATATCGTGTCGTATAAAATTACTTTGCCTCCTTTGGGAAAATAATAAGCACCTAGTACACCCATTCTTGCTTGTATATATTCAGCAGATGGAATAAGTTTTCCAGAAGATAGCTCTGGCGTTGAGAATAAAGAAAAACCGTGATCACCTTGAATAATTATGATGGGTGGTTCCTTCGAATTTTTAAGAATGAATTCTGCAAGAGTATAAAGCTGATTTTCAATATATTTTAGCTGTTCTAGGTAGCTCTGCTTATTTAGTTTAATTAAGTTAATATTGACTCTAGTGTCAAGTTGTTTATCTAGTAAAACTGTGCCGCCATTTTCTGTAAAAACATACGGTGGGTGTGGTGATAAAATATGCGCAAAAACAAATTTTGGCCCCTTATAAGAAACTGATTTTTTAATTGCATTAATTCCACATATCACATCATGGCGATACGTTTTCCCCATTTTGTTTTCTCTAAAAAACAAAGAGTAACTCCAAAGTACTGCGTCAAAGTCAGTAATTTTGCTGCAGGTAAAATTGAAATCAGCAATCTGACTTTTTTCAATCATAATGTTTCGTGGAGAGATAAAAATATATTTATACCCATATTTTTTTAGTATTTGTGCAAGGGCATTTTTGTCATATATAGCGTCAATTTGCGAGATGCTGTTAATTTTTTTTGGCAAATACGCTAAGTTTAACATGCTTGGTAAAGATAAAACGGTGTATGGATAGTTGCTATATGAGTTATTTGGTATGTAAAAACCAAGTGAATTGAGTTTGTTGATAAAAGGCTGGTTGTTGTATTGAAGATGTCTGTAAATTGAGCGTTGACTGGCATGCATGTCTGTGATGATGAAATATATATCAGGTTTATATGTTTTTTTAATAGGATCAACTTTTTTTTGGTTGATAGTTGTTTGTGATTTTTCTTCATTCTTAACAAAGTAAAATAATATAGAAATAATACTCATAGAAAAAAGAAGATAAATTATTATTTTTAGATAGCTCGCAAAATGAAAATTTTTATTAGAAAGATAAATAATGTTGTGGATAATAAATAATATAAATAGTGTGATAAAAATAAATAAATTCGGTGTTATCCAAGGCGATAGTATGTTGTATGCTCTTCCTGAGAAAAAGCTTATAAAAGCTAGTAGTGTTATTATAATTAATGTTTTGTTATGACTATTATAAATCTTTTTCAGAATAAAGAATAATATAGTAGCGATTAATGAAAGTGAAGTGAAATGTTTTATAATAGTAATAATGTTAACTGTAGTTAAATTAATAGAGTAAAGTTGTAATAAGGGATAGTTAAAGATCATAATTGATGCAATAAGATAGCTTAATTTGAATTTCTTATTAGAATTTATATTCTGTTTTTTGTTATTATAAAGACATGCAACAATGAAAAGTAATAAGAAAGTAAGCGTCAGATAAGGTGAGTAAGTGGCTGTGTAGAGATAACTTTTAATCTCTATATTGAAATTTTCTATTATCCCAACAAATTTTCTTGAATCGTCATATCCTGAGCCAATCTTTACCTTTCTCACTTTAAATGAAGTAAATTTATTTGTAATTTTATTGGAATCGATAAATTCTTCTTTGTTATTTTTTATCTCTTTTAGAACGTAAGATATTTGTTTTGTAGAATTTATTTCGATGAAAATTTTATATTTTTTATTAGGCCATAAAATTGCTGGTGGATTGCCAATAGAAATCGTAAATATATGTTCAGGGAGTTTTTTGTCATATAGAGCAATAGCTGAATAATAACTGCCATTGGGTTGTTTGCCTACTTCGTAGCGTATCCCATTATTTTTTGAGTCAGTTTGAAATACATCCATATAGGGTTGAGAAAAGTCTGATTTTTTTATTGTAAAAATACCATTTATTTTTATGGATTTTGGTAGAATAGTGTCCTTTATGGTTATTTCTGTTAAGTTAGATATTGTTTTATTTTTTGATGTTGCGTCAAAATATGCACGTGAAATGTTTTGTGAATGAAGTACAATATCAGGGAATGAAAATGTAATGATTGCTAAAATGAAAGCAGCCCATGAAAAAAAAATATAACGATTTATCACGGTGACGCAATCCTTTTCATCCAGTATAAGGTTCTTTCAGAGTTATGAATTCTTTCAATCTTATTGATAAAAAACTTATTTGAAAAAATAGACTCAAAATTTTCTTTATTATAAATATGAAATATGTCTTTTCTATTTTGTAACATTTTTTTTATCATAGAGTCAGTTTTTGGGATAAACTCGATAATTAAATTATCTGATAATTCTGCAAAAAATTCAGCGCTTTTGCTAAGCGGAATATTGTTAGTGATGGTAAGGTGATGAATAAGCGCAAGAGCCATTATGCAATCTGTTTGTGCTCTTGCTATAAAGCTATCCCTTTCATTATTGTGCCAACCAATGTTGGGGCTTGGGTTTGCTAAGTCTAATTGTAGGGGTAGAATATATTCATCCTTTTCAATTTTTGATCTAAGGTAGCAATTTTCTATTGTGATTGGATCAAAATCGGCTGCAATGCACTTTATTTTTTTGTTTGTTGCAATTCTTGTAAAGTAGCCATCGTTACTGCCAAAGTCTATTAATTTATTAGGTTGCATTTCATCAAGCCATTTTTTTACTATTATACATTTTTGTTCAAAAGCAATGGAGGAGTAATTGTTTTCTGAATAGTAATTTTGCCATGTTGTTTTCTTTTTTTTAATTTGTATAGTATTAATAGTTGATTCTAAGTGTTCTATTAATGCAATTAATTTTTTTTCAGAAAAATTTTTTTTATTAATTTTTTTATTTGGGCTAACAGTTTTTCTTTGTATTTTTTCATGCAGATGAAGATGTAAATATAGACCAATAGAAAAGCGAGATTTGAATGGTAGTAAATTAACAGCAAGCTGAAGAGGAATGCCATTAATGTATGAGAGCATGAGTTTGTTTAAAGATAGATTGGTATAAGCCATTAAAGCGAGTGGGGCAAGAAAGTGCTGGCAAAATTGTTGATAAGCGACCCATGGACTGTCAGCGTTGTATTTCTCAAATGACATCGTATCAATAAAGATGGGTTTACCATCTAGGAACTGAACATTATATGCTGAGGCATCTTTAAGTGACATGCCATGCTGCATTGCCACTTTTTGAATGGTAAGCGTTAATAAAGCGGCATCTTTGAGTTGCGAGAAACACCATTCATATGGATAAGAAATAAAAGGTATATTGAGTGGTTTGATAATAATATTTTCGTTTGTAGATATTTTCTCTTCATGTGGGATGAGAAATTTTTTTTCAATCAGATGGTCGTAGAGTTTTGATTTTATCAGTAAATTGTAGTCTGAAAAACCCGACGGTAAAATTTTTCTTAAAATAGTGTTTTGTTCTTGATAAACAAAATTACTCGGGTCTCTGAAGGAGCCACCTATAGTCTCTTCCATCGTCTGTTTATTCCTGCTCAGGTTTTTTCTTTTTTTTAAAAAGTGTTTTGAGCTTGTTCCAGTACGTTTTGATTGTAAGGGACGTTGTTAAAAAAGCAGCAATCAGTCCCTGTAATAAAAAACTTCCAGTGCCTGGGTCAATGTATGCATATGCCGGCGAAGATATAAGGAGTACAAACATGATAGTTAAAATATATTTCATTTATCTTCCTGATATTTTTTGTTAAATTTACCGTTTTTTGTCCTAATAATGGTATATTTGAGCGATATTAAGCATGCTCTTATAAACCGAAAAAATCTTATCATGTCTTATGTTGATTGAGTAGTTTTGTTAAAGTTTTTTCATTTTTGACAACTGAATATATTTAAACTAAAACGGAAAAAAGAGATGCCATTTCCTTCACCTCATTTTCTCACCTCACTGCTCAACAAGCGTATTGTCTTACTTGACGGCGCAATGGGGACAATGATTCAACAGTATCGGCTGCAGGAAAGTGATTTTCGGGGTAAACGTTTTCAAGATTATCCGCATGATTTGCGTGGTAATAATGATTTATTGAGTTTAACCCAGCCAGAGGTAATTACAGAAATTCATACTGCATATTTGAATGCTGGCGCAGATTTGATAGAGACAAATACATTTAATGCGAATGCAATTTCATTAGCAGATTATCATATGCAAGATTTAGCATATGAGTTTAATTATACCGCGGCACAATTGGCACGGCGTGCAGCGGATGCGGCGACAAAAAAAACGCCACACAAACCACGTTATGTGATTGGCGCACTTGGTCCAACCAATCGTACCGCCTCACTTTCACCAGATGTCAATAATCCAGGTTTTCGTAACATTACCTTTGATGAATTAGTCATTGCTTATAAAGAAGCGATTAAAGGATTGGTCGATGGCCAAGTTGATATTTTAGCAATTGAGACAATTTTTGATACATTGAATTGCAAAGCTGCAATCTTTGCGGTGGAGCAATTCTTTATTGAAAATCAAATACGGTTACCTTTAATGATTTCTGGCACGATCACCGATGCGAGTGGCCGTACATTGTCGGGTCAGACACTATTAGCCTTTTGGTATTCTGTCAGACATGCGATGCCTTTTAGTGTTGGATTAAATTGTGCGTTAGGGGCTGAAGCATTACGTCCTTATATTCATGAGTTAGCGAAGCACGCAGAGACGTTTGTGAGTATTTATCCGAACGCTGGATTGCCAAATGCGATGGGTGAATACGATGAAACACCCGCAGAAACCGCAAAAATATTACGTGAATTTGCAGAAGCTGGCTGGTTGAATTTAGTTGGAGGCTGTTGTGGCACAACACCTGCACATATTCAAGCAATTGCGGAAGCGATTGAATCTATCCCGCCACGCAAAATTCCGAGTCTTGCCCCTGCTTGTCGGTTGAGTGGGTTAGAGCCTTTATGTATTGATAAAAATTCGTTATTTGTCAATGTCGGTGAACGAACGAATGTCACTGGCTCAAAAAAATTTGCAACATTGATTCGTGAGCAAAATTACGAAGCTGCGCTTGTCATTGCACGCGAGCAAGTACTGAATGGTGCGCAAATCATCGATATTAATATGGATGAAGGCATGTTAGATGCAGAAGCAGCGATGGTGACCTTTTTGCAATTAATCGCTGCAGAACCGGATATTGCGCGTGTGCCCATTATGCTGGATTCATCAAAATGGCGTGTGATTGAAAGCGGTTTAAAATGCCTACAAGGCAAAGGCATTGTGAATTCCATTAGTTTAAAAGAAGGTGAAGAAAAATTTCTGACACAAGCGCGCCTTGCGCGACACTATGGCGCTGCGATTATCGTGATGGCTTTTGATGAATTAGGTCAAGCGGACACAGAAGATAGAAAATTTCAAATTTGTCAACGTGCTTATCATTTATTAATTGAAAAAGTTAACTTTCCTGCGGAAGATATTATTTTTGATCCCAATATTTTTGCGATTGGTACGGGGATTGAAGAACATAATCAATATGGTGTTGCATTTTTACATGCTGTATCGCGTATCAAAAAATCTTTACCTTATGCATTAGTCAGTGGCGGTGTCAGTAATATTTCATTTTCATTTCGTGGCAATAATCCATTGCGTGAAGCAATGCACGCGGTATTTTTATATCATGCTATTCAAGCAGGTATGACAATGGGCATTGTCAATGCTGGGAATTTAATTGTTTATGCAGATATACCGGCTGATCTCTTAGAAAAAATAGAAGATGTTTTATTTGATCGAAGAAAAGATGCGTTAGATCGATTGTTAGCAAGTGCAATCTCTTTAAAAAGCCAAGAAAAAATGTCAGGCATCGATTTAGGTTGGCGCCAGTCTTCAGTCAGTGAGCGTCTTACTTATGCTTTGGTCAATGGCATCACAGAATTTATTATTGCGGATACGGAAGAAGCACGTCTTGCGTTAAATAGTCCTTTGGCGGTAATTGAAGGACCGTTAATGCAAGGGATGAATACGGTAGGTGATTTATTCGGTGAGGGTAAATTATTTTTACCACAAGTTGTAAAAAGTGCGCGCGTGATGAAACAGGCCGTTGCGTATTTAACACCCTTTTTAGCAGCACAAAAAATGGAATTACAACGTGCACGCGGAAAAATTTTATTAGCGACAGTAAAAGGCGATGTGCATGATATTGGAAAAAATATTGTTGGCGTGGTTTTGCAATGCAATGATTATGAAATCATTGATTTAGGTGTGATGGTACCTTGTGAAAAAATATTAGCGGCTGCAAAAAATCATCAGGTGGATATGATTGGGTTAAGTGGTTTAATTACGCCATCATTAGAAGAAATGACACATGTGGCAAGTGAAATGCAACGATTAGGATTTACGATTCCTTTGTTAATTGGTGGCGCGACAACGTCACGCGCACATACTGCGATAAAAATCGAACCGCATTATCAAAATAATCTCACGTTACATGTGGTCGACGCGTCGCGTGCGGTGGGTGTTGTCAGTCAGTTATTCAATGAAACCCAGCGAGAGGTATTTTCGCAAACTGTTCGAGAAGATTATCAAAAACTGCGTCAGCAGCATGGGGCAAAGAAATCGGAAAATAAGATGGTTTCTTTGGCAGATGCACAAAAAAACTCGGTATCTGTTTTATGGGAAAATTATCAGCCGCCCGTTCCAAGTTTTTTTGGTACACGTATTGATAAAGAGTATGCATTAGAAAAATTAATTGATTTTATTGATTGGACGCCTTTTTTTCAAACGTGGGAGTTAGCAGGAAAATTTCCAGCTATTTTAGAGGATCCCATTGTAGGCAAGACGGCAAAAAATGTATTTGCAGATGCGCAGACAATGTTGCAGAAAATAATAAAAGAAAAATGGTTGACTGCATCGAGCGTGATAGGATTTTTCCCAGCAAATAGCGTGGGTGATGATATTGAGATTTATACAGATGAAACGCGCACAACGGTATTAACTACTTTTTATATGTTGCGACAACAAACTGAAAAATCAACAGACCGTCCAAATTATTGTTTAGCTGATTTTATTGCCCCTAAGTCATCCGGTATTGCAGATTATTTAGGCGCATTCGCAGTAACTGCAGGCGGGCAAATCGAAAAGCAAATTGCTTTATTTGAAAATCAGCAGGACGATTATCATAAAATTTTATTGCAAGCATTGGCTGACCGACTCGCTGAAAGTTTTGCAGAACACATGCATTGGCGAGTACGAAGAGAATTTTGGGGTTATGCACCAGACGAAGACGTGAATGCGGAAGCGTTAATTTCGGAAAACTATCGTGGTATCCGTCCAGCGCCTGGCTATCCTGCCTGTCCAGATCATACAGAAAAAGCCACTTTATTTTCTTTGTTGAATGTGACAGAAACAATTGGTATGACTCTAACAGAAAATTTTGCGATGTTGCCGGCGTCATCTGTGAGTGGTTTTTATTTTTCGCATCCTGCGTCATGTTATTTTAACGTTGGTCGAATTGGGCAAGATCAGTTGTCAGCCTATGCAAAACGTAAAAATATTTCTTTAGCAATCATGGAGCGATGGTTAGCTCCTTATTTAAATAAGAACTTATCTCAGCAAAAGGATGCGGTGCAATGATAAATCGCGGAGAGACACTTAAAATAAGTTTTGAATTTTTTCCACCGCGCACGCCAATCGGTATGCAAAAGTTACCCTTAATGGCTGCAGAATTTGCAGAGATCTCACCGGAGTATTTTTCTGTGACGTTTGGGGCGAGTGGCTCTTTGTGCCAAGGGACGGTTGAAACGGTCGAATTGTTGCAACAAGCCACAGCGGTTCCTATCGTGCCGCATTTAGGGTGTGCACGATTAACTCGTGATCAAATCGTGCAATTTATTACTCATTACAAAAAAATTGGCGTAACAAAAATTTTAGCTTTACGCGGCGATCGTCCTGTTACAGCGCCTGATCAATCATGTGAATTTTCTTCAGCAAGTGAATTAGTGAAGTTGTTGCAAGAAACGGCGGGTAATACTTTTCATATTGCCGTTGCTGCGTATCCAGAGTGTCATCCTGAAGCGCAGGGGATGCATGAAAATGTCTTAAGTTTGAAAAAGAAATTTGCAGCTGGGGCGCATAGTGCCATTACGCAATATTTTTTTAATACGGATGCCTATTTTTATTTTGTTGACGCGTGCGCGCGTGAAGGCATTGTTGAGCCAATTGTGCCTGGCATTATGCCGATTATGCAGTTTGAGCGACTCGTGCAATTTTCTGCAAAATGCGGTGCTGAAATTCCGCGCTGGTTACTAAAAAAATTAGCTTCATTTGGAGAAGATCAGGCAGGCTTGCAACAATTTGGTGTGGAATTTGTGAGCCAATTATGTGAGCGCTTGGTTGCGGGCGGCGCGCCTGGGTTGCATTTTTATACGCTCAATCAGGTGCAGCCAAGTTTGGAGATTTGTCAAATTTTATCGCGCCCAGTTGTTGATACCATAAGCAAATTTGAAAAAATGTGAAATTAAATATACAATTATGCTGAAAAAAATTCTTTTTTTAAACAGCACATAGAGAGTGAGGGTGTAATTCGTGAAGTTAATTTTTGATTATAAATTTTCCAATGATTCTCACGGTGTTGAAAGAATGTACAGTGTGTTCAATGAGCTGACTGTTTTTTTTCCAAATAATTATTTTGGTAGTTTAACGTCAAATTTCATTATGGGCTCAGCATTTGGTAACTGTGTAAACAATGCAAGATATGGTTACAGGGAAGATGTTGAGCATGCTTCGTGGCATGAGAGTACAGCAGATTATGAAATTGTGCATATGCATATCTTTAAAGCAAATTATGTGACATTTAACTCAAAAGAATTGGCATGTGCCTTGAAGTATCTCCATGATTTTGAACTAACGGGTCATGATATAACACATTGTAATAAAATGAAAATTTATTATAAAGAGAAAATTCAAGCAGAGAATGTTGTTTTTGAGTGTCCTGCAGAAATGACAAGCTGGAAATTGTTAACAAAAGAAGATATGCAAGCGACTCTCTCTGCGTATGAGAAAGCGATGCAAGCTTTTGCACAGCAAACTGCATGTGGTGTTAGTGAATGGACAGCGTTGCTAGATGAGACAAATGGGCAGTGTGAAGTAACAACACTGACAGAAAACGTGGATCAGCAACCCGCTGCTTTGCGCGCGATTTCAGAAGAAGCATTTTGTAAAGTGACGTCATTAGCGAGTACGCATGAAAAAAGTGTTTCTAATAGCGTAAGTGAAATGGTCATTGCAGGCGTAAGCATGTTGTCATTATACAGTTTGTTTCGCTGCGTGAAAAAACCGGCGCATGAGATGCCAGCCTATTTGACATCTTATGATCCAGAGCCTGAAATGGGTGCGCCAAAAAAATTAAGTTATTTTTAATGCGTATTAAAAAATCTTGTCGTCCCGCGGCTTTGTCTGCGGGATAGTGATTGACAAAGAGACTGGATACCGCGCATAAAGCGCGGTATGACAGCTTCTTTTTGTAAAAAATAGTTCAGAAAAAGATCATTTTATACGAGGCAGCTCTATGTCTCACAGTCTTTTTTCAGCCAACTACTTGATTTTATTATAAAATCCTGATTATCTGTTACTGATTGATTCTATTTGAATTTTTTTAAAATCATTCGTAAACTATTGTTTTATTTATAAATTTTCCTATATAGCCCTTACGTTTTTCGACGCATCACTGTGTAGTACATTCCAAAACATAAAATCACAATCACTGCGATACTTAAAAAACCAGCAAGATGTTGCAAATGATCTGGCATGATTTTCATTGCATCAGAGCTTTGTTTCATCGCAAATGGAATAGCGAGTAAGACGCTCATAATCGAACCACCAGCTGCCAATCCGCAAGCCAACAGTAAACCGCGATGGCGATGCGGGCTGCTTGCTTTGATGGCCTGTTCTGTTGGTAAATGGCGATAAGTGCGACGCAAGCGCGTTTGAACTAACCAAGATAACAATCCACCTATCACTACGGGAACCGTGGCATTCATGGGTAGGTAAATACCAAGGCCGACAGCGAGCACAGGTAAGCGAGTATTCCAATGTTTTTTGACAAATTCATCGACGCCAATGCAAAGGAAAGCAATGACTGCGCCAGTAATTATCATGTTCCATTCTAAATGATTGGTATAAACGCCTTTTGCGACTGTTGCCATTAAACCTGCTTGAGGTGCAGCTAACATTTGCGAAGGATTCATGCCGGGATGCGGAAAAACACCGCCAATGCCATATGCTTGATAAAGCAAGTCAAGAATCGGTGGCACCACAAAAGAGGAAATTAAGACACCAAAGACCAGCATCGCTTGCTGTTTCCATGGCGTCGCACCGACAATCTGCCCGACTTTGAGATCTTGCATGGTGTCATTCGCAATTGCGAGCGCAACACAAATGACGACACTGCTACCGATCCCTAATAACGTACCAAATAATTCATGGCCGCTAATCCCAGTTGTGAGGCTAAAAATCGCGAGTAGCGCAAGACAAAAAATTAAGAGTGACGAAATTAATAGGCCTGAAACCGGTGTGTTCGATGAACCAATTAAGCCTGCAAAATACGAGGAAATCGAACAAAATAAAAAACCACCGAATAAAATATAAAAGACCGTGAAGCCGGCAATGACAACATGAAAAGTATGTGACAAACCCGGTGCGGTAGGAATAATACTGTGGGTGATTAATAAAAAAAGTGGTACGAGCATTAGCACGATACCCCATAATACATAATGAATGGGGATGTCGCGTTCGGTGCGTAAACTGCTGGGTTGATTCGTGCTGGTGTGCCGCGTTCGTAAAGTGGCAAAGGATGCTGCGATACTGCGCGCAATGGGTTTGAATAATGTGCATAGTGTCCAGAGTCCGCCGACGAGCATCGTGCCGACACCAATATAACGAATATGCGATTTCCAGACATCCATCGCAAAGCTTGTGGCATCGCCAACACTCGGCAGACCATACCATGCCGATAAAATGGGCACACCGGCCAGCCAGCCAATGGTAATCCCCACGATAAAACTAATCGCGACGTTGACGCCGACAATATAGCCTGAAGCGATCATGGCAGGCGATAAACCAAGCTCAAACCCCATCACGTGACGCGCACTAATCACCCAATAATCAAATGTATCCGTTAAAATTTGAAAACCACTTTGAAACAGTGACACTAATCCGCCAACTAGCCCGCCAGCTGCGAGGGTTTTCATATCATTCGCTTTGTTTTCTGAGCCTGCTTTGAGGACATTACTGATCGCGACACCCTCTGGATAGCGTAACGTGCGATCGGCTAATAATGCGCGACGTAGCGGAATGGTAAATAAGACGCCTAACATGCCGCCTAAAAAAGAAATACAAACGGTTTGCCAATAAGGAAAATGATCCCAAACGTGTAAAATGATCAATGCAGGCATACTGAAAGTGACACCAGCGATCAAGGATTCACCGACCGATGCCATAGTTTGGACCATGGTATTTTCAAGCATATTCGAGTTGCGAAAAAAACGTAGCAGGCTCATCGAAATAATGGCAGCAGGGATGGAGGCGGAAATCGTCTGGCCCATGCGAAGGCCTAGCCATGCATTGGCGGCAGCTAAGACGATGGTTAACACGGTGCCCAGTAATATGCCTCGTAATGTGATTTCAGGTAGATTTTTGCTAGCAGGAATGACGGGCGCTTCCGCGTGACCTAAGGTGCCTTGAATTGAATCTTTCTCTGTCATTGCCGGGGCTCCGCTATAAAAAGTGCTATACAAATGTTAAAACCTTAAAAGATGAACATGCTTTTAGTGTGTTCATGACTTAGGTAAAAACAACGAATTGGGTACAGTCAAATACACGCAGACTGTCGGTTCCTTGGCTAGCTAACGATTTAGGAGCATCCGGTGCTCTATATACAATAAAAATTTGGCCGGACCTTGGAGCATACCTCGGGAAATAGGAGAAGTGCAATGCCTAATGAGGTGGTTGGATTACGCGCGTTGCGGGATAATTATATCTGGGTATTGGTCGACCCATTAACACGATCCGTGATGGTGGTGGACCCTGGTGATGCTGCGCCGGTGTTGGATTTTTTACAGCAACAGGCATTGACGCTTTCTGGTATTTTTCTCACGCATCATCATTGGGATCATACGAATGGCGTCGAGAAACTCCTTTCTGTTTATCCGGATTGTCTTATCTATGCCTCAGAGCAAAGTCCATGTCTCTATGTAAATCAGCCTGTTTCTGCAAATAGCGTCATACTTTTTGCGGGGTTTACTTTTCGTGTGTTAGATATCCCTGGTCATACGTTAGATCATCTGGCTTATTTCGGCGAAAAGAAAAGAGAAAAAATTTTATTTTGTGGCGATACCGTTTTTAGTGCAGGCTGTGGCCGTATTTTTGAGGGCACGCCAGAGATGTTTTATGCTAGTTTGCAAAAAATCTTATTGTTGCCCGATGAAACGAAATTATATTGTGGGCATGAATATACATTGGCAAATTTACATTTTGCGCACAAGATAGAACCAGAAAATGATTTTATCTCAAATAAAATAAAAGAAATTAATCAATTAAAAAATCAATCGACGACAGGGGAAGTCTGTACACTACCATCAAGATTGAGCGAAGAAAGATTCATGAATCCATTTTTTCGCTGTCATCTTGTTAGTATAAAAAAAACGGTTGAGCAGCATGCTAATAAACGATTAGATAATGCTGTCGATGTGTTTCGAGAATTGCGTGCATGGAAGAATAATAGTTAATTCACTTTTATTCCGCTAACATAAACCATTTATTTAATTGCGCGCGTAATTCTTTAGCGCCTGCGCCTTTTAAAGCCGAAAAAGTTTGCACGCTATTTTCTGTTGGTAAAGTAGCAATCCGATTTTTGACATCGTTTAAGACTTTTGCGGCTTCACGTTGCGTCAGTTTGTCAGCTTTATTCAGTAAAATATGTGTGGAGAGTTGGCTTTCACTCGCCCATTCCAACATATCGCAATCGAAGGGTTTGAGTGGATGTCGAATATCCATGACTAAAATGATGCCGCGTAGGCAAGCGCGCGTAGCGAGATAGGAATTAATTAATTGCTGCCATTCTTTTTTGACGGCCAAAGGGACCTTCGCGAAGCCATAACCGGGCAAATCGGCAAGGCGACGCTCGGCATCGAGTGCGAATAGATTGATGTGTTGGGTGCGTCCGGGTGTTTTACTGACGCGTGCAAGCGCACGATTGCATGTTAATTGATTGAGCACACTGGATTTACCAGCATTGGAGCGACCAATAAAAGCAACTTCGATGCCTTGATCTGCAGGTAATTGTGCAAGTTGTGCGACGCTCAGCATAAATGTTGCGCGTGTATAATCGGGTGCGGTCATGATAGTAATTTAATCCTCTGTTTTTCCTCAATACCGGGAAATTTTTATTACTGTAAACTTTTAACTCACTGATCGTAAAAAAAAGTCTTCCATGCCTTGGATTTTACTCTTGCGGACTTCCTGTCCGCGCGCCAGCGAGTGAAAAGCTTACAGTAGTAAAAATTGTCCGGTACAGAGTTGTTTTTCTGTGAATCTGCAGCGGCAGCTATTATACTCTGTTCCCTATGACACAGCCCGACTTTCCTGATTCTCTTAATCCGCAGCAGCAGGCTGCCGTGACGGCAGCGCCAGGCCATCAACTCATTCTTGCAGGTGCCGGAAGCGGTAAAACCCGCGTATTAACCGCGCGTATTGCTTATTTGGTGGAGTCTGCTGGGTATTCGCCCTTTAGCATTCTTGCCGTCACATTTACGAACAAAGCTGCTAATGAAATGCGTGAACGCGTCGTTGGGTTGTTGGGACCAGCGGCACGTTCAATGTGGATTGGGACGTTTCATGGTCTTGCACATCGATTGTTGCGTATTCATTGGGCAGAAGCAGGCTTGCCAGAGCATTTTCAGATTTTAGATTCGGATGATCAGGTGCGTTTATTGCGTCGCACGATTCAAGCATTAGGGTTGGATGAAAAACGTTGGCCAGAAAAACAAGCACAATGGTTTATTAATGGGAAAAAAGATGAAGGGTTGTTGCCGCAGCATTTGACAGATCAGGGGGATGCGACAGCACGTGGGTTTATTCGGATTTATCAGGCGTATGAAGAAGCATGTCAGCGTTCGGGTTTAGTCGATTTTGCCGGGTTGCTACAAAAAGTGCATGCCTTATGGCTCGCGCAGCCGGCAATTTTACAACAATATCAAGAGCGTTTTCGTTACATTCTTGTTGATGAATTTCAAGATACCAATGCCATTCAATATGCATGGATTCGTTTGTTAGCAGGGAAAAATTCGCATGTGATGATTGTCGGCGATGATGATCAATCGATTTACGGATGGCGCGGTGCGCAAGTTGAAAATATTTTGCGGTTTAGTCGTGATTTTCCAGGCTGTACAACGTGTCGACTCGAAGAAAATTATCGTTCAACGGGAATAATTTTGGCCGCAGCAAATGCGTTGATTGCGAATAATGATCATCGTATGGGGAAAAATTTGTGGACGCGTGGCAACGAAGGTCAACCGATTACTTTGTATGCCGGTTTTAATGATTATGATGAGTCCCGCTTCATTGCGCAGCGTATTCAAGATTGGCGGCGTGCGGGCGGTGCATTAAAAGATGTGGCTATTTTATATCGTTCTAATGCGATGTCGCGGGTGATTGAAGAAACGTTGCTGCAAGCTGGTTTGCCCTATCGTGTGTATGGTGGCTTGCGCTTTTTTGAACGAATGGAAATTCGTGATGCATTAGCATGGCTACGCTTGGTGGCGAATCGCCTCGATGATGCTGCATTTGAACGTGCGGTGAATACGCCGACACGTGGTATGGGTGAAAAAACCATGGAAATTTTGCGTGAAGCTGCACGCGCGCAAAATGTTGCACTATGGCAAGCGGCGCAAACCTTATTAGCAGACAATACATTTTCTGCGCGTGCGGCGAATGCATTGCGAGGGTTTTTGCAGCAAATTGATGCGTTGGCAGACGATATTGCAGATTTTGCATTAGGCGAACAAGTCGAGCATGTGATTCAAAACAGTGGCTTAATTGAGCATTTTTCCCGAGAAAAAGGCGAGAAAGCGCGTACGCGTATTGAAAATTTAGAAGAACTTGCAAATGCAGCACGTGAATTTAATGCAGAGCAAGCGATGCCGGGCATGTTACCTTTGCCGGCATTTTTGGCGTGTTCGGCATTGGAGTCGGGCGATAGCGGTGAAAAAATTGAAGATGCGGTGCAATTAATGACGTTGCATGCAGCCAAAGGATTAGAATTTCCAGTGGTGTTTATGGCGGGTTGTGAAGAAGGTTTATTTCCGCATTACATGACCAAAGACGATCCCAAGGGGCTCGCAGAAGAGCGTCGGTTGTGTTACGTCGGCATGACGCGGGCGATGCGTGAATTATATTTTACGTATGCAGAAACACGACGATTGCATGGTCGCGAAGTCTTTCATCGGCCTTCGCGTTTTCTGGGTGAAATTCCAGAAAACTATTTGCGACCAGTGCGTGTGACAGCAGTGCAAAAATCAGCTACACAGCGTCATAAAGAAAATACATGGGCGTTGCCGGAAGAGAAAACAGCCTTGCGTATTGGGCAAGAAGTCACGCATAAAAAATTCGGTCGTGGTGTGGTATTGGCGTGTGAAGGAATGGGTGAGCATGCGCGGGTGAAAGTGCAATTTGCGGATGCGGGTGTGAAATGGTTAGTGGCAGGTTTTGTGACGATATAGAACATTATTAACAATCCTGCTAGTGCAGTGTTTCATTAGTATGTCTATTTTGTCATCCCGCGGTTCATCCGCGGGATCCAGAGAAACGCTGATATAAACTGGATACCGCGCATAAAGCGCGGTATGACAGGGAAAATAAAATAATTTAAAAGGATCTATTGTGCGCCGTCGACAATATTTTTTTTATTATTTTTATTATTATATTTTATGTCGATTCTTCTTTCTTTTTCCTCCTGAGTTTATACATCAGTTTGTTATCAAATTATTAAAGCTAGCTTTTCGATTGAAATTGTTCAGTTTATCTTCGCGTGAAAAACATTTTTCTGCGCCCTGTGTTTGTATGGGCTTAAATTTTTTAAATCCTGTCGGTTTGGCAGCGGGGTTTGATAAAAATGGTGAAGCGATTGAAGCGCTTGCGGCATTAGGGTTTGGCTATATTGAAGTAGGCACAGTGACGCCGCGTGCACAAAATGGTAATCAAAAACCGAGATTATTTCGCTTAATCAAAGAAAATGCTTTAATTAATCGCTTAGGATTTAACAATCAAGGGATAGATCGATTAGTGGCAAATATTCAAAAAATTAAAAAACAAAACAGAAGAAAAATAATCATTGGTGTCAATATAGGAAAAAATAAAGAAACGGCAATAGAAAATGCTGTCACAGATTATTTAATTTGTTTTCAGAAAGCAGCGCCAGTTGCTGATTATGTGACGATGAATATTTCATCGCCTAACACAGAAAAATTACGAGAATTGCAGCAGAGTGATTATCTTGAAAATTTATTATCTTGTTTGAAGGCGCAGCAGCAAGCGTTTTTAGAACAATCAAAAAAATATGTGCCTATCGTAATGAAAATATCGCCTGACCTGTCTGAGGACGCTATCAAAACGATGGCGGCTTGTTTTATAAAATATAAAATAGATGGTGTGATTGCAACTAATACAACAGTGAATAAAGTTTCTTTGAAAAATATAAAAGATGCAAAAAAAGAAGGCGGTTTGAGCGGCTGGCCATTAAAAAATCAATCAACTCTGGTGTTGCAGCATTTCCAAAAATTATTGAAAGAATCGAATATTTCTTTGATTGGTTGTGGCGGTATTTTTAATGCCAGTGATGCCAAAGAAAAAATAGCGGCGGGTGCTAATTTGCTGCAAATCTACACGGGGCTGATTTTTGTCGGGCCCGCATGCATCAAGGAAGTATTTGCATCGTTCAGGCGTGAGAATAAATAACGCCACTATTTCTCTCATCATAAAACTATCTAGTTTAAAATTAGCACAATAAAAATAAATTTGATTTTTATATATCCTAGGTGTATAGATGATGTTGTGCAACCAATAAAAATGCAATAGTCGTTATAAGGTAGTAAATATTTATTAAATATAAAAACGAGATAAGCACCAATCGAGGAAAAATATGAAAAAATTATATGATTTTTTTAGAAAAACGAATGAAGAAAGTAAAAAAAAACATGTAAGTGCGGATGAGATTGAGAAAAAAATAATGTTGTTTTTTGAAAAAATCAACATTGAAAATGCTGTTTGTTTGGATGGTAAAAGCGACTTTCTTTTTATTAGTAAAGAAAAAATTAATGAGTTTGCAATAAAAATAAAGGCATTTAATAAAGCAAAAGATATCAATAGTGCATATGCCATTTTATTTCATGTAAATTCATTAAAAATGGAATTAGAAGTTGCTCCTAGTATGAAAGGGAAAAAGATCGCGTTTAATGCAAATGAAAATCTAATTGGTTATTTAAAAGAAATATTTACGCAATTAAATAGTTGGATTTCTTTAAAACAGAATTCTCGTTCACTGCTGTTCCCACTTCCCAATCTTGATGAAGAAAAAAGTGATTTTAGTGATTCAGATAAAAGTAAGTACGTGCTATTAGGTGTTGCAGATGGTTCACCACCTGCTTATGCCTCAGATGAAAATGAAATTGGGGAGAATGATCCGGAGTGTGATATGTATGAGGGCGAAATACCGCCTGCTGTTATTGCTCCATCATCTTTTGATAAAAAAGAAGCAGGGGAGAAAGAAAAAGTAAAATCGCTAAGAAGTTTTGGTAGACGTTAATGAATATAAAAATAACAAAAGAGCAGATTTTCATTCTGCTCTTTTTTATTGCTCTATTGTTTTATTTTTATTAAAAAAAAAGATCTTGATTTTTTTAATTTCTAAGAGTAAAGATGTGATGTGTCAAAGTTAAAAAAATACCGGCCTATAAAATTTTTAAAAATATAAGGTGAATAGTATGAAATCAGGCAAATTTTTTGATATTTCTGGTGCAGAAAAAATTAATACAGCAAAAGAAAATATAAGAAAAATTGATAAAATAGAAAAAAAGATTTGTGTAGATTTTTCAACAATAGTCACTTTGAATCATTCACTTGCTGAAGCCTCTGGTAAGTTACCACAAGATAAAATTATTTCTTTTGCGAGAAAGTTAACTAATTTATACAATCTAAGAGAAATAGAAAAAGAGAAACGTATAGCTTATGCATTGTCTGGAGAATTGCTTGATTTGGAAAAAACACTGTTTCCAACACCGAGTGAAGTTTTAGCAAAACCTCCAAAATTAAAAAAAGAGGAAAAAATTGCGAAAGAAAAAGAAGCGCAAGTAAAAAATGATATAAAATTACTCCTGAAAGAAGTAATAAAAAATCTTTCTGAATGGATTCGTGTAGTGAATATTGAGTTAAATCCTAGTTTAAAAGTAGGCCTTTCTTTAGTTAAAGAAGAAGAAAAAGAAATAGAAGATCCAGTGGCTTCATTTATTCAAGAAAATAAAGCTTTGAAAGCTGAAGTAACGTCTTTAAAGAAAGAAGTAGATTCATTAAAAGCTAGACTGGAATCTCTTGGCGAGAAAGAGAATATGAGTGATCTTCTTTCATCAGTTCCTCCAGCATATGAAGAACCAGATGACTTGGAAGTTGCTCCTTCTGCGCCGCTAGAAGAAAAGGATGATCAACACGTAGAAACAAGTGATTCTGTGGTTGAAAAACGACCAAGCTTTAGTCCTAGACGTTAATGTATTTATTTTAATAGAAATAAAAGAGCAGATTTTTTATCTGCTCTTTTTCTATTTACGATAAAGAATGCTGTCGCTGGCGGAATGATGAATTTTCATTACTGATTTTTGTTCTATTGTAACTTCTTCTTTTATTTCTTCGATAAAAAAATCGGTCGGTAATGTATTTTTAATCCGATTTTTTTGTTCAATGGAAATGATTTCATCAGGTAATGTCAGCAATGCACGGATAAAGTCTGAGTGATGTTGGTGTTTATTTAAAGATACATTGATTGGTAAATAAGCACGAACTGAATTGACAAAATCGAGAGAATAGTCGGCAATCTGTCGAATTTCACTTTCACGGTGGCTAAAAAAGTTGTTTAAAAATAAAATAGATGAACTGATGGGTTGGCTAATGCTTTCGGGCAAAAATTTTTTTTGTAAATAATACAGATTCATTTTGATTAATTCAAAGAAACTTTTTTGTGGGTAAATTTGATTAATTTCATCCATTAAATGCATGGTTATTTCTTTTGTAAAGGATGCTTGCGTGAATAGCTGAGCGTGCTTCGGGTTGGGGTGTGAAATAAGCGAACCAACTAGAAATAAGTAATTTAACAGTTCATTTTCAGGGATATCATTTTTGGTATCAATGTTGATCGCTTCACGACAAAGGCGGTGAATGTCTTCTAGATTATCTTTTTTTACAAGAATCGATATAAATAAGATTGTTGCAAATTGTATACGATAGATGATGTTCGGCGTTTTTTCTACTGGATTATTTAGTTCTTTGATGAATACTTGTGCGGAGTTTAAAATAAAAAATATTTTTTTGGTAGTGTGATAAGCAGTTTTAACAGATTTTATTTTATTTTTTAATGCATTAAAATTAAGATCGAGTGCTTTAGGTGTGGGTTTTTCTTTTAGCAAAGCCTGTAGTATTTCATTTATTTTTTTCAATATTAATTGAATGCGTTCTTGTAAGAAAATAATATGTTGTTTGCTCTCTGAGATAGACTCAGTATGTTTTGAAATAAATACAAACAATGCAGAAAGCGAAATAAATATTTGATAATCGTTTTTTATGTTTCGCACGGATAAATCAAGGATATGTTTTAATGTTGGGTTAAAAAAAGAAAGTAATGACTCATCGCGAATCGTTAATTTATCACGCAGGATGATATGATGGCTATAGAGTAAAATACCTACATAAATTTTTTCATTTATTTCTCCGCATTGTACGCATTCATTAATAAAGCGTACTAATCCAGTGTTTTTAAAACGCGATAATGAAAAGAAAAACTTTTCTTTTTTTGGGATAGTGGAAGAAGCTAACATAATAAAATCAATCTGTTATAAACTGCTTTGTGCGGTCGGTTGTCCATCTGTCTTATCAACCATCAAATTGAATTAATAACTTTTTCATCAAAAACAATCAAGCAAGAGTAAGGTAATTTGCAATTATTTTCAATTGGTTAATTGCATAAAGAATGTTGGATTTTTTATATCAAAGTACCCTGACGTAAAAGCGGATAAATTTTTGCTATACTCAAGTTGTCAATTCCTTTAGTGCAACAGTTATCGAAAGGAGTTTTTTATGGCGCGTTTATTAAAAGCAATATCTCTTGAAGATTATCTGCATATAAAAGAAAGCTTCAAAAATTTGCATGAAAAATTAGAAAGTTTTATCGGTAGTGAGATTTTTGAGTCTTGTGAAATGGAAACAAAAGATCAAATAAGAGAAACCAAATCATCTTTAATAAAGTTAAACTCACTTGAGTTTGAAAAAGAAAAGGAGTATGTGAGAGCAAAAGAACTAATTGCTATTTCTGAAGGAAAAAAAAAATAGATATAAATATGATAAATTCAGAATTAGCTAGACTTAAAAAAATGGGAACAGAGCTAGAAACAAAATCTGAAAATGTAACTCTGAGTGTAAATGAGCTAGAAGAATTAAAGCTTAATATGATAGAAAATACCAAGAATATTGAACATTATAATAAAATATTGCAGATTATAGAAATAAATCCAGGTTGTGATGATGTAATTCTTAATGCTAAAAAAGAAATAATGTCTATTGGAAATAGTTTTATTAGTAGTAATGCAGCTTTTCAAAATACTCTTAATGAAAATTTAACACTAGCAGTTGAACATATTGACGCTTCGATGAAAAAACTAAAAGAAAAAGAGATGTTTAGCCACCCTGCAGTAAGAGCTTTATATAATGCAATGTCAAAATTTTCGGGTTTAAAATATTTCAAAAACTGGGTCTTAAAAGATAAGGAAGCGAGTGAAAAAATCGAAAATCTTACTGCGGCTAAAGACAGTTTCTTTAAACCACCAAAGCCAGTTGAGAACGAAGAAAAAGGACAAGAATTAAGAAGGGGGCCAGAGTTTAAATGACCGTAGTGAGTAAATTAAACGTTAGAAATGAAAAATAATTATTTAATTATTGAAATAATGTTAATGGACTATTATGTGTAGCGGCATGATTATGAACAGTTGATAGAATAAAATAAATATTTTTAATTTTTTTTGTCTTGAGATTGTCAATTCCTTAGATGAAGTGGTTTTTCGAAAGGAGTTTTTTATGCCAGAGGAAAAAAAGACTATGCTATTACGTTAGATAACATTGAAATCGTGAGTGCAAATTTATCTTCTTTTTGTAATGAGTTAACAAGGCTTGATAAAGAAGCTACTGAAATTTTTGAAATATTAACTAAAGACGAAAATTTTTTGCAAAGTACAAATGAATTGAATGAAAAATTAATTGAATTTATAAATTCCGAAGACTTTAGATTGTTGAAATCTTTGAAAGATTGTCTAAATAAATATGAAAGTATTGAAAAGGAATTAGCTGATTTAGAAAATGTTAAGGATCTTAGCATTACGGAGTATGATAATAAGGTTGGAACAGATGTTGAAAGAAAAAAATTTTTTTTAAATAATCTTGCTAAAGAAGACATTGATGCTGAGAGTATTGGTTTGGCATATGGAAGACTTGAAGATTTAACTCCTGTTATTAAGGAAAGAATCAAACCGTTCCAAGGTTCACTTAATATTATTTGTAATCAAGTTAACTCTTGTGTAGAGAAATTAAACAAAAATGAGAGATTTACTAACGAAACTTGGAGGAAGTTGTATGAACTTCTTTCAAAATATACAAAAATTCAATATTTCACAAATTGGGTGACAAAAGATAAGCAAGTGAGCGAGAAAATCAAAAAATTAACTAATGTTAAAGACAGTTTCTTTAAACCAGTAGCGACAAAGACAGGTAATTCTGATGCTGGAGGAGTTAGTGAGCTTGAACAAGAATCAAAATTAGGAACTTCACGCCTTGGAAGTTCGAGAGGAAGCGAGTAATAATTTATAATCCAGCAATGAATAAAGGTTTATTTGCTAAAATGATATAGCAAGATATAAATTTTTTTTATTTATATTTTTTATCTGTATTTTTTATTTGTTTCGTTGTAACGTAATAAAACTCATCGCATAACAATTTTTTTCATCTGCGGGGCGATCTATTTTTTCTATTTCTTCCCATGTATCAGAATCAAGTTCTGGAAAAAACGCGTCACCGGTGAACTGGTGATGCACGCGGGTTAAAAAAATACGTTGAATGCGTGGTAATAGTTGTTCATATAATTGTGCGCCGCCAATCACGAAGACTTCCTCACTAAAGCTCGCCGCGTGTAGCGCTGCGGAAATACTATTGACAACAATGCAGCCAGTGCTATCTGGCAAAGGTGGGTTTCGTGTAATCACAATATTACAACGTTGTGGTAGCGGTCGACCAATCGATTCAAAGGTTTTGCGTCCCATAATAATGGGATAATGCAGCGTGGTTTTTTTGAAATGCTGCAAATCTGCAGGTAATCGCCATGGTAATTGATTGTTCTTGCCAATTACGCGATTTTCATCCATGGCAACAATGGCATTGAGTCGCATTATTTTTCCTCGATCGTTGCTGTGTGCAAAATAAATTGACGTTGCAGTTTGTTTTTCTCTTGATGACGTTGTAAGGCAAGATGAATCAGTCGAGTTAGTAATTCTGTATAGACAATACCAGACGCTGCCATGAGTTTTGGGTACATGCTGATGGATGTAAAGCCAGGCAGCGAATTAATTTCATTAAAATAAAGTTGCTGTGTGTCGCGGTCCAGAAATAAATCCACGCGCGCCATGCCTTCGCAATCCAGCGCAATAAAAATTTTACGTGCTAACGCTTGTGCTTGCTGACAAATGCTATCTTTTGCATTTTGACTAGGGATCATGAGCGCTGCGCCATGTTCATCGACATATTTTGCCGCATAAGAATAAAATTCATGTTGATGATTTGCTTGGATTTCACCCACAACACTCGTGATGGGTTGCGATGGATCAGTGGGGGATTCTAAAACAGCCACTTCGAGTTCAAATGCGTTAATGCCTTGTTCAACGATGACTTTGGTGTCGTATTGCAGCGCTTCATGGATAGCCGCTTGCAGCGTTTCAGGCGATGCGACTTTGGTAATGCCGACACTGGAGCCGTTATTTGCTGGTTTCACAAAAACAGGGAAGCGGAGTGTTTGCTGAAGGGTGGTGAGAATGTCTGCGGCATTTTTTTCCCATTGCCGTTGCTTGAATGCAAAAAAAGGTCCAACCGGTACACCTGCATCACGCGCCACACGTTTTGCGACGTCTTTATCCATACAGATCGCCGAGGCTAATACACCACAACCAACATAGGCAATACCAGCTTGTTCAAGCAGACCTTGTAACGTGCCGTCTTCGCATAATGTGCCGTGTACGGCAGGAAAGATGACGTCCAGTGCGAGAGGTGGTGAGATCGTCTCTGTCGAGATTCTTGCCTGTTTGAGTGTGTTAGGGGAGAAAAAAACCGAAGTGTCTGATGAATCTTTTAGCAGGTGCTGGGGGCTCTGTAATCGTTCAGCCTGTGTCGTGAGTGGGGCATGGTGCCAATTCCCCTGTCGGTCAAGATAAATGGGGACAACCGTAAAGTGATTAGGGTCTAGATGTTGGATGATGCTGCTTGCTGTCAGCAGTGAAATTTCATGCTCACTTGATTGACCACCATAGAGTATACCCACGCGTAGTTTATGGGGCGACTGCGTTGTGCTCGTCATAGTGTGGCGCTCTCATGTTGATCGTCAGGTTTGTTTTTTATGGGGTACGGTATTTTTTACTGCATTGAAATATAGCTTTTTTTTGTACTGTCAGCCATGGTTTTTTCTCTTAGGCTACAGGTCAATTATTTGACATTTTAATTAAAAATGATTAATGTGGGCGCTCATTCAGCAAATCAAATTTCGAAATTTCTTATTAAAAACAACGAGTTGTCATGTTGTTGAGCGTTTGGGGGTTCTTGTGAAGATACGTCGTCATTATGCGTTGGTAGGGTTGATTATTTTGTTACCAAGTTTGGTCGGTTGGGGTCCATTTACTTTTTTTGCCCGTTTATTCTCAGGGCGTGCCACGAGCACGAGTTATACGAGCGCGGGGGTCGGTTCGCGTAGTTGGTATGCCAAGGAAATCCACACGATTCTTGCGCAAGCCAGTAATTTAAGCCCAGAAGTCTTAAAGCTTGGCTTAACAGCCTATGTCAAAGCGCGTCACAAAGGCTTTGATGATAAACAAATGTTGACGATTATTGATTATTCAAAACCTTCTGCCGATCGTCGGCTGTGGGTTGTCGATATGAAACGGAATAAAGTGTTGTTTAATACTTGGGTTGCACACGGAAAAAATAGCGGGCAGCGCAATGCCACGTCATTTTCAAATGCGCCGGGTAGTTTAAAATCAAGCATTGGCGTTTTCTTAACAGATCATCAGCCGTATATTGGGCATAATGGGTTATCTTTGCGTGTCAAAGGGTTAGAGCCGCATATCAATGATAATGCGTATCGACGTGCCATTGTGTTTCATGGTGCATGGTATGCTGCGCCGGATACAGCACGTAAATACGGTGAGTTGGGTAGAAGCTGGGGATGCCCTGCCGTGAGCCAACAATTAGCCAGACCGTTAATTGAAAAAATTAAAGATGATACGGTGGTTTTGGCTTATTATCCTGATCAAAGATGGTTGTCACATTCTGATTGGGTAGCCGGCTAGTAGACCGAATCATTTATTGTGTCTATTTTGTCATCCCGTGCATAAAGCGCGGTATGACAGGATGAATGAATTGGTCTACTAAATAACGAGGAATACTTATTCATGTTTTTGTCGCGTAAAAATTTTATTGTTTTTTTATTTGTTTTTATTAGCAATAGTTATTTCATAGCGAATACCTTTGCGAGTAATTTTACGCGACCTGCTGATAATGTTGCATTAATTGGTTCAATTTTTTCTGTCAACACGTATCAAAATGATTCGCCGGCAACATTAGGAAAACGGTATAACGTGGGTGTGAATGCGATTGTTGCCGCAAATCCCGGGGTGGGCGAACAATCACTTTTTAAGAGTGGGAATTTGGTGGAAATACCAAATCAATTTTTATTACCCCCTTTGCCTCGTGCTGGCATCATTATTAATTTACCAGAAATGCGTTTGTATTATTTTCCTGAAAATAGTCATGAAATATTAACCTTTCCAATTGGCATTGGGCGTATTGGTAAAACGATTCCTATCACACGGACGTATGTAACGCGTAAAAAAATCGATCCTGTTTGGATACCACCAAAAGATATTCGTGAATTTAATCGTGCCCGAGGCATTGAATTGCCGAAAGTGATGCCGCCAGGGCCGGATAATCCATTGGGACCTTATGCCATTTATTTACGTGTGCCGACGTATTTAATTCACAGTACAATTTTTCCAGAGAGTATTGGGACACGCGCGAGTTTTGGTTGTATTCGTATGCATGAGAGCGACATTATGCAATTTTTTCCTGATGTGCAGCCTGGCACATTAGTTGAAATTATTAATATGCCAAATAAAATTGCGTGGAATCAGCAAAAATTATTTTTGGAATCGCATCCACCATTAGAAGAACATGCGCAAGAAGAAAGCGTCCAATTTGCTGAAATTGTCAGGGAAATTGAAAAAAGTACACAGCGCGTATCGGCGGTGACATTAGTGAATTGGCCACTCGTGATGGCGATGACAGAGCAGCCCGATGGGATTCCGCGGGAAATAGGCAAAGAAGTTTTATAAGTGGTAAGCTTGATGACTTGATATATGCAATAATATATATACATATTGTATATGTGGACAGTATATGAAAAAAATCGGTTATAAAATCTTTTAAAACTATACCCTTACGCATTAAAAAAGAATATGAAATTTGGAAAAGAATTGTTGAGCTGCAGGGTGTGCAAGGATTAAGAGAAATAAAAGGCTATCATGATGAGCTTTTTAAAGGTGAATGGCAGGGATTTCGTTCTTCAAGGCTTTCACTACAATGGCGAGTTATTTATAAAGCGGAAAAAGAACAGCTAGAGGTTTATGTTATTGATATAAATGCACATATATATTAATGGCGAGGTCTTGAGCATGAAAATTAATAAAAAAGAGTTTATAAAAGCCAAAGTACATGCACGGATCACTCCTGGAGAAGCATTAAAATTGCTTCGTGAACAGCAAGGATTGACACAAACTGATTTAGCTAATATCACCGGTATTAGTCAGTCAAATATTTCAGCATTAGAAAGCAACACCAGACAAATCGGACGCGAAAGAGCGATTATTTTTGCAAATGCACTTAAAGTGCATCCAGCAGTGCTATTGTTCCCAGATTTTGATGTTGGAAAAGTTGCTTAGCTTGAAATAATTTGGGTGTTTACCGGTGGCGCCTGTTTTTTGCAGTCTCGCATGTAGCGTTGCTGTAATAGATTAGTGGGTGTGTTTTTTTGCTTAACTGACCGCAACAGCCAAACAGCTAACTGCATTTTACTGATAAAAGTACGCTTCATGAAATCAGAAAGGGCTTGGCTTTGCTCACTTTCAAAAGCCGATGGACAACTGATATGCAGTTAAGCAAAAAAACACACACCCACTGATCTATTACGCGTTACTTAGGCGCACAAATTCTTCCACCGTGAATTCCTCTGGTCGCAAGTTCGCATCTAATTGCAGTCTTTCCCAAGTCGGCGAATCAATCGTATTTTTTAATGCATTACGTAATGTTTTGCGACGCATCGAAAATGCTGTTTTGACAAGTTGTTGAAAATGCTCAAAATCCTTTGCAGGATAAGGAAGTGTTTGATAAGGCACTAAGCGCACTACGGCAGAATTCACTTTCGGTGGCGGAGAAAACGCATCAGGTGGTACATCAAATAAGGCTGTTATTTTGCAGTAATATTGCGCCATGATACTGAGTCTGCCGTAATTTTTTGTGCGCGGCGTCGCAGCGAGTCGTTCAACGACTTCTTTTTGTAACATAAAATGCATATCTTTTATTTTGTTAGCAAAAGTTAACAAATGAAAAATTAATGGCGTCGAAATATTATAAGGCAAATTGCCTACGACACGGAGTGACTGCGTTTTATCTGCAAGTTCACCAAAATCAAAAAACAAAGCATCCGCTTGATGAAGAAAAAATTGTGGATGATCGATTGTTTGTAAATCATGAATCAAATCACGATCAATTTCAATTGCATCCAAGCGGCCTGCTGTGCCAATTTTTTCAAGCAACGGATAGGTTAACACGCCTTCACCTGGTCCAATTTCCACAAGGTGTTCGCCGATTTGTGGTGCAATCGCATCGACACTTTGTTGGATAATGTATCCGTCGCGTAAAAAATGTTGGCCGAATCGTTTACGTCTGATGTGTGTCACAATGCACTCAACGCTTTTTTCGCTGGGTGAAATCCTTTGGCAGCCGCTTGTTGGAATAATCCGCGAGCTTTTTCTGTGTCTTTTGTTGTGCCAATCCCATTCGCGTACATCAAACCCAAATTATATTGCGCGCTGGCTAATCCGCCATTCGCTGCTTTTTGATACCATTCAATCGCAGTTTGATAGTTTTGTGGTACCCCTTTGCCTGCCGCATACATGTAACCTAGTTGGCTAGCTGCAGCAAGATTGCCCTGCGCTGCTGCTTTTTTAAACCATGCCATGGCTTGAATATCGTCTTCTTGGATACCTTGGCCCATTAAGTAACGCACACCTAAACTGTATTGCGCTTCTGCATTACCCGCATCTGCCGCTTTGCTGAACCATTCTGCAGCGAGCGCATAATTGCGCGGCACGCCACGCCCCGTTCGATAGAGATAACCTAAAGCATATTGTGCTTTCACTGAACCGCCTCGCGCTGCGGCGAGATAGTAATTAAACGCCTTGGTGTCGTCACGTGGAACGCCATCACCCTGTGCATATTGGTTGCCTTTGTGATAGAGCACATCAGGCGACCCTTCTGCAGTTAACGTTGACGCTGCATCTTGCGGCGTCGTTGCACAGGCTGTGATGCCCAAGCAGAGACAAGTCATCATGAAATAACGAGAGAGTGTTTTCATTGGAACTCCTTTTTATATTTCAGGAAATAGATAAATTGAGCTTATTATTTATCAGCGACAGTATTACCATGCGCGAATCGCTTGTGAACCAAATAATTTTTTCGCTTCGAGTATGACAGCATCAGACTGAAATGCAGCAATCAGTTGTTTGACGCGCGGATCTTTTTTCTTATCTTGTCGGACAACAATAATATTGGCGTAAGGAGAATCAGGGCCTTCTTTCCATAATGCATCGCGTGCGGGATCGAGTCCTGCCTGCACGGCGTAATTGGTATTGATCGCCGCTGCATCGACATCGGGTAAACTACGGGTCAGTTGTGCCGCGTCTAATTCAATAAACTCTATTTCTCGTGGATTTTCAATAATATCTTTTTGTGTCGGATAAATGCCCGCTTTTGGATTGAGTTGAATTAAACCCGCATTGGCAAGCAGTAATAAAGCGCGCCCTTCATTGCTAGGATCATTTGGGATCGCAATTTTGGCTTTTTGGGGAAGAGCAAGTAGAGAATGTGATTTACCCGGATAAATGCCCATCGGATAAATAAACGCTTTACCGACAGCGACAAGATGGTAACGATGCTCCTTATTTTGTCGATCGAGCCAAGGTTGATGTTGAAATAAGTTTGCATCAATACTGCCATCATGAAGTGCAGCATTGGGTTCAAGATAATCAGAAAAAGCAATAATACGTAAAGTCAGGCCGTATTTTTCTTTGGCCACTTTTGCTGCTGTTTCCATCAGGGTTGTTTCAGGACCGGCAATGGTGCCAACTTTTAGTGTATGTGGATCGTCTTTTGGGTGACAAGCAAGCAAAAATACATTGCTGATAGCTAAAATAAATAATAATGAAAATGTTTTTAAGATTTTTTGCATGTTGTTTTTCCCTAAATGAATTTCAAAAAAATAATAAAAATCAAATGATAATTATTTCTAGCGATGCGTAAACCGGTGCGCGAGTCTTGCGCCACCCCATTGAATGATTTGCACCAAAACCACCATCGCAATGACTGTCATGCCCATCATGCGGTTATCAAAGCGCATATAGCCATAACGATAGGCCAGATCACCCAATCCACCGCCGCCAATTGCACCCGCCATCGCAGAGTAACCTGTTAAACTGACTAGCGTCAGCACGATACCGTTGAGTAAGCCGGGTAACGCTTCAGGTAACAGAATACGATAGATAATTTGCAATCGACTGGCGCCCATCGCAAGTCCTGCTTCCACAAGGCCGAGTGGGAGCTCAAGCAATACATTTTCTGTCACACGTGCAAAAAAAGGAATCGCACATAAGCTTAAGGGGACAATGGCGGCAGTGGTACCAATGGATGTGCCGACCAATAAACGCGTGAAAGGAATAACCGCCATCATGAGAATAATAAAAGGGATTGAGCGTGTGATGTTCACAAAGAGTGAGAGCATGGCCCACAGTATGGGTTGTGCCAAGAGGTGATTTTTTCGTGTGGCATAAAGTAAAACGCCAATGGGTAAACCGATCAATAAGGTGACCAGTCCAGCCGCTGTCACCATCCATAACGTTTGTAATGTTGCCTCATACAAAAGAGACAAGGTTGTCTGGGACATAACCAAGAACCTCCACATGAATGCCAGTTTGCTGCAAGTAAGTGATTGCTGCATCGAGCCTATCTTTCGCCCCATCCATAGCAAGAATCATCACACCCATTGCGTGTTTTTTAATATATTCAACGTTCGCTTGCAGAATATTGACGCGTAACTGAAATTGATTAATGAGTTGTGCAATGATGGGTTGTGTTGCTGCATTACCAAAAAACCATAATCGCATAATCGGGTGCGTATGAACAGTCGGTGTTGGCTGGATACTGGCGGTGAGAATCGTTGGCAGATGCTGTGGCAATGAAGAAACAATAAATTTTTTGGCAGTGGATGTTTTAGGGTGTGCAAAAAATTCACCTACTTCATTTTCTTCAATGAGTTTCCCATTTTCCAGAATACCCACACGATCACAACAGGCTTTAATGACAGCCATTTCATGGGTAATCAGTAAAATTGTAATATTGAGCGTATCGCGGATATTTTTCAGTAATTCAAGAATCGATTGTGTTGTTTCCGGGTCTAATGCCGAGGTTGCTTCATCAGAAAGTAACACAGTGGGTTCTGCGGCAAGGGCGCGCGCAATGGCGACGCGTTGTTTCTGGCCACCGCTGAGTTGTGCCGGATAATGCGTTTCCCGACCAGTCAAGCCAGTTAGCTCAAGTAATGGCGCAATTTTTTGACGTGCTGCATGGCGTGAGATACCCGCTATTTCCAATGGTAAGGCGACATTGTCGCGCACGTTACGCGCATTTAATAAATTAAAATGCTGGAAAATCATCCCAGTTTGACGGCGAGCGTGGCGCAATTTTGTTTCAGATAATGGCATGAGTGACACGTTGTTGATGTGTACCTCGCCACTATCTGGGCGCTCTAATAAGTTAATACAGCGAATGAGCGTACTTTTGCCAGCCCCGCTTTTGCCGATGATGCCAAAAATTTCACCGCGCTTGATGTTTAAGTTGATATTATCCAGTGCAGTAAAGCGTCTTGTGCCGCGTGTATAGTATTTGGTGATATTTTTTAGTGTGATCATTGCAGTCTATCTTTTGTTATTTACTGTATAATTTCGTGATTTTTGGAGCAGGAAATCTCACATGTCGCCTCTGTTGACCGATTTATACCAGCTCACGATGGCATATGGCTACTGGAAACTAGGCCTGCATGAGCGTCAGGCAGTGTTTCATCAAATTTTTCGGCGAAATCCATTTGGTGGAAACTATACTATTGCAGCAGGTCTCGCCAGTGTCATTGACTTTTTATCACAGTGGCATTTTTCTGAGGAAGAATTAGCCTATCTTGCGGAGTTACGTGCACCCGATGGCACAGCGTTATTTTCAACGGCGTTTTTGGCTTATCTCGCTGAGTTACGTTTTACGTGTGATATCGATGCAATTCCAGAGGGTACCTTAGTTTTTCCACACATGCCACTGTTACGAGTGACAGGACCATTGTTGCAAGCACAGTTAATTGAATCAACCTTGATGAATTTTATTAATTTCCAGACGTTGATTGCAACGAAAGCCTCGCGTGTTTGTCAGGCAGCAGCAGGGGATCCGGTGTTGGAATTCGGATTACGACGTGCGCAAGGACCGGATGGCGCGCTATCTGCCAGTCGTGCGGCCTATTTAGGCGGGTGTAGTGCGACATCGAATGTGTTAGCCGGGATGCGTTTTGGTATCCCTGTTTCTGGCACACAGGGCCATAGTTGGGTGACGGCATTTCCTGATGAAAAAACAGCGTTTGCCGCATTTGCATCGGTTGCGCCAAATAATTTGGTGTTATTAGTTGATACCTATGACACGTTGCAGGGCGTACAACAGGCCATTGCATTGGTTGATGCAGAAAATAAACGTGATCAGGCCTCATTAAATTTACGTGGCATTCGTTTGGATTCTGGGGATTTAGCAGCGTTAAGTGTGCGTGCGCGTGCAGCATTAGATAAAGCCGGTCTTACCAAAACAGAGATTATTGCGAGTAATAGTTTAGATGAATATGCCATTGCAGCATTGAAAAAACAGGGTGCAAAAATTTCTGTTTGGGGGGTGGGTACACGCTTGGTTACTGCATCAGATCAATCGGCTTTGGACGGTGTTTATAAATTATCTGCATTATGTAATGAAAAAAATAAGTGGGAATATAAAATTAAACTATCAGAAGATCGTGTCAAAATTTCGAATCCCGGTATTTTACAAGTGCGACGTTATTTGCAGGCAGGTCAGCCTATTGCGGATGTTATTTATGATGAACTTTCGGGTATTGAACACCCATTGGCTTGTGTCTCCTTGGATGGCGCATCGATGCCGTTAATAGAAAAAAACGCAGATGACAGTCTGGATTTGTTACAACCTATTTTTCGTGAAGGACAGTGTGTTTATGCCGCAATTAATCTTCACAGCGTACGTGAAAAAGCGCGCATCAATGTAAAAAAATTTATTGAAAAAAATAATCAATCAAGTTATCCGGTCGGATTATCTGGTCGATTGCAGCATATAAAAGAAGAATTGATTACAGCATTTTCAGGTAAAAAAAATGAAAGAACATGAGCAGAGTCAGAGCGAAAAATTTTTTCGACGCATTCGTAGTTTTGTGCGACGTGATGGACGGATGACGCCTGCGCAATGTCGCGCAGTAGAAGAATGGTTGCCGCAATATGGATTAGTCGTCACGCCAGACTATGTCGATTTTACTAAGGTATTTGCGCGTCAAGCACCGGTTGTTTTAGAAATTGGATTTGGCACGGGACATTCTTTGTTGGAAACCGCGATACATTATCCTGAAATTGATTTTATTGGTATTGAGACACACTTGCCCGGTGTGGGTTCTTTGCTGGGAAATATGGCATTGCGTGATGTAAAAAATATTCGTGTTTACCATGCCGATGCAGTGGAGGTCTTGTCGCAAGCGATTCCAGCAAAAAGTTTAACTGGCGCGCAAATTTTTTTTCCTGATCCGTGGCCGAAGCGTAAACATATTAAACGTCGTTTGATTCAACCGGCTTTTTTAGAATTGTTGGTGTCGAAATTAAAATTGGGTGGTTGGCTACATTTAGCAACGGATTGGGAAGATTATGCGGTGCAAATGATGCAAGTGTTGTCTGCACATCCTGCATTGAAAAATCGAGCAGGAGAAGGGTGTTATGCAGAGCGTTCAGCAAATCGGCCTGTGATTACGCGGTTTGAGGCACGTGGGAAACAAGCTGGACGATTGATTCGAGAGCTAGACTTTGAAGTGTCTCTTGACTAATCTGACATGCATTATTCACAAGTGAATGGATTGGGGAGCTATCTGTATGTTGCTTAGTAAAAAAGTACAAAAGATGATGATGGTGATGCTGACTGGGGTAGCGATGCAGCCTGTGTTTGCGGTTGGTGACGGATTTTATCTCGGCGGTCAAGTGGGTCCATCTCGCATACAGGCATCTTCTGGTACGGTCAATGGACAAGCTGCAACTGTTGATAAAAAAGGCGTAGGTGCGCGCTTGTATATGGGATATCAAATTAATCAATATGCAGCATGGGAATTTGGTTTTACACAATTTGGTGCAGCGACCTACGATGTGCCTGCGCCATCCGGTAACAAACCACAAATTCGACAAAATGCGCTTGATCTTGTTGGAAAGGGGATGTTTCCTTTCGGGACGAGTGGGTGGAACATATTTGGTAAAGCCGGTTTTGCATATGCGCGTAGTAGTTCGTCAGGTAGTTTGGTGCCAGTCGGTGAAACGAATAGTACAGATAAAACTGTGCGAATTGTGGCAGGTGCAGGGGTGAGTTATGACTTGACGCAACATTGGGTGGCAGATTTATCCTTGACACATCTTTTTGGTGGTGGCGGTGTAAAAACATCTGATTTAGTTGCGATTGGTATTTCTTGGCATTTTGTCGATGAAAAATGCGGACAATTTTTGTGTTAGTGAATTTTTTTAAGGTAAGGTGCTAAATTTTTTCTTAAAAAAAATTATTTTAAATTATTATATTGAATTTTTATGTGAGAATTCTTTTTCTTCTTCTTTTTTAGCAAAGAAGGGGACGGTGATAGATTTAAATAGGGAAAAAATGGGCGGGCTTTCGCTAGCTGGATGTTCTTCTAGTTGTTTTTTTAGATAGTCACAAATAGGGTGGTGCTCTTCTTTATCTGCCCAATCTGAGGCTTTCTTAAGAGATTTTTTTTGTAAAGACGCTGTTTTTTTTAGTGAATCAGTTAATTTTTTGACGATATCAAAATGACCCATAAAAGCCGCTTTTGACAGTGCATCAAACTCATTCGCATCTTTTTGTGTAAGGTTCGTTTTTTTATGATTAGCTAAAGAAGAAACAATTTCAAGGTAGCCATTTTTTGATGCCAAGATGAGCGGCGTCTGATTGTCCGCGCCGCAAGTAATATTAGGATCGATTTGTGGGATGCTTAACAGATACTCAACTATTTTCGAGCGATTTTTTTCAACAGCTAGATAGAGTGCAGTTTTACCATCAGTATTTTTTCTGTTGATATAACCACGATTTACTTCGAAATAGATTTTTAGTGCATCAATATCGTTTCTTTCTATTTTTTTTGTTATTTCATTGTGTAATCGTTTGGTTGCGGTGTTTCCCATAATGATCTCCTTCATAAACAGATCCTAGCATGAAAAAAGCTTATTTTATAAATAAAGTTGTTAATTGATTTAAAAATCGATGCCCTAATGGCGTTGGGCATAAAACAGTTTTATCTTTTTTTAATAATTTTTTTTCATAAGCAATTTGTAAAGTATTTTGAATAGTCTGTAATGCTAATCCGGTGCGTTCAGTAAAATAAATAAGCGGCACGCCGTCAGTCAGTCGTAATGCATTTAGCATAAATTCAAAAGGTAATTCTGCATCTGGTATAAGAGAAGTGGTTGCGGTAAATCCATTGTTGATTCCCATCAGATAGGCTTGTGGGTGTTTGTGTTGCATATAACGAGTGATATTTTTATTTTTTATATCAGTGAGTTTACCGTGAGCGCCTGCGCCAATCGCACAGTAATCACCAAATTCCCAATAATTCCTATTGTGACGGCTATGTTTATCAGGTTGCGCCCAAGCAGAAATCTCATAATTCTTAAAACCTTGATGTACTAATTCTGCATGGCCCGCTTCTTGAATCGCATGTAAAATGTCTTCGTTTGGCAGAGTGGGTGGCGCTGCATAAAATAACGTATTTGGTTCGAGTGTTAATTGATACCATGATAAATGGGTTGGTTCTGTTGCAAGTGCGTCACGTAAATCTGCCAGTGCATCGTCGACTGTTTGGTCTGGTAAGCCATGCATTAAATCAAGATTAAAATTTTTGAATCCTGCTTTTTTGGCAATTTGAATCGCTTGTAGGGCATTGTCACGGTCATGTATTCGTCCTAAGCGTTGCAGTTTTTGATTTTGTAAACTTTGAATGCCAATGGATAGACGATTAATTCCCGCCTGATAAAAACCAGCAAAGTGTTTTTCATCGATTGTGCCAGGGTTTGCTTCAAGGGTAATTTCAATGTCTTTTGAGAGACCAATTTGGTGATCAATTTCGTTTAAAAGTGTGGCGATGGCTTTTGGTGAAAAGAGGCTGGGTGTGCCGCCACCTAAGAAAATACTGATTAATTTTCGATCAGAGAAAGTAGGCAATTGTGCGTTGAAGTCAGCTAATAAAGCGGCGACATACTCTTTTTCTGGCAGTGCGCCACGTAAAGCGTGTGAATTGAAGTCACAATAGGGGCATTTTTTTACGCACCAAGGTAGATGGATATATAAACTGAGTGGGATAGTTGCGCTAAAGTGAGTATTCATGCGGCAGATAGTAATGCATATGTGAGTGATGTCAATTTCGCGATAGAATAGGCAACTGCTTATTTTTTTGGAGAGAGTGCGCGCATGACGATAAAAAAACGTGTAAAAGTAGCAATAACGGGTGCAGCGGGTCAGATTGGTTATGCTTTATTGTTCAGGATTGCTTCGGGTCAATTATTTGGTCCAGAGACAGAAGTGGATTTGAGTTTATTAGAGTTGCCAGCTGCACTGCCCAGTTTGCAGGGTGTTGCCATGGAATTAGATGACTGTGCTTTTCCTTTGCTGAAAAATGTGACATGCACTGCAGATGTCAATGAAGCCATGCGTGATGTGAATTGGGCAGTGCTCGTGGGTGCAGTGCCGCGTAAAGACGGTATGGAGCGTGCTGATTTATTGAAAATTAATGGGAAAATTTTCACAGGACAAGGTCAAGCCATTAATCACTATGCCGCGTCAGATGTGCGAGTTTTTGTGGTAGGGAATCCTTGTAATACAAATTGTTTGATCGCCATGCGTAATGCGCCAGATGTCCCGCGCGATCGATTTTTTGCGATGACCATGTTGGATGAGTTGCGTGCACGTAAGCAGCTTGCCATTCATGCCGGTGTGGATGTCACTGCAGTCACAAAAATGGCGATTTGGGGAAATCATTCTTCCACACAATATCCTGATTTTTATCATGCGTTGATTAATGGCCAGCCTGCTACAGAAATAGCAGATTTGCATTGGTTACAAAACGATTTCGTGCCTTTAATTCAAAAGCGTGGTGCCGCGGTGATTAAAGCGCGCGGTGCATCATCAGCCGCTTCTGCAGCCAATGCAGCGTTGATGGGCGTGTACCATCTCGTCCATGACACAGCAAAAGATGAGTATTTTTCTGTCGCAAAAGTTTCTGAAGGCGAGTATGGCGTGGATGAAGGATTGCTCTTTTCATTTCCTAGTCGTGTTGAAGGCGGCCGTTTGCATGTCGTGCAAGGCATTGAACATAACGCATTTGCAAAAGAAAAAATTCAATTGACGTTGAATGAATTACGACAAGAGCGTGATGCGGTAGAGGCGTTGGGCTTGGTGCCTGCGTAGCCATCTTTTTTATTGTAACCGCTCAGTGGAGGTATTGTTTGACGACTTAACTGATCGCAAGAGCCAAACAGCAATCTGCATGTTACTGATATAAGTACGCTTCATTTCATCAGAAAGGGCATGGCTTCGATCACTTTCAACAGCTGATGGGCAACTGATATGCAGTTAAGTCGTCAAACAATACCCCCAATGCGCTATTACTTATTTACTTCCAAAATGCAATCACCGCCATGATAAGCAGCCCTATGATTAAAAAGAAAAACTCAGTGAGATTTTCTTTTTCATGGTGCTGTTGATGATGATTGATATGGTGCAATGTTGACATGTATAGAAAAGTTCCTGCAGCAAAAGCATTGAAGCCAGCCATTAATAGTTTTCCTGTGGTGGATGCAATATGTAGGCTGAGTAGACTACCGCCTAAAATACCAATGGGTGTCATTGCTGAAAAAACACAAATGATAAAAATAATGGTTGGTAGTTTAAAATGTGACCGATTTAAAATAACGGCTAAAGCAAAACTTTCCGAGCTTTTGTGAGCAATAATGGCAAGAAAGAGAATGGATGTTGCGGCAGCCGTTGTACTAATACCGAGTGCTGCACCTTCAATGAGTGCATGAATAATGAGAATGAATGCTAAAATACAGGGGATGCCATGATTCTGTCGTGATGATTTTTGCAAAGCTTGAGGTTCTTTTCCGCAGGCAGCGAGCCTTTCTAGAAAAAGTAATAAAAGAAATCCAATAGCACAAAAAGCCTCTGCAAGTGGATAGTGTATGGATGGCAGTTGATCAGTGAATAATTCGGTTGCTTCCGGTAGCATATGAAATAACGCTGCGCCTAAAAAAATGCCGCTCGCAAAGGCATCTGCCCATTCAAGCAGTGGGTGATGCTCTGGGCGAGCGCGCATTTTTATAGGATAAATCACGCTAATTAAGCTAATAAATAAAATGGCAATCAGCGCAATCAATTTGTAGGTCATAAGTGACATGATCTGGTGTTTCCTTTTTCTTCTTTCCTGTTTCGGGCAAGCTTTAAACAGATAGCCAGATTATTGTGCCATAGTTGTCAAGCGCCAGATTTTTTGTAGGCACATCTTTCAGCCTGTAATATACTTCACCTTATGAATGAATTCAGTATTGCTCAGAAAATTGCTATTTATGCGTTGCCTGTTCTTTTCGCCATTGTTGTGCATGAAGTGGCACATGGCTGGGTAGCGGAAAAATTTGGTGATTCAACAGCGCGGTTATCTGGGCGCCTAACGCTTAATCCTTTGCCGCATATTGATCTGGTTGGCACAATTATTTTGCCAATACTTTGTCTTGTTGCCGGGGGATTCATTTTTGGTTGGGCGAAACCTGTCCCGGTGGATGCGCGTAATATGCAAAATCCGCGTCGAGATATGGCAATTGTTGCAGCAGCGGGTCCCGTCTCAAATTTAATCATGGCAGTTCTGTGGGCGTTGGTCGCACGATTTTCCGGTCAAATGAATGAGTGGTTCGGTATGCCGCTAGCGCTCATGGGGCAAGTTGGGATGACGGTGAATGTGATGTTGGCTGTCTTGAATCTGTTGCCTTTGCCACCATTAGATGGTGGACGTGTGTTGGTGAGTGCGTTGCCGCCACAACTGGGGTCACGTTTAGAACAGATTGAACCTTACGGATTTGTTATTTTAATTGTGTTGATGGCAACAAATATTTTAGGCATCGTGTTATTTCCTTTGATTTATATTTTATTAGCAGGGATTGCAGGCTTGGTGGGGTTAAATTAAAAATGAAATAGTAGAGTCTGTTGACAATTGGTTATTTGTAACCATTTAACGAGAAACTAGGAAGTTTTTGATAATCAAATCCAATCAGGAAGAGTGTATTTGATGTTAACATGGTTAAAAATAACCAATTGTCAACAGACCCAGTGAGAAGATTCATGGAAGAGCAAATTTTACAGGAAAGAGTGGTTGCTTTATTTGTTGCGGACCCTTTTTTGCGAGATAGTCTAAGCGCTGCATTTTCTTATGTTGATTTTCGTGCCTATGTTATTCCTGATTTTGCTGGGTTAAAAAAATTTTTAATAAATACACCGCCAACGGTGCTGATCATTGATGCCGTTTATCTTACATCGAGTTGTCTTTCATTCTTGCGTGATCATGCGCAACAATTATCTTTTCTTTCTTTATATTGTTTAGCAGATAATGATGATGTTGCGACAAGATTGATTGCTGTTAAAGCAGGTGCTGTGGCTTTTTTTCGTAAGCCGATCACAGTCTCTTTGCTTGTAAAGCAAATAGAGCAGCAATTTGTGAGATTGCCTATTCCAATAAAATTACTTTATGTGACGAATGTTGCTCATTCAAAAACGATAGCATTATCTGCGTTGAAGCAAGCTGGTATAGAAGTAACTGTTATAACAGATCCATTGCGTTTGTGTGATGTGATGGCAGAATTTTATCCGGATATTGTTTTTTTTGACAGAGAGCTACCATGTTATTCTGCGCAAGAATTAATGGCATTATTGCGACAAGAGAATGCTTATAGCAATGTCCCCTTTATTGTCACTTTACCTAAAAAAGAAGTAAGTGAAAATAATAAAAAATCAGGTATGAGTAAAATTGAAAATACATATTTTTTAAAAGAGCCAATGACAGCAGCGCAATTGGTTGCCGTGGTGCGGGATTGTTATATGCGAGCTGGTTTGCCAGGGGCTTATATGAAGCGAGATGTATTAACTGGCTTGCTAAATCATTCGAGTATTCGTCAGCATGTAGAGTTTTTGGTAGCTATGGCACATGAATCAGACGTGCCACTTGCTTTAATTTTGATTGATATTGATTATTTGCAGCAAGTTAATAATCTTTATGGTTATCCTGTTGGCGATGTAGTCATTCGTCGATTAGCTACTTTGTTGTTACAGCAAATGCGTGGCCGAGATGATTTGGCTGGACGTCTTGCCGGGGAAAAGTTTTTGCTGTTATTGCCAGATACAAATGCAAAAGAAGCGCAAAAATTCTGTCGTCGATTACGTGAGCAATTTTCTCAATTATCATTTTCTGCAGCTGAGCAAATTTTTCAAATGACTTTTAGTGCAGGTATTGCGACGGATTCGGAGCTACATCCTGTGGAAGCAGCAAAAATTGCATTACGGCATGCGAAGCAAGCGGGCGGTAATTGTGAACGATTGGCCGAAAGTAGTTTGCTGGCAGACTAATTTCTTTTTTTTCTTTGTGTGCAAGGGTTTTGTTTCCTAGAATGATGAAGAGGGCATAAATAATTTATGCAAAAAATGGATATTGCAAATAATTATTTATGCACCTCTTATTTTATCATGATCGAATAAAATAATTTAAAACCATTTTTTCGAAATAGTTATTATTTATTCTCTTCATCTTCTTTTCGTAAAATTTTATCAGTAATTTTCTTGTAAATATCAGGAAAAATAGATCTATGCAATCCAAGAATTTTTCGTAATAAGAGAGCAGATGGGTTGGTATTTAGACCAGAGGCAATATCATAAATAATTTCTTCTGGTGCGTTGGTGTAATATGCAATTCCTTCAATAGAGTATTGTCCACTTTTTAGAATATCTTTAATGATTTCGCTGAGTAGCTGAGTTTCAACCATAGTTTTCTCCGTTTCGTTGTTCATTCCGGTTAACAATGAATAATTTTTTTGCTTGATCTTCAGTCTAATTTCTATTTCGTTAAGTATCGTTAAGAGGTGTTGTGCTTCTAATAGAAACATTTCTTTTTTTGACAGGGTGTTGCGGAGATGTGGGAGGAGGTAACACAGCGGTTCCATAGCTGACATAGCACATCCTTTTTACAGTAAAATGAGTTGAAGAAGATCTCAAACATGATTTTTGTTACTGTTTTAGCATTTTACTGAAAAGAAGAAGATTGTTTTTTTCTTCTTATATTTTCAGAGTGGCCACAATACCGTGAGTCTTTATTTAGATAAACTTCTATTTTCATTGCACTTTTCTGTTACCAATATAGGCCCCTGAATTTTGCATATGAAAATGCGGAGCAAAAAAAGCACAAATTGTTTGTGTAAAGTAAGTTGAGGTTTTTATTTTGCTATTGTTAATGCCTTGAAAAAAAAGAATTATTCAGTATGATGGCGGCTGAATAATTATGAAGATAGTTCTGTGTGTCCTCGATTCATCATTCTGCTCTATATCTTTGCTCTGTAAGAGCTCGCACGTTTTTGCGTTGGGCATAGGATTCTTGTGTGATAAAAAATAATAAGAGGCGATTAATTAGACATGCTAACAACAAGGGATGAGGGAGTTGGGTTAGTTAGAACGTATTGGGAAAATGTTAGGGAAAGGGTGAGGAAAGTTTCTCCTGAATTTGCCAAAATTGTTGATGAACTTTCTCCTGATAAAAGTTTTCCATTGTACCTAGCGTATTATCCGTATGGGGAGTTGAAAGGCGATACAATAAGTTCATTTTTACCAAAAATCGATGGTGGTTATTATCGTTTAATTGATCCTAGCGCACCAAAAGAAATTGTGCGTAATTTGGGTTATGGTCGACATAGTGCACCGTTTGGCATGTTGCTGGAGAAAACCCTAGAGTATTTTGTTGATTTAAAAGAATTGGGTATTACAATTCCATGGTGTATTTATTCGCCTGGTGCTTTTTTTCCTTTGGGTCGAATGTTGTTAAATAAATCCGATAGAGTATATTCGCCTAACGCAATTCTTACGGTGTCCTCGGGCGCAAGGTCAGTGTTTATGTTGCCAAAGATTGGTTGTGCAGCAAATCATTTGATGCTTAGAAGAAATTATAATGTACAACCTCAGCCACCAAGGTCACTTTATGATCATTGGAAGCTATTTAAAGAAATTGTGGCGAGTGATAAAGATGCAAGTGGCTGGCGTTCATGTACTATTTATTTTTCAAAGAAGTGGGTAGATAAAATCGCTGATGACATAGCATGGCACCCTTTAAGACGATTTTTAATAGAACTTGCTTGGCGAAATTATGAATATGATAGAAATCATGTTTATTATGATGTTGCATATTCGTTAATTCAAAATAAAAAAAATTTGAAACCTAACCCTTATTTAGTGGATACAGCACGGCATTTATTTGCGATATCTCTAGGAGCTATGCCCGGGTATGTCCCAGCTTGTAACGATGAATTTCTTCCTTTGAGCTTCTTGCAAAAGGCATTTGTGAATAGTTATGGTTTGAAAAAATATATTCCAACTATTATGCAGCCGACGCATTTTGTATTTGAAAATACTTGTTCTGATCCTGTGTATTACTCTATGCAGTTTCCTGGTACAGTTTCTTTTTCGCCAAAATCAAGAAAAGTTTCAAGCACATTGTTTGAAATGCGAGAATTAAAATATATTTTAAATGTGTTTAATGCTGAATTGATTTCTGAGAACAATATTCTTTCAGATACTGTTATGTCCAGTGTTGCTCATAATGTTAATTTTGATTTTTTTCACTGTCAAAATGATATTCATGGTACAGTTCAGGATTCATCTTTAGTTATAAAAGATGACGCTCGTTTTTCTTTTAGTTCGGGCATGGCTGAACATGGGGCTGTTTTTTCTCGTGAAGCTCCTTTTTTAAGAGGTTGTATTCGTATTAGTATTAAAAATAAAACGACTGCTACTAGTGTGACAACAACTCGTGGCCCGAATTACCCCTTTTAATTTTACAAATTAACTAATAGAAAATAGATTATTAATTTTTTTTGTCATGTGAGGGCATGGTAGTTTTGTTTTAAGCGGTGGCACGTAAAGAGTAGATAATTGTGGAATATTAGTGGTAGGTAAATCTTTTAAAGCAATGTTTTTTATATTGGAACGAAATGCTGGATATTGTGCGGCTTCATATATAATGATGCGATGTGTTTCGTGATATTTTTTCTTTAGATATTGTGTTAATAAGTTCAACCCTTTTTTGGGGTTGTGATTTTTTATTTGGCTTAGTAAGCCGATTGCTGCAGGCTGCCACAAAATTAGATGGCTACTTGTATCAAATTGTCTCCGATAAATTAAAAAATCTGTTGTTTCAAAAGATTGCCAGCCCGCGGTTCCTGGGTCAATTTTTAAATCAGAAAAGAGGCAGTCTGTAGTGGAAATACTTGGCAGTACATGGACATGATGATTGTTTTTTATAGTTGCGTTGATGGCGTATATTGAAGGTTGAACTAAAATGGTAGGGTGCCCATAAACAACAAAGCAAAGTGTTTTTGTGACTTGTAGTGTGTTGGCAACATACTTTGCAATCGCAAGATAATTCTCATTTCGTGCAGTTAGTTTATAGTATAGTTGATTTAATGATTCTGAGGATGGATTACATGCTTGGATCCAAGATTGCATTGCAGGCTCATTTACTAGATATAATACGCGGTCAGCTTTTTCGATGCATGTTTTAGTTTCAAGTGTGAGGTGTGAAATTACTTTTATTCCAGTCCCAACCACAAACAGTGTGTTTTTTTTCATGGAAATTCCAAGTATATATCAGATGGTTTTTTATTATGTTGCTTCTAGAATAGCAGAGAGATAGCTATGTTTTTTGCGGGTGCTCTTTGTGTTTTGATTATTTGAACAATTCAATACATTGTTACTTTTAATTCGTTAGTAAAAATTATATCTTTAGAAATTAAAGTTCTTAGCTTCTCACTATCGTTTTCTTTAAAAGCACTTTGAATGTCTTCAGGCTGCTTTGCAATTAAGGCTTCTGCTTCTTTGCTACCAGGAATATAATTCGCTAGTTCACTCAGAAAATGCAGAATTTCCATTGTTACCTCTCAGGCATTGCCTTCATAAATAAAAAATATTTTTTTCTTCTAACCATTATACTGAGCCTAACTAAAAATAGTAATACCGTAAGTGAAAAAATTGTTGCTGCGATGATGAAAAATACTTGCTGTAAGCGAGCTGAATCTGTTCCAACCATCCCGTTTGTATGCACATGCGGCAAGATAAAAAAGCTTGCTATGTAACTGGCAAAAATACCACCAATACCAATGTTTAAACTTGAGACGCCTGTCATCACACTGTGTAATCTTTCAGGGATAATGTCACCAATGATTGCGTTGCCTGTTGGTCCAATGAGTATTTCACTCAGTGTCATGAAAATTAAAAAACAGAATATTGGCCAGATTGGCATGAGAGTTGCTGCGTTTTTATGTGTCATACCTGTATATAGTAAAAAAAAGGCAAAACTGGCTAGCAAAAGGCCTAATTGAAAAAAGTTTAACACCCCTGCTAATCCTGGCGTGTTATTTTTTTTCTTCTTAAGAAGAATGGCTAACATTGGAGCAAATGTCAGAATAACAACAGAGTCAATGTTCACCAGCCACTGTGGTGCGAGTGTGATACCAAATAAATGTTTATTGACGTCATCGTGAATTAATTGCATTAGTGCAGTAGGTGTAAGCATATATAATGACCAGAAGAAAATGGCAAGCAAAGAGTAAAAAATAAATTTGATTAAGTTATGCTTTTCTTCGGTGGTAGCTTTCTTAAAAGCATGTGCAAATAATAATCCTAGAAGGCAGAGTGCCAATAGAGTAATAAATGAACGTGCTAATATAGGATAACGAAGAAGTAAATCAATGCTGGTAATTAGGATTGGGATAATGAATGCAGTGACGAAGAATGGACGATAGATGACTTGTTTAAAAGTAGGGGCGTTTGGCTCTTTTAAAAAGAGAGCAGCTAATAAAACAGAAATGAAGATAAGCATTGCCATAAATATAAATAGATGGGTGTAACTGTTTGCTAGTAAAGAGAAGCCCGAGAGGAAAAAACCTGCAAAAAATCCAAGATTCATGCCCGTGTAGCTCCAGATGAAGGCAACACGTCTTTCTGTGACTTGATCTTTTGTATAAAGATCAGTGACGAACATATTTAAACAAACATTCGAAACGAAGCTTTTGATTAAGAATGCTGCCAGCCCAAGGTATAAGTCAATGCCAGCAGCAAGTAGTAAACAGCCGCAAAGACAATAGAGTGAGCCAATGCAATAGAGTTTGCGGTATGAAATAATTTTACCTGCAATCATGCCGCCTAGTAATGGTAAAAAATAATTGAAGGATAAAAAAAGACCGGTCATTGCAGTTGCCGATTCTTTTGAATAGAGTTTATTTTGTGTCAGATAAAGTGAAAGTCCAGCAAAGAAAAAAGCAAAGGCAGTAGAAGAGCTTGCTTGAATAAAAAAAATGGCAAGTATAGGGCGGCGTGATTTATTTTTTTGTGTGGGTTCTGGTTTTTCCATATATCGTCATGTTCCTTGAATGAATTTTATATTTTAATTATCGAAGCTTCATGTACTGTCATTTTTGATAATGCTGAGAGATGTTCTATGAGTAAAATCAACTAGAAAGAAGCAGAGGAGTCAATCGGCTGCGATTATTGAATAAACAACTTTCATTCGTCAACTTTTTTCTGCTGTTTTTTTTATATTTATTTGAAAATTTTTGTCACTACTTGGAATGGCGACAGATTTTTTTGAATAAAAAAACCCCGCTATATTAACTACTAGCGGGGTTTTTTCTGTTACTAACGTGATGTGAAGCAATGAATAGCAATGGTGCGTAATGATTACATCATGCCGCCCATGCCACCCATACCACCCATGCCGCCCATACCACCAGCTGCAGCCATGCTGTCATTCTCTTCTTTTGGAAGATCAGTGATCATGCATTCTGTTGTCAGCATTAAGCCAGCAACGGATGCTGCGTGCTGTAGTGCGGTACGTGTGACTTTGGTTGGATCTAAAATGCCCATTTCTAGCATGTCGCCATACTGGCCTGTTGCTGCATTAAAGCCATAAGTCGCTTTGCCTTCTAGGACTTTGTTGACAATCACAGAGGCTTCGTAACCAGCATTTGAAACGATTTGACGTAACGGTGCTTCCAGCGCTTTGCGAGTTAACTGGATGCCCATGTTTTGTGCTTCGTTATTTGCTTTTAAGCCTTGCAATGATTGCAGAACACGAATCAATGCAACACCACCGCCAGGAACCACACCTTCTTCGACTGCAGCACGGGTTGCATGCAATGCATCTTCTACGCGGGCTTTTTTCTCTTTCATTTCAATTTCTGAGCCTGCGCCAACTTTGATAACTGCAACACCGCCAGCTAATTTAGCAACGCGTTCTTGCAATTTTTCACGGTCATAGTCGGATGAAGTGTCTGCGATGCGAGCACGAATTTGTTCGATGCGTGCTTTGATTTCTTTGCCATCGCCGGCGCCATCAATAATCGTGGTGTTATCTTTGGTGATCACAACACGTTTAGCAGAACCAAGGTCATTGATGGTGGTTGATTCTAATGTCCGACCAATTTCTTCTGCAATGACTTGTGCTTTGGTGAGAGTGGCAATGTCTTGCAACATTTCTTTACGACGATCGCCGAAACCCGGTGCTTTCACAGCACAGACTTTGACAATACCGCGCATGTGGTTAACCACTAATGTTGCGAGTGCTTCACCTTCAACATCTTCGGCAATAATCAGTAAAGAACGGCTGGATTTGGCAACGCCTTCTAATACTGGAAGTAAATCGCGGATAGAAGAAATTTTGCGATCAACAATCAAGATGTAAGGGTTTTCTAATTCAGCAGACATGTTTTGCTGACTGGTGATGAAGTAAGGGGAGAGATACCCACGATCAAATTGCATCCCTTCGACAACGGCCAGTTCATTTTCAAGACCAGAACCTTCTTCGACGGTGATAACACCTTCTTTGCCGACTTTTGTCATGGCTTCAGCGATGATGTTGCCGATAGATTCGTCAGAGTTGGCGGAAATTGTACCAACCTGTGCGATAGCTTTATCATCTTTGCAGGGTGTGGAAAGTTTCTTTAATTCTTCAACAGCGACAGTAACAGCTTTGTCAATCCCGCGTTTTAAATCCATTGGATTGAAGCCTGCAACAACGGCTTTCAAGCCTTCCACTAAAATTTGACGTGCTAACACGGTGGCTGTTGTGGTGCCATCGCCTGCTTCGTCGGAGGTCTGGGAAGCCACTTCCTTGACCATTTGCGCGCCCATATTCTTGAATTTGTCTTTAAATTCAATTTCTTTAGCAAGAGTAACGCCATCTTTGGTAATGGTTGGAGACCCAAACGATTTGTCAATAACGGCGTTGCGACCACATGGGCCCATGGTGACTTGTACTGCATCAGCTAAATCATTGACACCAGCCAGCATGAGCTGACGGGCTTCACCGGAAAAACGGATATCTTTGGCAGCCATATTTTTTTACCTCATTTCAAAATTCAGTTGGAAAGGCTTAGTCTTCAAGAACGGCCATAATGTCTTCTTCTCGCATGACAAGATATTCTTTGCCATCGAGTTTGACGTTGGTGCCAGCATATTTACCAAATAAGACTTTGTCGCCTTTTTTGACTTGTAATGGCAGAATTTTGCCGTCGATATACTTGCCATTGCCGACGAACTCAACAGTGCCATGGATAGGTTTATCTTTGTCTGCAGTGTCTGGGATAACAATACCGCCGGCTGTTTTCGTTTCTGCCTCACCTGGCAGTACGACAACACGGTCGTACAAAGGCTGTATTTTGCTCTTTGATGACATGTTTTATGACTCCTTTAGTTTCTTAAATAAAAAAATAAATAAAAACAACAGCAAATTAATTTGTAACAGTTGCTAGGCATCTTGTTACGTGACTCACGCCCTTTGCGAGGCGGGCTAAATTGCCCATGCGCACATTACATGGGGACGGGATAATGGGTTTCAAGGGCTATTGCATACTTCTTGTGAGATTGTGTGCTGAGGGATTTCTGATGTTGTAATCTGGTGTATGATTCATTGTCCCATCTTAGCCTGTGTTTGTTGAATAGGTTGTTGCTTTTGGGGTCTTGGAGTGTCATTTTTTTGAACGTTAAAATGATGTTAGGAAAAATAAGTGGCGAGTAATGCGTTGTTCGTAATGAGAAAATATATTATTTTGCGCTTACTTTTCTCCATATTGCTACTATGGAGTTCTTCATTATTGGCGAGTGTGCCGGTCTTTTCGCCATTACCGCCTGATCGTGCTTTCGCGTTATCTGCCTCGATAGATGATTATGATCAATTGGTTTTGCAATGGCGTGTTGCGCCTGGCTACTATCTTTATCGTGAGCGAATCCATTTATTTCCAAGTCCGACGGAACAACATGCGTTACAGTTACATTTGCCGTCAGGGGAGCTGCATCGTAATCCAGTTGAAGAAACGGATGTTTTTCAAGAAGTGTATACTGGGTTTGTTCGAGTGGTGGTGCCATTATCACAGGCAACTGGCAAGGTAGATTGGGTTATTTATTATCAAGGTTGTTCTGCCAGTGGCTTTTGTTATACGCCAGTGAGTAAATTATTAGAAATAGATAGATCGCAACAGCGTGTTACGGTGCGTGATGAGCCACATCTGCGACGTATGCCTGCGCTACCTGCTGCATATAGTGTCTCTACCTCAGAAACAAGTCAATTCAGTCGTTTTTTTGTAGCAAATACATGGGTGATGATGGCGGCATTTGCAGGGCTTGGATTGCTCCTCGCATTTACGCCGTGCGTGTTGCCTATGGTGCCAATTTTGTCGGGAATTATTGTTGGCCATCATAAAAAAAGGAAAGGCATACGTGCGTTTTGGTTGTCGTTAATTTATGTCGCCGGGATGGCGTTGACCTATGCAGTGGCAGGCGTTGTTGCAGCCTTGCTTGGGCGTAATATGGCGATGCAATTGCAGCGTCCTTGGCTGCTCGTTTTGTTTAGCGGGATTTTTATTTTGTTGGCATTGTCATTGTTTGGTTTCTATGAGTTGCAGTTGCCGGCGCGTCTTCGTCAAAAATTAAATGCATTGAATCAGCGTACAAAAGGAGGCAATCCTGCAAGTGTTTTTTTGATGGGGTGTCTTTCTACATTAATTGTTTCACCTTGTGTGAGTGCGCCGTTAGTAGGTGTATTGGCATTTATCGGCCAGACAGGCAATGTTTGGCAAGGTGGTTTAGCTTTATTTTCGCTTGGTGTGGGAATGGGTGTCCCACTTTTATTGATTGGTCTTGCGGCAGATCGATTTTTACCAAAAGCTGGACGTTGGATGTTGGTGGTTGAACGTCTTTTTGGTTTGATGATGTTAGGTGTGGCGATTTGGATGCTGTCAAGGATGTTACCTGGTCCAGTCACATTATTTCTTTGGGGTTTATTAGCAATTTTTACTGCTATTTTTTTATTATTTTATGTAGCGAGGGAAGCGGGAGGCTGGTTACGCTGGTTGATACGTTCTGTCTCTATTATAGGATTTGTGCTCGGCATGATTTATTTGGTTGGGGCGCTAGAGGGGAATGCTGATCCGCTGCATCCTTTGTCGAGTGAGAAAATTAGTAAAACGTATTTTACCTCTATTACTTCATTAGATGCGCTAGATGCTGCGTTACAAACAGCGAAGGATGCGCATCGGCCGGTACTCTTGGATGTGTATGCGGACTGGTGTGCGCCGTGTGTCTTGATGGATCGCTCAGTATTTGCCAAAGAAAATGTTCGTGAAGCGCTTGCTGGTTTTGTACGCTTGCGCGTTGATGTGACAGGGAATGAGCCAGAGCGTTTGGCTATTTTACAGCGTTATCAATTATTAGGTCCGCCTGTGATGTTGTTTTTTGATTGTGATGGAAAAACTCGGACTGACTTGCAGCTCATTGGTGAAGTGTCAGCCAATGATGTTGTAAAACAGGTACAAAAAATAGGGGAAATAACAGTATGCCAGTTCACCAAGCCTTTGAAACACCCCAGCTTATCACCACGGATACCGCTTGTTTCCGGCAATTAGAAGAACGCTTAATCGCTCGACAGCAGGAGATAGAAAGTTGGTTTGCAGAACAGTGGCAACAGTATCCTGCCCCATTTTATGGATCGGTTGATTTGCGTAATGCAGGCTGGAAACTTGCGCCGGTGGATATGAATTTATTTCCAGCAGGTTTTAATAATTTGAATCCTGCTTTTTTATCGGTTGCCGCAGAGGCAGCACATGCCGCATTGTCATCTGTTTTGTCAGGTAAAGAAAAACAAAAAATAGTGATCATTCCAGAAAATCATACGCGTAATCTTGCCTATTGGCAGAATATTTCAGCGCTTTTACAAATTTTACAGAAAACGGGTCACGAGGTTAAGGTAGGGTCTTTATTGCCGGATTACCCTGAGCCTTTTGCTATGATGTTGGCAGATGGTGTGTCATCTGTGCAATTACAGTCAGTTGTGCGTCACGGCGATAGATTGCAAGTTGGGGACTTTGTGCCGGATGCGATTATTTTAAATAATGATTTGTCGGATGGGATTCCTGATAGTCTAAGAAATCTATCGCAGCCACTCATTCCGCCAGCAGAATTAGGTTGGAGTCAACGACAAAAATCCGATCATTTTCGCTACTATGCAGAAGTCACAGCGGAGTTTGCTGTATTAGCAGAGATGGATTCGTGGTTATTTTCACCGTTATTTCGTCATTGTGGCGAAGTAGATTTTATGCAGCGTGCAGGTGAGGCCTGTTTGCAGAAGAATTCACAGGCGTTATTTGCGCAAATTCGTGAAAAATACGCGCGATATAAAATTACATGTGATCCTTTTATTGTGATGAAGGCAGATGCCGGTACATATGGCATGGCTGTCATGACAGTGCGTAGTCCAGAAGAATTAATTTCGCTTAATCGCAAAGAGCGCACACGTATGGCAAAAACAAAAAGTGGTCAGCCAGTGCGGCGTGTTATTTTGCAAGAAGGTGTTTATACTTTTGAGACAGTCGGCCCGGAAAATGCGGTTGCAGAACCCGTTGTTTATTTATGTGGAGAGCGGGTAATTGGTGGTTTTTATCGTGTGCATAAAGGGCGTGGGCGTGATGAAAATTTGAATGCGCCGGGAATGCAATTTGAACCATTGCCGTTTGTTAAGCCATGCCATACAGCAGTAGTAGGATCGATGCCGGGAGATTGTCAGAATCGTTTCTATGTTTATGGTGTGGTGGCGCGTTTAAGTATGTTGGCTGCAGCGCGTGAAATTTTTTATCAGAAAAAATGAGCTCTAATTAGTATTAAGTTAGAGTCTGCTGCCAATTGGTTATTTTTAATCATTTTAACATCAAATACACTCTTCCTGATTGGATTTGATTCTCGAAAACTTCCTGTTTTCTCGTGAAATGGTTAAAAATAACCAATTGGCAGCAGACTCTAACTTGTTTTTTATCAGAAATAATTTTTTATTTAACTTTGAGGCGTAGACATGCAAAAAAGAAAACTTGCTGTCATTATGGATCCGCCAGAATCATTACATTATAAAAAAGATTCGACCATTGCGATGCTGCAAGAGGCGCAAAAGCGGCAGTACGACATTTTTTATATTTTGCAGCAAGATGTATTTTTTTTGCGGGGAAATGTTTATGCAGATTGTCATGCATTGCATATAACAGATGATCCAGTCAGTTGGTTTGCACGAGGCGATACGCTGACGCTGCCTTTGACTGCATTAGATATTATTTTAGTTCGCAAAGATCCACCTTTTGATCTGGAATATTTAGCAATGACGCATTTGTTGGATCATGCGGTAGGTCGTGGTGTTTGCGTGATGAATGCGCCGCAGGCATTGCGTGATGCGAATGAAAAATTATTTGCGACGTTATTTCCGCAGTGTTATCCTGCAACACTTGTTACCCGCTCGATTGAAAAACTCAGAACATTTCTCCGTGAAGAAAAAGATATTGTGTGTAAGCCGCTAGATGGTATGGGTGGTGTATCTGTTTTCCGCTTAAAATATCCTGATGAAAATGCATCGGTTGTATTTGAAATGCTAACAGTGAATCAGACGCGCATGATGATGGCACAGCGCTATTTGCCAGAAATTGCTGCTGGCGATAAACGAATTTTAATGGTGGATGGTGAGCCTGTTGCGCATGTGCTGGCGCGTATTCCAGCAGAGGGTGAGTTACGTGGGAATCTTGCTGCAGGTGGGCGTGGTGTAGCGCAACTACTCTCAGAGCGAGACCGTTGGATTGCTAATGAAGTGGGTCCTGTTTTGCGTGCAAAAGGTATTTATTTTGCAGGATTAGATGTAATTGGTGATTGGTTGACAGAAATTAATGTAACAAGTCCAACGTGTATTCGTGAAATTGATGCGCAAACAGGATCAAATATTAGTGCACAATTTTTTGATTGTATTGAGAAGAAGTTGGGATAGTTTTTTTATTATTATATGTGAATTTTTCAATTTTCTTGTCTATATTGTGTCAGGGTTGCCTCATACAAATTGATATTATTTTTATATTAAATCTGGTTTCTAAGAAAAAATAAAAAAGAAAAATCTTGTCATCCCGCGGTTTATCCGTGGGATCCAGAAAATGGTAAAGTAAGGAGTCTGGATACCGCGCATAAAGCGCGGTATGACAGAGTTTTATTAAATATAGATAACAAAAGAATCAATAATCAATTTATATGAAGTAACCTTGTATATTCTGTGAATAGTTTTTATTGTTGACTGAATGTCGGACATTAAAATTTCTTATTTTCTTATTTTCTTATTTTCTTATTTTCTTATTTTTTAATTTTTAATTTTGACGGTAGCCGGATGAATAAAAATCATTTCTGGATCGCTTTTGCGTCTTTAAACGGTATTGGGCCAGTGATCGGGCGACGATTGCTTGATCGTTACTCAGGAGATATTGAAGCAGTTTTTACAGCCTCTACTTTGGAGCTTCAACAAGCAGGCCTGAATACCGCACAAATTGCAATGTTTCATCGTCCTGATTGGGATGCTGCAAAACGCCATGCAGACTGGTTGGAAAAATCAGCTTGTCATTTAGTGGTTTATTCTGATGAGGTTTATCCAAGTTTGTTACAAGAAGCGCCTAGTGCGCCTTTGTTATTATATGTGCGAGGGAATACTGCGCTTTTATCGATGCCGCAACTTGCCATCGTTGGGTCGCGTCATCCAACAAGTGTTGGTCTTGATATCGCGGAGAGTTTTGCGCGTGAGCTTGCTTTAGCGGGTTACATTATTACAAGCGGTCTTGCCAAAGGGATTGATGCGGCAAGTCATTTGGGTGCATTGTCAGTAGGTAAAACAATTGGTGTGCTGGGGACAGGGTTGGCGCACATTTACCCGGCAGTCAATCGCACACTGGCTGCAAAAATGATTGCAGAAGGCGGGGCAATTGTTTCAGAATTCGCGCCGGATGTGCCGCCCATGGCTAAAAATTTTCCATTACGTAATCGTGTGATTAGTGGCTTAGCTTGTGGCGTCTTGGTTGTTGAGGCTGCGCGTCGGAGTGGTTCACTCATTACCGCCCGTTACGCGCTTGAACAGAATCGAGAGGTCTTTGCGATTCCAGGATCAATTCATAACCCATTGGCGCGTGGGTGCCATCAATTGATTCGTGAGGGTGCAAAGTTAGTGGAAAGTGCCGGGGATATTTTGGCAGAAATTGGTATGTTGGCGCAGGTGACAAGCTTGCCGTCTACATTGGCATCAGCAAAAAGTATGGCGCATAATGAGGCCTCAGTGTTGTCGCAGCGTATCAAACATTTGCCTGAGACGATGCAAAAAGTGTTGTTACAGTTGGGCTCAGAGGTGACTGCACCGGATGTTGTGGTTGCGCGTACTGGATTGACGGCGGGGGAAGTTTCCTCCATTCTGTTGGCACTGGAGCTCGAAATGTATGTGGAGGCGGTACCTGGCGGGTACTTGTCGCGCCTTGGGTGAAATAACTTAAAGTGGTGAACATGTTTGAAGTATTGATGTTTCTTTTTGAGAATTATATGAATGGCGGTGTTGCGCTTGATCGCGATAGCGAAGCAGTTGCGTTTGAGCTGCAAAAAATTGGCTTTGATCGGCATGAAATTGACCGTGCATTGGATTGGTTAGATGGCTTGATCCAAGTACAAAGTGCAGTGTTGATCCCCTCGGGTTCAACGACAAAGGCAATACGTTATTATGCGCCGGAGGAATGTGAGCGTCTTAGTGCAGAGTGTCGTGGTTTTTTATTGTACCTTGAGCAGGTTGGTATTCTTGATCCATTAAGTCGTGAAGTGGTCATTGATCGGCTGGTTGCACTTGATGTGGGTGAAGTGGATCTTTCTCGTGTTCGCTGGGTTGTTTTGATGGCTTTGTTTAACCAACCAGAAAAACAGTCTGCTCTTTCACTTTTGCAGGATATGGTTTTTGCAGATGCATTTGACATGCTGCATTAACAGATAATGGATAAAGGAATTCCACGCCGATGCCTTCAAAAAAAAATGTGATGACGACCGAGCAGCCAGTGATTGAAAAGAAAAAAGCAACAGCGGTAAAGAAAAAGAAAACAGCGCCAGCTAAGAGGAAATCGGTTTCTGCAAAATCAGATTCTGATATAAACCAACTAAATAAAAATTTGGTGATTGTTGAGTCGCCAGCGAAAGCAAAGACAATTCGAAAATATTTAGGGAAAGGCTTTGAAGTGCTTGCCTCTTATGGTCATGTGCGAGATTTATTGCCAAAAGAAGGTGCGGTGGATCCAAGCAAACGATTTAAAATGCACTATCAAACAATAGAAAAAAACGCGAAACATATTGCGGCAATTATCGCTGCAATGAAAAAAGCGAACGTGCTTTATCTGGCAACCGATCCAGATCGTGAAGGGGAAGCGATTTCTTGGCATGTTCAGCAATTGCTTGCAGAAAAAAAAGCATTACAGGATAAACCTGTGCATCGCATTGTTTTTCATGAGATCACTCAGACGGCCATTCGTGCTGCTTTAGATCAGCCGCGTGATGTTTCGATGGATTTAGTTAATGCGCAACAAGCACGTCGTGCTTTGGATTATTTAGTTGGGTTTAATCTTTCTCCATTATTGTGGCGAAAAATTCGTCGTGGATTATCAGCAGGTCGCGTACAAAGTCCTGCTTTGCGCATGATAGTTGAACGTGAAGAAGAGATTGAAAAATTTATTAGTCAAGAATACTGGGATATTACGGCGGATTTGTTTGCGAGCGATCAAGCTTTTTCTGCCCGTTTGACGCATTATCAGGGCGAGAAGCTCGAACAATTTTCGATGACGAGTGCAGCAGATGCTGAAAAAGTACGTGCCGCACTTGAGAATGTCGCGGCAGGAAAATTCGTTGTTATTAAAGTAGAAAAAAAGCAGCGTAAACGTAATCCAACAGCGCCTTTTATTACATCGACTTTACAGCAGGAAGCAGGCCGTAAATTAGGTTATACCGCACAACGTACCATGCGTATTGCACAACAATTGTATGAGGGAATTGATACAGGGCAAGGTGCAGTGGGTTTAATTTCTTATATGCGTACAGATTCGGTGAATTTGGCGGCGGAAGCCATTGCGGAAATTCGCCATCTTATTGCAACACGTTATGGGAAAGAAAATGTACCAGATGAGCCGCGTGTTTATCGTACGAAAGCGCGTAATGCACAAGAAGCGCATGAGGCTATTCGACCAACGTCAGTGTTGCGATTGCCTGAAAGTGTAAAAGAATTTTTAAATCCAGAGCAGTTTCGTTTATATGATCTGATTTGGAAGCGTACCGTTGCTTCACAAATGATGCATGCAACGATTGATACGGTTGCGGTGGATTTAGCCTGTGGGGAGCAAGGGGTGTTTCGCGCAAATGGTTCGGTCGTAGTTGATCCCGGGTTTATGCGTGTTTATCGTGAAGGTCGTGATGACGTGAAGTCAGGCGATGAGTCTGCGGAAGATGAGCGTTTATTGCCGAAATTGGTTGAAGGCGACAAAGTAGACTTGACCGCATTGGCTTGTAATCAGCATTTTACAGAGCCGCCGCCACGTTATTCTGAAGCAACATTAATTCGTGCTTTGGAAGAGCATGGTATTGGACGTCCATCGACTTATGCGGCGATTATTCATACGTTGCAGCATCGTGAATATGCGTTATTAGAAAATAAGCGGTTTAAGCCAACGGACGTTGGGCGTGTCGTGAATAAATTTTTAACGCGGCATTTTGCGCAGTATGTGGATTATGATTTTACGGCAAAACTCGAAGATAGCTTAGATGCGGTGGCGTGTGGCGAGGCAGAATGGGTGCCTTTGCTTGAAGGATTTTGGCAGCCATTTCATCATTTGGTTGATGATGTGATGGAAAAAGTCAGTCGGAGTGACGTGACGCAAGAAAAAATGGATGAGGCATGTCCAAAATGCGGTAAGCCGTTATCATTGCGTTTGGGACGTTATAGTCGCTTTATTGGTTGTACCGCGTATCCTGAGTGTGATTACACGCGCAGTGTCGATGAGGATAAAGCAGCAGGCGATGCTTCAGCAGAGGTTGTTGAAGGGCGGACTTGTCCGCAATGCCAGGGCGCTTTGCAGTTACGGACTGGGCGTTACGGTAAATTTATTGGGTGTTCACATTACCCAGACTGTAAATTTATTGAGTCGTTGAATAAACCGCAAGACACTGGCGTAGAATGTGCGGAGTGTCATCAAGGCAATATGCTGAAACGAAAATCACGGATGGGAAAAATATTTTTTTCCTGTGCGCGCTATCCGGATTGTAAATATGCCATTTGGAATGAGCCGGTGGCGCAGGCCTGTCCACAGTGTGCTTGGCCATTGTTAATGATTAAGACAACAAAAAAACGTGGCACAGAGCTTGTCTGTCCACATAAACCATGTGATTTTTCTAAGCCGATGGAAGAAGATCACGACGAGTCATCTTAAAGTATTTGAAAAATAGACACAGCCTGGGCGGTCATGTAACAGATCGGGGGTTATATTTTTTTGATGGCTTGACTGCATATCAGTTGTCCATCGGCAGTTGAAAGTGATCGAAGCGATGTTTTTTCTTATGACATGCGGTGCATTTTTATCAGTATAATGCAGCTCGCTGTTTGGCAATTGCGATCAGTCAAGTCGTGAAAAAATACACTTACTGAGCTGTTACGTTGATACTGGATTTTTAAGACGAAAAAAAAGGACGGTAAAAAAATACCGTCCAATGTGCTCAATTCAGGTGGCAATCCATGCCAGAAAGTCATCCCTGAAAACACAAAACGAGGAGTGGTTGCACAAATCCCTTATTGCAATGTAGTCATCCATGACCACGAAAGCAGTCTACCTTTGATTCGCCGCTTTTTGCTACCTAGTAATTGTTTAAAAAATGCCCCGCGCTTTTCTATTATTTAAAATTAATTGTATTTAATCAATTAGATAGAATTTTTTGATGCGTGGTCTATTCTATTGGGTGTGTCATGACGCTTTAATCTCTTTCATAGGGTATGGCTAATTTCTTACAAGTTTGTCAGCCTGAAGCGTATGCTGGTGAAGTGAGCAATGTTGCTAAAGACAGTAACCTCAGGTAGTCCGTGTTTTTTAGCTTGACTGACCGCAATCGTCCAACAGCAGACGACATTTTACCAATGGAAGTGCGCTCCATGCATCATGAAAGGGCGTTGCTTCGATGAAATAATATCTCTGCGGGACTGGAGTGATGCAGTCAAGTTAAAAAACACGGACTACCTGAGGTTACTTAGGCATGACTCAATGATAAAAAGACGTTTCTTTGCTGGAGGTTTTCTTGCAACAGGATGTGGAGAGGGGATAATAGGCTCTTATATTACATTTTATTATTTTTTATTTGGTGTTAGAAGATGAATAAGCAATATATCCAAGAACTCGTTGAAAAAGCAATTTTGCACTTGCAGCAGAGCCAAGTGCTTCCGAGTGACATGCTGGTTCCTCAGTCGATTCAAATTGATATTCCAAAAGATCGACAACATGGCGATTACGCAACTAATGTTGCACTTATTTTAGCTAAATTGGCAAAGCGCAATCCGCGTGATATGGCAGCGTTGATTATCGAAGCCGTGAATACGTTACCCACACGTCAGCATCTCGGCAAGATAGAAGTAGCGGGCCCTGGGTTTATTAATTTTTTTCTTGATCATGAAGCGCGACACCGTGTGATTACCGATATTTTAACGTTGGGTGAAAAGTATGGCTGGACGCAAGCAAAACAAGGCCAGCGTATTTTAGTGGAATTTGTTTCAACGAACCCAACAGGTCCATTGCATGTCGGTCATGGGCGACAAGGGGCGTATGGTTCAGTCGTTGCTGCGATGTTGGCCACACAAGGGTATGAAGTAACGCGTGAGTATTATATTAACGATGCGGGCCGTCAGATGGATATTTTGGCGGCGAGTGTCTGGGTACGGTATTTAGAGCCATTGTTTCCTGAGATTCCTTTTCCAGCGAATGCTTACCGTGGCGAGTATGTGATTGATATTGCCAATGCGTTACGCGTTGAGCACGGCAAGAGTTTTGTTTTTCCGCTTGAGCGTATTTTGACGGATTTACCATTGGATGCGGCAGCAGGTGGGGATAGTGAACAGTATATTGATGCATTGATTGCACGCATGAAGACGTTGCTAGGTGATGCGCAGTATGAAATTTTATTTCAATTCACGTTAAATTATGTGATGGAAGATATTCGTGATGATCTTGCGGCATCAGGCGTGCAATTTGAGAGCTGGTTTTCGGAGCGCGCTTTTACGCGCACGGATGCGATTGATCGGACGATTGCACAGCTACAAGCACAAGGTTTAACGTTTGAGCAAGAAGGTGCGTTGTGGTTTCGCGCGACGGCGTTTGGTGATGAAAAAGATCGGGTGTTGCAGCGTGCGAATGGTGCACGTACCTATTTTGCGAATGATCTAGCGTATCACGTGAATAAATTTGAGCGTGGGTTTGATCAGGTGATTGATATTTTTGGTGCAGATCATCATGGTTATTTACCACGGATGCGCGCAGGATTACGGGCATTTGGCATTTCACCAGAGCGTATTTCGTTTTTGTTATTACAGTTTGTGACATTGTATCGTCAAGGCGAACAAGTGCAAATGTCGACACGTAGTGGTTCGTTTGTCACGTTGCGAGAATTACGTGAAGAAGTGGGCGCGGATGCAACACGCTTTTTTTATTTGCAGCGTCGTGGTACGCAGCATATTGATTTTGATTTAGATTTAGCGAAATCGGAATCCAATGAAAACCCTGTTTATTATATTCAATATGCGTATGCGCGAATTTGCAGTGTGTTTCGGCAATTGAAAGAAAAAAATCTTGCTTGGGATTTTTCAGTCGATTCTCAATTATTGCCAATTCATTTGGGTAATTCACACGAAACAGAATTATTGGCTATTTTAGCGAATTATCCAGAAAGATTGGCAAATGCAGCGAATCATTGCGAGCCGCAAATTTTAACAAATTATTTGCGCGAACTCGTTCATGCTTTTCATGGGTATTACAATGCATGTCAATTTATTGTGGATGATGCAGCGTTACGTCATGCGCGTCTTGCGTTAATTGCGGCGGTTCGTCAGGTGATAGCGAACGGACTTGGTCTTCTTGGCATTTCAACACCGGAAAAAATGTGATGGCAAAAAATTATGCTCGAGATTTTTCAGCACGTGGTCGCAAGCAAAAAGGACGCTTTAAGCGCGGCTGGGTGATGTTGTTTGTATTGTTTGGTTTACTTGCGCTATTTCTATTTTTTGTGATGAATCGAGAGCAAGTTTTTTTATTGATAGGAAAACCGCGCGTTTTTTGGCAAGTGGAACAGCCAGCAGTGCGAGCGAATGCGACAGTAAAAACGAATGCATCACCTGAGAGAACCACATTACCGGCACAAGAAGTGCAATTTGATTTTTATGGGGAGTTACCCAAGATGAAAACGCCGCCGCTGTCGGATGCTACGTCGACAACGGTAGCGGCGAGTCAATCGAATACAAGTGTCAATGTGCATCGTTATCTATTGCAAATTGGCGAGCATTTTACCTCGCAGGCGGCAGCGGCGCAGATGCGGTTGTCTCTTTTGTTGGCGGGGATTGATACAGAAATAGGCCAAGAAACGTTGAGAGGCAAGACAGTTTGGACGATTCAGCAGGGACCTTTTTCGAGTATGGCGGCGGCGCGTACTGCATTAAAACGATTGCATGCTCATAAAGGACGCGCTTTGACAGGCGAGGCGGGAGAAGCTGTTGAGAACAGTCAAATTGTCCCCATATAAACAAATATTGTTTTGTGTAGAGAGCGTGTTTCGATAATAGGTGTTTGAATAATAAAGGTAGGTAGCGGTGGAACAGTATAGAGGTACAACGATTCTTTCCGTTCGTCGCGACGACACGGTCGTGATTGGCGGTGATGGTCAGGTGACACAAGGCCATATTGTGATGAAGGCCAATGCGCGTAAAGTCAGACGTGTTTATGCGGGCCGGGTGATTGCGGGTTTTGCGGGAGGCACAGCGGATGCGTTTACGTTATTTGAGCGTTTTGAAGCGAAACTGGAAACGCATCAAGGGAATTTATTACGCGCTGCGGTTGAGCTTGCAAAGGATTGGCGTACCGATCGGATGTTACGGCGTTTGGAAGCGTTGTTAGCTGTGGCTGATGCGCGAAATTCGCTAATTATTACAGGAAATGGGGATGTGATTGAACCGGAAGAGGGGATTATTGCCATTGGTTCAGGCGGTCCTTATGCACATGCAGCAGCACGGGCGTTGTTAAGAAATACAACGCTGTCAGCGCGTGACATTGTGGAAAAATCCCTCGAAATTGCGGCGTCATTGTGCGTTTATACCAATGATAATTTTACAATCGAAAGTCTTTAAAAAAATGGTGAAGTTATGTCTGCCCGGATGACCCCCAGAGAAATTGTCAGGGAACTGGACAATCATATTATTGGCCAAGCGGAAGCAAAACGTGCAGTTGCGATTGCTTTGCGGAACCGCTGGCGGCGTATGCGTGTGCCAAAATCGTTACGCGAAGAAATTATGCCCAAAAATATTTTAATGATTGGGCCGACAGGTGTTGGAAAAACGGAAATTGCGCGCCGTGTCGCAAAATTGGTTGATGCGCCTTTTATTAAGGTGGAGGCAACGAAATTTACCGAAGTCGGTTATGTTGGTCGTGATGTGGAATCCATCATCCGTGATCTTGCGGATATGGCGATCAAGATGATGCGTGAAAAAGAAATGGAAAAAGTGAAAGCAGCGGCAGAAGCGGCGGCAGAAGAGAGAATTTTAGATGCGTTATTGCCTTTGCCGCGCGTCAGTTTTGCTGGCGAGCCCCATGAGCCAGAAACGATTGATTCCTCTACGCGTCAATTATTCCGTGAACGCTTAAGAAAAGGCGAATTAGACGATAAAGAAATTGAAATTGAAGTATCGGCTGCACCAATTGGCGTCGAAATTATGGCGCCACCGGGCATGGAAGAAATGACGAATCAATTACAGAATATGTTTCAGAGTCTTTCGACCGATCGTCGTAAAATGCGCAAAGTCAAAGTGGCAGATGCGCGGAAGATTTTGCGTGAAGAAGAAGGTGCAAAATTAATTGATGACGAAGCCCTAAAAGTCCAAGCGATCAAGAGTGTTGAGCAAAGTGGTATTGTCTTTTTGGATGAATTAGACAAGATTGCGCGGCGTGCGGAACACTCTGGTGCAGATGTGTCGCGTGAAGGTGTACAGCGTGATTTATTACCATTGATTGAAGGTTGTACCGTCTCAACACGTTATGGCATGGTGCGTACTGATCATATTTTATTTATTGCGTCAGGTGCGTTTCATTTTGCCAAGCCATCGGATTTGATTCCTGAGTTACAAGGTCGTTTACCGATTCGTGTGGAATTAAAAGCCTTAAGGGTGGAAGATTTTGTACGAATTCTAACTGAACCAACGGCTTCATTGACAGAACAGTACACGGCATTATTGGCAACAGAAAAAGTAAAAATTCATTTTGAGGCAGAAGGTGTGCGTCGTATTGCGGAAGTTGCATGGCATGTGAATGAGCGTACGGAAAATATTGGCGCAAGACGATTGCATACAGTGATGGAAAGATTGTTGGAGGAAATTTCTTTCGAAGCATCCGATATTGCAGGCACAGATGTGGCGATTGATGATGCCTATGTAAATAAACATTTGCAGCATCTCATCAAAGATGAGGATTTGAGTCATTATATTTTATAATTAGTCGCTGGTTCGAAATGTATTTTCACTTCTCTCCTTGTGGGTGAAGTGAATTTTTTTTCAATACATTTCGCACCAGTGACCAATGAGTAGCGAATTGTCAATTGAGCTTAGTCGATCGATTTATTTGTTCGATCTACAAGGTATTTATCATTTATGCTTTAAAAAATTGAGAATGTGTTGATGGCAGAAATCAATAAGCAAATGGTTGAGCGTCCAACGCAAATTATATTGCATAAAATTTCGCGCACATTGGAATTGCAGTATGCGGATAATAAACATTACGTATTGTCCGCTCAATTTTTACGTGCGCATTCGCCTTCTGCGGACATGCGTTATGAAAAATTGGCAACACAGGATGCGACAGAAAAAATGGCACGTTTTCAACATGTGAATATTTTATCGGTCGAGCCGGTAGGAAATTATGCGATTCGTTTGATTTTTAGTGATGGTCATCAAACGGGTATTTATAGTTGGGAGACACTGTTGCAATTTATCAATGAAAATCAGGGCAATTGAACAATCAGGGAGAATGATGTTATGTCAGTCAGTGCTCAAGTCAAAAAAAATCCGCAACAAGAAGCGCAAAAAAAACGTGCTGCTATTGCTGCCATTGATTTTATTGAAGAAGGTGCAGTGTTAGGTGTTGGTTCAGGTTCAACGGTGCATTATTTTATTGATGCATTGCGTTCTGTAAAAAATAAAATTGAGGGTGTGGTTGCGACATCGATAGAAACAGAAAAAAAAGTGAAGGCATTATCGATTCCAATTATTGATTTAAATTCAGTGGGTGATTTACCGGTTTACATTGATAGTGCGGATGAGATAGATGTCTTGGGACATATGTTGAAAGGTGGTGGTGGCGCGTTGACGCGAGAAAAAATTGTCGCAGCGGTTGCAACTAAATTTGTTTGTTTAGTCGATGAAAGTAAACAAGTGTCGTTGTTAGGCCATTTCCCTTTGCCTATTGAAGTGATTCCGATGGCGCGCAGTTTTGTCGCGCGAGAAGTGGTAAAGTTAGGTGGGCAACCTGTTTGGCGTGAAAATTTTCAAACAGATAATGGCAATGTGATTTTAGATGTGTGGCATTTAAACATTATGGATCCTGTGAAGCTTGAGTCAACCTTGAACCAGATTCCTGGGGTTGTCACAAATGGTTTATTTGCGCAACGTCCAGCGGATATTGTGCTAGTTGGCCATGATGCTGAGGTAGAAACGATTCGATTAAAATAAATATTTTTTGTAAAAAAAATGAAAAAAGTGGGAGTGAAAAATATGTTATATCGTGTGACACAGCAGTATCAACGTGGCGGTGAAACTGTGATTGCTGAATTTAGCACAGCTGAAAATGCTCGAATTTTTGTGCAAGCAAAATTACAAGAAGATGCGCGTCTTAAGGTGAATACGACATATCGTATTTTTGAGGGGATGGATATTGTCGAAGTGTTAGGTGAAGCGGATGTGGCTGCCGGTGCGGGTGGTTCATCGGTTGCGTCAAGCGGCAGCAGTGCACGGCAGTCGAGTTCATTTCAGCCGACACCCTTTAATATGGCGCCACGACCCGGTGGGATTCCGCATAGTTGGTTAAAGTCAGATGAGAAAAAAGAAGGTGAAAAAGACAAGTAAATGGATTTATTTTTTATTGATAGTACGCAAAACGACTTAATTATATGATTTTACTTATAAAAATGATATTTTATAAAAATAATAAATATAATCAATGGGTTAAAAAATTCATGTTTTATAAGTAGAATCAATAAGTTGTGTTAAAAAAAGCCGTGAGACATAGGGCTACCTCATATAACATGATCTTTTTCTGAACTATTTTTTACAAAAAGAAGCTGTCATACCGCGCTTTATGCGCGGTATCCAGTTTTTTTATCTATCATTTTCTGGATCCTGCGGATAAACCGCGGGATGACAAGATTTTTTATAGTTAGTTTTTTATCAAAAACTAAATTTAAGATAGAAAAAATATCAAGTTATATGAGGTAGCCCTGCCGTGAGACATAGGCGAGCTCCCAGCTTATGTTTTGTATGCCCGAATTCATTTTATCTTGTGGTTGATTCAGAATTGTAAAATACAGACCAGCAGAATCTAAGGTTTTGTTCTATACTCAATTTTAAAGGGGTAGCCTTACATAGGAGATACGTCTGTGAACATGCGGCTCTTTTCAGTGATGTGTGCAGTTGGATTAGTCTCTTTATTCTATTTATCGCCTGCGTTGGCGCAAGTGAGAGATGCCTCAAAATTTGTGCCAGTTAAATCAGAAAAAATGAGCAATATGGTGCAAGTGCCGCAGGTGCATGATGATGAACGTTATCCAATGCGAGATAATGTCTTGGATTTTATAAGTGACCCAAGCAAAGATTGTGCGAATGCAAAAACACGGCTGAATAAAAATGGTGTTCCATTGAAATCTTGCTATGTTATCGTCGAAGCAAATGTTGGTTCATCTGAAGCACAAGTGAAAACAACACAGTGTCCTCCGGGATATGTTTTGCTATTTCACACAGGGGGGGCTGTCATTTTAAGGTATAATGGGGTAAGACTGAATGCTGAGCAAGCAAAAACGGTATCCTATACGGCTGCAGATAGAAAACCAGATATTGGTGCGGTTAATATAGAACAGCAGTTGTCAAAAGAGCAGGTTGATTTTTATCAAGATAATAATTATCAATGTAATTTTAGTGGTGTGCGTTCTAATGGAACTAATCTAAGTTTCAATCTAGGTTCTTTCAGTTTAGAAAGTAACAATGGTGCTGGTCGAAGAGGATACACAAAGTCGGAAGCCGTGGATAGGGCGTGGTGCGGATATACTGAAGGGGGTAATGCTGTCAATCCTATGAGCAGAATAGACAGACCAATTAGTTATGTAAACACATCAAAAGGCTGGAATGCCTACTTTCAGCTGAAAAATAGAACTACTCAAAATTGGCGATGCTCTAAACTTGGCGATGTCAACTGCTATTGCGCCGTAGGTGCGACTTGCACTGCAAGTGCTGTATCAGGTGCCGGTTGGAATGGCAGTAGGGGTATTGGAGATGCTGGTACTTCTTGGACATTCGATTGTTATTTTGAGGGACGTGGTGCAGTCTGTGAACGCCCTGCAGGTTACTATTTTAACAGCCTAGCTGGTATGCCAGGTACCTCGCGTAATTTGGATGGTAAAGATCATTTGACTTTTCCTTTGCCTAAAGATTCTGTCGATCCTATATCATCAACAGTGTCTATTTGCGGCCGTATGGACGGGGGCTCAACCTTTTGGAAGAATCAAGGCGATACGGCTCAATAATGAGTTTCTAACATTCACTATTCGCACCCCTTTGGAAAAGTTTTCAAAGGGGTGTTTTCGTTTTGTCAGCTAACTGTCTAATTTATATTTTAATCTATATCTTACTGGGTAGAATTGCATTTGTTCAAATAATGATCTAAACTGTCCGCGGATTACTTATCCTGCGTCATGCATCGTGTCTTTCTCTTTCCACGGCTGGAAACGCTCTATCTCACAAGGTTTGTATGTCGCGAGGCTAACAAATACGCGGAGGTATGGCTGTGAAAATGCGTTATTTCTTAAAAAATGGGTTGATGAAAAGTAGCTTGGTTTTAGGATTGTTGAGTGCGAGCATGTCAACCGGATTTGCTGTTACTAACGTTTTTGCAGAAGAGCAGGGAAATCATGTGCATGATTCAACCAAGGTATTTATTTCACAAACTAATGATCCGCGTATGGCGCAAGTTGTTCAACCGGCGCAAGCAAATTGGCAATCCATGAATGATGTGTTGCGATTTGTCAGTGATCATAACAATGAATGTAAGAAAAATGAGAGTCGTGATCTTTGTTACAAAATGTTGCAAGTCACGGTGGGTCAGCCCTCAACCAGTGGCACAACGCAGTGTCCGCCAGAATTTGCCTTGGTGATGAGTACGGATAACAATCTTAAGATTGTTTATGATGGCAAAGTAATTAATGGCAATATGGTTTCTTACACCGCAAAAGATGTTGTACAGAAGCAAGCAGATGGAAAAGATATTTCTTTAGAAATGAAAAATTTCTATGAAGAGAATGGATATTCTTGTGAACCTGATAAGCAAAGAATAATTAAAAATGCCGATTCTGGTATAGGGGGCCACATAGATAACACGCGCAGATTAAGTAAAAGAGATGCTGAGGGCCAGAGTGTATGTCGTTCTTTAGACTTTGAAAAACGATATCCAGTTAACCACGCGGTTTCTATAGGCGGGATCTATGTCTTTCTTGATTCAGTGCAGCCTGATGATTGGCAGTGTCGAAGAGGAAAAATGCGCGCCTATACAAGTAGTTGTTATTGCTCTGGTATTATTGGTGTTGCAAGGAAACACTGTCACCCAACGGATGGAGGATGGGATAATTCACCCAGTGATTGGACAGAAGTTAATCCTAGTTGGTACTATAGTTGCAAGTATAGTGGATATCCATTTACATGTACTCGCCCTGCCGGTTATTATTTCAATGCAAATGCAGGCGATGCTTCACAAAGTATTGACCATAGAGATCATAGAAAATTTCCATTACCGCAAGCGATTACTAATCCTATTAGTGGGCCAAGTGTCGCATTATGCGCACGGATAAAAACCACGGGGAATTTTAAGAAATTACCAGGGTGATTTACTAAAATAAATAATAGTTTTGTGTTTTAATGAAAAGAAATTTCAGCACTACGACACAAAACTATCTTCTTTGATTGCTCAAACTATATTTTTGGAAATTATTATTTTCTTAACAAAAATACATAATAAAATTATTTAAAATAACGCTGGCATTTTTTCTAATAAAACCGCGCGTTCAACCACTTTTTTATCCGTTAAAATAAAGCCAACTAATTCACGTGTCGTAGTAAAACATAATGCGCGGACACCCATATCAGTGATATCCGTTTCCCATGTGACATCTTCTTTTTTGCGGGGCGGACAAATTACAATCGGATGCGCAGGGGTTTTCACAGAAATTGGCATGGCAGGATAATTCACCGCGGTGCGCGTGCCTGCCAATGTTGCCGCCAAAGCTTGTGTCGCGTAACGAATCGGTGCGATATAAGGTAATACATAGCCTTCGACTTCTGCGCAATCCCCAAGCGCATAAATGTTTAATTGATTCGTTTCAAGATAACGATTGACAATAATGCCGCGTTGAATAGCAATGCCTGCTTTTTTTGCCAGCGCCACATGTGGCCGTAATCCAATGGCTGATAAGACAAAATCTGTGTGAATAATCGTATTGTTAGATAAAGTTAATTGATAACACGGTTGATTTTCTGCATGATTTTTATTTATTGATTTTGCAACACACTGAAAATGAAAATGGACGCCATTTTTTTCTAACGCTTTTTGTAAAACCGCACCAATTTCTTCAGGTAATAATAAATCGAGTGGTGATTTTGCGGGTGAAATGACGTCAACGTCGAAGCCGCCATTCGTTAAATCATTGGCAAATTCACAGCCAATTAAGCCTGCGCCTAAAATCGTAATTTTCTTTTTATTTTTGATAGCATCTCGAAATTGTGCATAATCATGCAGATGATTCACTGCAAGGATGTCATCAACAGCATCGCCAGTTAGTTCTGGTTGAATGGTGTCTGCGCCACACGCCAGAATTAATTGCGAATAAGTATGCGTTTGTTGTTTATCTGTTGTCAGAGATTGCGTTGCCGGATCAATTGATATGACGGTGGTGAGTGTCAAAATCGTGGCATTCAATTCTACCGCCATTTTTTCAGCAGGCGCTTCAGTCAAATCATCAGGTAATTTTTTTTGCGTAAAAGCAGTGGAAAGACGTGGTTTGGGGTACGCACGGCCATCATTCGCTGTAATCAACACTAATGGGCTAGTTTGATCAAGTTTACGGAATTCGCGAGCCAGTTGGTAACCGGCAAAGCCTGTGCCAATAATGATAATCGGTGCTTGCATAATACATCCAATAAGTTTAGTAAAATTATCAAGGTGAAAAAACGCGATTATTTCATAGATCAAGTGAAAATTAAAATAGTAAAATAAATTTATTTATCTTCTTGCTTTTATTGAAAATCTTGCATGCATTGCGGGTGTCAAAACCAACTATTTATTTGAAAATCAAAATAATTATTGATGACTTTTTAAGTAACGTATTGATTGTATATCTTAAAGTAAATGAAAAAAATTTTGGTTTATAATGAAAAAAAGACTACGTTTGTTGTAGGAGTTATCAATGGACGCAAGACCAGTTGAGGCTTTTGAAGAAAAAAATGAATGGCAAATAGTAGTGAATCCTGAGAGCAGTCTTGAGTTTACTGCAGAAATCTTAAATTTTATTCAAGAAAATAATGATGCCAAAATAATACTAAATCTCAAAGAAGATTTCTTTAAAAAAATAACAAGTAAAGAAAGTGAAGAGAGTAAAGCAAAAGCTGCAAGTTTTCTTGATGATAAAATTAAAAACTTTATGTTGCAAGCAACAAAGGCAGGTTTATCTTCTATTGTTTTTACAGTGAGTGATGTAGTAGATAAAGATGAAGTAATAAAAAGAGAATTAAAAAAATACTTTCAAAATATTAAAGAAATTATAAAAAAAAATAAAATTACAGTAGATGTCATTTTACCCTCTAATTTGAATCTTCAGGCTGAACAAAAAGAAATAGATATTGCAACATCGGAGGCTGTATGGCAAAGAAAATTTAAAGGAAAACCTGAGCAAGATAAAGTTGAAGTTTCTTTAAAAAAACGTTCTCGGCCACGTGTGACAACAAAAATAAAAGTACAGATTGATACTGCGCTACAAGATGAACGGCAAGAAGAACAGCAAGTGGCAAAAGAAATTGCAAAAGAAAAGTCAGTCCAAAATGAAAGTGAAATGCAAAATGAACATATTGTAAATGGAGAGGATGAAGCACTTTATGATGTTTTACAATTTTATCATGATATTAAAGAGGGAAAATTCGCTATTCAAAAACATCCTTCATTCGAGCAAGCCGTTGCACTTTGGCATAATTGGTTAGGTGCGCTGAATTATCAAGAGCTGAGATATAAAAAAGTGAGCCTCAGTCGAAGTGCCTGTGCAGAGTTGTTAAAATACCAAGAATACTATCAATTTGGCTTGGATTTGCAACGCCTGCCGCCAGGATTTAGGGTGATACAAGGGGAGTCTATTTATGGGCTGCCTCCTTTAAAAGCAACAAAAATTGATTTTGATGAAAAAAATAAGGAATTAATGCGTAGTAAAGATCCGTTATGTGTGCAGACACATGATGAATTAAAACGTCCTATCTTTACTTTAACTTTTTCTCAAACTGATGAGTTGTTAAAATATACTAACGACAATATTAAAAAATACTGGAAGGCTATTTCAACAGATTCATATGATAGAAAAGCCGTTATGGTTTTTAGAAAATTATTGCCTTATCTTTTATTAGCTGAAGAGAAGCTACAGATTGATATTTTAGCTAAAATTGATGAACTGAAAGAAAAAAATGACAATGTAGTGGAAAGTTATTTAGCAACAATTCAACTTGTTAAAGTAGAAAAATTAGAAGACCATGTCTTATATAAATTACTTGATGAAGAGCAAAAATATAAATTACTTAATGAAGAGAAAAAAGATATCATCAGAAAACCTGATGGAATAGATTATAATAATTTATATCAATTATATTTTTTGACAGATAAGCAGGGTTTTCAACAAGCAATACAGTATTTGACAAATGAAGATAAGAAATTTTCATGGATAAAAATATTACCTGATTATAGACAAATTTTAACTAAAGAATTCAATGAAGCTATTGATTATGTAAAAAGTCTTGGTGAAAATGATAAAATTTGGTGGGAAAAATTATTTAAACAACATCGGGAAGCACAGCCAAATTTTAGTTTTTCTGATTTAGTGTCTGCATTTAGAAAATTTAAAGAAGAGTTGAATAAATTAAGCAAGATAAATGGTATTGATCCACCTTTGCAACTACCTTCTCTTCGTGATTCAGATTTAAACGAGATAAAAAGTTTGCCTGTAGCGCTATCACGTATTTTAATACTGGTGAAAAAATGTGATGCTATCAATCAACAAGCACAGCTCGATGCAGCAGCAGGTTTAGATTTATCCTCTAATGGCGCAATTAAAACAGTGCAATCCTATTCAAAACAATGGGCATTTGTCACGCCAGCGATGGTGTTGGAAGCTAAAGATGAATTTGGGAAATATGCTAAGACATCACTTGAATGCCTAAAAATTGCAGATGATGATTTTAGTAAAACTTTGAGAATTGCTAAAGAAAAAAAAATAAAAATATCCGATGATAATATTTATTTATCTTCTGGCATTAGTTTAGATAACAAATTCGATAATGTGCTAATAATTGAAGGAGCAGAAAATCCATTGCTACCTAGTGGTGCCAAGGATTTGCTTAGGAAAGCTCAACGAAATATGTTATTTGAATACGGTGGCATTTTTTCCAAAGAATCTGCATGGAAAAACTTTTTGGAGATTATTATAAGTTGTAAAGGATTAGATCAATTATATAAACATTTTTTCCGATTTTTAGCAACAAAAGAAAATGTACGGATGCAGCTTTCATTGCAGTTTTACCAATATGTTACTGAAGAGTTATCTGGTAAACAAATATCATATGATGATGCTCGTGAAATTTTAATTATTATCGCTATCACCACAGTAGATAAAAATTTTGAATTAGCTAAACGTAGTGAAATAAATTGCAAAGAAAATTTTGATGAATTCTTAATAAAAATAAAAGAAAATAAGAAATGGCGTGATATTTTAAATGTTATTAGAGTCAAAAAAAGTAATTATCTTCCGCCTTTTCCTGTTTTGACACAAATGATGATGTTGGCTAATCCAGATGAAAAAAATCAGACTAATTTTATTAGACTAATTGAATTTTATCAAACACATCCAGTTTATCAGCATGCTGTTTATGAAGGTTTAATGAACTATACAGCGGATGATTATAAAGCAAATAAAGATATTTTAGAAAATTATTTAAATTTGGTAACTTATCTTGAAGCTCAAAAAATTGATTCTCATTTAAAAAAATCACTTATTTCATTGATTAGTACATTTCGATTAAGTGAAGAAAGTGTTAATAAGTTGTTAGCTAACTATTTTTTGAAAACGGAAAGTAATAAAAATGATGAAATTATTATCAAGGCATTAAAAGAAGCTTTGGTGAAACACTTGCCATATATTGCTGAGAATATTAGTCAAAAAAAACCTTTTACAGAAGGGCATCTTATTTCAATTTTAGACAGTTTAAAAGAAAAAATTATAGAAAACATAAATGAAAGTAAAGAAGGGGTCGAATTATCAGCAGATTTTGTTTTAGAAACAATGCAAACTATTACTTTCAATATAGCTATTAATGATAAAAATTACCAAAAAGTCAATTTAAAAGATTATTTTCCATCTGCTTATTTTTCTCTTCAATTAGATAAAAATCCAGTTGCAGAAGAAATTAATAAAAAAATTGTCGCAAAATTCGCAGACGAAACAACAAGAGAGGCTATGCGAAAAATTATTTCGCAATTTAGTGGTGAACAAGAAAAACAAGGTAATTTAATGTTGGCGGATAAATTAATTGATATTATGAGAAATATGTTAGCAAAAGATCGAGTTAAATTTTTGACATTGTTGCAAACAAATAATTTTTATAAAGAGGGTAAAGGGATTTTAAGGCAAGTAGATTTTATTGCTATGTTGACTATGATTGATGCAAATAAAGAAATAGGACTTGATAATTTTTACTATTTAATGCAAACAAAAAATAGTATCCAAAAAATTGATAAAAAATTTGATTTTTCTGCTTTGTCAAAAAAAATCATGAATTATTTAGTTGTCGTCCGGAAATTAGATACTTTTGCAGAGGAGAATGAAATTTCTAAAGAACTTACAAAAAAAATTGAAAAACGAGTACAAGCTACATGGCTGGTGATGCCAGTAGATGAGCGAGAGGAAAAAGAAGAAAAGGATGCCTCGCTAGAAAATATTAATTTATTCTCAAGTATGTTATGTGAATTTTTATCTCCATCGCCGTTTAAAGAAAATGAGATATTGCAAAATGCACTTTTGAATTTGTATGATAATTATTTAGAAAATTTTGTAAAAAACAAAAAAGATTTAATTTTCTCTGATTATATTTTTGATTTTTTTGCTTTGAAGGATAAATTTCAACATATCAAAGATGAAAAGATTATTTTGTCTTTGTGTTTTCAGTTTAATGGGAAGCAGCATAAAGAATTTAACCCAGACTTTTTGCTAAAAATAATGTCGCAGTTAACAGAAAAAAATTGTCACACTGTCTGTCAAATGATTGTATCGCTTATAAATAATGATAAAACGTTTTCATATCCTGATTTAGAAGCTATTTTAAAAAATGAAAAACTTTTGGAGGTTATTGATGAATTTTATCAAAAAGCACCTTTTCCATCGATACAAAAATTAGTTGATTGGGATAAAGATTGGAAGAAAGATTCAGATTATAAAGAATATATGAATAAGATGTATAAAGGTTATTCTTTAACACCGTCTCCTCGTGAAATTTGGTTATCAGCAGATGGGACATGTTTAGAAGAAAAATCTGAAAATGCGAAGCCTTTAAATGGTTTTCATAAAGATGTTGCAAGTGAGAAATTAAATGAATTTATTGGATTTAGAAAAGAAAATATTGATTTAGATAAATTTGTTGCGATTACTAATGATGTTCGTAATAAATCAATTAAAGATTTAGTTGATGCATTAAATAAATTTAAAAATACAACAGAGCCTGATTATTATACGTTAGTTGCTGTTGCTGCAGAATTACTTTATCGCTCAAAAGGCAATGATGATATTGATGTAAATGGTAAATACAAAATAGGCAGTTCATTTGAACTAAATACGACGCAATATTTAGCTATTTTGACATCTTTAATGTCTGGTGATTATGTCACGAGCCAGATAGGGACAGGTGAAGGAAAATCACGAATTATGATGGTCCTCAATGCATGTCAATTTGCTTTGGGAAATACGGTAGATTTTTTGACAAGTGATGTGCAGTTAGCGAAAAGAGATTATCTTGAATATCAATCGTATTTTAATTTACTTGGTGCCAAAACAGCTTTCATTACAGCTAACTCTAAGGATTCAGATTATTTAATTGATGGTATCAATTTTTCTGATCCCTCTAACATGAGTCTATTTCGTAATAAATGGCAAAGTGAAATTTCAAAGAAAATATCGCCTATTATTCATCCTGAGCCAAATAAACGAGCGCTTTTGTTGGACGAAGCGGATAAGACTTATTTTGACGCTGCAAACACTCGATATAATTATTCTGCTGCTGGCAAAGATGAAATTAAAGACATGGATTGGGTTTACCCACTTTTAATTCGCTATTTTATGTTAGATAAAGATAAAAAACGTGATGCACTTTATTACGACGATATCGATGCATCAAGAGAAGATTTCTTGAGTTTTGCACAAAATGAAATGAGTGAAGATGAGTCTGCAGCCAAAATAGCACGGTTGTATAGTCTCCCATCAGCACAAATTGAGCAGTGGCAAGAGTCAGCAAAGCAAGCCATGTCATTAAGATATCAGGTAGACTTTACTTTTGATCCAGATGAATCCAGCATGACCCCAAAAGGGTTAAAAAGTGAGGCAAAGCTTATAGTTGAAAATCGTATTTTAAAAAATTCTAAATTTTCATTTGGTGTGCATCAATGCCTACATGCACGTCTAAACTTATTGCGTGATGCCCCTCGCCTGTTTGAGAGTGAGCGTGAAAGTTTTTTAAGCTCTTTGCAGACGCAAGATGAAAAGAGTGAGTATTTAAAAGAAATAGAGCAATTTCAACAGGATTTAAAAAGATGTAAAAATGATTTTCATATGGATGATGAAAAGCAAATTATCTATTCTTCTACGAGTAAAACATTATTAGATGATTATGTTGGCGGCAAAATTAAGGCGGTGACGGGAACAGCTGGCTCAGAGATTGAACGCGCTGAAGTGTCAAAATTACATCAAATGAATTTTATTGATGTCCCACGTCATCGTGGTTTGCATCGTAATGATCATCCTTTATATTTACGTCCGAATAAAGAAAAACAACACAGTTTATTGATTAAAAAGATTAAACAAGCAATTCAGAAGAAACAGCCTATTTTAGTTATTGCTGAAAATGATGTCGAAAGTGCTGAGTTATATAACATTTTAAACCAGATAAAAGAATTTAATAACCATATTCAACGAATTAGCAGTACGGAAAGCTCGGATGAAGAGACAAAGAAAATTGCGTTAGCGGGTGCAGCTGGCATGATAACTGTGTCAACCAATATGATTGGACGTGGCACAGATATTAAACTAGACGCAGAAGCGAAAGAAAAAGGCTTGCATGTCATGCTGACTTATTTGCCGAGACCCCGCGATTATCAACAAATTATTGGGCGGTCCGGACGGGCGGGTGATAAAGGGGAGACATCATTATTATTAGACAAAGTCAGGTTGCAAAAGCAACTTGGTATAAAAACATTAGGTTTTGATTATTATGCTGATGTTGAATCGTATATTGCGCGTGAACAAGCATTGATGGATAAAGCGAGTCAGTGTGAACGTTTAATAAAAAATATATTAGGTGATTTTCGCAATCAATTTGAAAATTTAATTTTTAAAGAAATATTATCAAATATGGCTGATACGGAAAAGAAAGTAAAAATTCGAATGCTTTGGGTGAATTTTTTTGCAAAAATCGATCAACAATGGAATGAGATGTACCCGACACTCCAAACTTGCCTACAAGCTGATTCTATCAATGTAGCTTCGATTGAGAAAATTTTTGCTGCTTATCAAGAAAAAGTTAACATTGCCTGGGATGAGCTGCGCCAAGAAACTAACAAGCTAAGTTTGCCTATCGATTTGAACAAAAAATTTGATATTTCTTCATCATTTTCATTAAAACTATCATATGACTCGAAGGAATTTTTACAAAAAACTATTACAATCGTAAACGCAACAAGGACATTTGATCGTTATGATTCTGCACATGATGGCCGCGCTGTTCGGTATGATAGTTGGAGTACTTGGTTTAGGATTTCACTTCAATCTATAAACCCATTTTCTTCACCGAAAGACGGCGAAGACGTGCGACGCTTTTTTGCCAATACTCGGGCTTGGTTGGAAGGGTATGGGGTATTATTCGCAAATTCTCGCGCATATATTGCAGAATTACTTGCTTTAAGTGCGCCAGCGCAAAGTAAGCAGTTGACTCGTTCTTTAGATATTCAACTTGTTAAAATCGAATCTGACCATTCAACCTTTAATAGTAAAGAAGAATTAGATCAATCCTTGTCAAAAGAATATAAAGAAAAAAGTGAAAGTTATCTGACCTTGGAATCAGATGAACCATCTTCACCTAGTAGTGACGATAAAAAAGAGAATTTTTCTGTGGTGAAATATACTGTTTCGTTTGAAAAATCGCAAAAGACCATAGAATCTCTTCAAGTTTTGTCTGTTAAAAAAGATAATAAAGTAGATATTTTAGCAGATCCAAGTTCGTTGAAAATTATTGATAAATTTTCTCAAGCAGACCTTAAAAATTTTATTGAACAATTAGTAAGTGAATCCATGAGCAAATCTAATGGAGCGAGTAAAAAAACCGTTACCATCAAAATTCCCGATCGTATTAAAAAATACAAGCATATTTTAGAAGCTATAAGATCTACATGCAAAGATAAAAATATTAACTTAGTCGATAATATAGAAGCATCATCAAAAAAAGGTTTTTTTGCAGGATTTTCCTCAAAACAGAATGTAAATGCTTTGAAAATAGAAGAAAAAGGGGAGAAGCCCAGAATAAAATAAGAAGTAATAGGAGAACGTTCTATTTGGGGAGCCTGTCGCTATTATCCTATAATATGCGGTGTCACAAAAATCACTAATTCGCGCCGATTTTTTTCGATGTTTTGTTGTTCAAATAAATGACCGATTAGGGGTATATCACGTAAAAACGGAATGCCGGGACGTGTTTCTCGTTGGCTCGTTTCAAAAATACCGCCGAGTATAATGGTTTGCCCATCGAGTGCCAGAATCTGTGAGCGGAGTTGTCGTGTGGAAATCGCCGGGACGCCTTGGACGATGCGACTCGCCGGTTTGTCTTCGTGTAGCGTGATGGTTAAGAGTACCTTGCGGCCCGGCAAAATTTGCGGTGTGACATGCAGACTGAGTACGGCTTTGCGGAATGCCACGCCGGTTGCGCCACTTGCGCTGATTTCTTGATAGGGAATTTCTTCGCCGGCTTCGATCGAAGCCGCTTGCTGACTAGACGTGAATAATTTTGGGCTGGAAATCAGCTCAGCATGTCCTTTGGTTTCTGCCGCAGCTAATTGGATGTCAAGCAGTGACCCATCTGCTAAATGTGCGACTGCTAATGCATAGCCTGTGGCGAGTGATGTTTTTTCTGACGAATAATTTTTTTTTCTTAAAGAAGTAACAATAGATGTCGGTGCACGTGTTGAAAAACGAATGCCTAATTCTCTAATAAAATCTTGGTCAACACTGGCAAGCCGAGTCTCGATCATGATTTGTTTGATCGGTATATCTGTTTTTTTAATGATTTGATTGATGATAGCGAGTTTGTTTTTATTATCTTGTATAATTAATTGATTGGTTCGCGCATCAATGTGTAAGCTGCCTTGTGGAGAGAGTAACGCGTTGTTTTTGTCTTGTAATATTTTCGCAATATCTGTGGCATTCGCATAATGTAATTGCCAGATGTGTGTTGTTAATGGCGTAATTTGCTCGATTAATAGCTGTAATTTTTGTGTGTCTTGTTTTTGTTGTAAAAATTCGGTTTGCGGTAGAATAATCCAACTATGGTTTTTGTTTATTTTTATTAAATGATGTGATGTTAATAATAATTCAAATACATTTTCAGCCGATTGTTGATGCAGTGTCAGTGAAACAGTGCCGGTAATAGTGGAAGACAAAATGACATCGTGATGCAAGGTGGCGGCAAGTAAATGTAGTGCTGCGGCTAAATCTACGTCGTGTAATTCTAAAGAAACCGGTGTTGCAAATGTTGAGGGTAATAGCATGAATTGTAAAAATAAGTGGGTGGCTATTAAGTTTATTAGATAACCTAATCTACGTTTCTTTTGCGTTATGTTAGTCAGTTGTTGCAGAAACGCTATCATACCGCGCTTTATGCGCGGTATCCAGTATTTTCTCAGTGATATTCTGGATTCTGCACAAAAGCGTGGAGACAACAAGACTGAAATAATTTTCTGTAACGCGGGACTAGTTATCACTGCTATTCTCCTGATTTTGATGAGGTTGGTTCTTTAGCATCAGCGTTAAAATTTCCCCCTCGAGTGCAATCATTAATTTGTTAGGTAAAATATTGTTGATATATCCTGATGTTTCTTGGATGGCATCACCGATAGAAAATAGTTTTATGGCATGATCTGGAAAAACTAAAATTGCTTTTTTTGTGTTATTTGTTTCTATCCATCCAGCAAAACGAATATTTTGTAAAATAGAAATTTCTTCGATTTTGTCATTTTCGGAGTGAATTTTTTTTAAAGAAATTGACGGTGTGTTGGCAATTTTTTTTATAGAATGCGTAGATTGATAGTGAGAGAATAATAAAATTATCATAAAAATAAATAGTATTAATATAATATAATTAATTTTTTTTGTATTTTTTATTGTGCCAATAAAATAATTTTTTTCTGATTCAAGTAGGTTAATTTGTTTGTGTTTCAGATGAGAGGCGAGATGTAGTGCGGAAAGGAAAGGCAGTTTATTTTTTTCATTAAATAAATTTTTTTGATTGATATTGGGTGAGATCACCATGGTATTTAATAATGACGCACTATTTTTCTGTAAATCGTGTTGTGTATTGATCGTAAAATATAGCGAAGGTTGAATGCTGACGCGATGTATCTTGAAACCGGCAGCACGTGCTAGTTGTGTGTAGTGTATAACATGTTCACGCCTTGCAGCCGCTAATAAAATCGTATTTTCTTCGGGATTTTTTTCTAACAAAAACGTATCTAAACAAAGATCTGTATCTGCTCCCGGTAAATACTCTGTCAGTTGTGAGTGTATTTCAAAATGATAGTCTTTTTCTGCAAGATATGTCGGCATAGGGAGCAATTTGCAAAGTGTGAATGTCGTTGGTAAAGCCATGGCAGTTGGCCAATTGGCACTATTGACGATTTGTGCAGCCGTTTTTAAAGCCTGTTGTAAAGGGTCTGTCGATATGGAGGATGGTTGGGCGATAGGAATAAATATGGCATGTTCCAGTGTAATGCGGCGTTTTTTTTCGCTGAGACAGACCAGTGCAAGTTTATCTTCGCTGAGCGCGAGGCCAGCGTAGCGACGAATAGGGAAGAGTGCATTCATTAATGAAGGAATCCTTTGTTTGGCGTATGAAGGGGTGTTGGGATGGCTCTGAATGTCGCGTGTCAGTATTTTATGCCGTAAAGCTATGGCGCCATGCTGGCCAGTGAAGCAGTTAACATGCTGCTTGCTATGCGTGATGGAAGAAGAAGTGCAACGGATTAAAAGAGAAAAGGGGTGCAAAATGATAAAAATAAATGCAATTTTAGGCGAAACGGCAAGCTATCTTCGCGTTTTGTGGTGTAAAATACAAGTCTTCCTCTTTTTGTATGGTAGTTATGAAGCTGATTGCACGCCTGATTCGTTGGCTGATAAAAGCGGTGCTGATTATCAGTATTCCTACAGGTCTCGTGGTATTGGGGCTGTGGTACTACATGGTATTTGAGCTGCCTGATATTAAGGCGCTGAATACGGTGCAATTGCAAGTACCTTTGTTAATTTATACCCATGACGGCAAATTAATGGCGGATTATGGGGAAAAACGACGTATTCCTGTGCCTTATGAAAAAATTCCAAAACAATTAATTAATGCCGTTCTGGCGACAGAAGATCAGCGTTATTTCCAGCATCCCGGCATTGATATTCCCGGGCTAATGCGTGCGGCGATTTTGCTAGTGGTGACGGGTCGGAAAGAACAGGGCGGCAGTACGATCACGATGCAAGTGGCGCGTAGTTTCTATTTAACACGACACAAAACATTTGGCCGGAAATTACGGGAAATTTTGCTCGCATTAAAGATTGATCATGGTCTGAGTAAACAAAAAATTCTAGAGTTGTATCTGAATAAGATTTTTTTAGGCAATCGTGCCTACGGTGTTGAAGCGGCAGCGGAAATCTATTATGGCAAGTCACTCGATCAATTGCGGCTTGACCAATATGCCATGTTGGCAGGCTTACCCAAAGCACCCTCTGCATTAAATCCTTTAGCGAATCCTGTCGCGGCAAAGAAGCGTCGAGATCATGTGCTGCGTCGTATGTATGAGTGTGGCTACATCGATGCAGCGGCACTCAAAGCGGCATTGGCAGCACCATTAGATGCCAGTCGGCATGATTTGCGTACTGAAGTGCGTGCGCCGTATATGGCGGAATTGGTGCGGCAGCAACTCGAGCAGATGTATGGCAACAGCATTTATACTGAAGGGTTTAGCGTCTATACCACGCTAGATCCGCATTTGCAGTCACTGGCACGTGAATCAGTACAGCAGGGATTGATTGCCTACGATCAACGCCATGGGTATCGGGGGCCAGAAGCGAACTGGGGCGAGCCAGATTTGTTGCATATGAAAGCATGGGAAAAGCGCTTGGCAACGATCACATCAGTGGGTGGACTGCAACCTGCGGTCGTTGTCGATATGACCGCCCGGACGGCCACAGTGTTGCGAGCTAACGGGCATTTAACCGTTATTCCATGGGAAGGGTTGCGTTGGGCGCGCCGTCAGGAGAATGCAGATTATTTAGGGCCACGTCCGCAACGTACAGCAGATATTTTGCAGCCAGGTGATTTGATTCGTGTGATGTTCACAGAAGATGGGCAAATGCGTTTGGCACAAGTGCCAAAAGCACAAGCGGGGATGGTTGTCTTAGATCCAAGTAATGGTGCGATTCTTGCGCTTGTCGGTGGCTTTGATTTTGATCGGAGTAACTTTAATCGGATGACGAGTGCAACACGTCAGCCGGGGTCGAGTTTTAAGCCATTTGTTTATTCAGCGGCCTTGGCAAAGGGGATGACATTGGCTAGCGTGATTAATGACGCACCGGTGATTTATCAGAATGCAGCAGATGATAGTGTTTGGCGGCCACGCAACACAGAGCGTCGTTTTTATGGGCCAACACGATTGCGCGATGCGTTGATTCATTCGCGTAATTTGGTTTCTATTCGATTATTGCAGCGAATCGGTGTGCCTTATACCGTGCATTATGCCTCTCGATTTGGTTTTTCAGCGTCGCAATTACCTGCAGAATTGACCTTAGCGTTAGGGACGGCGAGTGTGACGCCACTCGAAATGGCGGTCGGTTACGCTGTGTTTGCAAACGGTGGGTTCCGCGTGGTGCCGTATGCGGTTGATCATATTCAAAATACTGCTGGTGAAAGATTATGGCAGGCGCGGCCATTAGTAGCCTGTGAGCAATGTGCCACAACTGTTGATGTCAATGCACGCGCACCACGAGTGATTCCAGCAGAAAATGCATTTTTAATTACTTCAGCGCTGCATGATGTGATTGAGCATGGCACTGGGATCAGTGCACGATCACTCAAACGCTTAGATTTATCAGGCAAAACCGGCACGACGCAAAACCAAGTGGATGCATGGTTTGCGGGCTATAATGCGCGCTTAGTGGCATTGGCGTGGGTCGGGTTTGATCAACCGCAATCGTTGCATGAATATGGTGCGCAAGCAGCGTTACCGTTATGGATTTCATTTATGCAAGGGGCATTAAAAAATACAGCGGATCATGTGCCAGATCAGCCGGAGGGGATTGTCAGTGTGCGCATTGATCCTTTAACGGGTAAGCGTGCCACAGCACAAAATCCAGCTGCGCGTTTTGAATATTTTATGCAACCATGGTTGCCTGCCGAAGATAATGCCTATGTTGCGCAGGCGACAAAAGATCCTGCACCTGCGGCAGAATTAGGTGAGGGTGGGTTGTATTAGTGAATGAGATGATTGTCGGTTTTTAGCTAAGATGCTCTTCGTTATCAAATAAACTTAACTGATTTTATCGTTGTTGCTTGTTATGTCAGCATATATTAAATGTCATTTGCAAGTAAGCGTAGCGTGATTCTTGAGAATTTCAAGTAAAGGAAATATAAGTGATCTATAATATAAAAGAAGTGTTAAATTCTAGCTGTTCTAAAGCTGAAAAAATTGCTGCACTAGAAAATACGTTCGGCGATTTGTTTTTTCAAGAATTAAGTAGAAAAAATTTTTACAATTTTTATTGGGAATTTAAGCAGACGTGCGGATGGTTATCAGGAGATATCTTAATCTTAGAAGATTTTTTTGAGGATAAATTAAAAAAATTATTAGCTCAAGACGAAAAAAAATTTTTTAGCTTATTAAAAGAATTCAAAAAAAAGCATGAGAATTTTGTAGATTTAGCATTGTTGAAATTGCATGATAAGATTAAATTAAATAATGAGTATCTAATCCCAGAAGAATTGTTTCATTGCTTGCTCGAGGTATTCTATAAAGGATGCCAACTTACCAGTACGCAAAGTGTTTTCTTGAAAATAATTGTTACGCATCAGACAAAGAAATACATGCTTGATCAGCCAGAAAAGTGCATAGCAATATTGAAAAAAATATATTCAATAAATTTTATTTTTCAATACACTATACAAGAAGTATTGATTAATTCAATTTTTTCTGTAAAAAAACCAGAGTTTAAACCTCTCAATTTTTTTGTAGATTGCTTGAATTGTCTAAAAGTAGAAGATAAAAATATTTTTTTTAGCTATTTACTCGAATCAATTAAAGAAAATATGAATTATCATGCTGATGATGCAATAAATTTTCTCATAAGTTTATTGTATTGGGATTATAATAAGGGAAAAGAATATTTTTCCAATCTTTGCAGATTTATCTATGTTAATAAGTGGTTTGATAGTGTAAATAAAAAAATATACTCACTAGATGGAAAGCGCTATCCATCAGAATTTTATCAGGCGATAAGAGATTATCATCCCATTAAAAGAACCGCTGATGTATTTGTCAATGAGGCAAAAAAAGTAACTTCTAAAAAATTGTGTACGATGATAGATACCTTTTTCTATAATCATGTCGCCTATTCCTCGAAATCAATTATTTCGACGGAAGACAAGGTAAAACTTATCATCATGGTTCTAATAAAATGTATAAATTATAAAAATATTTTTTCATCATTATGCTTTACATTGTTTCATTATAATAAATTTGCTATGAATCTAATGAATTATGTTGAGTCTCTTGCAGAAAAAAATAGCAATTATACTGAGTTAGTCAATGCACTTCATAATTTTGATTATGTTAAAATACATGCAGATAAAATAATTGAATATTTTTTAGATGGTATCAAAGATGGTATTTCAATAGATTTTAGTAGTTTTGATCATGATTATATTTTTCTGAATAAAAATTATAAAATTGATATTTTTATTTTAGTGATGAAACTGTTTCTTGATAAGCAAGAAGTATTTGAAAATATTTGCTTATTCTTAAATAAAAAAGAGTATTGGGATGAGATAGTTGCTAAAGTTGAAAGTCTTTATAAAAATCAAAATGACTTCATGGAATTAAAAGTAGCTATTGATGAATATAACCCTTTTAAAATAGATGCCAATAAGATTATTGCTACTTTAAATGGTTGCCAATCAGAAGAAATTTATCCGAAAATGTTGATGATATTTGATGAGATTAAATATTATGATTGCAAAAGAAAAGAGTTGATTTGTATTTATTTGCTAAACGCATTTGTAGATAATCCGGACATTTTTAATACGCTTCTTTGTTTTATCTTTGGTTGTCGTCTGTTGGAAGAGATAAATGAAAAAATAATTATATATGAGCTTAAAATTTCTAATTTTGCCAAATTGCAAACGTTGCTAAAAAACATTAACTTTGCTGAGATCTTTTCAGAGCATATTATAAATGTTGTAAAATTTCATATCGTTAGAAAAATGGAAGATGATCTTGATAAATTATTTGATAATATGGCACGTAATTTGTTAGAGAAATTTTCATATAATGAGACTATTTATATCTTAGTTAATGTCATAAAAGCATTTTTAATGCATGATCATGTTTTTTCTATTTTATGTTCGTCATTTAAACAAGATGGTATTTATCTAGATTTATTGAAATATTTTTTTGAAAAGAAAGGTGAAGAGAAAGTTTATTTAAAGATGAAAAATTTTAGGCACCTTAATTGTGAAGTCGCATTGTCGTATAGTTCTATAATTGGTTGTTCTATGTTGAGCAATTTAGGTGGAAATTTTACAGGAAAAAGTGAAGGATTAAATTTTATAATGTCTTTTGTTGATTATAGAAAAGTTTGTCCAAAGGCTAGCGATGAAAAAACCTTTTATCAAAAGAAAATTTCAGATGAGATATATCAAAAGGCATTTTCAGATGCAATTTCTTTGGCAAGAATACAATTAGCTGATAAAAATGCGTTAATTATTCCTGGTAATAGCTGTAATGTACCGCCTGAGTTTTTTGGGGGAAAAAATGATAAATCTCCAAGTTCATTTGATTATGAGCGTGCAATTGCTGAAATTGCTTATATTTATGTTGCTATGCAAATGGGCATGCCTATTTTTGCCATTTGTGGTGGGCATCAATTATTAAATGTATACCTTGGTGGTACTGTAACGAATCTCACAGCATCAGATTTAAAGTATCAGCCTGTGGGTAAATCTTCCCCAGTGACTTTTTTTAAAAGTATGTTTTTGCCAAAAATAAAAGAAGAAGAACGAGGTTATTATGGTGCGCATCGTCAGTATGTTTCGCAAGTTGGTGGAGAGGATTTGATTGTAGGTGCTTCACTTGATTCAACGTCGACTGGCTATAAAAACTATTTAGAAGTAGTAGCAAGATCGCCAGATGGAAAAATTGAAGCATGTGAGTCACGATTTGGTGCGCCTATTTTATCAGTACAATTTCATCCAGAAGCGGGTGATGAATTAGGTATGATTCATTCCTTTAAAAAATCGATTAAAACTTATTATTCCAAGAAAAAAATGTTAGCGGAGTTGCAGAGTTTCCCACGTTTTTTCAAAGCAGCGTCCAAATCTGTCGTCACAGAGTCAGAGGCTAGCCATTTGATTGAGGATCATACTGCCATAAAAAGTACAGAAATAAGACATGATACGACTGAATGTGTTAATCCTATGCAGGTTTGTTTGAATCGATATAGGTAAAATAACACGGTGTGAAATTGGTTATGTCGTATATGTGAAATTTCAACAAAGAGCTATAGACACTGAAAATAATACGCATATTTGAATAAATAATTTATCAAGCTGTCACCCCGCACTTGTTGCGGGGTCTGGTGTAAAAAACAATTTAAATCAAATCAAAAAAAGATCCCGTCATGTTGAATTATTTTTTTTATTGCATTAATTTTGAATTTTTTATCGATTTTTATACCAGACCCCGCAACAAGTGCGGGGTGACAGCTTGTAAGTGTAAGATAAAAAAGCAGTCACAATTAATGAAACACTGTACTAGTTATGCAGCCAAGAAAAAAACTACCCTCTTGAGGTTGCTTTACGTTGACCTTAAATGATCGATATCCATTCCCCAACTTTGTAACAGCGCGGCATCTGCCGTTGTTAAGATTGCATCATGTATTTCGATCGCAGAAAATTCGCGCCGTTCGGGAAAATTTTTTCGTAATAAATCAAATTTTTTAGGATCATCGGCAAGAGTTTCTTTTGTAAGATCAGAGTAAGCAAGCGGATCAAAAATGGCGAGCACGACATCTTGCCAAGTCACTTTTTCCCCATCAAAAGAAAAGATTTTTTTGTCTAATAAGGGTGGCAGCGTTTCATTATTTTTTGCAGGCAAAATACCTTGCTGAATAGCAGCATCATAAAGCATTGCTGTGCCGCGACGTTTGGCATCGACTGTGTACCCTGCAATGTGAGGCGTTGCAATCCATGCGTTTTCAAGTAATTGCGTATCAGGGAAAGGTTCGTGTGGAAAGACATCGAGACACCATGTCAAGTGGTGTCCATGATTTTTGACTGCGTTTTCATCAACGATGTCACCGCGTGCTGTATTTAAGAGGAAAGTATTTTTCTTCTGTCGTTGAAAAAAAACAGTATCAGCCAAATGAAGTGTCGGATAAAGACCAAGTGTTGTTAATGGCGTATGAAATGAAATCAAATCGAGATTCGTTAATTCAGCAAAATCCACAGTCGGTATATCTAGCCGAAAAGGGTCGCAAAGTAGGGTGGTGAAGCCAAGTTGTTGTAATCGTTTTGCGACAGCAGAACCAATACGCCCAACACCGACAATCCCTGCACGTAAATTTTTTTCTTGGAGAAAACCACATTTTTGAGCAGCTGCAATGACAGAGAGTACATAATTGACAACAGCTTCTGTATTGCAGCCAGTTGCTGCCGCCCAGCGTATTCCATTTTTTTCAAGCCACGTGATATCTAAATGATCGGTGCCAACGGTTGCGCTGCCAACAAATTGGATGGGTGTATTTTCTAATAATGCGGCATTGACCTTTGTCACAGAACGTACAAGTAAAATATCTGCGTCACATAAATCATCACGGCAAATTGTCCGTCCGGATTTCTTGATAATTGTATGCTTTTCGCCAAAATAGTTTTCAATTAAAGGAATATGTTCATCAGCAACAATCTTCATTTGTATAAAATTCCGATAAAAATAAGTAAACCAATCCATTGGTTATTTTTAAAAGCGCGTAAACAGTTAGCAGGTAGACGATCGCGAATCAACCATTGTTGATAGACAAATAACACACTTGAAAAAAATAGCATCGTATTAAAAATGATACGTTGCTGCAAATAAGATCCAATAAAATAGAGCAAGAAAATCACTGCAATTTGTAAGCAGCCAATAACGAATTTGTCATATTTTCCTAACAAAAGTGCAGTTGAGCGAATGCCGGCGCTTGGATCGTCTAAACGATCTGCCATTGCATAGAGCGTGTCATATAGAATGATCCATAAACAATTTGTCATAAATAATACTAATGCAATGAAGGGGATTTTATTTTGGATGGCAGCAAATGCCATAGGAATTCCGAAAGAAAACGCAATCCCTAGACCAAGTTGTGGTAAATGTGTGATACGTTTTAAAAAAGGATAAATGATGGCGGTGATCACCGCGAAACATGCGAGTAATAAACACAGTGGATTAAGTAATAAGACTAAACACAATGCGAGACTTAATAAAATAAAAAAAACCCACCATGCATTTTTTAAAGATAATTGTTTAGTCGCCAGTGGACGATCGCGTGTGCGTGCAACATGTGAATCAAGTCGGTGATCGGCAATGTCATTGATCACACAGCCTGCAGCACGCATAATCACGACGCCTAAAATAAAAATAAATAAAATACGTGTATCAGGCATGCCATCTGCGGCTAGCCAAAGTGCCCAAAGTGTCGGCCAAAGTAATAATAACGTGCCAACGGGTTTATCAAAACGCATCAATTGTGCGTAGAGTTGAATAGTAGAGAGTGTATTATTTTTAGCGGACATGTAGTAAATCGGGTAGAAAGATTTCGGTGAGTAATAATTTCTTTTCTATGCCATTTTCTGGGTTGTTTAATGTAAAAACAGAACGGCGCGCCCAGAGTTCTGACGCTGTGATCAGCGTTGCTGCATTAGCAAGTTGATAAAAAAACGTCGTGGGGTGCAGTTGAGTGAATTCAAACGGGCTACGGGTCATGTGCTGATGTCGAAAGAGGATGGAGCCGAGTGCACGTTTTTTGAGTTGTTTGAGTCGTCGTTCTTCGCCGGTGAGAATTTTTTGTGGAAATAGTGTTTGCGCAACCATCCAACGGCCAGGTGTCTTCCCTGTCGTCGTGCTAATGAAGACTTCTCGTACCCAGACTCTAGCGCGGAGGGGAAGGGCAAGCTGTTTGGTTTCAGCGAGGGTTGCGCTGCGGTAATATTCTTGTAGTACTTGTACATGTGCGCCAGTAATTGCGTGGAACGCCAGATGCTGCATAAACGACCCAGTATGTTGCATCCAGTGTTGTAATGCAGGCGGCAATTGGCATAACGCTGTTCGCCATGCGATGTTATGATGGGTATGTTTGGTGTTTTTGGTATTCATTAATGCAGATTGTGAGCTGCAAAGTCTCACGAAGCAACCTTCTCGTGCTAGAATTCTTTTAAATTTGGCGTAGTTAGATAAATTGGCGTAGTCAGTTAGTTAGGTAAGGGGCTAAAAGTAAGTATGGCAGGTAAAAATATTTTTTTGGTTGGACCGATGGGTGCGGGCAAAAGCAGCGTCGGCAAGTATCTTGCGTCACGGCTTGATATGGCGTTCTACGATACCGATGAAGAAGTCGAAAAACGTACGGGTGTCGATATTGGTTGGATTTTTGATGTAGAAGGTGAAGAGGGTTTTCGTCGGCGGGAAGAGTCTGTCGTTGAGGAATTAATTGCGAATGCTGCAGGGATTGTTCTGGCAACGGGTGGTGGAACCATTATCTCGCCACGTAGTCGTCAGTTGCTCACTGCCAGTGGTATTGTCGTTTATTTGGAAGTTTCGCTACGTTTTCAAAAAAATCGTACGGTGAATGATGCGAGACGTCCCATATTGCGCGTACAAAATCGTGACGAAATATTGGAGAAATTACAGCAAGAACGTGAACCTTTGTATGAAGAAATAGCGGATTTTCGTGTGTCGACAGATCAGCGTAATGTACGTACTGTTGCAGAAGATATTATTAATTGGATGGCGACGGGTAAGCGTTAAGGTTACTCGCGTAGTGGCCCTTGGTCTCACGACTAGGGCTACCTCATATAACTTGATATTTTTTCTATCTTAAATTTGGTTTTTGACAAAAAACTAACTATAAAAAATCTTGTCATCCCGCGGTTTATGCGCAATCCAGAAAATGATAGATAAAAAGACTGGATACCGCGCATAAAGCGCGGTATGACAGCTTCTTTTTGTAAAAAATAGTTCAGAAAAAGATCATTTTCTATGAGGTGGCCCTCGTCTCACGACTTATTTTTGACCTAAGTATATGATTAAAATGATAAAATCATAATTTTTTTATCTTATTGATTGTATTGTAAATTTTGTTTTAATGATTTTATCTTATTGATTTTATTAATGAAAAAATAAAAACCCCAGCTTTCGCTGGGATCATCAGTGACTAGATAGATTGGTCGAAATAAACGAGTTTAGTAACCAGAACCGGTCGTCGCGTTGGTGGATGCACTATTTGTGTCTGGTGCGACTGGTGCACTATCACCGCCATTATTCATACCAGCCGTGCTGTTTGCATCGGGTGTTGATGGCGTCGCAGGCATGCTATCTGAGCTACTTGGCGCATTTGTGGTAGCGTCTGGTGTCATCGGGGCGGCGCTACTGTCAGGTACAGATGGCGTGACAGAGGGTGTCGTGGTGTCTGCGTTGCTGACCGTAGGTGCACTTGCGTCGGGTGTGGCAGTGTTGGGGGCAGCGCCGTTCATCGCTGGCGGTGCATCTTGATTCATAGCTGGCGCATCATTTGTTGGAGCAGGTTGATCTGTTGGCATTGTATCGGCTGGCGGTGGCGTGCTAGCGGACATGTCAGGTGCGGCAGCTGTAGTGATTGGTGCAGCGTCAGAGGGTGGATTCGTTGGGTTGTTCGAATTTTGTATTTGATTCTGTGCTTGGTCGGCGGCAGCAGGTGTTGTGGCAGGGGTCGTCGTATTATTTTGTTGGTCATCCGGATTTTTTTGCTGGCATGCAGTGATGCCAATCAGGCAAAGGCTCGTTAGTGTGGCGGCCAGTAATTGTTTGCGCATACGTCAACTCCTTGTTTGGTATGAAAGTGAAACCTCTATTTTAACGGCGGGACAGGGTGTGTGTCATCCTATCTTTAAATGCGTATGAGTGCAAAGCGTGTAGTCGGTTGGATTTTCTGAGAGAATCGCTGCAACTTACTAGAAGGTGCTTACATGACCATGATAAAAAACGATCGGTTATTACGCGCGCTGCGCCGTGAGCCAGTGGATGTTACCCCAGTCTGGATTATGCGTCAGGCTGGCCGTTATTTGCCGGAATATCGGGCAGTGCGTGCGCGCGCAGGGAGTTTCATGGCGCTGTGTAAAACGCCGGAATTAGCTTGCGAAGTGACGTTGCAACCCTTAGAGCGTTTTCCGCTTGATGCTGCCATTCTTTTTTCGGATATTTTGACGATTCCGGATGCGATGGGATTGGGCTTACATTTTGTGGAAGGGGAAGGGCCGCGTTTTACGCGGGCGATTCGGACGGCGCGCGATGTCGCGGCGTTGGGTGTTCCTGATCCAGAAACCGATTTGCGTTATGTTTGCGATGCAGTGCGGTTAATCAGCCAAAGTTTGGCGGGTCGTTTGCCATTGATTGGATTTTGCGGGAGTCCCTATACTGTCGCCGCCTACATGGTGGAAGGGCAAGCCAATAAAGCATTCCCAGCGATTCGTGCATTAAAACAAGAAACGCCAGCGGTTTTGCATCAATTATTAGATTTACTCGCCGAAGCGATCACGCTGCATTTGAATGCACAGATTCATGCCGGCGCATCCGCGGTGATGATTTTTGATAGTTGGGGTGGGATGCTAACGACAGAAGAATATGAGCTATTTTCATTGCAATCTATTCGAAAAATTTTAGCAGGGCTGCATCGCACCGTGGAAGGTCGTGTTGTGCCGGTGATTTTATTTACGCGCAACGGCGGGCAATGGTTATCGCGGATGATTGAGACAGGCGTTGATGCGGTTGGTTTAGATTGGGAAATTTCTTTAACGACAGCGCGCGCGGAAGCGGCGGGTCGTGTGGCGTTGCAAGGTAATCTTGATCCTGCGATTTTAGCAACAACGCCGGAAACCATTCGTGCGGAAGTGGCGCGCGTGTTAGCAGAGTATGGTCATGGATCCGGGCATATTTTTAATTTAGGCCATGGCATTACGCCGGACATTCCACCGGAACATGTCAGTGTGTTGGTTGATGCTGTGCATGAATTGAGTCGGGCGTATCATGTTTAGCTTAATTAGGGTCTGTTGATAATTAATTATTTTTAATCATTTTAATATCAAATACACTCTTCTTGATTCGATTTGATTCTCGAAAACATCATGTTTTCTCGTAAAATGATTAAAAATAATCATTATCAACAGAGCCTAATATTTTTTTATTTATTACTAAAAGGACTTAGTATGTCAAATGTGTTTCAAGAAGCGATCTCAGAAAAAATCTGGAACAATAAATACCGTTATTATTATCAGGGAAATGCGGTCGATCAAAGTATTGAAGACACTTGGCAGCGCGTGGCCAGCGCCGTTGCCAGTATTGAGCAGAAACAAAAGCAAGCGCACTGGCAACAACAATTCTATGATGTATTAAAAGATTTTTCTTTTTTACCCGGTGGCCGAATTCTCGCCGGCGCGGGTACGCAGCATGCTGTCACACTGTTTAATTGTTTTGTGATGCCAATTGCCGAAGATTCGTTGACCGGCGTGTTTGATGCATTGCATGAAGGCGCGATCACGTTACAACAAGGTGGCGGCGTTGGGTATGATTTTTCTATTTTGCGACCACGTGGTTTTTCAGCGCAACATACGGGCACGACAGCGTCCGGTCCCGTTTCGTTTATGCGAATTTGGAATGCCATGTGTGCCACGATGGAGTCCACTGGTGCCCGTCGTGGCGCGATGATGGGTATTTTGCGTTGTGATCATCCGGATATTGAAGAATTCGTTGCTGCCAAAGCGGATCCACATGAATTACGGCATTTTAATTTATCTGTGTTAGTGACAGATGCCTTCATGCAAGCCGTGGCAGAAGACCGTGAATGGGAATTAATTTTTCCTGTAGGCGAAACACAAGTGGCAGATAGGGTGTTACGTCATTGGAGTGGTAGCGCAGAGCCTGTTGCCTGTCGCGTTGTCCGTCGTTTACAAGCACGCCAATTATGGGAAAAAATCACGCGTGCGGCTTATGATTATGCAGAGCCCGGCGTCTTGTTTGAAGACACAATCAATCGGCAAAATAATTTATGGTATCGTGAGTGGATCAGTGCAACAAATCCATGTGGTGAAATTCCTTTACCTTTTTATGGTGCATGTAATCTGGGTGCAGTGAATCTAACGCAATTTATATTGCGACCATTTACGCAGACAGCCACTGTGGATTGGCAACGTTTATTACAAACAGTGGTTGTCGGAACGCGTTTTTTAGATAACGTGGTAGATCTTTCGCATTATCCATTAGCGAAACAAAAACAAGAAGCACGTCAAACACGGCGTATCGGTTTAGGCATTACAGGGCTTGCCGATATGATGATTATGTTGGGAATTACCTATGGCAGTGAGGCGTCATTTGAATTTTTTGCAGACTTAATTAAAAAAATCACAGAAGCCACATGGCAAGCGTCCATTGATTTAGCGCAAGAACGCGGTGTTTTTCCTGTTTTTTCATCCAAAAAATATTTGCAAGGAAAGTTTGTTGAAAAATTACCGGATAATTTACGCACGCAAATTGAAAAAATAGGGATTCGTAATAGTCATCATAATGCGATTGCGCCAACGGGGACGATTAGTTTATTAGCAAATAATGTGTCGAGTGGTATCGAGCCGGTATTTCGTGGTAGTTATGAGCGCACGATACGTTTACCAACAGGGGAATTAACAAAATTTTTAGTAAAAGATTATGCTCTACATTTATGGCAACAGCGCGGTCAAGCCGAAGCACTGCCACCTGCTTGGGTGGATGCAGCGACGTTAACACCAACGCAACATTTAAAAATGCAAGCCATCGCGCAGCCATTTATTGATAGTGCGATTTCGAAAACCATAAATTTACCCGAGAGTTTTCCTTTTGCAGAATTAGCAGGCGTGTATACTGAAGCGTTTCGTTTAGGGTTAAAAGGCTGCACAATTTTTCGTCCGAATGCAGTCACTGGCAGTGTCTTAGCAGAAACGACATCGACGCCAGCAAAAGATATTTTATCGGATCGTTGTGGGATTTGTGGTTAGGTGTGACGTATTGTGTAAGATTTTGATGGAGAAGAAAGTATGTCTGCACTCGAGAATTGGCAAGAAGAAAAACGCTCTGCATGGTTGTATCAAATCGTTGCTGAGTATGAGATTGATCCTATACGTAAAACACTTTTTTTAGAATTAGCGGAAGCAGCTGAAAAACAAGCGAGCATTTGGGCAGAGCAAATTAAAAAGCTTGGCAAAGAAAATGAAATTGTTGTTTTTAATCCTGGGTTTCGAGCGCGTTTAGTGAGTAGCTTAATCAAACTGTTTGGCACGCGGCAATTGCGATTTATTTTATCCGCTATGAAAGTGCGAGGCATGTCGATTTATGCCGGCACGCCACAAAGCCATCCCGCTGCAGCACATTTGGAGCAGCGACATAAAGGGATTGGCCATGCTGGTAATTTGCGTGCAGCGGTGTTTGGTGTCAATGATGGTCTTGTCTCTAATTTAAGTTTATTGGCAGGTGTGGCAGGCGCGGGTTCTTCGCATGCCGTCATTATTTTAACAGGCGTGGCAGGTTTGTTAGCGGGTGCGTGTTCAATGGCGTCAGGCGAATATATTTCGGTGCGTTCACAACGTGAATTTTTTGAATATCAAATTGCGTTAGAAAAAGAAGAATTAACATTGTATCCAGAAGAAGAAGCCGCAGAATTAGCGGCAATTTATCGTGCACGTGGTATGCCAAAAGAGGGTGCAAAAGAATTAGCAGCCTTGGCAATCAGTGATCCAGAGCGTGCATTAGATATTTTGGCGCGTGAAGAATTAGGTTTAAATCCCGCAGAGTTAGGTTCACCGATCGGCGCGGCAATTTCTTCTTTTCTGAGTTTTGCAATAGGTGCAATGATTCCGTTATTCCCTTTTTTATTTTTGCAGGATAGGGTTGCGTTTGATGCCAGTTTCATTTTCACTGCATTGACTTTATTTGGTGTCGGTTCATTATTAAGTTTATTTACCAGCCGCAGCGCACTGTTCAGCGGAACGCGGATGCTCTTGATCGGTGCGGTTGCCGCAGGCGTGACATGGTTGACCGGCGCGTGGTTAGGCGTGGCGTTAGGTTAGGTTTGATGGGAAATATAATTTTATTTTTACGAAGACCATTTATTCAGTGAGCGAGTGGTGTAATGATCATCTATCGCTGTCGCTACTCGATTGATTTCTTGAGAATTAGCCAATTGTTCAGTTTTTTTAAACAGAATGTGTGGTGATAAAGATAAATTTGCAAATTCTTTTATTATATCGTCTTGATCTGTTTTGTCATGGTTTACAATATGATTCTCAAAGTTGGTGAGCATTTTGTCCAGTGCATGTCGATACAAAACAGATAAAGTACAATAGAGATAGACGCTTGGATTGGTTTTTAGTGTAAAGCAATATAGATAGTTCTGCCCTTCGGATATTTCTCTGTTAAAGTTGTATTTTTCTGATAAAAATAATGTGTTTTTGAAGTTTTCGACCGTCTTCTCATCTGCAGATAGAAGAAAAATATGCACATTTTTTTGATGAATCTTTTCGATACATTCTGCTAGCGTGTTATCGAGAATCTGTTTTCCTTCTGGATTACCATCACAGGTAATGATGGTGCCGCCATATTGCGTTTGTTCTTTCTCTCTTGTTATTTTTTTTCTGTTAAATAGATTTTCTTCCATGGCTTTTTTGTTAGCTGCATCAAGGTTTCCGAGTTCATCTTGTTTGCCAACGATGATTTCACCTGTTAAATTTTTTATATCGATTTCCATTGAAAATTTTTGCGTAATTTCTTCGAGTTTTTTCTTCGTTTGATGGATCCAAATCTTTGTGTTTCTTTTGTTTTTTTTATTGTCAAATGTCAGCAGCTCAATTAATAGCATAGTCGGGGGTCCTTATTTTTTCTTTATTTATTAAATAAATTAATTAATTAATTAATTAAAGATTGTTGAATTGAAACCATTTCCATATGTTTTTAGTATGTATTTTAGATTGATATGTTTTTATTTTTGCATATGATTGTGTAACTTTTGGCATTATACATTAAATATGTCTAATAAAAAGCAAAATAATTTCTTGTTCTTCAATTTTATAAACAAGTCGTAAGTTATTCGCTGATTCGCTATAGAGTCCTGTCATGCCTTCGATTTTTTCAGCGCCGGGTGGTCGAGGGTTGATAGAAAGCGCTTCGGCGAGGCGTAACACCAAATTGCGCGGTTTGCTGGCAAGTTTCTTGATTTCATCCGCTGCGCGTGGTGTGAGACGAATGGTGTAAGGGGTAGCTGCCACGGTAGAGTTTTACCTTATATCATCAAGGGTTAGCATGCCGTGGGTGCGCGCTTCTTGGAGTGCGCTAATGGCTTCTTCGAGATCGCGTTGATTTTGTACAGCGAGTAGGTGCTTCAAATCATCGATAGAGACAATGGCCGCAATTTCACGGCCACGTCTTGTTAAAATGATGCGTTCTTGGTTGTTAGCAACACGATTGACGAGTTCAGTGAACTGTTCCTTCGCCTCCGCTGTGTTAATTTGACTGGTTGTCATCGTCATCCTTTCCTTGTTTTGTATCTGATGAACTGTAGCTTTTTTCGTTAACGAAAAGTGCTGCATTCAGATAGGGGTTTTTTCCAAATCTGCGGCGTAATGTCCAAGGGCCGCTAAGCTATTGAGTTTTGCGCGACGATAAAAAGCCTGTTGCGCATGTGGAATTTGCGCATCGATGCCGCGCCATGTTTTCATGGCATCGTCTTGCAAAGCACGTGCATAGGAATAACTGAGATTCCATGGTAGGGCGAGGCCGCAAGTGTGCATAGCATTGAGATGTGCAGTCGCTTCTTCGGGGCTTTGGCCGCCGGATAAAAAGTTAATGGTGGGGACAGCGGCAGGCACAGTGCGTCTTAAGACGGTGACCGTCGCTTTAGCAACAGTCATGATGTCAGCACGATGCGATGCGTTTTTTCCGCTAATCACCATCGAGGGTTTTAGAATCATCTGTTCGAGGCTGACATGGTGTCTGTATAATGCATGAAAGACATTGTGTAAAACACGTTCGCTAATTTCAAAACAGCGTTCAAGAGAATGCGTGCCATCAAGTAAAATTTCTGGCTCAACCATCGGGACAATGCCATGTGCTTGACAAATTGCGGCATAGCGCGCCAAAACCTCGGCATTGGTCATGATGGCTAATTGGCTTGGTGTTTTTTCACCAATGGTGTAAACCGCGCGCCATTTAGCAAAACGGGCGCCTTTTTCACGATAATGATCTAGGCGTTCGCCTAATTTATCGAGACCTTGTGTGATGTGTTCATCATGCGTGCCTGGGAGCAGTGTTAGGCCTTGATCGACTTTGATGCCTGGCAATATACCTAGCGTATTGAGTTTTTCTGGGAAAGGCGTGTTATCTAACGCTTTTTGGTGCAATGTTTCTTCAAATAAGATGATGCCAGCAATAAATTCATTGATGCCCGGCGTGGTAATCAGTAGATCGCGCCACGTTCTACGCGTTGCTTCTGTGCAGTCGATGCCAAGTGCAGTAAAGCGTTTGCTAACGGTCGATTCACTTTCATCGGCAGCTAAAATGCCTTTTCCTTGGGTTGCCAGTAAACGAATGGTCGTATCTAACTGTTGAGCAAATTTCATGATGATGCTGTCCCTGTAAGAAAATTGCCGCAAAGCGTAGCACAAATGAATTCGAGAACAAAACTGAGTATTTTTTATTCGAGTAATTTTTGTGTTTGATAATCTACAGTGTTCTTTCTCACAGCCAGGGCTACCTCATATAACTTGATATTTTTTCTATCTTAAATTTGGTTTTTGATAAAAAACT